>NZ_JBIRSJ010000027.1:0-131305 GCF_044334165.1 Streptomyces sp. NPDC020845 | reverse complement strand
GTGTGAGGGCTTTCGCGTCGCCGGAGATCACTGTGGCGGTGGGGGCGTTGACGGCGGCCACCCACAGTTGGTCCGGCCAGGTGGTGTGCAGCAGTTCGGTGACCTGGTCGGCCGGCAGTGGGACGGAGGCCATGCCGCCCGAGCCGTGCAGGGTCTGGAGGGCCTGGCTGCGCAGCGCGACGATTTTCGCGGCGTCTTCCAGGGTCAGTGCTCCGCTGATGTGGGCGGCGGTGATTTCGCCTTGGGAGTGGCCGATGACGGCGTCGGGGTTGAGGCCGTGGGATTGCCAGAGGGTGGTGAGGGAGGTCATGAGGGCGAAGAGGACGGGTTGGATGACGTCGGCGCGTTGCCACAGGGGGTCGGTGTGTGGCCGGTGCAGGATGTCGGTGAGGATCCAGTTGGTGTGGGGGGCGAGGGCTTGTTCGCAGGCTTGGATCGATTGGGCGAAGAGGGGTGAGGTCTCCAGCAGCCGCAGTCCCATCCCGGCCCATTGACCACCCTGCCCCGGGAACACGAACACCACCTTGCCCAGGTCACCCGGCTTCCTCGCGGTACCGGTGACGACAGCGGTGTGGGCTTCGTCAGCCGCCAAAGCATCCAGACCACGCAGGAAGTCGGTGCGGTCCTGGCCCACCACGACGGCACGGTGCTCGAAGGAGGCGCGGCCCATCGCGAGGGTGTGACCGACGTTGGCCGGGTTCACCTCGGGGGTGTTGGTCAGGTATGTGTGCAACCGGCGGGCCTGGGCACGAAGCGCTTGCGGGCTCTTCGCGGAGATCACCCAGGGCAGTGGGCCGGGGGTGGCGTTGGGCTCTGCCGGTTCGCGGGCCTCCGCGGCGGGCGGTGCTTGTTCCAGGATGACGTGGGCGTTGGTGCCACTGACGCCGAAAGAGGAGACGCCCGCACGGCGCATCCGACTCTGCTCGGGCCAGGCCACCGACTCGGTCAGCAACCGCACCGTCCCGCCCGACCAGTCCACATGTGGCGAGGGCTCCTCGGCATGCAGAGTCTGCGGCAACAGTCCGTGGCGCATGGCCATCACCATCTTGATGACACCGCCTGCCCCCGCGGCGGCCTGGGTGTGTCCGACGTTGGACTTGATCGATCCCAACCAGAGCGGCCGATCGGCCGACCGCCCCTGTCCGTACGTCGCCAGCAGCGCCTGGGCCTCGATGGGGTCACCGAGCGTCGTCCCCGTGCCGTGTCCCTCCACCGCGTCGATGTCCGCCGCGGCAACCCCCGCGTTTGCCCACGCCTGGCGGATGACTCGCTCCTGCGACGGGCCGCTCGGCGCCGTCAGCCCATTGCTCGCCCCGTCCTGGTTGACCGCACTCCCCCGTACCACTGCCAGGACCCGGTGGCCGTTGCGCTGGGCGTCCGACAGCCGCTCCACCAGGAGCATCCCCGCACCCTCCGCCCAGCCCGTACCGTCCGCGCGGGCCCCGAAGGATTTGCACCGCCCGTCCGGGGACAGTCCCCGCTGGCGCGAGAACTCGACGAAAGTGGTGGGGGTGGACATGACCGTGACGCCGCCGGCCAGCGCCATCGAGCACTCTCCTGACCGCAGCGCCTGGCAGGCCAGATGCAGGGCGACCAGGGACGATGAACACGCCGTGTCCACAGTGACCGCAGGCCCTTCCAGGCCAAACGTGTAAGCGACACGCCCCGATGCGACGCTGCCCGCGTTTCCATTGCCGATATAGCCCTCGTAGCCCTCTGGGATCTCGCGCAGGCGCGTGCCGTAGTCGTGGTACATCACCCCCGCGAACACCCCTGTCGAACTCCCCCGCAGCGACGCCGGGTCGATCCCCGCCCGTTCCAGCGCCTCCCAGGAGATCTCCAGCAGGATCCGCTGCTGCGGATCCATCGCCACCGCCTCACGCGGGCCGATCCCGAAGAACGCCGCGTCGAACTCACCCGCGTCGTAGAGGAATCCGCCCTGCCGGGTGTAGGAGGTGCCGGTTCGGTCCGGATCGGGGTCGTAGAGCCGTTCCACCTGCCAGCCCCGGTCCGCGGGGAAGTCACCCACCGCGTCCATACCGGAGGCGACCAGATCCCACAGGCCCTCGGCCGACCGCACACCTCCCGGAAACCGGCACGCCATGCCGACGATGGCCACCGGCTCGCCCACTGCCCCGCGGACAGCCGCGGCGGGTGGGGCGGCCGCGGCCGCCGAGATACCGCCGGCCAACTCGTCGCACAGAAAACGGGCGAGCACGTCCGGGCGCGGCCGGTCGAAGATCAAGCCGGCCGGCAGACGCAACCCGGTGGCCTGCTGCAACCTGTTCCGCAGCTCAACTGCGGCAAGCGAGTCGAACCCCAGGTCGCGGAACGCCGAATCCACCGGGACCGCTTCGGCCGTGCCGTGCCCCAGCACCGCAGCCGCCCGGGAGCGCACGAGCCGCAGCACCTCGGGTAGCCGTTCTTCCGGCCCGAGACCGGTCAACCGCCGCCGCAGGGAGGTCGGCTCACCGGCCGAGGCGTCGCGGGTCCGGGACGGCCGGGCCGGAGCGACGCCCGTCGGGTGGCGCAGGAGTGGCGGGACGGATCCGGATGTCTGAAGCTCCTTCGTGCTGAGTGCGGCGGGCACCACCAGGGCGTGTCCGCAGCTCAGGGCCTTGTCGAAGAGCTCCAGGCCCTCACTGATGGCCAGCGGCCTCAGGCCCGAGCGGCGGAGCCGTGCGTGGTCCGTGGCATCCAGCTGCCCGGTCATGCCCTCGGTCTGCTCCCAAACCCCCCAGGCCAAGGACACCGCTGGCAGCCGAGCGGCCCTCCGGTGACTCGCCAGCGCGTCCAGGGCGGCATTGGCGGCAGCGTAGTTGGCCTGCCCTGCCGAGCCCATCACCCCGGCCAGCGAGGAGAAGAGCACAAACGCGGACAGCGGCAGGTCGCGCGTGAGCTGGTGGAGATTGAGCGCCGAATCGACCTTGGCCCGCAGGACATGGGTCATGCCCTCCGGTGTGAGGGATGTGATCACCCCGTCGTCCAGTACTCCTGCCGCATGCACCACGGCGGCCAGCGGGTGGTCGACGGAGATCTCCGACAACGCGTTCGCAAGTTGCCTTTGGTCTGCGGCATCGCAGGCGGCAATGGTCACCTGCACCCCGAGCTCGACGAGTTCGGCCTCCAACTGCCTGGCCCCCGGGGCGTCGAGGCCACGTCGGCTGATCAGCAGCAGGTGACGTACGCCATGGGTGACCACCAAGTGGCGGGCGAGCATGGCACCGAGGCTGCCGGTGCCGCCCGTGATGAGTACGGTGCCGTCCGGATCCCAGGGACGCTCATACATGGCCTCGGTGGCGGTGTCGGCCAGCAGGCTCAGTCGGGGTGTGCGCAGGGCTCCATCGCGTACGGCCAGCTCCGGTTCCCCGCAGGCCAGGGCCGTCGACAGCATCCGGCGCCGGTCTTCCGGACCAGCCGTGCGGTCATCCAGGTCCAGCAGAACGAATCGGTCGGGGTGCTCCGACTGGGCGGAGCGGATCAGACCCCGCACCGCCGCTCCTGCCAGGTCTTTCACCTCCTCGTCCGGCGCCGTGGCCACCGCGGCTCGGGTGAGAACCACCAGGCGGCTGTCGGCGCACCGGCTGTCTGCCAACCACCGCTGCACTAAGCCCAGCATGTGCCGCGTGGCGTGGCGTAGCGCCTCGCTCGGCTCGTCTTCACTCCCCGCTGGGGACCAGGCAACGACCGTCCGGGGAACGGGCGCGTCGTCGGCGATCGCCGCGCAGAGCGCGGCCAGGTCGGCGTACGTCCGCTCCGGCGGGGTGGCGAAGTCCTCGGCCGGGCACGGCGTCGGCCCGGTCCCGATCATCACCCACGGGTCGGCTTCTTCGGCCGACGAGGGCTGAGGGACGGGTTCCCATCGCACCTCGAAAAGCGAGCCATGGGGGGCAACCGGGGCGGCTGTGCGCGACTCGGCCGTGTGCAACTCGGCCCTGGTCACCGGCCGCAGGGCCAACGACCGAACCGATGCCACGGGCTCACCCGCCTCGTCGGACACGTCGACCGACACTGCCCCCGGGCCATGCCCGTCCGGCCTCAGCCGGACGCGCAGGGCCGTCGCCCCGGATGCGCGCAGGGTGACTCCAGTCCACGCGAAGGGCAGCCCGCTGTCCTGTTGTCCCTGAAGCGCAGGCAAGAGGGGAATGGTGTGCAGTACGGAATCCAGCAGCGCGGGGGGCAGCGCGAACCGCGCCGCTGCCGTATCGCCCAGCAGATCTTCTGACATATGCGCGGTCGCGAAGACCTCGTCGCCGCGCTGCCAGGCGGCGTCCAGGCAGCGGAAGGCCTCACCGTAGTGGAAACCTGCCTCGGCCAACTGCTCGTACAGTCCTTCCAGATCCACGGCGACCGCACCCGGCGGCGGCCATGCGCCCGCGGGCATGACACCATCCGCCAACTCACCGGAGTCCGGGTCAGGCTTGTCGGCAAGGTACCCGGCCGCATGACGCGTCCACGGCTCGCCGACCGAATCCGCGGTGAGGCCACCGATATCGATTCGCGAGTAGATATCCACTGCCCGGCTTCCCGCTTCGTTCGGCGCGGCCACAGTCACCTGCAGCACTACGCCGGCGCTCTCCGGTACGACGAGCGGGGTGTGAAGCGTAAGTTCCTCGATCCGACGGCAATCGACATGGGCGGCGGCTTGGAGTGCGAGTTCGAGAAAGGCGGTGCCGGGGAGCAGCACGGCGCCGCCGACGGCGTGGTCGGCCAGCCAGGGATGCGTACGGAGCGAAATCCGCCCAGTGAACAGCAACCCCTCGCCGTCGGCCAGTTCTACCGCCGCGCCCAACAGGGGATGTCGCGCCGGCTCAAGGCCCGCTGCCGACATATCACTGGTGGCGGTGGTGGTGTTGAGCCAGTAGTGGTGGTGTTGGAAGGGGTAGGTGGGGAGGTTGGGGTGGTGGGTGGGGTTGGGGGTGTGGTGGTGCCAGGTGGTGGGGTGGCCGTGGGTGTGGAGGTGGGCGAGGGCGGTGTGGGTGGTGTGGGTTTCGGGTTGGTCGGGGTGGAGGAGGGCGTGGGCGTTGGGGGTGTGGTGGGGGAGGTTGTGGTGGGTGAGGGTGGTGAGTGTGGTGTCGGGTCCGAGTTCGAGGTAGGTGGTGACGCCGTGGGTGTGGAGTTGTTGGGTGGTGTGGGCGTAGTGGACGGTCTCGCGTGTTTGCCGGACCCAGTAGTCGGGTGTGGTGGGGTCCTGGTCGGTGGGGTTGGTGGTGACCAGGGGGGTGTGGGGTGGGTGGTAGGTGAGGGTTTCGGCGGTGGCGCGGAGTTCGTCGAGGAGGGGGTCGATGTGGTGTGAGTGGAAGGCGCCGCTGACCTTCAGCGGAGTGGCCTTGCGCCCCATGGTGCGGAAGATTTCGGCCGTAGCGTCCACGTCGTGGCGATCACCGCTGATGACCACGGACCCGGGCGCGTTCACCGCCGCGAGCGACACCCGCCCCTCAAGTGGTGCGAGATGTTCGTGAAGTTCTTCGGGGTCGGCTTGGAGGGTGGTCATGGCGCCGGTGGCGGGGAGAGCCTGCATCAGGCGGGCGCGGGTGGTGACCAGGCGGGCCGCGTCGGGGAGGGTGAGGATCCCGGCGAAGTGGGCCGCGGTGATCTCCCCCAGGGAATGACCGGCGTAGTAGTGGGGCGTGAGCCCGTACTGTTCGGTGACCAGACGGTGCAGGGCGACCTGGAGAGCGAACAGCGCGGGCTGGGCATAGCCCGTCTGATGCAGCAACTGCGCCGTATCGCTGTCGCCGTCCGGCTCGGCGAACACGACATCCCGAAGAGGACGCTCCAAGTGCGGGTCCAGGTACGCGCACGCCTCGTCCATGGCTGCGGCGAACAGCGGGAACGCGTGGTACAGCTCGTATCCCATACGAGGGCGTTGCGTGCCCTGCCCGGAACACACGAACGCCAGCTTCCCCGCCCCGGTTGCTACGCCCCGTACCAGGTTCTCGTGTTCCTCGCCGGCCTCCAGAGCTCCCAGCGCTTCCAGGAAGCCCTCGCGGTCCGGGCCCAGGAGTACGGCACGGTGGTCGAAGGCCGCACGACCGGTCGCCAGCGCATACCCGACATCAGCCAGCCCCACCTCAGGACACCCCGCCAGATACACACGCAGTTGCGCTGCCCGCGCCCGTAGCGCCTGTTCGGACTTGGCCGACACCATCCACGGAAACGACCCCGACGAGGCATCCGCCGGATCGTCGTTCTCCTCCGGCGGTGCCTGTTCGAGGATGACGTGGGCGTTGGTGCCACTCACCCCGAACGACGACACCCCCGCACGCCGGGCACGACCCGACTCCGGCCACGGCACCGCCTCCGTCAGCAGCCGCACCCCGCCCGAGGACCAGTCCACATGCGGCGACGGCTCCTGCACATGCAACGTCCGCGGCAACACCCCATACCGCATCGCCATCACCATCTTGATGACACCCGCAACACCCGCCGCGGCCTGCGCATGCCCGATATTCGACTTCACCGACCCCAACCACAACGGCCGGTCCCCCACCCGCTCCTGACCGTAGGTCGCCAGCAACGCCTGCGCCTCGATCGGATCGCCCAGCCGCGTCCCCGTACCGTGCCCCTCCACCACATCCACATCCGCCCCGCCAACCCGCGCACTGGCCAGCGCCTGCCGGATCACCCGCTGCTGCGACGGACCATTCGGCGCCGTCAAACCATTCGACGCCCCGTCCTGATTCACCGCACTGCCCCGCACCACCGCCAACACCCGATGCCCCAACCGCCGCGCATCCGACAACCGCTCCACCAACAACATCCCCACACCCTCCGCCCACCCCGTACCATCCGCACCCACCCCAAACGCCTTGCACCGCCCATCCACCGACAACCCCCGCTGCCGCGCAAACTCCACGAAGGCACCAGGCGTCGCCATCACCGTCACCCCGCCGGCCAGCGCCATGGTGCACTCCCCCGCCCGCAGTGCCTGACACGCAAGATGCAACGCCACCAGAGACGACGAACACGCCGTGTCCACCGACACCGCGGGGCCTTCCAGGCCGAAGGTGTAGGCGATACGGCCCGAGGCGACGCTGCCGGAGTTTCCGGTGAGGACATAGCCCTCGACCTCGGCCACTGTGTCTTGCAGCCGGGGGCCGTAGTCCGTCGGCATCACACCGGCGAAGACTCCGGTCCGGCTCCGCCGCACCGACGAGGGGTCGATTCCTGCGTGTTCGAAAACCTCCCAGGACGTCTCCAGCAGCAGCCGCTGCTGCGGGTCCATCGCCAGCGCCTCGCGTGGGCCGATGCCGAAGAATCCCGCGTCGAACTCGCCCGCGTCGTGGAGGAAGCCCCCATGGCGGGTGTACGTGGTGCCCGGCCGGTCCTGGTCCTGGGGGGCGTAGAGGCGGTCGAGGTCCCAGCCGCGGTCGGTGGGGAATCCGCTCATGGCATCGGTGCCGGAGGCGACCAGATCCCACAGTCCCTCGGCCGACCGCACACCCCCCGGATACCGGCAGGCCATGCCGATGATCGCGATGGCCTCATCCGCCCCCGTCGCCACCTCGCTCGGAGCAGGAGCCGAAGCCAGGGAGGCCGTATCGGCGCCGCCGAGGAGTCCGTCCAACAGGTGCTGGACGAGAGCAGCAGGAGTGGGGTGGTCGAAGACGAGGGTGGCGGGGAGCCGCAAACCCGTCGCCTCCTTGAGGCGGTTACGGAGCTCCACGGCGGTGAGGGAGTCGAAGCCGAGGTCTCGGAAGGCCGCCTCGGGGGCGATGGCGTCGGGGCTCGGGTGGCCGAGGACCGTCGCGGCGTGGCTGCGGGCGAGGGTGAGCAGGGCCTCGTACTGTGCGGCGGGGTCGAGCCCGGCCAGCCGGGCACGGAGGGCGGAGCGGCCGTCGGGGGTCGAGGGGCGTGGCCGGTGGCCGGTGGTGAGGCGTGCCAGGCTCTGGAACAAGGGAGGGGCGGTAGTGCCCCGTAGCGTCTTGGTGTCGATTCGGGCCGGGAGCAGCAGCGGTGGGCCGTCGACGAGGGCGTTGTCGAACAGCGCCAGGGCCTCGTCCGTGGCGAGTGGCCGGAGGCCGACGCGGGCCATGCGGGTGCGGTCGGCCTGGTCGAGGTGGCCGGTCATTCCGCTGGCCTCCTCCCACAGCCCCCACGCCAGCGACACGGCAGGGAGTCCCGACGCCCGCCGCTGGAAGGCGAGCGCGTCGAGAAAGGCGTTGGCGGCGGCGTAGTTGCCCTGCCCCGGCGAGCCCAGGACCCCCGCGGCGGACGAGAACAGCACGAACGCGGCCAGATCCAGCCCGCGGGTCAGCTCGTGCAGATGCCAGGCGGCATCGGCCTTCGCTGACAGAACGGAGTCGAGGTGGCGCGCGGTGAGGGAGCCGAGCGTGGCGTCGTCGAGTGTGCCCGCGGCGTGGACGACGGCGGTCAGCGGGTGTTCGGCGGGGATCTGCCTGAGCAGTTCGGCGAGTGCGGCGCGGTCGCCGACCTCGCAGCTGGCGACGGTCGCCGTCGCCCCCAACTCGTCGATCTCAGCGATGAGCTCGGTCGCGCCTGGCGCATTGCGGCCACGGCGGCTGATCAGCAACAGATGCCGTGCTCGGCCGGTGGCGGCGAGGTGGCGGGCGAGTGCGGCGCCGAGGGTGCCGGTGCCGCCGGTGATGAGGACCGTGCCGTCGGGGTCGGGGGTGCGGTCCAGCGTGAGCACGTTCTTTCCGACGGTGCGGCCCTGCTGGAGTTGGCGGAAGGCGGCCCTGGCCTGCCGGATGTCCCAGCAGGTGAGCGGCAGTGGGGTCAGCACGCCCTCGTCGAACAGCCGCAGCACAGTGCGCAGGATCTCCCCGATGCGCTCGGGTCCGGCCTCCATCAGGTCGTACGCCCGGTAGGCGACACCGGGGTATGCCCGCGCGACCTCTTCCGGGTTGCGGAGGTCGGTCTTGCCCATCTCCAGAAACCGGCCGCGGTCGCCGGACACCAGGCGCAGCGAGGCGTCGACGTACTCATGGGCCAGGGAGTTGAGGACGACGTCGATGTTCCGGCCGGTGAACCGGCTCTCGAAGTCGAGGGTGCGGGACGAGGCGATGCACTCCGGGGGGATGCCGTGGGCGCGGAGGGTGTCCCATTTGCCGGGGCTCGCCGTGGCGTAGACCTCGGCGCCCAGGTGGCGGGCCAGTTGGACGGCGGCCAGTCCCACTCCGCCGGCCGCGGCGTGCACCAGTACGGACTCGCCCGGGCGCAGTCCCGCCAGGTCCACCAGCCCGTAGTAGGCGGTGGCGAACACGACGGGGACGGCGGCGGCCTGGGCGAAGGTCCAGTGGTCGGGGACGCGGATCACGGTGGCCCGGTCGGCGACCGCGAACGGGCCGAACGCGTCCGCGAACACGCCCATCACCCGGTCCCCAGGCGCCAGGTCGACCACTTCCGGCCCGACTTCGAGCACCACCCCGGCGCCTTCGCTGCCCAGCCCTCGCTGCCCGGGGACCATCCCCAGGGCCACCAGGACATCGCGGAAGTTCAGCCCGGCCGCACGCACCTCGATCCGTACCTGGTGCGGCCCCAGCGGGTCGGTGTCGGCCGAGGACGCCACCGGTGTCAGCCCCTGGAGCGTGCCCGCCTCGACGCAGTCGAGCCGCCAGCCGCCGCTCCTCTGTGGCGGCCTGAGCAGGGCGTCCCCCTCGGTGTCGGCTCGAACCAGCCGGGCCACGTGCGGCTGGCCGGCCCGGATGGCCATCTGCGGTTCGCCCAGCGCGACCGCCCGTGGCAGCGCCGCCCACGACTCCTCGGCCGCGTCCAGGTCCATCAGGAGGATGCGGTCGGGCTCCTCGGCCTGGGCGGATCGCACCAGTCCGCAGATAGCCGCGCCCGCCAGGTCCGTGACTCCCTCAGCCGACCCGGTGGCCACCGCGCCGCAGGTGACCAGCACCAGCCGCGCGCCGGCCAGCCGTGCTTCGCCGAGCCATCCCTGAAGCAGGTCCAGCGCTTGTCCGGTACGGATACGGGTACGGGTGTGTGCGTCGGCGGCCGTCGTGTCATCGGGCCCGGCGGCGGCCGGAGGGCAGCCCACGAACACCAGGTCCGGGGGCGGGTCGCCCGCGTCCAGGGCCGCCGTCAGTCCGGCGAGGTCCGAGTACCGTCGTACGGGCTCCGCTGCCGCCGTCTCCAACGCGGCGGCCCATCCAGGAATCGCGGGGCCGAGCACGGCGCACCGCCCGAGGGCCATCGTCGGCGGCTCGGACGCGGCGGTCCAGTCCAGGGCGTAGAGGGTGTCGCCCGCCTGCCCGCCGAGGGCCCGCAGATCCTCCAGGGCCACCGGTCGCAGCGTGAGCGATTCGGCCGAGGCCACCGGCGCGCCCGTCTCGTCGGCCACATCTACGGCCACCGCGTCCGGCCCTTGTGGCCGCAGCCGTACGCGCAGCGTCGGCGTGCCCGGGGTCCGCAGGCTGACGCCGCGCCAGGCGAAGGGCAGCAGGCCGTGTCCCGGTGCGTTCTCCTCCTGTCGGCCGCTGTCGAGCGCCAGCGGGTGGAGCGCGGCGTCGAGCAGGGCGGGGTGGAGGCAGAAGCGTGGCGCGTCGGCGGCCACCTGGTCGGGGAGCCGCACCTCGGCGCAGGTCTCCTCGCCGTGCCGCCATACGGCGCGCAGCCCCTGGAAGGCCGGGCCGTAGCCGAAGTCGGCGGCGTCCAGCGTGTCGTAGAGGCCGCTGATGTCCACGGGCTCCGCCCCCGGCGGAGGCCACGCCGCAGCCAAACGCCCGGCGCCGTCGGTGTCGTCGGTGTCGTCGGCTGCGCTCTCAGCCGCCAGGGTGCCGGTCGCATGCTGTGTCCATGCGCCTTGGGCCGCCCCCTCCCGCCCGGGGTCGTCGTCGCGCTGCGCGTAGACACTCAGTACGCGGCGGCCGGTCTCGTCCGGTGCGCCGACGGCCACCTGGAGCGCCACGCCGCCGGTGTCGGGGAGGACGAGCGGGGCGTGCAGGGTGAGCTCTTCCAGCCGGGGGCAGCCGAGGTGTTCGCCGACGTGTACGGCCAGTTCCACGTACGCCGTGCCCGGCAGCAGGACGGTACCGGCGACCGCGTGGTCGGTGAGCCAGGGGTGGGTGTGCGGGGCGAGCCGGCCGGTGAGCAGATATCCGTCGCCCTCGGCGAGCCCGACCGCCGCGCCGAGCAGTGGGTGTCCGATCGGGGTCAGCCCGGCGGCCGTCACGTCCCTGGTGGTCGCCGGGGCATCCAGCCAGTAGCGGCGGCGCTGGAAGGCGTAGGTGGGCAGGTCGACATGGGTCGCCTCGGGGGCAACCGCCCGGTAGTGGCGGTCCCAGGCCACGGGCAGACCATGAACATGGGCGCGTGCCAGCGAGGTCAGGATGCGGTGGGCGTCGTCCTCGCCGCGGCGCAGGGAGCCGACGACGGTGGCCGCGGCGCCGTCGGCCTCACTGGTGTCCTCGATGGCGAGGCTGAGGGTGGGGTGCGGGCCGACCTCGACATACATCCGGTACTCGGCGGCGCCGAGGGCGCGGACCGCCTCGGCGAAGCGTACGGGCTGGCGCAGATTGCGGTACCAGTACCGGGCGTCGAGTCCCATGGTGTCGGCCCACTGGTTGTCCACGGTGGAATAGAAGGGGATGTCGGCGGCCCCTGGGGCGATTCCCCGCAACAGGCCCAACAGCTCCTGCTCCACGGCTTCGATATGCGGGCAGTGGGAGGCGTAGTCGACCGGGATCCGCTTCGCGTCGACGCCCTGGTCCCGGTAGTGTTCCAGCGCCTGTGTGAGAGATTCCGCATCGCCGGAGATCACCGTGCCCGTGGGGGCGTTGACGGCGGCCACCCACAGCCGGTCCGGCCACATGGTGCGCAGCAGCCCGGTGACCTCGTCCGCCGGCAGTGGTACGGAGGCCATGCCGCCCGAACCGCGCAGGGTCTGCAGGGCCCGGCTGCGCAGGGCGACAACCTTCGCGGCGTCGTCCAGGGTCAGCGCGCCGCAGATGTGGGCGGCGGCGATCTCGCCCTGGGAGTGGCCGAGTACGGCGTCCGGTTCGACGCCGTACGAGCGCCACAGCTGTGCCAGCGACACCATCACCGAGAACAGCATCGGCTGGACGACATCGGCCCGCTCCCACACGGGGTCCCCGGGGGCTCGGCGCAGAACGTCCAGCAGCGACCAGTCGGCATGCGGTGCCAGCGCCGCCTCGCACTCCGCCATCCGCTCGGCGAAGAAGGACGAGGTCTCCAGCAGCCGCAGCCCCATGCCGACCCACTGGCCGCCCTGTCCCGGGAAGACGAACACCACGCCCGCACCGGCCCCGGCCGCCGCCACGCCCCGTACGACCGAGCCGTCGGCCGGCCCCTCCCCCGCCAGGGTGTCCAGCCCGCGCAGCAGGGTTTCCCGGTCGGAGCCGAGGACGACGGCGCGGTGGGCGAGGTCCGAGCGGCCGAAGACCAGGGTGTGCCCGATGTCGGCGGGGCGCAGCCGCTCGTCGGCCGCCACGAAGCGGCGCAGCTCCCCGGCCTGGGCCCGCAGCGCTTCGGCCGTCGCGCCCGACAGGGGCCAGGGCAGCGGCCCCGCCACGGCATGGCCGGGGGCGTCCTGCGGCGCGGGGGCGTCGTCGGTTTCCACCTGCGACGCGGCTTCCGTCTGCGGCGCGATTTCCGTCTGCGGCGCCGTCTGCGACACCGTTTCGAGGATCACATGGGCGTTGGTGCCGCTCACCCCGAAGGAGGACACCGCGGCGCGGCGGGGCCGGTCGCACTCCGGCCAGGCGACCGGCTCGGTCAGCAGCCGTACCGCGCCCGAGTCCCAGTCGATGTGCGGCGACGGGTCGTCCGCGTGCAATGTGCGCGGCAGCGTCCCGCTCCGCATGGCCATCACCATCTTGATGATCCCGCCCACGCCTGCGGCCGCCTGCGCATGGCCGACGTTGGACTTCATCGACCCGAGCCACAGCGGCCGGTCCGCGGGCCGCTCCTGACCGTAGGTCGCCAGCAACGCCTGCGCCTCGATCGGATCACCCAGCCGCGTCCCCGTCCCATGCCCCTCCACCGCGTCGACCTCGGACGCCGACACCCCGGCGCTCGCCAGCGCCTGCCGGATGACCCGCTGCTGCGCGGGGCCGTTGGGGGCGGTGAGGCCGTTGCTCGCGCCGTCCTGGTTGACCGCGCTGCCCCGGACCACCGCCAGCACCCGGTGGCCGAGCCGCTGTGCGTCCGTGAGCCGTTCCACCAGCAGCATTCCGGCGCCTTCTGCCCAGCCGGTGCCGTCCGCCCCCGCCCCGTACGCCTTGCACCGGCCGTCCGCCGCGAGCGCGCGCTGCCGGGAGTACTCGACGAACAGGCTGGGGGTGGACATCACCGTCACCCCGCCCACCAGGGCGAGTGAGCACTCGCCGGCCCGCAGCGCCTGGCAGGCCAGGTGCAGGGCGACCAGTGAGGAGGAGCAGGCGGTGTCCACGGTCACCGCCGGGCCTTCGAGGCCGAGGGTGTAGGCGACCCGGCCGGATGCCACGCCGCCGCCGCTGCCGTTGCCGACATAGCCCTCGAAGCCTTCGGGGACGGTGTGCAGCCGGGAGCCGTAGTCGTGGTACATCACGCCCGCGAAGACCCCGGTGCGGCTGCCGCGCACCGAGGCCGGGTCGATCCCGGCCCGCTCGAACGCCTCCCAGGAGATCTCCAGCAGCAGCCGCTGTTGCGGGTCCATCGCCAGCGCCTCGCGCGGGCTGATCCCGAAGAAACCGGGGTCGAACTCCCCTGCCTGGTACAGGAATCCGCCGTGATGGGTGTACGAGGTGCCGGCCCGCTCCGGGTCGGGGTCGTACAGCCGCTCCACGTCCCAGCCCCGGTCCTCGGGGAAGGTGCCGATGGCGTCCCGGCCGGCGGCCACCAGCTCCCACAGGTCCTCCGGCGATCCCACCCCGCCCGGATAGCGGCAGGCCATGCCGATGATGGCGATGGGTTCCCGCGCCGCTGTGGTGAGCCCGTGGATCTGTTCCCTCAGCCGCTCGTTGGTCTTGAGGGACGCCCGCAGCGCCTCGATCACCTTGTCGTGGCCAGCGGCCATCGGCATCTCCAACCTGTGGACCTCCGTGGCATCACGGATGGTGTGTTCGGACGGCTCGTCAGAGCGAGGACAGCTCTCTGCGGTCCGTCGCCGGTGTCCCCACCGGACCGATCAGACTCTTCGGCAGTTGCTGGCGGCGGCTGATGCGCAGCTTGCGGTACACGCGCGTCAGATGCTGTTCGACCGTGCTCATCGTCACGCACAGCTGCAGCGCTATCTCACGGTTCGAATTGCCGTTCGCGGCGAGGATGGCCACGCGCATTTCCGACTCGCTCAGCCCCGCCCCCTGGTCGCGTCCGGGGAGGTCAGGACGGTCCCCGCCGCACATCGCCTGCCAGGGCAGAATGGCGTCGCACAGCGCCTTGGCGCCGCACTCCTCGGCCATCCGCCACGCCCGGCGCCGTACGTTGTTGGCCCGGACCGACTCGCCGACGCTCCGGTAGGCGGCCCCCAAGTCGGCCAGGGCACGGGCGAGTTCGAGCCGGTCGCCGCACCGCTGCAGCACCTCGACTGCCTGGGTGAGCAGATGCGGGCGCTCCGGTGCGGCGGCGACCCGGGCCCGAAGCCTGAGCGAGACACCCCGGGTGTGCGGATCGCTCCACAGGTGGGCGCAGGACAGCTGTTCCGTGATCATCCGCGCCGCCCTGGCGCGCTCGCCGAGGCGCAGGAACGCCTGGGCGGTGTCGGTGCGCCAGGGCAGCACGGCGGGGTGGTCCAGGCCCCAGCGCTGTGCCATACGGCCGGCGGCCAGGAAGTCGCCGAGTGCGGCGCGGCAGTGGTCGGTCGCCAGGTGGTAGTGGCCTCGGGCGCGCAGATACGCCAGGCCGTACACGCTCTGGAACAGCGCACCCGGCACCGGGTGGTGCAGCACACGGGTCGCGTCGTCGTACCGGCCCATGGCGGTGTACGCGTGGACCTGGCAGGCGAGCGGACCTCCGACGAGCACGCTGCCACCGCGGCCGGGCAGGCAGGCCAGGGCTTGCCGGGCGCACTCCTCGGCGTCCGTAAGCACGCCCTTGCGCAGGGCGATCTCGGCGAGGATGGCAAGGAACTCCGCCCGCCAGCCGGGCGAGCGTCGGGCCGTCGACTCCTTGAGCAACCGGTGGCACCACTCGTCGGCATCGGCCGTCCGGCCGGCCCGTAGCAGGGTCCGTACGGCGTTGGCCACCACCGCCAGCGTGCCGTCCAGCAGCGGGCAGGAGCGCAGCCGCCGTTCGGCCTCGTCCGCGGCGGCCTCGCTGGTGCCGGGGCCGGGGATGCCCCAGACGGCGGCGGCCGCGCCGGGGCCGGGAGTCTCGTCCCAGGGCTCGCGGGGGGCGGCGGTGTCGGACGAGGGGCGCGGCCGGCTCTCGTCGGGCGCGATGGGCCAGGGGCAGGGGTGCACCACCGACGGCCGCACCGCGCCCGGGTCCGTATCCGGGCCCGCGTCCGTGCCCGCGGCCGTGCCCGAGCCGGGGCCGCCGTCGGGGTCCTTGCCGGGGTCGTTGCCGAGGTGGTCGGCCGTCTGCAGCCGGGCCCGTGCCCGGCCCGCCTCCTCCAGCCGGCCACAACTGATCAGCAGCCGTACGAGCAGGGCCGCGTCACTGCCCGTCGGCGGGCCGGCGTGCAGGTCCGCGAGCGTGTCGCCGAGGTGGTGTTCGGCGGCGGAGGGGTTGACCCGCCAGGTGGCGGCGGCAAGCGCGATCCGGGTCGCGGCCCGCTGGGGCGGCTCCTGGCAGGCGCGGCAGGCGAGGTCCAGATACCGGATCGCCGCGGGCGCGTCGTCGTCGACCAGGGCCTGGGTGGCGGCGTCGCGCAGCACGGCGACCGCCCAGGAGGGGACCGCGGGCTGGGCGGCCAGCAGGTGGTCGGCGACCTCGGTGGCCCGGGCACCCTGCTCGTGCAGCAGCAGGGCGCTGCGCTCGTGCAGCGACCGCCGGTCGGCCGCGTCCACATGGTCCAGAGCGGCCGCGGCGACGACCGGGTGCCGGTAGCGGTGTCCATCCGTCAATCCGCTGAGCTCCAGTACCTGGAGGGCGCGGTCGACCGCCGTCGTGTCCAGTCCGAGCAGTCGGCTCAGCAGCGCGGGTGTGGCGGACGGCCCGAGTACGGCCAGTGCGCCGGCGACGTCCCGGATGGGCGTCCCGGTGCAGGCCAGGCAGGCCACCACAGCCTGGTGGAAAGGTCCCCCGGCGGTGGGCCGCGGCACCCGGCCACCGGTGTCCGGCATCGCCCACCGATCCTGCAGCAGGGCCCGCAGCAACAGCGGATTGCCGCCGGTCAGTGCGTAGCACTCGGCGCGGAGGCGGCCGTCCACCGGCTGGTCGCCGAGCGCTTCAGCCAGCCTGGCCACGCCTTCGGGGCTGAGGGGGTCGAGTGTGATGCGCCGGAAGCCGGGGTGGCGCAGCAGTTCGGCGCCGAGCAGCGGGTCGCCGCCCCGCCCGTACGGGCGCTCCCGACCGTACGGGCTCTGCGTGCTGTACGGGCGCTCCGTGCCGCCGTACGGGCGGTCCATGCCGTACGGGCTCTCCGTGCCGATCAGCAGGATCCTGGCCGTGCGGGCGTGGTGGGCGATATGCAGCAGCTGCCGGAGCGACGCCTGGTCCGCGTGGTGCAGATCGTCGACCGCGATCACCAGCGGTGCGGACGCGGAGAGCGCGCACAGCGCCCCGCACAGCCGCTCCACCGCCCGGGGCCCGTCCTGTGCCGGGGCGAGTCGCAGCCGCTCACGGGTCCGGGCCGGCAGCGCCGGGTGCTCGGCCAGCCGTCGTACGAGGCCGAGTGTGGTGCGGCTCTCGCCGGGCAGACCAGGCGCGTCGAGGACCACGGCACCGGATTCGGCCGCGATCCCCACGAACCGCTTCAGAAATTCGCTCTTGCCGCACCCCGGCCCGCCCTCGGCGACCAGCAGCCGGAAATCGCCTGCCGCACACGCAAGAAGCGTCGCCTCCGCCAGCTCTATGTGAGCGCTCCGGTCAATGAGCATGGCCCTCCAGGACTGCTGTCACGGATCATGACTGGTTCCGGACCGCAGTGTGTGCGGGTTCGCTCGAGTCCCGGCGGAGTCACCCTCGTACGTCGGCGGAGCGCCATCCGCCGCCCCCGCCGGGCCGGGCGAATACGCCCAGGTATGCAGCAATGGAATAAGCGGCCCTATGCCACTTATTACCGAGATCAACTTGTGGCTTACATCACAGGCCACATTTCCGCATCGCCATGGAATGATGCCACGGTGTTCGCCTCAAGGTTTTGGCCAGCCGCAACGGGGGGAGACAAGAATGCCGAAGATGATTGTCATCGGACATAGGGACGGTCTCGACCAGGCGCTGCAGCGCCGAGGCTTGGATCCTTTCTATATCGTGCAGGCGCCGGTGAACACGCCGGCGGGTCGACGGTTCAAGCGTGTCACCGACATGGAGAACGCCCAGGAAATATTGCGGGCAGTGCTCTCCGCTCGCCTTGACGATGTGGCAGGGGTGCTGACCGTCCATGAGATGGGCGTATTCGGGGCAGCCTATGTGCGGCAACAGATGAGTCTCCCCGGGAATACGGACTCAGCGGCGACTCTCTACTTCCGGGACAAGTATCTACAAAAGAGCAAGTTGCCGCCTCAGATCAGGCGAGCGCGCTGCCGATACGCGTCCGGGGATACTTCGTTCACGGATCTCGCCGACGATCTCGGGGATACGTTTGTGATCAAGCCGGCGACCGGTGCCGGCGCCCTCCGTACGAACATCATCCGCTCGCCGGAGGAGTATGCGCGGGCCCTGAAGCTGTTCTCAGGCCAGTCAGATGTCGAGATCGTCGCCGAGTCCTTCATCGACGCCTCGGAAGTCTATATTGACGGCATCTGGAAGAACGGCGACCTACGGTGGTCATCCATCAGCCGTAACCACATTTCACCGCTCAGCGCCGTACAGGGCGGCGTCCTGGCCGCGCACGTACTGGACAGAAGGCGGCATTCAGCACTCTTCCAGCAAGCAGAGACCCTTGCCAGGCAGGCGCTCGCCGGTCTGAACCCGCCCGATTGCGTCTTCCATCTGGAAGCATTCACGGAAGAATCAGGACTGACTTTCGGCGAGTGCGCCATCCGCCTCCCAGGAGCACTGTCCCCCCAGGTCAACAAATTGACATTCGGTGTCGATCTCTTTGATATCGAGATCAGCCTGGCACTTGGGGAGGAAGTGGCCGAAACGCTGGACAGCGGTGCACCGGACCGCTTCTACGGGTACCTACTTCTACGTCGCTCCAAAGGTGGAAACCTGACCCAGGAGGACTTCGAGCGCAACTTCCTCTTCGACGAGATCCAATATTCGCCCGACGCACCGGCCGGACCGTATGGCCGCGTGGGGCAGGCCATCGTCTCCGACCCGGACGAGCTGAAACTGCACCAAACGATGGATGACATCGTCCGATTCAACGAGGCCGGCGGCGTGTAGAAGGCTTACGCCTGGCTGACGGCCGACGATGATCCGCACCGCAGGCCGTCCGGCTCGACGCGTGAGCGGCCCCGCGCGGAGTTGACTGCCGAGTCGTCGAGAGTTGTCCTGGAATCACCTATTGTCGAACGTCAATAGGGAGCGGAAGTGTCCGGGAGCCCAGCGGCTGAGGCGGGCGGTCGACGCCACGGGGCCGCCGTGCCGGAGCGCGACACCTCGGTGCGGGCCGAGGCGGCCGGCCGGGCCGAGGTGGCCGGTCGGGGCGTGGCGGGCGGTCGGGGCGTGGCGGGCGAGCCGCGGCTGTCGGCGACGCTGCCCGAAGATCTGAAAGTCGTCCAGCTGGCCACGCTCAGCCTGGGGAATCGCAGCTACTTGATCTCGGATGGCACGGTCGCGGTCGCGGTGGACCCTCAGCGTGACATCGAGCGGATCACCGCCGTGCTCGACTCGCGGGCGTGGCGGCTCGGCGCGGTGGTGGAGACTCATGTGCACAACGACTACGTCACGGGCGGTCTGGAACTGGCCCGCCACTTGGACGCGGTCTACGTGGTGCCGACCGGTCCCGAGCTGGGCTTCGACGCCGTACGGACGGGCGACGGGGACGAGATCCCGGCCGGGGACTTGAGCATCCAGGTGATCGCCACGCCTGGGCACACCGACCATCACCTGGCGTACGCGTTCGCGCTCCGCGGTGGCGTGCCGCGGCTCGTATGCACCGGGGGGTCGGTGCTGTACGGGACGACCGGGCGCACCGATCTGATGGGGGCGGGGATGGCCGAGCCGCTGGCCCGTCGGCAGTACCGGTCGGCCCGCCATCTGGCCGAGGTGCTGCCCGATGACACCGTGGTCCTGCCGACCCATGGCTTCGGGAGCTTCTGTGCGGCGGCGACGGCCGGAGCGGTCGAGCGTTCGACGATCGGCGACGAACGTGCCACCAATCCCGTCTTCACGCTGGACGAGGACGCCTTCGTCTCCAGTGCCCTGTCCGGCCTCGAGCCCTACCCCGCGTACTACCGCCGGATGGCCACGATCAATGCCACCGGGCCGACACCCCTGGCCGACCTCGGCACACCCCGCTCCGCCGACCTGGCCGAGCTGGCCGACCGTGTCGCGGCCGGGGAGTGGGTGGTGGATGTACGGCCGCGAGCGGAATTCGCGCACACCCATCTGCGGGGCACCGTGAACATCGACGCGTGCGGGGCCCTCGCCACCTATCTGGGCTGGCTGGTGCCCTTCGACGCCCCGCTCACCTTGCTGGCGACCGACGACGAACAGCTGGAGGCCGTCAGGACGGAGCTCCTGCGGATCGGCTTCGACCATCCCGCGGCCGTCGCCACCGGAAACCCGCTGGAATGGGCGGGCCCTCGTTGGCTGACCTCCTACCCGCGCGCGGACTTCACCACCCTGACCGCCGCCCTGGCCGGGCGGCCGATGGAAATCCTGGACGTCAGAAACGGCGGCGAGTGGCGGCGCGGACATCTGCCCGGCGCCCGGCACATACCGCTGCCCGAACTGCCCCACACCCTTCCCGCCCTGCCGGACACCGAGATCTGGGTGCACTGTCACAGCGGCTTCCGGGCCGCGATCGCGGCCTCCCTGCTGGCCGCCGCGGGCCGTCAGGTCGTACTCGTCGACGACGCATTCGAACACGCCGGGTCCATCACGGGCCCATGACGGGCCCGTGACACGAGGGCAGTAGGTCCCCCCGCCGCAGGCCGGCACCGGGCCTGGTCAGCGTGGCAGGGCCTGGGTGATCCGCCACAGGCGTCGTGGGAGTTCGCCTTCCTCGAAGGGGTGGACCTCGACGAGGTTCCAGCCGTCCGCGAGGTCGTCGACCAAGCGGCGGGAGAAGAAGTGCACCGCGAAGCCGCCGTGCTCGAAGGTGTCGTCCCCATGAACGACACCGGCGCCGTAATGGGCGTCGCCGGTGTGCCGCACGGTGTACACGAACACCCCGCCGGCGCGGAGGACGCGGCGGACCTCGCCCACCAGCGCGTGAATCTCCTCGGTCGACAGGGCCATGCACAGCAGCATGTGCGCGAACACCGCGTCCACCGAGGCATCCGGCAGCGGAAGTGACGCCCGGACATCGAGTACGGAGGTGGTGACCCGCTCGGCGACACCTTGGGCTCGTGCCGCCGCGCTCAGCTGCTCCAGGCCGGTGGCCGAGAAGTCGGTCGCCCGGACGGCGAAGCCTTCGCGCGCGAAATACAGCGCGTCACGGCCGTGCCCGGCGCCGAGCTCCAGCACGTCGCCCGCTCCGGCCGCATGGAAGACGGTGGCCGCGTGAACGGCCGGGGCCGAGGGCTCCTGGCCGTACATGCCGGGGTGGGCGGCGTAGGTGTGTTCCCAGTGCGCCCGCTGCACATTCGGCAGGTCCCGGCCGTTGTCCGTCACATCTTTCTCCCGATCATGGCTGTGCGCCCAGCGTACGTCCGTACGTCCGGTGCGCGGGCCGACGGGCCGCCGGGCCGGGACCGCCCGCACGCGGTCCCGGCCCGAGGGGCGGGTCGGGTCAGCCGGTGCCGGCCGTGGCTTCGGATTCGGGCCGGAGGCGGACGGCGGTGGCCGGGCTCGCGGTGCGGGTGACGGCGGAGACGGCGGCCATCGTCACGATGTTGAGGACGAGGGCGATGACACCTACGTTGAGGTCCTTCACCGCCTGGGGCAGCCCCGGCAGCAGGCTGCCCACCGTGACACCGGAGAGGGTGACGACGGCGACCGTGGTGACGCCGACGACGATGCCCGCGGCCGCTCCCTGCTTGGTGACGATCTGCCGTGCCGCGAGGCTCGCCAGCAGGGCGGGGAAGAGCTGGGTGACCAGTGCGTAGCCCATGAGCAGCAGCGAGACGATCGAGCTGCCCCCGTTGAAGGTGAAGTAGAGGGCGATCAGGGCGAGGGCGGGCACGAGCAGTTGGGCGAGACGGCCGATGTGCTTATCGCTGGTGTGGGGCCGAGCGAGGCGGTAGACGTTCTTCGCCAGGCAGGTCGCGGAGGTCATGAGCAGCAGGGACCCGGGGACCAGCGCGGTGAGCAGTCCGGCGCCACCGACGATGCCGACGAACCACGAGGGGAAGGTGGCGGTGGTGATGCGCAGCAGCGACAGGTCCGCGTCGGCACCCTTGAGGCCGGGCACGACCAGGATGGCGGTGAAACCGACGAAGAAGACGAAGAGCAGGATGAGTTGGTAGAGCGGCATGAAGATGGCGTTGCGGCGGAAGACTCGTTCGTTCTGGGCGCTGTATGAGGCGCTGAAGGTGTGCGGCCACATATAGAAGCCGACCGCCGACAGCAGCACGGTGGATGCGAACCACGATGTGCTCATGCCGCTCGAGGGCAGGGTGAGGGTGTTGGGGTGGGCCTGGTCCACTGCCCGGAACATCTCGCCGACGCCGCCGTAGTAGTGCATCGGCAGGTAGATGCCCAGAATCAGCACGACCGCGAGGATCGCGACGTCCTTGAGCACTGAGGTCCAGGCCGAGCCGTGGATGCCGGAGATGGTCACGTACAGGGTCAGCGCCACCGTGCCGATCACAATGGCCCAGTGGGAGGAGATACGGCCGTCGGAGGAGACGGACACGATGATCCCCAGCCCCTTCAGCTGCAGCACGAGGTAGGGCACCATCGCGACGACTCCGACGAGGGCCACCAGCGCGCCGAGCAGCGGGCTGTTGTATTTGGCGACGAAGAAGTCGGACTGCGAGATCAGCCGGTGCTGCTTGGCGTAGCGCCACACGGCCGGCAGCAGCCAGTACGACAGGACGTAGGCCAGTGAGGCGTAACAGAGGATGTAGTAGGCGGGTGCGCCCTTGCCGTAGGCCCATCCCGAGGCGCCCAGGAAGGTGAAGGTCGTGTAGATCTCGCCGGCCAGCAGCAGGAAGACGAAGACCGTCCCGAAGCCGCGGCCGCCCACCGACCACTGTTCGAGATCCATGTCCCTGCCGCGGCGGGCGCGCAGGCCCAGGCCCAGGGCCGCGAGGAGGAAGACGAAGATGACGGCAAGGGCGATCATGAGCTCTGCTCCTCCCGGTTCGCCGGGTCCAGACGGTAGATGACAGCCATGGTTGCCGAGATCAGCACGACCCACATGACCAGCCAGAAGAGGATGAACGGCATACCGAGGACGTAGGGCGTCACCCGGTTCGCGAAGAAGATCCCGCCGAGGATCCCGATGAACGGGATCACGCCGAGCAGATGGATGGGTTTCACGTCGAGAACCTCCTGGGCCGGGCCGTACACCGCTGATGGGGCGAGGCCGTCTGGGGTGGGTGGCACGTCTCGCGCGGTGCCGCCGGGACGCCACGCATGGCCATGCCTTGCCAACAGAGGAGACGAGGCAGGCTTTTCATCATGCGGAAACAATTTTTCAGTTGGCAGATGTATAGGTCCGCCTCAAGGGCCTGTCAAGGGTTTTCACCGCCACCGAGGGGGGTTGTTATTCCGCGATGCAGAAAATAATATCCGCATCGCAGAAGCCACCTGTCTCCCGAAGGAGATCCCCATGGCACGCATGTTCCTCAGTGGTCAGGCGATGGAGGGCGGCCCCTTCCATCACCACCTGCGCGGAGCCCCGCTCGTCGCTCGGACCCGTACCGCTTCCGGCTACCGCTTCTTCTCGATCCGGGACACCTGCCCCGGGCTGCTGCCCGACCCCGGCGTCGACACCGCGATGGACGGCGAGGTCTACGACGTCCCCGATGAGGTGCTGCGCGACCATCTGCTGCCCTCCGAACCGCCTGAGCTGGAGTTCGGCATCATCCGGCTCCAGGACGGTTCGTCGTCCTTCTCGATGGTTCTTCGCCGTGGCGAGCTGGAGAAGGGCATCCACAAGGAGATCACCGCCTTCGGCGGCTGGCGCCCGTACCTCAAGACCCTCGGCCGGGAGAACTGATGAAGCACCGACTTCCCTACACCGTCAATGCGTCGATCCTCTTCACCGAACTGCCGCTGCTGGAGCGTCCGGCCGCCGCGAAGGCCGCCGGGTTCGACGCGATCGAGTTCTGGTGGCCCTACGCGACGGCGGTGCCGACGGATGCGGAGGTCGACGCCTTCGTCCGGGCGGTGCGTGATGCGGGTGTCCGGCTGACCGGGCTGAACTTCTTCGCCGGGGACATGCCCGGGGGCGACCGTGGACTGGTGTCCTGGCCGGCCCGGGTGGCGGAGTTCCGCGACAACATCGACGTCACCGTGGCGATCGGTGAGCAACTGGGCTGCCGGTCGTTCAACGCCCTGTACGGAAACCGGCTCGACGGCGTCGCGCCGGCGGAGCAGGACGACCTCGCGGTGGAGAATCTGGCGCTGGCTGCCAAGGCCGTCGAGCGCATCGGCGGCACGGTCCTGGTGGAGCCGGTCAGTGGCGCCCCCGCGTATCCGCTGCGCACCGCCACGGACGCGCTCGCCGTCATCGACCGGGTGGCGGCCGAGTCCGGCAGCCGCAACCTCTGCCTCCTGGCCGACCTCTACCACCTCGCCGTCAACGGAGACGACGTGGCCGGTGTCATCGCCGCCCACGCCGACCGCATCGGACACGTACAGATCGCGGACGCGCCGGGGCGGGGAGCGCCCGGTACGGGAGAGCTGGATCTCGACGGGCTGCTGGCCGACCTCCAGACCGTGGGCTACACCGGCTGGGCGGGCCTGGAGTACAAGTCCGAGGGCCCGAGCGCGGACAGCTTCGACTGGCTCCCGCGCGAACGGCGCGGCAGCGACCGCCACGCCTGACCGGGATCGGGACACCCGCGATCACACAGACAACGCCGACCACCCGGACAACCCCGACCGCACACCCATGACACGAAGGAACCTACGATGAGTGCCACTTCCCGGAAGATCGCCTTCATCGGCCTGGGCATCATGGGCGGCCCGATGGCCGCCAACCTGGTGCGGGCCGGACACACCGTCACCGGATACAACCGCAGCCGCGAGGCCATCGACACCCTGGTCGCGGCCGGTGGCCAGGGCGCCTACAGCATCGCCGAGGCGGTGTCCGACGCCGAGGTCGTGATCACCATGGTCCCGGCCGATCAGCAGGTGAAGGAGGTCGTCCTCGGCGAGGGCGGCGTCCTGGAACACGCCGCGCCCGGCACCCTGCTGATCGACATGAGCAGCATCACCCCACAGACCTCGCTGGAGGTGGCGGCCGCCGCGCGGGACAAGGGCCTGCGTACGCTCGACGCCCCGGTGTCCGGCGGCGAGGCGGGCGCCATCGAGGGCGTGCTGTCCATCATGGTCGGCGGCGATCCGGACGACTTCGCCGACGCCGGGCCGGTGTTCGAAGCGCTGGGCACCACCATCGTGCATGTGGGTCCGCACGGGGCCGGACAGACGGTCAAGGCCGCCAACCAGCTGATGGTCGCCATCCACCTCCAGGCCCTGGCCGAGGCCGTGGTGTTCCTGGAGAACGCCGGAGTCGACCTGGAGGCGGCGCTGGAAGTCCTCGGCGGCGGCCTCGCCGGCTCCACCGTCCTGGCCCGCAAGCGGGACGCGGTGCTGGGCCGTGATTTCAAGCCCGGCTTCCGGATCGATCTGCACCACAAGGACATGGGCATCGTCACCGACGCCGCGCGCGCGGTGGGTGCGCCGCTGCCCGTGGGCGCCGTGGTCGCCCAGCTGGTCGCCTCGGCCCGTGCCTGCGGCGACGGCGGCCTTGACCACTCCGCGCTGCTGCGCGGGGTCGAGCGGCTGGCCGGCCGCGGCCCGCGCTGAACCCGCGCCGGCACAACCCACGCCTCTTCGACGTACCGACCTCGATGTACCGACTTCGATGTACCGACTTCGATGTACCGACCGACAGGAGCATCCTCATGGCCCGTATGACCGCGGCCCAGGCGGCGGTGGAGATCCTCAAGCGTGAGGGCACCACCCATGTCTTCGGCCTGCCCGGTGCGGCGATCAATCCGTTCTACTCCGCGATGCGTATGAACGGTGGCCTGACCCATGTCCTCGCCCGGCATGTGGAGGGCGCCTCGCACATGGCCGAGGGCTACACCCGCGCCAGGGCCGGGAACATCGGGGTCTGCGTGGGCACCAGCGGCCCCGCGGGCACCGACATGATCACCGGGCTGTACTCGGCGAGCGCCGATTCGATCCCGATCCTGTGCATCACCGGCCAGGCGCCGGTGGCCAAGCTGCACAAGGAGGACTTCCAGGCCGTCGACATCGCCTCGATCGCGGCGCCGCTGACCAAGATGGCGATGACCGTTCTCGAACCCGCCCAGGTGCCCGGCGCGTTCCAGCAGGCCTTCCACCTCATGCGCTCGGGTCGGCCCGGGCCGGTACTGATCGATCTGCCCATCGACGTCCAGATGGCCGAGATCGAGTTCGACCCGGAGACATACGAGCCGCTGCCGGTGTACAAGCCGTCGGCCACCCGAGCACAGATCGACAAGGCCATCGCACTGCTCCAGGCCGCCGAGCGGCCGCTGATCGTCGCCGGGGGCGGGGTCATCAACGCCGACGCGAGCGAGCTGCTGGTGGAGTTCGCCCAGCTGACCGGGGTGCCGGTGGTGCCCACGCTGATGGGCTGGGGCAGCATCCCCGACGACCACCCCCTCATGGCGGGCATGGTCGGTCTGCAGACCTCGCACCGCTACGGCAACGCCACCCTTCTGGAGTCCGACTTCGTCCTCGGCATCGGCAACCGCTGGGCCAACCGCCACACCGGCGGCCTCGACACGTACACCCAGGGCCGCACCTTCGTCCACGTCGACATCGAACCCACCCAGATCGGCCGGGTCTTCGCCCCGCACCTGGGCATCGTCTCGGACGCCAAGCCCGCGCTGGAACTGTTCGTCCAGGCGGCGAGGGAGCTGAGGGCCGCCGGAGCCCTCAGGGACCGCGGCGACTGGGCCGACAGCTGCCGGCAGCGCAAGGGCACCCTGCTCCGCAGGACCCACTTCGACCAGGTGCCGGTCAAGCCGCAGCGGGTCTACGAGGAGATGAACAGGGCCTTCGGGCCCGATACTCGCTACGTCTCCACGATCGGGCTCTCCCAGATCCAGGCCGCGCAACTGCTCCATGTCTACCGTCCCCGGCACTGGATCAACGCCGGCCAGGCCGGGCCGCTGGGCTGGACCGTGCCGGCTGCCCTGGGGGTCGCGACAGCCGAGCCGGACGCCACCGTCGTCGCCCTCTCCGGCGACTACGACTTCCAGTTCATGATCGAGGAGCTGGCCGTCGGTGCCCAGTTCCGCATTCCCTACCTCCATGTGGTGGTCAACAACGCCTACCTCGGCCTGATCCGGCAGGCTCAGCGCGGCTTCGACATGGACTACTGCGTCCAGCTGTCCTTCGACAACATCAACGCTCCCGAGGTGGGCGGCTACGGCGTCGACCACGTCAAAGTCGCCGAAGGGCTGGGGTGCAAGGCCATCCGCGTCTTCGAGCCCGACCGCATCGCGCCCGCTCTGGAGGAGGCCAAGAAGCTGATGGCCGAGCACCGGGTGCCGGTGGTCGTCGAGGTCATCCTCGAACGCGTCACCAACGTCTCGATGGGCACCGAACTGGACAACATCACCGAGTTCGAGGAGCTGGCCACCAGCCCCGGCCACGCCCCGACGGCGCTCCGCACGGCCCTGGGGTGACCCTCGGGCGGCCCTGCGTCCGCGCGCTCCTCAGGCGCCGCTGCCGAACACCGCCGACTCCGCGGTCCATGCGGCGGCCTGCTCGCTGAGGGAGAGGCCGAGTCCGGCGCGGTTCGGGATGATCATGCGGCCGTCCTTGAGTTCAAGGCGCTCGTTGAACATCGGCTCGAGCCATTCGAAGTGCTCAACCCACGCCGTACGCGGATAGGCCGCGGACAGATGGACGTGGATCTCCATCACGAAGTGCGGTGCGAGAGCCCGGCCCTTGTGGTCGGCGAGCGCCGCGATCTGCAGGAAGGGCGTGATGCCGCCCACCCGGGGCGCGTCGGGCTGGACGAAGTCGGACGATCCCGCCTCGATGAGCGCCGCGTGTTCGCCCACGCTGGTCAGCATCTCGCCGGTGGCGATGGGGGTGTCGAGCGTGGCCGCGAGGGCGGCGTGCCCCTCGGCGTCGTATGCGTCGAGCGGTTCCTCGATCCAGGTGAGGTTGAAGTTCTCCAGAACACGGCCGACCCGGGTCGCCGTGATCCGGTCCCACTGCTGGTTGGCGTCGACCATCAGCGGGACGCCGTCGCCGAGGTGTTCCCGCACCGCCTCGACGCGCTTGAGGTCGACCGACGGGTCCGGGGAGCCGACCTTGAGCTTGATGCCGCCTACGCCACGGGCCCGGGCCAGGTCGATGTTCTCCAGCACCTCCTTGATCGGCATCGACAGATAGCCGCCGCTCGTGTTGTAGATGTCCACCGAGTCACGGTGTGCGCCCAGCAGTTTGGCGAGCGGCAGACCCGCCCGTCGCGCCTTGAGGTCCCACAGAGCGATGTCGAGGGCCGCGATGCCCTGGACGGCCACACCGCTGCGTCCCATGGACGCGCCGGTCCACACCAGCTTGCTCCACAGCCTGCCGGTGTCGCTCGGGTCCTCGCCGATCAGCTCGGGGGCGATCTCCTTGGCGTGGGCGTAGATGGCGGGTCCGCCGGCACGCTTGGAGTAGCTGAAGCCCAGACCCTCATGGCCGCCTTCGGTCCTGATCTCGGCGAAGAGGAAGGCGATTTCGGTGAGCGGCTTCTGGCGGCCGGTCAATACCTTGGCGTCGCTGATGGGCGCGTGGAGGGGCAGATTGACGAGGGAGAGGCGGACCGACTGGATACGGTCGGTGGTCGCCACGCCCGGGGCGGACGCCCAGGGCGTGAAGACGACCGACTCGCTGGGGGCGATGCTCATGGGGTGCTCCTTGTTGCCTCGATTGATGCCTGGATTGATGCCTGCGCTGATGCCTGCCGCATTGATGCTCGATACGCGAGTGAGGGTGGATCGGCGGTGGGCCGGTCCGGTGCGCCCTACTCCCCCGCCGCCCGCACCGGGTTGACGAGGCGGCCGATGCCCTCCACCTCCGACATCACCGTGTCCCCGGGGCTCAGGGCGCGCGGCGGGTCCATGAAGTCGCCGCATCCCGAGGGGGTGCCGGTGAGGATCACATCGCCGGGCCGGAGCGTGAAGAAGCGGCTGAGGTAGGCGATGAGCGAGCGGACCGAGAAGAGCATGTCGGCGGTGGTGCCGTCCTGCACCTTCGCTCCGTTGACCCACGTCCGTACGGCGAGCGCCTGCGGATCCTTGATCTCGTCGGCCGTGACGACGACGGGGCCGAGCGGGCAGAAGGTGTCGAGTCCCTTGCCGCGCACCCACTGGCCGTCGTCGGCTTGGAGGTCACGGGCCGATACGTCGTTGGCGACGGTGTAGCCGAAGACGACGTCGAGCGCCTTGTCCTCGGGGATGTCGCGGGCCTCGGCGCCGATGACGACCGCGAGTTCGGTCTCCCAGTCGACGCGCCGGGTGACCGCGGCGTCGACGACGATGGCCTCGCCGGTGCCGATGGCACTGGAGGAGAGTTTGGTGAAGAGATACGGCGCCTTGGGGCGCGGCCAGCCCATCTCGGTGATGGTGTCGAGGTAGTTGAGGCCGATACCGAAGATCGTGCCGGGCCGGTGGGGCAGTACGGGCACGATCTCGTCGGCGGTCGGCGATGCGCCGCCGGCCGGGACGGGGGCGCCGGCGATGATGTCTTCCAAGCGGAGGTGGCCGGGGGCGCGGCGCCATGTGTCGCCGGGCCCTTCGGCGATGGCGAGCGTTCGACGGCCGTCGTGGACGATGGTACTCAGACGCATGGGTGGACCCTCCCGGATCAATTTTTCAGCTGGGGTGCGGGGACTTGCTGTGCGGCCTTTGCGGATTCCTTTTTCCGGGAGAGGCCAGGGTTCTCGTCCTCCTTTTCACGGATGAGAAAGGAGGCGAATGCGGCGAGGAGGGAGAATACGGCGAGGCCGATCAGGCCCCACTGCGTGCTCCCCGTCTGCTGTTTGACGACCCCGAATCCGTAGGGCGCGACAAACCCGCCGAGATTCGCTGTCGAGTTGATGACGGCGATGGCGACGCCGATCACCATCGGGTGGACGGTGCGCTGGACGATGGGCCAGAAGATCGGGCTGATGCTCTTGAAGCCCATGGCGGCGATGGTGAGCATCGCCAGGGCGAGCCAGGGTGAGGCGACGGCGGCGAGGTAGGAGCCGACGGCCGCGGCGACGAGGGCTCCGATGAGCAGCGGCTTGCGCCGGTCGGTGCGGTCTCCGATCCGGGCGAGCAGGAACATGGCGACCATGGCGAAGACCCACGGCACGGAGGAGAGCAGGCCCACGGTGACGTCGTTGGTGCCCTTGATGTTCCGGACGATCGACGGCAGCCAGAAGGTGTTGGCGTAGATCGACATCTGGACCGAGAAGTAGACGAAGACGAACAGCAGGATCTTCGGGTCACGCAGCACGGACCAGAAGGTCGGGCGGTCATCGCCGTGCCGGTTCATATACTCCGCGTCCTCCGCGTCGATGGCGGCGGTGAGTTCGCGCTTCTCGTCGGTGGTGAGCCAGCGCGCGTCCTCGATCCGGGAGTCGAGACGGAAGAAGGCGAAGACGCCGATGGCGACCGACATGGCCCCTTCGACCAGGAACATCCACTGCCAGCCCCGGAGTCCGAGGGTGCCGTCCATCCCCAGCAGCGGACCCGACAGGGGACCTGAGAGGGAGAACGCCACGAGCGCGCCGACGGCGTACCGGGCGTTGGCCCGGCCCCGGTAGGCGTTGGGCAGCCATGTCGCCAGGTAGTACAGAACGGCGGGTACGAAACCGGCTTCCGCCATTCCGAGAAGGAACCGCAGAACGTAGAAGCTGGTGGGCCCTTGTACGAAGAGCATGCACGCCGAGACGATGCCCCAGCTGACGCAGATTCTGGACAGCCATATTTTGGGGCCGAATCGCTTCATCAGCAGATTGCTCGGCACTTCGAAGATGAAGTAGGCGATGAAGAAGAGTCCCGCTCCGAGTCCGTAGGCGGTAGCGCCTATGTCGAGATCGACTTCGAGATGGCTTTCCGCGTAGCCGATATTGGAGCGGTTGAGCTGATTGCACATCATCATGATGGCGAACAGCGGAATGACTCTGCGCATGATCTTGGCGACGGCACTGGAGAGGGGCGTCGCTTTCGGGGTCTGCGACGGGGACGTGGGGCTGTGGGAATCGGTGCTGCCGGTCAGGGATGTCATGGTGCAGCCGTCTCCTCCGTCGTCATTGACAGGAGCCAGCCGAACACCCCCATCAAGTCTCAGCGAGTGGGATGACATGTCGACTGGCGGGACACACCGTAGATTCGCCCCAGGGTGACGTCAAGAATGACATCAGATTCCCACTGAGTGGGAACTAGTTTCTTCTACTGGGAATCTCGGGTGTTGTGGTGTTAGCGTTCCGACACACCAGTCGCGATCGCGTGGCCGCTCCCATCCGACGGACGTACGCGCCACAGCGGTCAGAAAGGACGATCAGGTGTCCCCAGACGCATCGGCGCCCTTGGACGGCGCCGTCTTCGACCAACTCGGCCAGGTGAGCACCGCGACCCTCGCCACCCAGCTGTACAAGCGCGGGATACGGCAGCCGTTCCTTGTGGGCCTGTCCCCCGTCGGCGGGGGTTTCGACGGCTTCGTGGGCGAGGCGTTCACCATGCGCTTCATCCCGTCCCGCGAGGACACCGATCCGGTGGGTGACCCCTACCGGACCGGAAACGTCCTTCAGTGGGAGGCGGTGGAGAGCCTGGGCCCTCGCCAGGTGATGGTCGTCGACAGCCGGAACGACACATCGGCGGCGTCGGCCGGCGACATGCTCGTGACGCGGGCCATGAAGCGCGGCGCCGCCGGCTTCGTCACCGACGGCGCCTTCCGTGACGGCGCCGCGATCGCCGAACTCGGCTTCCCAGCCTATGCGCGTGCCACCACAGCCACCACCCGGCCCGCGGCGTTCCACGTCGCCGACCTCAACGTGCCCATCGCCTGCGCGGGGGTCGCGGTCTACCCGGGAGACGTCCTCGTGGGCGACCGCGACGGGGTCATCGTCGTGCCACGGTCCCTCGCCGCGGAGATCGCCGAGCCCTCCGTCGAGCAGGAGCGGCTGGAGGGGTGGCTCCAGCAGCGGGTGCGGGACGGGCAACCGCTGTGGGGCACCTACCCGCCCAGCCCCGAGACCTTGAAGGAATACGAGGAGTGGAAGTCCGCCCACCAAGAACACCAAGAGCACCAAGAGCACCCGGAACGCCCGGAACACCAGACCCAGGAGGCCCGCGCATGAGCCGGTTCGCCGATCTTCCCCCAGCCGCGCAACGCGCCCGGATGGAGTCCACGATCCGTACGTACTTCGACGGCTGCAACGAGGCCGATGTGGCCAAGATGGCCGCCCAGTTCACCCCCGACGCGGTCCACTACTTCCCGCCCGGCCTGGAAGGGCCGTGGGTCGGCAGTACGACGATCGCCGAGAACTGGCGCCGGCTCGTCCTCACCATCGGCTCCGCCTGGTCCATCGAACGCCTCGTCATCGAGCCGGAGACCTTCCAGGCCGTCATCGAGTGGACGCACTGGAAGACCAGGCCCGGCGGTTACCTCCGGGGCGACGAGTGGTACCGCTTCGACCCCGACACGGGCTTGATCACCGAGATCCGCGCCTTCTACGCCTCGGCGTCCGACGGGCGTTCCGAGGTGACGCTGCAGGGCTACGACTACGCCGCGGGCGGCCATCAGATGGAGCCGCCCGTGAAGCGCCCCCATCCCGATGCCGAATACGCCGCCACCGAACACTGACCGCACCACACCTGGCCAGGGACATCCTGTGAACGTCATACAGAGCATCGACCCGAGCACCGGCCGCGCCGTCGACGACGTCGCGACCGCGACCACCCCCAAGGAGCTCGACGCCGTCGTCGAACGTGCCACCGCCGCATCCGTTCCGTACGAGGCCGGTGGCCGTCCGCTGCGCGCCGCGGTCCTGCGGGCCGTCGCCGACGGGCTGGAGGCCCGGCGGCCGGAGATCGTCGCCCTCGGGATGCGGGAGACCGCGCTGCCCGAGGCGCGTCTTGGCGGCGAGCTGACCCGCACCGTCTACCAGGCCCGTCTGTTCGCCGAGGTCGTCGAGGACGGCGGCTTCCTGGAGGCGACGATCGACCACGCGGACGAGACACCGATGGGCGCCGGGCCCGATCTACGCCGCATGCTGGTCCCGCTCGGGCCGGTCGCGGTCTTCGGGGCGAGCAACTTCCCCCTGGCGTTCTCCGTACCGGGCGGGGACACGGTGTCGGCACTGGCCGCCGGGTGTCCCGTCGTGGTCAAGGCCCACGACTCCCACCCGGCCCTGTCGCGGCTGGTCTTCGAGACGATGGTCTCGGCCGTCGCGGCGGCCGGCGGTCCGGACGGGCTGCTGGGGCTGGTGTTCGGCCGGGAGGCGGGCACCGCCCTGGTCGCCCATCCGGACATCAAGGCCGTGGGGTTCACCGGCTCCCTCACGGGCGGCCGGGCGCTGCTCGACATCGCGGGCGCGCGTCCGGATCCGATCCCGTTCTACGGTGAGCTGGCCGGTCTGAACCCGGTGGTCGTCACCGAGGGCGCGGCGCGGGCCCGGCCGGCCGAGATCGCGGCGGGACTCGTCGCCTCGGTGACGGGCTCGGCCGGGCAACTGTGCACCAAGCCCGGCCTTGTCCTCGTCCCCGCCGGGGAAGCGGGCAACGCGTTGGTCGCCGAGGCCGCCCGGCTCATCGACCAGGCGTCGGCCGCCACGTTGCTCAACTCCCGTATCGCCGCCGCGTACGAGGCCGGCACCGAGGAGCTGCGCCACCGTGCCGGCGGGATGGCGGCCGCCGAGGGCGGGGCCCCGTCCGGGTCCGGGTTCTCGGTGACGCCGCGGCTGTTCGAGATCGACTCCGAAACGCTCGGGGACGAGCCCGTCGGAGAGTGCTTCGGCCCGGCCGCCGTCGTGGTCCGCTACGCGCCCGGCCGCGCGGAGGCCGTTCTGCGGGCGCTGCCCGCATCGCTGACGGGGACCATCCACGCCGAGGCCGATGAGACGGAGACGGTGCGCCGTCTCACCGACGTGCTGCGGCCCCTGGCCGGTCGCCTGCTCTACAACGGCTTCCCCACCGGCGTCCTGGTCTCCTGGGCGCAGCACCACGGTGGCCCCTGGCCGTCGACGAACAGCCTGCACACCTCGGTGGGTCCGTACGCGGTGCGGCGCTTTCTGCGCCCTGTCACCTGGCAGAACGCGCCGCAGGAGGTGCTTCCCGAAGAGCTGCGGGACGGCTACGCCGGGATTCCCCGGCGCGTCGACGGGCGGCTCACCGTGCCGGACTGATCTCGACGCCGAAGCCGAACGTCCGTGACCGGCCCGCGGCGAGGTGGAACTGGCCGGGACTTGCCGCGTACTCGCCGTCGGATCCGATCGGGGAGGGCAGGCCGTACCACGGCTCGATGCACAGCAGATCGGCCTCGGGCGGCGACCACAGGGCCAGCTGCCGGAATCCGTGCCAGCTCAGGGTCACCCTGGGCGAGCCGGGGGCGCTGTAGGCGAGGCTCGAGCTGTTGAGCGCTTCGAGGATCACGGCGCCATCGGTGAACAGGGCCCCGTCCAGGCGGAGTGTCCGATCGCGCACCGGTGTGGGGTGCCGCTCGGGGAGCAGCAGCACGTCCTCGACCCGTCGCACGGGCGCGGGTTCCGGCCGTTCGAAGAGCACCGTATGGCCACGCTTGTCGGCAGCGCCGGGCAGTGGCCAGCGGAAGCCCGGATGGACGCCCAGTGACGCCGACAGCGTCCCTGGGCCCGGGTTGTGCACGGCGTACGACACCGTGAGACGGCTGCCCTCGACCGCGTAGCCGACCGTGAGCCGGAAGGGGAACGGGAAGAGCCGGCGAGATGCCGCGTCGTCCCTCAGCGTGAGCACGGCGGTGGTGGCGTCGTGGCGCTCGACCGTGAACCGCCGGTCGCGGGCGAATCCGTGCTTGGGCATGGCGTAGTACGTGCCGTCGTGCCGCAGCCGGTCGCCGTTCATCCGGCCGATGACGGGGAAGAGCAGCGGCGCGTGCCAGGGCCAGGCCCGTTCCGCCTGCCAGAGCAGTTCCGTTGCCCCCGGCTGCCCCTCCGTGCGGTATCGCAGCGAACACAACTCGGCACCCTGCTCGTCGATCTCGGCTGCCGCCCGACCGGCGCCGATGCGAATCCGTGACATCTGTAGCTCCCTACGACATGAACCGGCCATTGCGGCCGGGGGCGTCCTGCCCTACCTTCAACACACTACTTCCCACTGAATGACGCCCATTCCCAATTGCTGGGACGATAGGGTGGGCGTCGCAAGGAGGCGACCATGACGAACTCAGTCAGCGCCGCTGCCAGAGCCGCAGACCAGCCGACGAACGAAGCGAGAACACCGCACCCGCGGTCCCCGCGCCCGGCGGTGATCTACTTCTTCGGCGCCCTCGGCGGCATTCTGTTCGGCTACGAAACAGGCGTCATCGCGGGCGCCCTGACCTTCATCCAGAAGACACCGGGCTTCCCCGCCAGTGCGGTCACCACGGGGCTGATCGTCGGTGGCATCGCGGGCGGCGCCGTGTTCGGCGCCCTTGTCGCCGGGCGGCTCGCCGACCGCTTCGGCCGCCGACCCGTGATCTTCGTGATCGGCCTGATCTACATCGTCGGCTCCCTCACCTGCGCGGTGGCCCAGAACAACACCTGGCTCATCGCCGCCCGGATCTTCCTGGGGCTCGCGGTGGGCGGCTCTTCCTCCCTGGTGCCGGTCTATCTGTCGGAGATGGCGCCGGCCCGCACCCGGGGCCGGCTCGCCGGACTGAACCAGTTGATGATCGTGACCGGGCTGCTGCTCGGCTATCTCACCAACCTCGCCCTGTCCGGCAGCGGTGACTGGCGGACGATGCTGGCCACGGGAGCCGCCCCGGCCGTCGTCCTGATCGCGGGGCTGAAGCTGCTGCCGGAGAGCCCCCGCTGGCTGATCCTCCACGGCCGCGAAGAAGAAGCCCGGGCGCTGCTCGCCGGCACCCGCTCGGCCGAGGAGGCGGACCGCGATATCGCGGCCATCCGCGAGGTGACCACGCACACCCCGCACCGCCGCGAGCTGCTGGCCGGCTGGATCCGGCCGGCGATGATCATCGGCATCGGCATTCCGATCCTGACCCAGTACACCGGGCTCAACATCGTCACCTACTACGCTCCCACGATCTTCGAGAGCCTTGGGCTGCCGCATGAGAACGCCCTCTACTTCACGATCATCCTGGGCACCGTGAAGGTCCTCTCCGTCATGGTCGGCCTTCAGCTGATCGACCGGCTCGGCCGCCGGTTCCTGTTCCTCGCCGGAAGCGCGGCGATGGCTGTGAGCATGAGCTGGATGGCGTACGAGGCCTCGCGCGGCGACGCCATGAGTCCGGGCGCCATGCTCACCGCGATGAGCATCATGTTCGTCAGCTACTCCCTGACGTGGGGGCCGGTGAACTGGGTGGTCCTCGGCGAGATCTTCCCGCTGCGGGTCCGGGGCGCGGCGATGGGTGTCGCCGGCATGGTCACCTGGCTGGCCACCCTCGGCATCACCTTCGGCTTCCCCGTCATGCGTGACGCCTGGGGCCTGACCAACACCATGATCTTCTTCGTCGGCGGCAACGTCCTCGGCCTCCTCTTCTGCAAGTTCTTCGTGCATGAGACCCGGGGCCGCACCCTGGAGGAGATCGAGGAAGACTTGCGCGAGCGGTACGACCGCAAGCAGCAGGACAAGAGCGCTCAGAGCGAGAACGGAAGCACCTCATGAACCACCCCCTCGATCCCGAGGCCGAGCACAGAGGTGGCCCGCCCCGCGGATACGGCCTGCTGCGCGGGCGGACGGCGCTGGTCACCGGGGGCGCCCGCAACATCGGTCGGGGTATCGCCCTGCGCTTCGCCGCCGAAGGCGCACGGGTCGTGGTCGCGGACACCGCGGCCGACGCGGCGGACGCCACGGTGGAACACATCCGCGCGAACGGCGGAAACGCCCTCGCCGTCGTCAACGACCTGTGCACGGCAGCCGGCGCCGAAGAGGCGTTCACCGCCGCCGAGAGCCACTTCGGCCTCGTCGACACCCTCGTGAACAACGCCTACGCACGCGTGGACACGCGCGCCTTCGGCCCCTTCCTGCGGCTCACCGGGGAGGTGTGGGACGAGTTCCACCGGGTCAATCTGGGGCTGCTGTTCCACCCCACCCACCGCATGGCCAGGGCGCTCGCCGACGCGGAAAAGCCCGGCACCGTGGTCAACATCAGCTCCCACGCCGCCGCCCGCGCCCACCGCAACCACATCCCCTACGACACGGTCAAGGGCGGTGTGGACTCCTTCACCCGGGCCGTCGCCGTCGACCTCGCCCCCTGGAACATCCGCGTCAACGCGCTGCGCCCCGGCTCCGTTGAGGTCGACACCAGCGACCCCGACCCGCAGGCCCGCCACTTCCGGGCCGCGCAGATCCCCCTGAACCGCGAGGGAACCCCCGACGACATCGCCACCAGCGCGGTCTATCTCGCCTCCGACCTGTCGCAGTGGGTCACCGGGCAGGTCTTCAACGTCGACGGCGGCATGGCGGCCCAGGCCCGTCCGCCGCAGACCGAGAACGGCCCGGTGTGGACACCTCGGAACATCGACGACTACGACGCCACCCTGGAAAGGCGGGCATGAGCACACGAACCGTCGTCACCGAAGTCGAGACCTTTCCCCTCGAGGCGCATTTGCCGGACGGCGGCTACGGCGCCTCCAAGGTCCGGCTGCCGGTACGCGTCGCCACCCTGGTGAAGGTCACCACCTCGGACGGCTCCGTCGGCTGGGGCGAGTCCTTCGGCCCGCCGCGGCTGATCGCCCCGTTCCTCGCCGACCAGGCCCAGGCACTGGTGGGGCAGCCCTCCGACATCCGGGAGGACCGCATCCTGGACCGGCTCTCCCTCGGCTACCACCTCACCGCCGGTGGCCCTCATGTGGCGGCCGCCAGCGGCATCGACATCGCGCTCTGGGACGCGCAGGCCCGCGCGTTCGGCGTCCCGGTGGCCCACCTTCTGGGCGGCCGGCTCCACGAACGGGTCGACGCGTACGCCTCCTCCGGCTATGTCACGGCCACCCGCGACCCCGGCGAATTCCGGGACACGATGGCCGCCCACGCCGCCGAGGGCTTCACCGCCGTCAAGATCAAGATCGGGCTGACGCCGGATGAGGACCGGCAGCGTACGGCCGCCGCCCGCGCGGCCATGGGCGACGACGGCCTGGTGATCGTCGACTACAACGCCAACTGCACCGTCGCGACCGTCCGCCGCTCCCTGGCCCGGATACGGGACCTCGACCCGTACTGGGTGGAGGAGCCGCTGCCGCCCGAAGACAGCGTCGGCTGGCGCGAGTTGCGCGATGCACATCTGCCGCTCTCCGGGGGCGAAGCCCTCTACACCCGCTACGGCTTCCGGGACCCCATCGCCGAGCACCGCTTCGACATCGTCCAGCCCGACCTGGCCAAATGCGGCGGCTTCACCGAGGCCCAGGCCATCCGCCAACTCGCCGCGGCCTTCAACCTGCGGCTGTCGCCGCACTGCTGGGGCACCGGAGTCGCGCAAGCCGCGACGCTCCAGTTGCTGTCGGCGACACCCCGGGCGCCCTTCGGCATGGCCGGCGGAGAGCCGCTGATCTTCGAATTCGACCGGGGCGAGAACCAGCTGCGTGAGGGCGTCCTCGCAACGCCTCTCACACCGGAGAACGGCACCGTGGCCATCCCCGACGGCCCCGGTATCGGGGTCACCATCCACGAGGAATGGGTACGCGCCCACCGGCTGGAGGACCACAGCGTCCTGGTCCGGGCGCACTGACCCTCATGGCCCCGTGCCGCGGGGCCGACGCTCAGCGCCGTACGTGGCCGAGGCCCGCTGAGATCTCGGCGGCCGCCTCGGCCACCAGCGGACCGACTTCACTCAGGATCCGCTCCATGCGCTCCGCCACTCCGGCGACGCTGATCGCCGCGACGGGCATACCGGTGTGGTCGTAAACAGCGGCCCCACAGCAGCAACTGGACTCGTCGAACTCCCGCCGGTCCTCCGACCAGCCGCGGTCCCGCGTCTCCTGGAGGATCTTCCGCAGATCGCCGACCGAGTCCTCATCCACCGGGGATTCGCTCGACGCCACGAGCTCCGCCAGCTTCTCTTCCAGCGCCTGCTCCGGAAGAGCCGCCAGGTAGGCCCGCCCCAGCGAGGTGCAGTGCAGTGGCCGCCCCGCCCCCAGTTCGCTCGTCACCGCCACCGGGCGCGGACCGCGCTCGCGATGGACGAACACCATGTTCACACCGTTCGGCACCCCGAGGCTGGCCGTCTCCCGGGTCTCCCGCATCAGCCGGGAGATGATCGGCATCGCCGTGGCGGTCAGATCCGTCGAGCTCACCGCGGCGGAGGCCAGTCGCGTGGCCGAGGGCCCGAGCCGCAACAGCCCGCTCCCCTGCTCCACGGCGAGCCAGCCGCCCTCGACAAGGCGGTCGACCAGCCGGTAGGCGGTGCTGCGGCTGAGCCCCAGCGTCGCGGCGAGGTCCTGGGTGGAGCATGTGCGGGCCACAGCCATGTGGTCGAGGATGGCCAGACCGCGGTCCAGAGCGCCGGAGCCCGGCCCGAGAACAGAGGAGGTGGTGGCGGGCGAGGTCATACAGCCTCCGTGAGTGAAACGCAGTATCAATCAATGAGACTACATCGCGGAGCGCTGCCGTTCGACCATCCGCCGTTCGACCCCTCCGGTGCAGACCCCCGCCCGGGCGCCGCCGTCGCCCGGAGCCCCTGGCCGCGAGGGGTACGAGGTCGCCCTCGCCCCCCGCGACCAGAGCCGTCTCGACACGCCTATTTGGTGAAGAATCCTATGTAGGACGAGACGAGGGCGGAAACCAGCCAGTACAGCCCGTAGGCGATCCCGATGATGATCAGCACCGCCAGGGCGCTGTCTATCTTGCCCACCAGTGTGGACGGAGTTCGGGGCTCCAGATCATGTGAGCTCATCTGTGAAACATACGACAAGAACGCGGCACGTGTGGCCGCTTGTTAAGGTTTCCGCGGCCACCGGTTCATCTGACCCGGTGTCGGCTCGGCCGACGACGGGCTCAGGGAGCGGTGACGACCGCGCCACCGCCGGCTCCGGCGGTGATCCGGCCGGGGCACAGCCCCCGCGCGGCGAGCCCGCTGAGGATCTGCGGCACGGCGCTGACGGTGGCCTGATAGCCACCGTCGTGCATGAGGATGATGCTGCCCGCCCGCATGGTGGCGGCGGCCTGGACGATCTGCTGGGTGCTGGCGCCGTTCCAGTCCTGGGAATCCACGCTCCACAGGACCTCGGTCAGCCCGAGACGGGCCGCATCCGCCTTGACCTGCGCATTGGTCTCCCCGTAAGGCGGCCGGAAGAGGGTGGGGGACTGTCCGGTGATGCGCTTGATGGTGTTCTGGGCGGTGGCGATCTCGTTGTACGCGGCCGGTTCGCCGATCTGGGTGAGGTGGGCGTGGGTGGCGGTGTGGTTGGCGATCCACATGCCCGCCGCCTGCTCGGCCTTGAGCAGGTCCGGGTACTGCTCGGCGTGCTGCCCCCAGATGAAGAAGGTGGCCTTGGCCCCGCCCGCCCGCAGAGCGTTGAGCAGCGCCTGCGTCGATGCGGGGTTCGGTCCGTCGTCGTACGTCAGACCCACGTACCCGTTGGGGCAGTTGGCCCAGGCCGCGTCGGTGCGTGCCTCCCCGGGCGTGGCCGCCAGGGAGGCCGCCGCCGGGGAGACCGCCACCGAGAACGCCGCCACGGCGGCGGTGGCCGCGGCGCTGAGCGCGATCCGTAAGCGGTTGCGCGCGTTTCCGAGCATTCTTCCTCCTTGAGCGCGGGTTCGGGTGAGGGGCGGTGTTACGCGGTCGGAGTATGCTGCGAGACCGATGCGACGTCAACGCTTGATTCCGGAATTATTCCGGAAGGAACTCCCCGCCTCGCTTTCGCCGATGACCTTCTGAACTGTGTCTTCTCAGCATGGGTCGGAAGCACCCGGCAGCGATGACGACGTTGGGGTGGTCGGGTCCGAAAAGTTTCCGGTAATCCGCTGCGCCAGTATGCACCGCGCCCGGCCGCCGTGCGGAGCGCTCATGCGAATGTCACCTCGGCGGTGGCGTGGCGTGCCTCCCGGTGGGTGGCGATGCGGAGCCCGGCCTGCCCGTCGGCGGCCGTGCCGTCGGCCAGGATGCGCTCGCCGGCGAAGACCGGTCGCCACAGCCGGTAGGACAGGGCGCGTACACGCCGCTCGGGGGCGTTGCGGCGGACCAGTTCGAGCATGAGCAGGGCCAGCAGGGGGCCGTGGACGACGAGGCCCGGATAGCCCTCCGTGTCACGGCAGTACGGGGCGTCGTAGTGGATGCGGTGCGCGTTGGCGGTCAGGGCGCTGAACCGGAACAGCAGCGTGGGGTCCGGTTGCAGGCTCAGCCGCCACGGGCCCTCGGCCGTGGCGGTGGCCTGGTCGTCGAGTGCGGTCGGATGCTGTCCGCCGGGGCCGCGGCCCGAGCGGTAGACGATGTCCTGTTCCTCGACCACGCACAGGCGGCCGGACTGCCGGAACTCCTGGCGCTCGGTGATGAACAGCAGCTCGCCGGTGCGGCCCTGTTTGGGTGTCACCGCGCGCAGCCTGCTGACGCGTTCGGTGGGCTCACCGAGGCGCAGCGGTTCGCTGATCTCGCAGCGTCCCCCGGCGAACATGCGCTGCCGGTCGGGGATGGGCGGCAGAAAGCGGGCGTCGCGCAGATGGCCGTCGGCGCCCAGTTCGTGCTGGGCGGGCCAGTGCAGGAAGTAGAACCACTGCCACAGGGGTGGCAGCGGATCTCCGGTTCCGGCGACCGTGTCGGACAGATCGAGGAGTGCGGACACGGCGCCGGCGGGACCCGGGTTCAGGGAGTCCTCGTCGGTGGCCGGGGCGGGGCGCCACGATGTGACGTAGGAGCCGATCGGGGGCGGGGTGGCTGGCATGGTCTGTCCTTGCGTGCGGCTCGGCGGCACTCAGGTCGCCTGTTCCCATCATGTGCGCTGATGGCTGGAATTGGACAATGGAAAACAGTGATGGCCACATGCCGTGGTGGCATGAGACTCACACGTCGTCCGCGGTTTCCGGCTCCGCCAGGAACGACGCCACGATCGCCCCGGCCGCCGGGCGGCACTCTTCGAAATATCCATGCCGGGCGCCCTCGAATATGTGGGTACGCGCCCGGGGAATGCGCGCGGCGAGCAGCGGTGCGTTCGCGGCGGGGGTGAGCCGGTCCTCCGCTCCGTGCAGGATCAGCGTGGGCGCGCTGATCAGCGGGAGTGCGTCCCAGGCGTCGTGTTCATTGCTGGCCACCAGGTGGCGCCGCCGGGCGTGCGGCGGCATGGCGGGGTCGCCGAGGGTCGTATAGGGCCCGGGGTGTCCGGACCGCCAGGCCGGGGTGTACATGAGGTCGGTCAGCGCTTCCCTCGCCGCCCGCGCATCGGCCTGCGCCAGGGAGCGCCGCACCGCCATATCGCGCTCCCTCGCCTGGGGCCCGCCGGGTGAGGTGCAGCCGAGGACGAGCCGCCGGATCCGGTCCGGATGGCGGGCGGCGGCCCATTGGGCGACCCGCCCGCCCATGGAGGTCCCGTACAGGTCGGCGCGCTCGATGCCCAGGTGGTCGAGGACGGCGATCACATCGTCGGCGAAGCCCCGCGTCGAGTAGGGCTCATCGGGTTTGCCGCTCTCCCCCGTGCCGCGCCAGTCCATGGTGAGGGTGGTGTGCGTGGCGTGGAAGTCCTCGCGTATGCCGTCCCACCAGTGGTGGTTGTTCGCCTGGCCCGCCAGGAGCACCAGCGGCCGTCCGGTGCCCTGGCGCTGATAGGCGAGGAGGGTGCCGTCCAGTGCGCGTGCGTGGCCGTTCGGCTGGTGGCCGTCGGTGGGTGTCATGCGGGTTTCTTGCCTTTCCTCGTTGGGCTGTCTGGTTCTCACCGGGGTGTCCGGCGAGCTGTTCCCCGGCCCGCGCGTCATATGTCGTCGGTGCGGGCGATCTGCGCGTGCAGTTGGGCGGAGGGCCATCGCGCCTGCTGCACGGCCGAGACGATATAGCGGACCAGCTCCCGGGCGACGACCTCGGCCGCGGGTGGTGTCCGCCCGTTGCGTGGCGTGGCCAGGACGATCGAGCGCCATACGTCCTGGTCGCGCAGCGGGGCCGCGCTGAGCGTGCCATCGGCCACGTCCTCGGCGATGCCCACCCCCGGCAGGATGGTCCAGCCGTGGCCGGCCCGGACGAGCTGTTTCTGCAGCCGCATGGAGTTGGTCTGCACGACGATGTCCGTCTCGACCGCGGCCCGGCCGGCGGCCCCGTCGATCAGGCTGCGCAGGGCGTGTCCGGCCGCGGGCATGACCAGCGGACGCTCGGCGACCCGCGCGAGGGGGACGGGGCGCTCGCCGCGCAGCCCCTCGGACGGGGGCGCGACCACCCACAGATGCTCGCGCACCAGGGGGCGGACGTTCAACGACGGGGTGCCGGCCAGGTTGTAGAGCAGCGTCACGTCCAGGTCTCCGTCGTCCAGCCATTGCTGCGGGTGTCCGGAGTACGCCGTCAGCAGGCGCAGCTCGATCCCGGGATGGTCGCGGGCGAGCGCGGACACCAGTGGCTCCGCCAGCAGCTCGGTGGTGCTCTCCAGCAGGCCCACGGTGACGATGCCGGTCACCACGCCCGGGGTCGGCTGGACCTCGACACGGGCGCGCTCCAGTTTCTTCAGGGCCCGGCGGGCACGGTCGACCATGATGGCGCCGGACTCGGTCTGCCGCATGCCCTGCCGGGTCCGCTCGAAGAGCGGCGACGCCCAGCTCCTGCTCCAGGGCGCGGATCTGCCGGGTGACCGCGGGCTGCACCAGATGCAGCAGCTCCGCGGCCCGGGTGACGCTGCCGACCTCGGCGACCGTGACGAGTTCCTTGAGTTGTCTGACGTCCACCGCCCACGCTCCCTGCCATCCTCACCCGGCATGACTGCATCACGGATTGCTATTTCACGAACAACATCATGAGTGTCCATGATGACAAGTCCTGGTCAGTCAGTTGTCTGGAGGTCGCCCATGACCGAGCCGCCGCTCTCCGGCATCACCGTCGTCAGCGTCGAGCAGGCGGTGGCGGCCCCGTTCGCCACCCGCCAGCTGGCCGACCTCGGCGCCCGGGTCATCAAGGTGGAGCGCCCGGGCGGGGGCGACTTCGCCCGCCGGTACGACACCACGGTGCACGGCGAGTCCAGCTACTTCGTATGGCTCAACCGGTCGAAGGAATCCCTGACCCTGGACCTGAAGTCGGCGCGCGGCCGGGACATCCTGGAGCGGCTGCTGGGTGAGGCCGATGTGTTCGTGCAGAACCTCGCGCCGGGCGCGGCCACCCGGCTGGGCCTGGGCGCGGACGCCCTCACCGAGCGCCACCCCGCCCTCATCCCGTGCACCATCTCCGGCTACGGCACCAGCGGGCCATGGGCCGACCGGAAGGCGTACGACCTGCTGGTGCAGTGCCAGACCGGTCTGGTCTCGCTCACCGGCAACGAAAGGGGCTCGGCCCGGGTGGGGGTGTCGATCGCAGACATCGCGGCCGGGATGTACGCGTACTCGGGGATCCTCACCGCGCTCTTCACCCGCGCGACCAGCGGTGTCGCCCGTCCCGTGGAGGTGTCCCTGTTCGAGGCGCTGGCCGAGTGGCTGAGCCAGCCCGCGTACTACACCCGCCACGGCGGCACCCAGCCGCCACGGCTCGGCACCCGGCACGCCACCATCGCCCCGTACGGCGCCTATCCGGCCGCCGACGGCAGGGAAGTCCTCTTCTCCGTCCAGAACGAGCGGGAGTGGACCGCGCTGTGCGAGCGGTTCCTGGACCGCCCGGAGCTGGTGGACGACCCTCGGTTCGCCACCGGACCGGCCCGGGTGGCCCATCGCCAGGAGCTCGACGCGATCGTGGCCGAGCGGTTCCGCGCCCTGGCGAGCGGGGAGGCGATGGAACTGCTGGACGCGGCGGGCATCGCCAACGCGGGGGTGAACAGCGTCGAGCAGTTCCTCGACCATCCCGTACTGGACGCCCGGGGCCGCTGGCGCGACGTACGCATCCCGGGTGCCGTGGTGCCCGCGCTGCTGCCACCCGTGGACCTCGCCGGGGTCACCCCTCGTATGGACGCGGTCCCGGCCGTCGGCGAGCACACCGACGCCATCCTCGCCGGACTGGGACACTGCGCCGCCGATATCGACACCCTCCGGGCCGAGGGCGTCATCTGAACCGCCCGCCCGCACACACCCCGTCTTCCAGGAGCCTCACAGCATGAGCACCCTCGATATCCTGTCCGAGGACGAGCAGTTCATCGTCAGTACGGTGCGCGACTTCGTCGACAGGGACGTCAAACCGGTCGTCCAGGTCCTCGAACACGCCAACACCTACCCCGAGGCGCTGATCGAGCGGATGAAACGGCTCGGCATCTTCGGGCTCGCCGTCCCCGAGGAGTACGGCGGCACCCCCGTCTCCACCCCCTGCTACGTCCTGATCACCGAAGAACTCGCCCGCGGCTGGATGAGCCTGGCGGGCGCGATGGGCGGCCACACCGTCGTCGCCAGGCTGCTGCTGCACTTCGGCACCGAGGAGCAGAAGCACCACTATCTGCCGAAGATGGCCACCGGCGAGATCCGCGCCACCATGGCGCTCACCGAGCCGGGCGGCGGCTCCGATCTGCAGGCCATGCGCACCGTCGCCCGCAGGGAGGCGGATGGCTATGTGGTCAGCGGTTCGAAGACCTGGATCACCAACTCCCGCCGCTCCCGGCTCATCGCCCTGCTGTGCAAAACCGACCCCGATGCCCCCCCCGCGCACCAGGGCATCTCCATCCTGCTGGCCGAGCACGGGCCCGGTCTGACGGTCTCCCGCGATCTGCCCAAGCTCGGCTACAAGGGCGTGGAGAGCTGTGAGCTGTCCTTCGACGGCTACCGGGCACCGGCCGACGCCGTGCTGGGCGGTGTCGAGGGCAAGGGGTTCGCCCAGATGATGAAGGGGCTGGAGACCGGCAGGCTCCAGGTCGCCGCCCGTGCGCTCGGGGTCGGCCGGGCGGCGTTCGAGGACGCGCTGGCCTACGCGCAGGAGCGCGAGTCGTTCGGCACACCGATCTGGAAACACCAGTCGATCGGCAACTACCTCGCCGACATGGCCACCTCGCTGGCCGCGGCGCGCCAGCTCACCCTGTACGCGGCGCGCGAGGCCGATGCGGGCCGGCGCGTGGACATGGAGGCGGGCATGGCGAAGCTGTTCGCCTCCGAGACCGCCATGCAGATCGCGCTCAACGCCGTCCGTATCCACGGTGGTTACGGCTACTCCACCGAGTTCGACGTGGAGCGTTACTTCCGCGACGCACCCCTGATGATCGTCGGTGAGGGCACCAACGAGATCCAGCGCAATGTGATCGCGGCTCAGCTCGTCAAACGAGGAGGACTGGAATGAGGATCGTCGGCCTGCTCTCGGAGGTGGCGCTCGCCCGGGCCGCCGTCCTCGGCCCGGGCGAGCGCCATCTCAGGGGGCGGTGAAGCGATACGAGCCGGAGCCCACGCCGTAGACGGCGCAGCCATCGTCGAGGCGCAGGAAGGTCGCCCCGGCGTGGCTGATCCGGGACGCGGCGCGGGAGGTGGCGGCGGGCAGCCATACCTCGGCGGTCGTATTGACCGGCACGGACACGTCCAGGGTGAACGCGCCGTCATTCGCCCGTGTCCACCGTGTGGTGATCGGGCCGTAGAGAGAGTCGTAGCGCCCGTTCGCCTCGTGTACGTCACCGCCTGGGCGGGGCCGGATGACGATGCCGCGGAAGCCGGGCTCGCCGATGCCGATGCCGGTGATGTTCTGGTACATCCACTCGCCGACCGAGCCGTAGGCGTAGTGGTTGAACGAGTTCATACCCGGATCCTGGAAGCTCCCGTCGGGTCTGAGGGAGTCCCAGCGTTCCCACATCGTCGTCGAGCCCCGGTCGATCTGGTATCCCCAGGAGGGGAACGTCCGCTGTTCCAGCAGTTGGTAGGCGACGTCGGTGTGGCCGGTGGCGGTGAGCGTGGGCAGCAGGCGCGGGGTGCCGAGGAAGCCGGTGGACAGATGCCGGTCCTTGCTTCGGATCAGCTCGACGAGCCGGTCGGCGGCGGGTGTTCGCGCGCCGTCCGGCAGCAGGTCCATGGACAGCGCCAGGACGTAGGCCGTCTGGGTGTTGCCCTTGATGGTGCCGTCGGCGGACACATACGCCCGGTTGAACGCCTCGCGGATCTTCGCGGCCAGCGTGTCGTACGGCGCGGGGTCGTGACCCAGCACCCGGGCGGCCTTGGCGACCAGCTGGGTGCTGTGCGCGAAGTAGGCGGTGGCGATGACGTCCTTGGGGGTCTCGTCGTCCACGTTGAGCCAGTCGCCGTATCCTTCAGCGGGCCGCAGATACCCGCTGCTGTGCTGCTCCAGATAGGTGATCCAGGCGCGCATCGCGGGGAAGTTGTCCGCCAGTACCTGCCGGTCCCCGTATGCCTGGTAGAGGTTCCATGGCACGGTGACGCCGGCGTCGCCCCAGCCGGCCGTGCCCTCGCCGAGGTTGCCGATGCGGGGCGCGACATCGGGGAACGCGCCGGCGTCGGACTGCCCGTCGCGCATGTCTCGGAGCCACTTGGCGAGGAAGCGCGCGGATTCCATGGTGTAGGCGGCGGTGGCGGAGAAGACGTTGATGTCCCCCGTCCACCCGAGCCGTTCGTCGCGGGCCGGAGTGTCGGTGGGGATGGACAGGAAGTTGCCCCGCTGACCCCAGGTGATGTTGCGGTGCAGCTGGTTGAGCATCGGCACATCGGTCGTGAACGACATGGTGAAGGGGGCTCCGGTGTGCATGACGCGTCCGGTGACGGCCTTTGCGTCCGGAGTACCGGGGTAGCCGGTGACCTCGACATAGCGGAAACCGTGGAAGGTGAAGCGCGGTTCGAACGTCTCCGTCCCCGAGCCCTTCAGGGTGTACGAGTCGGTCGCCTGGGCGGTGCGCAGATTGGCGGTGTAGAGCATGCCGTCCTTGTCCAGGACCTCGGCGTGGCGCAGCCGCACGGTCCGCCCGGCCTCGCCACGGACCCGCAGCCGCACCGAGCCCACCATGTTCTGGCCCAGGTCGAAGACGTACACACCGGGCTTGGGCTCGGTGACGCGGACGGCGGCCAGCTCCCTCGCCACCCGGATCGGGGCATCCGCCTGGGCCACCACGGAAACGGCGGATGTGGTGTCGGCCGGCACGACGTCGACGGATTTCCAGACGGCGTCGTCGAACGCGGCAGAGGACCAGCCGGCCACTTCCAGCCGGGCGTCGTACTCCTCTCCGGCCATCAGGTCGGCCGCCAGGATCGGGCCCGTGGCGCAGCGCCAGTCCGCGTCGGTGGTGATGCGGTCGGTGCTGCCGTCGGCGTACGTGACCTCGAGCTCCGCCCGCAGGGCGGGCCGCTCGCCGTACTGCTCCTGCCCGAGCCAGGCGACGCTGCCGGAGTACCAGCCGGACGCGAGGATCACGCCGATGGCGTTGGCACCGCGCCGGAGCAGATCGGTGACGTCGTACGTCTGGTACTGGACGCGCTTGCGGTAGTCGGTCCAGCCGGGGGCGAGCTGGTCCCGGCCGACGCGGTGGCCGTTGATCTCGGCCTCGTACAACCCGAGCGCCGTCGAGTACAGCCGCGCCCGCGCGACGGGCTTCGCGGCGAGCCGGAAGTCGCGGCGCACCAGGGCGGGCCGCTGCGCCGCCCGCACCCTGCCCCACGGCCCGCCGCCCCACGGGGCGAGCACCTTGGCGGCAGGCCAGCCGCCGTCGTCGTATCCGGGCAGGTGCCAGTCACCGGACGGCTCCGCGTCGGTGGCCTTCCAGGCGGCGGAGGTGGTGAGGGAACGGACACCGTCCGCATCGGTCAGCTCCAGGACGCCCAGCAGTCCGGCGGGGCTCGACGAGGCGTTGACCGCGGCGACGGCGATGGCGTTGGCCCCTTCGCGGAGCAGATCGGTGACATCGACGACCACCGGATGGCGCCAGTTCTCCTGGACGGGAGCGCGCCCCCCGATCGCGGTGCCGTTGACCCACGCGGTGAAGCCGTCGTCGGCGACCAGCGCCAGACGGGAGAGCCGCACACTTCCGGACACATCGAGGGAGCCCCGGAAGTACCGGGTCCCGGCGGGCGCGCTGGAGGCCGGGTCGCCCTCGGGGTACCAGACCCAGTCGGCCTTGGCCAGGTCGGGACCGCGGGTCACCGTGTCCGGCGCGGCGACCCACTTCGCCGCCCCCTGGTCCTCGGTGCCCAGCCCGGTCTCCCACCACGTGGGCTCGCTCCAGGGCGAGGGCTTGCCCTGGCCGTCCCAGACCCGGACGGCCCAGTGGTAACGGGTCCGGGCGCGCAGCTTCGGGCCGTCGTACGGGACCAGAACGGACTGACGGGAGCTCACCTTGCCGCTGTCCCAGACGTCCGGGGCGCCGATCCGGCTTGGGGAGGTCGCGACGCGCACCTGGTACGCGCTCTGCGCTTGGTTGCGCCGGTCCGAGCCGAGCTGCCAACTGAGGCGAGGATGCGGGGTGTCCAGACCGAGCGGACGGTCGGCGTACTCCACGGTGGTCTTCTCGACCCGGAGCCCACCGTATCCGGGCTCGGCTGCCTCGGCTTTCCCGGTGGTTGCCGCGAGGGCGGTCAGGCCGGTGAGGGCGGGGCCCGCAGCGGTGGCGGTGCCGAGGAGGTTCCTTCTGCTGATCACATGCGTCTCCCGGGTGAGGAGGGCTTGGCAAGAGCAGGGCAGGGGCTGCACATATCCGAGACATGAAACGATTCAACTACTGGGCACACTGCGGCTCACGCTCGCACACCCATGTGAGTGCTACACGACAACGGTGGACACTTGTGACGCCCGGAGGCAGCGACGTTCACTGTCGCGTCAGAGTTGAATCGTGTCAATGCTTTGCACAGCGACTGGCCGGAAGCGACTGCGACCGGATGCCTAGCGGGCGGAGACGCCCGCCTCCGGAGCGGATGCGGCCACCAGCGCCGACAGCAGGCCCGGGAATCGCTCTTCCATGTCGTCCGTGCGGAGCGTGTTCATCTTCGTCGTCCCGACGTAGTACTGCCGGATCACTCCCGCCTCCCGCAACACATTGAAGTGGTGCGTCAGCGTGGACCGGGACACCGACACATCGAAGGTGCCGCAGCTGATGCCCTCGTCGGCGCGGGCCAGTTGGGACACCACGGCGCGCCGCACCGGATCCACCAGGGCGTCCAGCACCTGCTGCAGCGAGACCTCCGCCATGGCAGGGTGCTCCACCGTCCGTGAAGAGGTGCGGGGGCGGGCCATGGCGACTCCTTGGGGCGACTTCCGCGTGTTCAGGTCATAGTACGACGTGCGTCGAATGCCGATGAGCGTCAAATTTGGCGCGTCCCCCTCCCTGAGAGGCGGCGTGCCGGCCGCGTGGCGGTCGTCACCGGCGCCTCCAGCGGCATCGGCGAGGCGTCTCCCTGGCCCTGACGGTCGACGTGACCGACACCACGGCGGTGCAGACGGCAGCCGAGCGGTGGCTGCCGAGCTGGGCGGTGCCGACCTGCTGTTCAACAATCATGCTCCCCGCGCCGATCGAGGAACTGGCCACCGACCAGTGGCAGCGCCAGATCGGCCTCAACATCACCGGCCTGATGAACACCATCGGCGCCTTCACCCCCCAGCTCGTCAAAGCCACAGGGGAGCGCGGAGTGGCCGACCTGATCAACACCTCGTCGATCGCGGCCCAGGGCGTCTTTCCGAACTTCGCCGTCTACTCCGCCACCAAGGCCTACATCACCCACGGACCGAAGAACGTACGCGTCTCAGCCATCGAGCCAGGCATCGTCGGCACGGAACTGCAGAACCACGTCACCGACGACGGAGCCCTCGCATGGCTGGAGAGCTCCAAAGAGACGGCGGAATGGCTCACCCCTCAGGACATCGCGCAGACCATCGGCTTCATCGCGAGCCTCCCGCCACGCGCCAACCTCCAGCAGGTCACCATCATGCCCACCGCCCAGCCCAGCCGACCGCCACCGGTCGCGGGAGGAGACCCGGGTCAGCTCTCCCGGATCTGGTCCGCCACCATGACGACAATGGGTCGGTCAGGGGGTGAGTACGTCCTGGGGCAGCAGCCCCTCCGCGCGCAGATCCCGCCAGAAGTCCGCGGGCACGGGAGCCCTGAACTGCGCCGCCGCGTCGGCGACTTCCCCCGCTGAGCGCGCGCCGACGAGAACGCTCGCGACCGGGTCCGGCGCCGCCGAGAAGGCGAGGGCCGCGGCGCGCAGCGTGGTGCCGTACTGCTCGGCCACGGAGCGCATACGGCGGGCGCGGTCCAGCAGGTCCGGGGGGACGGCCCCATAGTCGTACATCGCCCCCGGGCGGGGGTCGGCCAGTACCCCGGAGTTGTAGACGCCGCCGATGACCACGGATGTGCCGCGTTCCCGCGCCGCGGGCAGCAGGGCGGCGCCGGCGCGCTGGTCGAGGAGGGTGTAGCGGCCCGCGCACAGCACGGCGTCGACGTCGGTGTCCCGGACGAAGCGGGTGAGCATTCCGGCCTGGTTCATCCCGGCGCCGATCGCGCCGATCACACCCTCCCCGCGCAGCCGCTCCAGCTCCGGATAGCCCTCGCGGAAGGCCTGCTCGGCATGGTCGTCGGGGTCGTGGAGGTAGACGATGTCGACCCGGTCGAGACCGAGGCGGTTCAGGCTGTCCTCGATCGAGCGGCGGACACCGGCCGCGCTGAAGTCCCAGACGCGCCGGTGGGCGGGGAGGCCGTCCCGGCCCGGCTCCGCGGGCTCCAGCAGGCGGCCGACCTTGGTGGAGATCACATAGCCGTCGCGAGCACGGGTGCGCAGGGCCCGGCCGAGGCGGCGCTCGGCCAGGCCGGCGCCGTAGTGGGGCGCGGTGTCGAAGTAGCGGATGCCCGCGTCCCACGCGGCGTTCACGGCGGCGTACGCCTGCTCGTCGCCGACCGGGGTGAACAGGTGGCCGATGGCCGCGGACCCGAAGGACAGCGCGGTGACCGGTACGCCGCTGCGGCCGAGTACGCGGATGGGCGGGGCGGCCGCCTCACCGCCGGGCGCGCGGCGGGTCATGCCGCCGCCCGCCCGGCCTCGTCGGCGTCCGGCGGGCCGGTGTCGATCCGCAGGACCTGGACGTACGGCGTCGGGGGCCGGGCCGGGAGGGTCACCTCCAGGGCGTCATCACGCACGGTCCACCGCGGGGGCTCGGAGGCCGCCCCGAGCAGAGTGACCCGCCGGGGCGGGGCGGGCAGCAGCCCCGCGGTCCGGCCCAGACTGCGGATGCGCACGGTCCGGTCGTCCGGCCACGCCATGAGGAAGGCGTAGAGCACGTCCCGCGCCCGGGTGAAGCGGATGTCGCGCGCGGTGTAGGCGAGGGCCGACTCCCTCGCGCGCTCACCGGTGACGCGGGTCGGCCCCTCGCCGTATCTCGCCCAGGGGCGGGTGCCGAAGACGGCTTCGCCGCAGCGCTCGACCCACGCGCCGAGGGAGTCCAGGACGGTCGCGGTGGCGTCGTCCAGGGTGCCGTCGGGCAGCTGGGGCACGTTCAGCAGGAGGCAGCCGTTCTTGCTGACCGTGTCGACGAGCAGATGGACGATCTCGTCCGCCGTCTTGTAGCGGTAGCCGTCGCAGTAGAACCAGTCGCCGATGCTGGTGTCGTACTGCCAGGGCTCGGGGTCGGTGTCGCCGAGCTGCTGGCGTTCGACGTCCAGGAGCACGGCCCCGCGGTCGCGTCCTGGCACCGTCTTGATGCTCACCACGCCCTCGGGCACCCGGTTGTAGTAGTCGGCGAGGAATTCCAGGCCACGTTCGCTGGGCGGGGCGGCGGGGCAGACGCTGCCGCTGTCGAAGGGCAGCCGTGAGTCGTCGAGGTAGACCAGTTCGGGCCGGTGGCGGGTGGTGACATCGCGCAGCCGGGCGTAGAAGTCGTCGATGAAGTCCGGGTCCGGCGGCTCGCCGGGGCGGCGCGGCCGGCCGTAGAGGGCCCGCGGGTCGAGCCCTTCCCACCACAGGCCCCGGCCGTCCTCGGCGGTGAGATGCCCGTCGTACGGAACACCGGCCGCCGGCCCCTCGGCGTCCGCGGCGAAGGCGGCGTCCAGCCAGCGCCACGTCCAGGAGCCGGCGTGCATGCTGACCCCGAAGCGCAGGCCCGCGCCGCGTGCCGCGGCGGCCCAGCGGGCGACGATATCGCTGCGCGGCCCGACGTTGACGGCGTTCCAGGGCTGGTGGGCGGAGTCCCACAGGTCGAAGTTGTCGCAGTGCGCCGCCATGGAGACGAAGTAGCGCGCGCCGGTGCGCCGGAAGCGGTCCATGAGCTCTTCGGGGTCGAACTTCTCGGCGCGCCACAGCCCGCACAGGTCCTTGTGGCCGAACCGTGAGGGGTGCCCGTACCGCTTCCGGTGCGCGGCGGTCTGCCGGCTCGTTCGTTCCCGCTCGAACTCCTCGGTGCCGTCGTAGGGGCCGTACAGGTGGCGGGCGTACCAGTCGCCGGACCGGGCGACGGACTGCGGGCCCCAGTGCGACCAGATGCCGAGCTTGGCGTCCCGGAACCAGTCCGGGACGCGGTGGCCGCGCAGCGATCCCCAGTCGGGGCGGTAGGCGGGGGTTTCCTCCGTGCTCATGAGTCTCCCTTTCCGCTGGGTGCTGCTCGGAACACGAAGGCGAAGGTGCACTCGGCAGGGGACAGCCGGTGCTCCGGGAGGGGGCCCGGTCCGCAGGAGGCGCTGCCCAGCCCGTACTGGGCGTGGTCGAGGTGCAGGTGCGTACGGCCGTCCGGGGCGAGGTCGGTGGGGTGGTCGGCCGCTTCCAGGGCCTCGGTGCTCCAAGGCCGGACCGTGAGCCCGAAGTGCGGCGTGTCCCCCGCGCCTTCGACGCGCAGTCCGGCACCGGATGCGGGATCCGTGATCTCGGCCCAGCGGACGGCGGCGCGGCGGCCGTTCTCCTGCGGGACGACGTACGGGGTCTGGAGTTCGGCGACCGTCGCCGTGAACAGGCCGACGCGCACCGCGTCCGCGCTGTCCGGGTACGCCTCGCCCGGCCCCTTGCCGTACCACCGCACCCGGTCGAGCCCGGCGGGCAGCGCGAGGCGCACGCCCAGACGCGGCAGCGTCAGCCCGTCCCAGGGGCCTTCGGGGGTGAGGCGGACGGTGAGCCGCAGCCCGGGGCCGTCCGCCGTCGCCGTCCAGACGTAACGGACACGCAGGGCGTGCGGGAGCCCGGCCGGGGCGAGGCGGGTCTCCACCAGCAGCCGCTCGGGCCGCTCCTCGACCAGTACGGTGCGCGCCACCATGCGGTCGAGGCCCGCGGCCCGCCAGGTGCGCACGACGGAGTTGTCCCCCATGCCGCGGTCGTTGTCGGTGGGCGCACGCCAGATGTCGAGCCACGGCCCGTCCAGGCGGAGCGCGCCGATGGCCCGGAGCGTCCCGGTACGCCGGTCGAGGTTCAGGTCCGTGAGGGTGAGTCCGCCGGGACCGGAGGGCGCCGGCTGCGGGGCACGGTGCGGGATCGGGGCCTGGGTCCAGGCGACTTCGTGGCCGGGCGGCGCCCATGGCTCGCCCGCCGCGAGCAGGGCGCGTACGGTCAGCCACAGTTCACCGCGCGGCGTCTCGGGCACGGGCAGCTCCGGCAGGGGGATCTCGGTGGTCTGCCGGGCGCCCAGCGGGGGGACGTCCAGCTCGCCACCCGCGATGGCCCTCCCCTCGTCCTCCAAGGTCCAGATGAACCGCAGATGCGACAGGTCGCGCAGGTCGTACCGGCTGCGGATGACGATCCGGCCGCCGTCGGGATCCGCCGTGATCCCGACGGGTTCGATGGCCTTCTTGTACGCGAGGAGCCCCGGTGAGGGGGTGCGGTCGGGGAAGACCAGGCCGTCGACGCAGAAGGTGCCACCGTGCGGGGTGTCGCCGAAGTCCCCGCCGTAGCCGAAGTACGTCCGTCCGTCGGCGGTCATGCGCCGCAGGCCGTGGTCGATCCACTCCCAGACGAAGCCGCCCGCGCAGCGCGGATGGGCCTCAAGGGCGCGCTGGTAGTCGGTGAGGGACCCGGGCCCGTTGCCCATGGCGTGCGCGTACTCGCACAGCAGGAAGGGCAGGGCGCGGCGGCGGTGTTCCAGGGCCGGTTCGGCGGCGGTCTCGGGCGGCGGTTGCTCTTCGTGGCGTCCGATGCGGGCGACCTCGTCCACCGGGGCGTACATGAGGCTGTAGAAGTCCGAGTGGCGGTAGGTGCGGTCGCGTTCGTAGTGGACGGGCCGCGCGGGGTCGCGGGTGCGGGTCCAGTCGGCGAGGGCGGCGAAGTTGCGGCCGTGGTGGCTCTCGTTGCCGAGCGACCAGATGACGACGCTGGGGTGGTTCTTGTCGCGCTCGACCATGCGCCGCATGCGGTCCAGCAGCATCGGCCGCCAGCGGGGGTCGTCGGCCGGGTTGCCGTGCCAGGCGGCGTGGATGAAGCCGTGGGTCTCGATGTCGCACTCCTCGACGACCCACAGCCCGAGTTCGTCGCACAGGTCCAGGAAGGCGGGGTGCGGGGGGTAGTGCGCGGTGCGCACCGCGTTGATGTTGTGCCGCTTCATCAGCAGCAGGTCCTCGCGCATGGTGGCGAGGGGCAGGGCCCGGCCGTCGTCGGGGTCGTGCTCGTGGCGGTTGACGCCACGCAGCAGCACGGGCGCGCCGTTGACGGTGAGCCGTCCGTCGCGGATGGCAACCGTACGGAATCCGATGCGCAGCCGGACGCGCTCGGCATCGGTGGCGAGCCATCCCTCGTACCGCCGGGGCGTCTCGGCGCTCCATGGCTCGACGCCGGGCACGGTGAGCGGCGGCCCGGCCGGGTGTCCGGCGATGCCCAGTTCGGGGACGGTCAGCAGCGCGGGGGCGTCGGTGTCGACGCGCAGCAGACCGCGCCCGGACCGGTGGTCGTAGTCGGCGTGGACGAAGAAGTCGTCGATGCCGCCTTCGGGCCGCTCCAGCAGGGTCACATCGCGGAAGATCCCGGGCAGCCACCACATGTCCTGGTCCTCCAGGTAGCTGCCGGAGGACCAGCGGTGGACGCGTACGGCCAGGACGTTGCGGCCGGGCCGGAGCGCTTGCCCCGCGTCGAACTCGGCGGGCAGCCGGCTGCCCTTGGAGGTGCCGAGGGCCCGGCCGTTGAGCCAGACCCGGAAGCAGGAGTCGACGCCGTCGAAGCGCAGCACGCTGCCTGGTGTCCGCCATCCCTCGGGCAGTTCGAAGGTGTACCGGTGGTCGCCGGTCGGGTTGTCGTCCGGTACGTGCGGCGGGTCGATGGGAAACGGGTAGGCGGTGTTGGTGTAGCGGGGGACGCCGTGGCCGTGCAGCACCCAGTGCGAGGGCACGGGCAGTTGTGACCAGTCGCCCCGGGGTGGTTCGGGGCCGAGGAAGTCCAGGGGAGCCTCGTCCGCGGTCGGCGACAGGCGCAGCAGCCAGTGGCCGTTCAGGCTGAGCCGACCGGCGTCGGAGGTGAAGTGGGCCCGGGGGGCGCGGCGGCCGGTGCCGGGCGAGAAGTCTTCGTAGTAGGCGAGCATGCGTGCTCCCGAAGGCTTGGAACGCTGTGCTGGTATGCCACCTCGGACCATGCGATCGCACCGACGGTAGAGCGGATCCGTGCAGGGCGTCAACAGTGTTGTGTCGCCTAGACTTTGGCCTCTTCCAGCGGATTCCGCACCCTTGACGGCCCTGTGCACCGTGCCTAGCGTTGCCGTCGTTGCCCCTCACCCATGTTCGTTCCGACCTCAAGACGGCGAGACGGAACATGACTGGCATTCCAGCGACCCTGCTTCTGGAAGAGCGCGCCGAGCTGGCCATGAACGCCGTGGTCAACCTGGCCGATCCCGATCTCGGCGGCATCCCCTTCTTCAGCGCCGATCTGCGCTGCGACCCCGCGGTGCTGCTGCACGGTGACTGGGACTACGGCTCCAGCCACGGTCGGCTGACCGACGCCTGCGTGCTGGCCCGCCGTATGACCGGCGTGTCCTGGTGGTCCGATACGGAGAGCCGCTACAAGGCCACCTTGCTGGACCTGCTCGCCGAGGACGGGCTGACGTACCGGCGCCGCCATCCGCGCGGCCACTGGGAGCCGCATGCGAGCCTCATCGACCAGCGCGCCACTCTGCTCGCGCTCACCAGCTGGTACCGGGACAGCGGCGATGAGACCGTACGGCGGGCCGCAGACCGGCAGGTCGCGGCCCTGCACCGGATCGCCGTCAAGGAGCGCGACGTCTGGTACTACCCGGCCTCCGAGTACACACCGGAAGGCTGGCCCTCGCTGCACGCCGTACAGCTGCGTCTGGCCCCGGACCCCGCCTCGTTCTGCGGGCGGCTGATCATGCCGCTGCTGCTCTGGCACCGGGCGACGGGCAACGAACAGGCGCTTGAACTGTGCGGTTGGTTCACCCGGCTGATCACCGAGCACAGCGGGGTCTTTCTGCCCGACGGCTCGTTCAACGCGGCGCTCGCGTACCGCAGCGGCCACTTCCATACGCGTCTTGGCACCCTGGACGGCATCGCGCAGTACGCGGTGTTCACCGGGGACCACGCCCTGACCGCGTTCGTCCGCCGGTCCTTCGAGTGGGCGCTGTCGCAGTGCACCGCCTTCGGCTGGACCCCCGGCGATCTCGCCGGACAGCGCTTCGAGCACGAGACGTGTTCCCTGGTCGATCTCATCGGCATCGGCTCCACCCTCGCCCAGGCCGGTCACACGGGGTACTGGACGGTCGTCGAGCGCTTTCTGCGCAACCACCTGACCGCCTCCCAGCTCACCGCCGTCGACTGGGTCCGTTCGGCCCCCGACCGCTCCCGCGACATCCCGGGCTGGCTCACCCACCACCGGGTCGGCGAGCGGGTCCGCGGCGCCTTCGCCGGGTACGGCGCACCCAACGACTACGTCTCGGACGCGGTCCTCGGCCGGGGGCACACCGCCGATGTCCAGGCGTGCTGTGTGGGGTCGGGGGTGCGCGGCCTGTTCACCGGCTGGCGCGTGGCCGTCACCGGCGACGAGCACCTGGTGCGCGTCAATCTGCTGCTCAACCGCGGCAGCCGCCTGGTGGATGTGCTCAGCCATCTGCCCTACGAGGGCCGGGTCGATCTGCACATCCACCACGACTGCCGCGAACTGCGGCTGCGCGTGCCGGAGTGGGCCGGTTACGCCCGGCTCGCCGTCGCGCGACGGCCCGCCTCCGGCCCGGCCGGCCACGCCCGCGGACCGGAGCCGGGCCTGTGGGCGCCCGACGGGTACCTGAGCCTCGACCGTCCCCGGGCGGGCGAGCGCATCACCGTCACCTTCCCGGTCCCCGAGTCGCTGACCGAGGAGACCGCGGCCGGGTGCACATATCGCACCCGCTGGCGCGGCGACGATGTCGTGGGCATCGAGCCGGAGGGCAGGTCCCGGCCCATGTACGGCATCCGGCGGCTCGCGCCCAGGGCCCCTGAGCGCGAACACACCCTGTACGTCCCCTCGAAGGAGTGGACATGTTGAACCCTCCTCCTCGCGAACGAGGCGGATTCCTGGCTCACGCCGCTCGACTGCTCAGCGAACGATCGAGTCTTACGCCATCAGCACCAGCCGGGTTGGAACCAGCCCGGTTGACATTACGTCATGGAGATAGCACGCGCTTGGCTCTCGCAACGTGCTCCCCCAATTCTACCCGATCCGTGAAGGGTCCGGGCCGTAGAGCCCTGTTGCTGACGGCGGGTTCGACCGCCGCGCTCGCCCTGGCCGCGCGCCCGGCGCGCGCTGCTGGTCCAAACGGCGCCACGGCCGCCGACCGGCAGGCGGCCCGTATCCTCTCCGGCGTCCGCGCCCCCCGGTTCCCCCGCCGTCGGGTGCTGGTCACCGACCACGGAGCCGTCGGCGACGGCCGGACGGACTGCACGGCCGCGTTCCGCCGCGCGATCGAGCACTGCGCCGCGGCCGGCGGCGGCCATGTGGTCGTACCGCCCGGCGACTACGTGACGGGCGCGGTGCGGCTGCGCGACCGTATCGATCTGCATCTGCGAGAAGGCGCCACGCTGCGCTTCAGCCAGGACCCGGCCGCCTATCTCCCCGTGGTGTACACCCGGTACGAGGGCACCGAATGCCTCAACTACTCGCCGCCGCTGTACGCACACGGCTGCCGTACGGTCGCGGTGACCGGCCGCGGTGTCATCGACGGGCAGGCCGACGCCGAGCACTGGTGGAACTGGACGAAGGGCGCGGGCGGCGGGCCCTCCCCCGAGTCGGTGGACAAGAAACAGCTGCTGGCGTGGGCCGAAGCGGGGGTGCCGGTCGCGGAGCGGGTGTTCGGCGCCGGACACCATCTGCGGCCCAACCTGATCCAGTTCTACGACTGCCGCGATGTCCTGATCGAGGGCGTCACGGTGAAGAACTCGCCGATGTGGAACATCCACCCGGTGCTCTGCCGCAATGTCACCGTGCGCGGCGTGACCGTGGACAGCCCCGTCGGCCCCAACAATGACGGCTGCAACCCGGAGTCCTGCGCCTATGTGCTCATCCAGGACTGCGTGTTCGACACCGGTGACGACTGCGTGGCTTTCAAGGCCGGCAAGAACGCCGACGGGCGGCGGGTGAACGTCCCGTGCGAACACGCCCTGGTGGAGCGGTGCGAGATGCGGGCCGGACACGGCGGCGTCACCATCGGCAGCGAGACGACCGGCGGCGTCCGCGACATACTCGCCCGCGACTGCCGCATGGACAGCCCGCAGCTCGACCGGGCGATCCGGATCAAGTCCAATCCGGTGCGCGGCGGCTATGTACGCGACATCACCTGCCACGACATCACGATCGGCCAGGTGGCGGACGCCGTCATCGAGATCGCGCTCAACTACGAGGGCGTCGAGAGCGGGGCCTACTACCCGGACGTACGGGACATCGCCGTGCACCGGCTCACCGCGCAGACCGGCCGCAGGCCGTGGAACCTGGTCGGCAACGATGCTCACCCCATCCACGACGTCCTGTTCAGCGACTGCGTCTTCGCCGAGGTGGCCGGCCCCGGCGAGGTGCGGAACGTGACGGGGCTGGTGCTGCGCCGCGTCGTCGTGGGCGGGCAGGAGACCGTGTCCGATGGGTGACTGGAGCCGGGCGGACGCCATCGTGGCCCGGGTCGCCCGGCCGCGCTTCCCGGACCGCGAGTTCCCCATCACCAGGTACGGGGCGCGCGGCGACGGCCGCACGGACTGCACGGCGGCGCTGCGCCGGGCCGTCGCGGCCTGCGCCGCGGCGGGCGGCGGCCATGTGACCGTGCCCCCGGGGACCTACGCCACCGGGCCCGTCCACCTGCTCAGCCACGTCGATCTGCACCTGGAGGAGGGCGCCCGGCTGCTCTTCGACCGGGACCCGGCCGCGTATCTCCCGCCGGTCCTCACCCGGTTCCAGGGCGTGGAGATGTACGGCTACTCGCCCTTCATCTACGCCCAAGGGAAGCGGAACGTGGCGGTCACCGGCCGGGGCGTACTCGACGGGCAGGCCGACGAGTCGCACTGGTGGCCCTGGTCGGGGCAGGCGGAGTTCGGCTGGCGGCCCGGAATCCGGCAGCAGGAGGACGACTGGCCGGGCCTGTGGCGGCAGGCCGAGGCGGGCGATCCGGTCGAGCGGCGCGTGTACGCGCACGGCTTCCGTTTCCGGCCCAACTTCGTGGAGTTCCAGGGCTGCCACGGGGTACTGGTAGAAGGCGTGACGATCGTGCGCTCCCCGATGTGGGAGATCCATCCCGTGCTGAGCACGGGCGTGCTCATCCAGGACGTGACGATCGACAGCCCCGGCCCCAACAACGACGGGATCGACCCGGAGTCCTGCCGGGACGTGGTGATCCGCCGCTGCGACATCGCCGCGGGCGACGACTGCGTCGCCATCAAGTCGGGGCGGGAGGCCGACGGCCGACGGGTGAACGTGCCGAGCGAGAACATCGTGATCGAGGACTGTGTGCTCCGCCACCGCTACGGCGCGATCACCCTGGGCAGCGATATGACCGGCGGCATCCGCGATGTGTACGTACGCCGCTGCCGCATCGGCGGCCCCGGGCTCTACTTCGGCCTCTACATCAAGACCAACTCCGTACGTGGCGGCTACGCCGAGAACATCCAGCTCGCCGACCTCACCGTCACCCATCTCCGCAAGGAATTCCTGAGCTGCGACTTCCACCGCGGGGAGGGCGATACGGGGTCGTATCCGCCGCGGGTGCGGGACATCGGCATCCGGGGCGTCACGGTGGACCACGCCAGGCGCGCCCTGCTCGCCCGCGGCTACGGCCACGCCCCGATCGACGGGCTGCGGCTGTCCGACTGCCACTTCGGCTCGCTGGCGGAGGCCGACCGGATCGAACACGTCGATGGCCTGGTACAAGAGAGGGTGACTGGTGCGCGAAAGGAATGAGCCGGAACGGCCCCGACGATTCGACTACTGCCCCTGGGAGTTCTGGGGCGCGGCCACCGAGGAGGAGCGCGCGGAGCAGCTGGACCATCAGCGGCGGCTGGCCGAGCGGCTGGCCTCGGGCGGCGGCGAGGCCGAGTTCGCCGAGCGGGTCTTCGTCTCGCCGTGGGCGGGAGTGTTCGCCGAAAGGCTGCGAATGGGTGAGCGCTCGTACATCGGCGCGCACGCGGTGGTCACCGACGATGTGGCCATGGGCCGCGACTGCACCCTCAACCCCTTTACGACGGCGCGCGGCCGGCTCCGGCTCGGCGACGGGGTGCGGGTGGGCGCGCACACGTCGCTGCTGGGCTTCAACCACTCGTTCGCGCCCGACCGTCCGGTGCACCGCCAGCCGCTCACCTCGGCCGGGATCGTGATCGGCGACGATGTGTGGATCGGTTCGCATGTGGTGGTGGTCGACGGGGTCACCATCGGCGACCACTGTGTGATCGGGGCGGGCGCGGTGGTCACCAAGGACCTCCCGCCCTGGTCGCTCGCCGCGGGAAACCCGGCGCGGCGGCTGCGCGACCGGCGGGACGGGCAAGCCGCTGCGGGCCCTCGTTCGGTGGACGCCCTGGATGTGCGGCTGGAGCGGTTCGCCGCGCGCGCCCGTGAGCAGGCGCCGGACGTCCTCGCCCGCTGCCGGGACGGCGACGGCTGGACCGACCGTCCGGGAGCGGCCCGTACGGTGCGTGCGGTGTGCGACGCCGTGGAGATCGCTGATCTGCTGCTGGGCGCTCCCCCACCGGGGTCGGACGGCGCGGAACTGGCCGAGCGGCTGCGCTCCCTGCAGGACCCGGGCACCGGCCTGGTCCCGGAGTACGGCGCCGGTCCGCCGTCCCTGGCCGACGACACCGCGATGTACCACATCCTGTCCGTCGGCTACGCCCTCGACCTGCTGGGCTCCGGCTTCGCCCATCCCGTACGTGCCGTGCAGGACCTCACGCCCGCCGAGCTCGTGGACCGCCTGGACAAGCTGCCGTGGCGCACCGAGGCGTGGCGCTCGGGCCACTGGGTGGACGGGCTCGGCACTGCCATCCTGCGCGACCTCGACGGTTTCGGGTTGCGTGCCCCCGCGGCCGAGGCGCTGTTCGGCTGGCTGCTCACCCGCGCCGACCCCGGGCACGGACTGTGGGGCGCCCCGGGCGCGGCCGACCGGTGGCGGCAGCCGGTCAACGGCTTCTACCGGGCCACCCGCGGTACGTTCGCGCAGTTCGGGCTACCCCTGCCGTACCCGGAGCGGACCGTGGACACGGTGCTCGCGCACAGCCGGGACCCCGCGTTCTTCGGCCCGGACCGCGGCGACGCCTGCGACGTCCTCGATGTGATCCATCCGCTGTGGCTGTGCGCCCGGCAGACCGGGCACCGGATCGCCGAGGGCCGCGAATGGGCGCGCGGGCAGCTGGAGCGGCTGCTCGGGCGGTGGCAGGACGGCGCCGGGTTCTCCTTCGCGCTGGAGCCCGGCGGCCGTGCGCCCCATGTGCCCGGTCTTCAGGGGACGGAGATGTGGCTGGCCATCGCCTGGCTGCTCGCCGACCACCTCGGCGCCGCCGACGCGCTCGGCTACCGGCCCCGAGGGGTGCACCGGCCGGAACCGGCTTGCCGCGGGCTGGGCTGACCCGCCGGACGGGGCTGCCCCGCCAGGCGGAGCCGACCCGCCGGACGGCCGCCGCCACCCGACGGAGCCGGCCCGCCGGACGCTGTCACGGCGGCCACGGTCCGTCGTCCCATGGCCCGTCGCTCCCGGCCCGCGCCGCCCGCATCCGTAGCGCCTGGGAGAGCACCTGGGCGGTCACCCAGGAGGGATTCCAGGTGTTGCTGGTGCCGCGCGCCTGCCAGTTGGTGGGGAAGAACCCCTCGGCCTGCTCGCCGAGCGCTTCGAAGCCCCACTCCCCCGCCTTGGTGCAGATGCCCTGCCCGAAGGCGTGCAGGATCAGCTCACCCAGGCGGCGATACACCTCGCGGCCCGTCAGCTCGCCGAGCCTGACAAGCTCGTACGCCGGGAAGAACACGTCCACATGGTGGTTCTGCACGCTCACCCCCGGCCACCCGGCCGTCCTGAAGCCGGAGTCGAACGGCGGGTCCCACTGGTAGACCCAGGTGAGCAGCCAGTCGGCGGCCCCTTCGGCCCAGGCGCGGCGACGCTCGCCACCGGTGAGCAGCAGCAGCTCGTACACGCACAGGAAGTACGCGATGCCGCCCTCCTTGTCCTCGCAGACGGCGTCGAGCGTGGCGCGGGCGAAGGGTGTGGCCCAGTCGTCGGCGTGGCGGTGGCGGTAGTGCGCGACGAGTTGTTCGGCGCGGCGCAGCATACGGGCCTCACCGGTGATCCGGTGGGCCTTGAGAAGGGCCAGAACGCACACCAGCCCGGCCGCTCCCCGCTCCTGGGGCAGCGGGCTGCCGTCCAGCCGCCAGCCGAGCGGCGGCACGGTGGCACACGCCGTGTCCACGCCCTCGGTCAGCGCCCGGACCCAGCGCCGCGGCACGGCGTGGCCGTGGCTCCCCAGCAGCTCGATGACGTCGGCGAGGTCGCACAGGGCGTCGCCGTACGCCCGGGACGAGACGAAGGTCTCGCCGTCGCGCTCGAAGGCCGACCAGGCGCGGTCCTGGGTGGAGTAGAAGCTCATCCGCAGGCCGGGCGGGGCGTCTGCGGCGCTGCCGTCGAGGTAGAAGTCGACGGCCCGGCGGCAGCGGTCGACGCGCCAGGGCTGGTCCCGCTCCAGGCCGATGCGGGCGTCGCACCAGGCGAGTTTGAGGCTCTGGCCGGTCCAGCCGTACAGGAAGCCGGGGGTGTGGCCGGGCCCGGTGAACTTGAGGAATCCGGCGGCCCCTTGGGCTTCGTACCAGCGGCGGTCCATGGCCGCCGTCTTGTGGTGGACGATCTGGTCCAGGGTGAGGGGCCGGGCGCCTTCGGGGGCGTACAGTCCGAGCCCTTGGTGCACCAGCCGCCGGAAGCCGTGGCCCGGGCGGACCGGGGACCCCCAGTCCAGGGCGTAGTGCGCGCGGTGGACCGCGCCCGGCGGAAGGTCGAGGTAACCGCCGTCGTACGGGGCGGTTTTCCCCTTGTGGACGTACGCCGTGTCCGGGACGCCGTTGAACATCAGCGCGCCGCTCATCGCGAGCAGCGAGACGCGTCCGTGCTGGACCGCTCCGAGGGAGCCTTCGCCGGGCTCCGCAGCATAGAGGGTCACATACGACGAAAAGGCTGTGCGGGCCGCACGGCCGCGGGTGCGCCACTCCGCGTGTGCGCAGGGGACGGGCAGCCGGTGTTCCTCGACCACGAGGGCGCGGTGCGGGCCGACGCCGAGCCGGGGCACGGTGCGGTCGGGGTCGGCGGACGGGTTGCCCCGGTAGAGCACCTGCGGCAGGGTGACGGCGGAGGCCCTGCGGCACGGCAGCGGAAGCGCGACTCCGAGCACGGCGTCCTCGTACCCGCGCTCACCGGTATTGCGCCACGTCACGTCCATGCGCAACAGGCCCCGTACGAACGCGAAGGCGACCTCGACCGCGAGGCCGCCGACCTCGCAGCACACCGCCAGCCCTTCTGCCGTCCGGCAGATCTCGGGCTCGTGCGCGCCGGGCAGGGCGATGTGCCAGGGGCGGCCGGTGGACATGGCCAGCATGCGGCTCAGGGGGGCGGCGAAGCACAGGGCGCCGCCGACCGCTCCGGCCCGGTCCGCCGCCTCGTACCAGAAGGCGACCCGCGCCGCGCCCTGCTCCGTGGTGAGCTCCAGGCTCTTGTCACCGCTCGCGATCCGGAACACCGGCGACTCCCCCTCACCGACAACCGTCATTGCGCGCACGGGTGTTGACCCCATCGACGCCCGGCGTGACCATTATGGCATTCAGATGGCATACCAGTGGAGTTCCGTACCCGAGAAGGAGTGTGAGCATGCGTCAGGCACCCAGGGGCGAGGAGGGCGGCTCCCGTTCGCGCCTCAGCCGCCGAAAGTTCGTCGCGGCCGGTGCGGCGGCCGGCACCGCGGCCCTGACCGGCACCGCCGCGGCCACGCCGGCTCCGACGCGGGTGCGCCCCACGGCCGCCTCCGCGTCGTCGGGCGCGTCCACCTGCGTCCAGATCCCGAACCGCTACAACAAGCCGTTCGAGGTCTGCGACGACGAGCTGTTCGTCTTCATGGCCAACTACAAGCCCTTCGAGAACCCGGCCTTCTTCGACGCGATCATCGGCGACAAGCTCAGGGCCGCGTTCCCCGACCTGAAGATCAAGGCGGTCACCTGGGACTTCCCCCTCCGCTACGAGGACCTGGACAAGGCCGGCGTGGTGCCCGACATCATCCTGGAGGACCCGCGCAGACGCATCGATCGCGATCTGGAGCCCAGGGGCTGGGTACGGGACCTCAGCGATGACCTCACGGCCCAGGGCATCGACCTCGGCTCGCTGAACCGGGCCGCGGTCGAGCTGGTCAGGTCCCGTTCGGACGGCGGGGTGTACGGCGTCCCGCTGTTCGTCGACGAGTACGTCCTGTTCCACAACAAGAAGATCTTCGATCTGCGCGGGGTCAGGATCCCGGAGAACGGCATGACGTACGACCAGGCGTACCGCCTCGCCAAGAAGCTGACGTTCGAACAGGACCTGGTGGCGTACAAGGGCTACCTTCAGCATCCCGACCTCTACCTGGAGTTCAACCAGCTCGGGCTCTACCCCTTCCTGCCCACCGGCAGCGAGAATCCGGCGCCCGAGGACATCAAGGTGAACATCACCTCGGCGGGCTGGAACCGGCTCGGCGACAACCTGGAGCGCTTTCTGCTCCTGCCGCACAACATCTTCACCACGGTCGACGACTTCCTGCTGACCGGGCATGTGGCGATGGCCGTGGACAGCCTCTGGAAGCTCAGCGCCTACGCACTGAGCCCGCTCTACCTCCCCGAGGACGACGCCGACGAGTGGCACGAGCTGGCGAAGAACATCGACCTCGGCGTCACCTCCCTCCCCGTGCTGGGCGGGGACTCGGGGTCGGTGTACCAGCCGAACACCATCGCCGCGTTCGTGCCGCCCCAGTCGGGCAAGCGCAGGCAGGCCCTCGAGGTCGTGAAGTGGCTGGTGTCGCAGGAGGCCCAGACCGAGCTCGCCCGGAACGGCATGAAACCGGCGCTCAGGTCCGACGCCGCCCAGGCCGCGTTCGGCGAGGCGATCCCGGGGCTGGCCGGTGTGGACACCTCGGGCGTCTTCTGGGGGGACAACGCCGTCGTCAAGGGCTACGAGGAGACCGAGTACTGGGACCTCCCGCTGTACATGGTGTTCCGCCAGCATGTGCTCAAGGACGGCCTCGCGGTGCGTTCGGCGCTGAAGGTGACCGAGACCAGTGACATCCCGGCCTACATCAAGGCGCAGGCCGCGTCCGGCAAGGACTGGTGACACCAGCAGGTCAGGCCCGGCGGATCCGTATCGCGAGGTACGGCTCCGCCGGGAGTTCCACCTCGAAGCTCCCGGTGTGGGTGGAGTCGAGCGTGCGCACGGTCATGTTCCAGGTGTCGATGACATCCACCCGCCAGGGGCCGCCGGGCAGGTCGAAGGGGCGGCGCGGATAGCGGTGCGGGCCGAGGTACTGGAGCCAGTACTCCCCCGGCGCCTCCAGGGTCGAGGCGTCGTACGTCTCGGGGGTGTGCGCCAGCCCCAGCGGCGCCTCGTCGAGGATCGAGCGCAGGAAGGCGACGCGGGGCGCGCTCGAACCGCGCAGCCGTCCGCCGTGGTCCTTCCAGGGGCGTGGCCCGTAGGCCTCGCCGTGGGCGACGTATCCGCCCCGACACACCCCTTCCCAGACGCGGAACACCATCTCCTCGGCCGACAGCGCGGCATCGGGCTCCGGGTCGTCCCCCTCCGCGCCGCAGTCGTCGATGAGCACCGGCTTGCACAGATCCTCGGTGAGCCGTGAGACGGCCCGTACCTGCTGGTGGCGGAGCGAGGCATGGGTGATCCAGGGGGCGCCGAAGTCCGTGCGGACACCGCCGTACACGGTGAGCGGATGGTGGCCGTGGTCGTACTCCTGGACGTCGGTCTGCGCCTCGGGGTCCTCCGGGGCACACCACCACACATTGGGGTGCCCGGCGAGGCGTTCCACCGTCTCCGGGATGTCGCGGCCGTGCAGCATCACCTCGGCCTGTACCCCGATGGCGCCCAGGGCGCCGATCTGCTGGTCGAGCCGGTCGAGGGAGAGCGCGGCCGAGGCGGTGAGCCGGACCCGGTTGAAGGGGGAGGCCGCCAGGGCGCGGAGGGTGTCGGGGTCGGCCTCGGGGACGGCGGTGGTCCAGGGGTGGAAGGGTGTCCCGTCCGCGTAGCGGAAACGCGTTCCGTGGACACGGACGGGGCCGTGGTCGCCGGTCATATCTCCCTCCGCAGGCGCAGTGCCAGGTCGGGGCGGCGGTCCAACGGGACGCGGACCCGTCCGCGATGGACCCCGGGCAGCGGGGTCACGGTCATCTCCCAGGTGTCGACGAGGTCGAGGCGCCAGGGCGCCCCGGTGTCGGGCAGGTCGATGTCGCGGTGGGCGTGGCGCCGGTCGCCGAAGTAGACGTAGGTGTCCTCGGGCCCTTCCTCCCTCAGCCGGCGCAGGAAGGCGATCCTCGGCGGGCTGTCGCCGTGCAGCCGGCCGCCGCGCGAGATCCAGGCCGCGTGGTCGGGGTCCTGCTCGGGGTAGCACTCGCCGTGGCCGACGTATCCGCCCGCGCTCATGCCGTGCCAGAACTGGCGCACCAGCGCGCGCCCGGTGAGGTTGCCCCAGCGGCGGCCGAGCTTCCCCTCGTAGCCGATCTCGTCGAGGACCACGGGCTTGGGGCAGCCGGCCAGCCACCGCGGGGTCTGGGCGGCGTCCCAGTGCTGGATGGACTGGTGGGTGGTCCAGGGCTTGGTGAAGTCGTAGATCCGCTCGTACTCGTACATGCGGGTGCCGTTGTGGATCGACCGCGGGTGCTGGTAGGGGTCGTGGCGCTGTACGTACTGGCCGATGCGGTCCCAGTCCTCGGTGGTCTTGGCGGTGTTGAAGTCGTACTCGTTGGCGATGGACCACCACACGTTGCGGTACGCGGCGAGGCGGGCGAGGGCGTGGCGGACCAGGGAGAAGTCCTCCTCGCGGGTCATGTTGTCGACGCCCCAGTGCCCCTGGTCGTAGGGGTGGAAGAGGATGATGTCCGCCTCGATACCCAGGTCGCGCAGGTCGCGTACGCGCCGCTCGAAGTGGGCGAAGAAGGCGGGGTCGAAACGGGCTGTGTCGAGGGCGCCTGGGGTGCGGCCGGGGAAGGGCAGGCGGGGCGGGTTCATCGCGCGGGTCGGCAGCAGGCACATGCGGACCTTGTTGAACGGCGAGGCGGCGAGGGTGCTCAGGGTCAGCTCCTCCAGCTCCTCGTCCTCGTCGTGCGTCCAGTGGTAGCAGGTGGTGCCGAACGGCTCGTACGGGGTGCCGTCGGCGTACCGGAAGCGCCGCGGACCCGAGACCCGGACGGGTCCGTGGTTGCCGGGTCCGGCCGCCACACACGTCAACTCACCGCTGTGCCCGTCCAGTTCGGCCGCGTCGGAGCGCGTGGTGTACGTCCACGGCCCGGTCCGGTCGGGCATGAAGCGGACCCGGTACACCCCCTGACCGTCGTAGAAGCCCTCGACGGGGACGACGCGGTGGCGGTGGCGGAAGTCGGCGCCGAACGTGACGTCCTGGTACGGGTTTCCGGCCTGTGGCCCGGTCAGCCGCAGTTCGTACACGTCCCAGCGCTCGACGCGCCGCGCCGTCACGGGCGGCCGTCCCGGGCCCAGTCCTCCGTCACCGTCAGGTGTTTGATGGTCTTGCGCAGATAGGAGTAGGCGATGTGCAGCAGCCCGTCCCGGGTCTGGATGACGCTGGGATAGGAGTAGCCGTACTCGTTGTCCCAGTACTCCTCGTCGGCGGTCTGCACATCGCGCCGACATGACCAGGTACGGCCGCCGTCGTCGGACAGGGCGAGTGTGAGCGGGGTGCGCAGGGCCTTCTTCCGCCGCCCGGCGCCCTCCCCCACCCAGCGGTACTCCCCGCGCTCCAGGCTCGCGTGGTTGTAGACCAGCGCCAGGGCCCCGCCACGCAGCCTGGTGAGCTGGACGGCGGAGTTGTTGTTGGGCAGCGCGGTCCTGGTCGGCGGTGTCCAGGTGCGGCCGCCGTCGGTCGACTCGGAGGCGTGGATACGGTCCGCCGCGCGGCTGCGGAACATCGCGAACAGCGACCCGTCGTCCCGTGGCACGGCGGTCAGCTGGACCAGGTGTTCGGCTCCGGGCAGTTCGTGCTCCTTCCAGCTTCCGCCCCCGTCCTCGCTGAGCAGCACGGTGCTGTGCTCCCCCGAGCGCCGGCACCGGTAGGCGGGCAGCAGCCAGGTGCCGCTGCCGAGAGTCAGCGGCGGATTGCGGACGAAGACGCCGGGCCCCTCCAGCAGGACGCGCGGCGGGCTCCAGGTGCGGCCCCGGTCTGCGGACGTGCGGGCGATCAGGCGGGCGGTGGTCTGGTCGTGGGGTTCGTTGGACGGGTGGAAGAGCCAGACGGTGCCGTCGGGCCGCTGGGCGAGCACCGGGTTCTGCTCGGAGCGGCCGGGGTCGGCGGACAGCGGCACCGGTGGGCTCCAGCGGTCGGATCCGTGCGGCAGCCGCGACAGGATGACGTTGGTGTCCCGGTCGCCCTCCCGCGGGCCGTTGAACCAAGTGCACAGCAGGTCGCCGTCGTCGAGTTCCAGGAGATTGGCGGCGTGGCTGTCGCCGGGGTGGGCCACCGGCAGCAGCGCCTCGCGCACCCTCCCGTGGTGTGCCGAGGGCCGTACGACACCGTCGAAGCGCGGGTCGCTCATGTGCCGTGCACTCCTTTCAGGTTGAGCCCTGCGGCGAAGTGGCAGGCCACCGCCCGGCCCGGCGCCACCTCGCGCAGTGCGGGCACCTCGGTGCGGCAGGGGTCCTGGGCGTAGCGGCAGCGCGGGTGGAACGGGCAGCCGGGCGGCACCCGCGACGGGTCGGCCACCTCGCCGCGCAGCACGATGCGCTCCCGGCGGCGCGCGCCCGGGTCCGGGTCGGGGACGGCGGACAGCAGCGCCTCGGTGTAGGGGTGCAGGGGCCGCTCGTACAGATCGTCGGTGGCGCCGGTCTCGACCACCTTGCCCACGTACATCACGGCCACCTCGTCGGCCATGTACTCCACCACGCCCAGGTCGTGCGAGATGAAGAGATAGGTGAGGTCGGACTCCTCCTGGAGGTCCTTGAGGAGGTTGAGGATCTGGGCGCGCACGGACACGTCCAGCGCGCTCACCGCCTCGTCGGCGACCACCAGCCGGGGCCCGGGCGCCAGCGCCCGGGCGATGCCGACGCGCTGCCGCTGGCCTCCGCTGAAGGCGTTGGGGTAGCGGCGCAGATACTCGGGAGGCAGGCCGACGCGGCGCAGCAGTTCGGCGACCCGCTCCTCGATCTCGGCGGTCCCCAGTCCGAGGTTGGCTCTGAGGGGTTCGCCGACGATCTGGAGCAGGGTCATCCGCGGGTTGAGCGAGGCGTACGGGTCCTGGAAGACGAGCCGGATCTCGTTGCGGTACGGCTTGAGTGCCCGCTCGCCGAGCGCCGCCAGGTCGACGGGGTCGCCGCCGTCACGCGGGTGGTATCGGATCTGTCCGGAGGTGGGCTCGTGGACCCTGAGCAGACAGCGGCCCAGGGTGCTCTTGCCGCAGCCGGACTCCCCGACCAGCGCGACGGTGCGGCCCGCCGGAATCCTCAAGTTGACCCCGTCAACGGCGCGTACGTGACCCACAGTGCGGCCGAGCAGCCCGCGGCGGATGGGGAAGTGTTTGGTCAGGCCGTGGACCCCCAGGAGGGTAGGGCCCGGGTGTGCGGTCATGCGCGGGTCTCCTCGTACAGCAGGCACCTCACGGCGCGCGCGGCCTCGGGGCCGGTGACCGGCGGGGGCACCGTCACATCGCAGCGCCCGGCCATGAACTCCTCGCAGCGCGGATGGAACGGGCAGCCGTCCGGGCGCCGGTAGGGCGGCGGCACCATGCCGCGTACGGGCCGCAGCCGTTCCCGGGGCCGGGCGCCGAGCCGGGGCACGGATCGCAGCAGGGCCTTGGTGTACGGATGGCGGGGCTGCCGGAACACGGCCGCGAGATCGCCGTGTTCGACGACCGTGCCCAGATACATCACGGCGACGCGGTCGGCCAGCTGTGCCGCGACCCCGAGGTCGTGGGTGATGAGCATGAGCGCCATGCCCGTGTCCCGCTGGAGGGAGCGCAGCAGATCGAGGATCTGGGCCTGTGTGGTGACGTCGAGGGCGGTGGTCGGTTCGTCGGCGATGAGCAGTTCGGGGCCGCAGGAGAGGGCCATCGCGATCATGGCGCGCTGCAGCATGCCGCCGCTCATCTGGAAGGGGTATTCGTCGATGCGCCGCTCGGGGGCGGGGATGCCGACCCGGCCGAGGAGTTCCACGGTCCGCGCGCGGGCCTCGGCCTTGGTGACCGGTTCGTGCAGCAGGATGGCCTCGGTGATCTGGTCGCCGAGGGTGTGCATCGGGCTCATGGACGTCATGGGTTCCTGGAAGACCATGGCGACGCGCGCGCCGCGGATGGACCGCACGGTGCGACCGTCGGCGGTCAGCACATCGGCCCACCCCGTGTCCGTACGGACCCGGACCTGACCGCCGACGATACGGCCGGGCCGGTCGACCAGCCGCAGCACGGAGCGGGCCATGACGCTCTTGCCGCAGCCGGACTCGCCGACGACCGCGACCACCTCGCCGCGCCGGATGTCCAGGTCCACCCCGTCGACGGCCCGTACCACTCCGTCCTCGAGCTCGAAGTGGGTGCGCAGGTCCCTGATCTCGAGGATCGTCTCGGCGGCTGCCACCACGCGCGCTCCTAACTCTTGTACGGGTCGGCGGCGTCCCGCAGCCCGTCGCCGACGAAGTTCATGGCAAGGACGGTGATGACGACCGCCGCCCCGGGGAGCAGCAGCCATGGCGCGGTCTCCACCGTGCGGACGTTCTGGGCTTCCTGGAGCAGCACACCCCAGCTGACGGCCGGGGACTGGAGGCCGAGGCCGAGGAAACTCATCGCGGTCTCGCCGAGGATCATCGCCGGTACGGCCATGGTGAGCGAGGCGATGACATGGCTGGACATGGACGGCACCATGTGGCGGAAGATGATCCGGCCGCGCCCGCAGCCGTCGAGGCGGGCGGCGATCACGAAGTCCTCCTCGCGCAGGGAGAGGAACCGGCCGCGCACGACCCGCGCCAGGCCCGTCCAGCCGATCACCGACAGGATGGTGGTGATCGCGAAGTACCGCATCAGCGGACCCCAGTCGGGGGGCACGGCGGCGGACAGGGCGAGCCACAGCGGCAGGGTGGGGATGGCCATCAGGAATTCGATGAGGCGCTGGATGACGGTGTCGGCCGCGCCCCCGAAGTAGCCGGAGATCCCGCCGAAGAGGAGTCCCAGCAGAAAGCTGACGGCGACGCCGATGAGGCCGATGGACAGCGAGACCCGTGAGCCGTGGATGATCCGGGACAGCAGATCGCGGCCGGCCCGGTCGGTGCCCAGGAGATACACCTTCTGGTCTGGGTCCGCGGGGCCGATGAGGTGCCGGTCCCACGGGATGATCCCCCATAGTCGGTAGTCGTCTCCGCGGGCGAAGAGCCGCAGCGGGATGCGCTTGTCGTGGTCGATGGTGTGGATCTGCTCGAAGGTCTCCGGGTCGCGTTCGGTGCGGAAGCCGTTGACGTACAGCTGGAGGCCGTCGTCCCAGCTGAAGTCCACCTTCACGATCTGCGGCGGAGCATAGGTGTGCCGCTCGTCGGCGGAGCTGGGCGATCCGGGGGCCAGGAATTCGGCGAAGGCGACGACGAGATAGGCGCACAGCACGACGACCGCCCCGGCCACCGCCAGCTTGTGTCTGCGGAACTTCCGCCACACCAGGCGCCGTGGGGAGGCACGGCCGGGTTCCAGAGCGCGGCCGTCGGCGCCCGGTGTGGCGTGCTTGGTTCGCCGCAACATGGGCCCTCACCCGCCCTCGTACCGGTGCCGGATCCTGGGGTCCCACCAGGCGAGTACGAGGTCGCTCACCAGGGTCCCGATGACGGTGAGCGTGGAGAGGATCAGTACGAAGCTGCCGACCAGATACATGTCCTGGTTCTCCACTCCGCTCAGCAGCAGCGGCCCGGTGGTGGGCAGGCTCATCACGATGGAGATGATGGTCTCGCCGCTGATCAGGCCGGGCAGCAGCCATCCGACGGTGCTGAAGAACGGGGAGAGCGACATCCGCACCGGGTATTTGAGCAGGAGTTTCCACTCCGGCATCCCCTTGGCGCGGGCCGCCACCACATACGGTCTGTAGAGCTCGTCCAGCAGATTGGCGCGGGTGGTGCGGATCAGTCCGGCCGTCCCGGACATGCCGATGATGAGGATCGGCAGCCATAGGTGGCCCATCAGGTCCAGCAGCTTGCCCAGATTCCAGGCGGCGTCCTGGTACTCGGGCGAGAACAGCCCTCCGGGGCTCTGGCCGAAGTAGCGCATCCCGACCCACATGAGGACGAGCGCGAGCAGGAATTCGGGGACAGCCATCCCGATGAAGCCGAGGAAGGTGGCGAGATAGTCACCGGCCGAGTACTGCCGTACGGCGGAGTAGATGCCGATCGGGAAGGCGACCGCCCACACCAGCAGCAGCGTGGACAGGGAGAGGAAGAAGGACAGGCCGACCCGGTCCCAGATCAGATCCGAGACCGGGCGGCTGTTCCAGGCGAAGGCCTGTCCGAAGTCGCCATGGAAGACGATGTTCGAGATCCACTTCCAGTACTGGGCAAGGAATGGCTGGTCGAGTCCGTACCGCTGGCGCAGCGCGATCAGTTCCGCGTCGCTCATGAGCTCGCCGCGGTTCTCCGCCTCGGCCTGGAGGGTCGAGACATAGTCGCCGGGCGGCAGGCTGATGATGAAGAACGAGGCGAGCGAGACGGCCCAGAGGGTCAGGACCATCAGCAGCAGTCGGCGGATGAGGAAGGACAGCATGCCGGCGGTCCGTCACGCCTTGCCCGAGATGAAGTACGTCGAGGGGTTGCTGGGCCCCGGCGCCTGGTGCATCACGGCCCCGCTGAACTTCTTGGGCACGTTGTGGACGTTCTTCTTGACGATGCCGTATTCGGAGGGCGGGGTGGAGATGCCGAGGTAGTAGAACTGTTCCTTGGTGATGGCCAGGACCCGCCGGGCAAGGGCGAGCGCCCGATCCGAATCGAAGGTGAACCGCATCTGGTCGAAGAGATCCAGCTGCTTTTCGATCTCGGCGGGCGGCTTTTCGCCGTCCTTCCCGTTGCGGGTGTACCACCTGGCCCAGGCGCCGCCGTAGCGAGAGGAACCACGGGGGTTGGTGGGCAGGTAGTAGTGGTCCCCGCCCGGGCCGGTGCGCAGGTCGAAGGGGCCCCCGGCCCAGGTGGCGGCCTCCGACGCACCGGCCTCGACGCGCTCCCAGTACAGCGTCTCCGCGACCCGCTGGACATTGGCGTCGACGCCGGCCTTCTTCCAGTCGGTGCGGATCAGGTCGAGCGCGTCCACATGGTCGGGCATATCGGAGACGACCAGCACATTGAACGCGACGGGGGCGCCGTCCGCGGTGCGTCTGATGCCGTCGCCGCCGCGCCGGGTCAGCCCGGCCCGGTCCAGGGCCTCGTTGGCTTTGTCGATGTCGTACTCGGTGTACTGGCTGCCCAGTTCCTCGTCGAAGAGTTCGTTGCCGGGGAGCGGGGCGCACTGCCAGGGGCGGCCCTGACCGCCGTAGAAGGTGTCGATGATCTTCTGCCGGTTGATCGCGTACGACAGGCCGATCCGGAAGTCCTTGGTGGCGAACAGCGCTCGCTTGGCCTTGTCGGGGTGGGTCTGGTTAAAGCCGATGATCATGGTGTTCACCAGGTCCGGGGCGATCTCGATCAGTTCGTAGCCGCCCTTGCTCCGGTTGCGGGCGACCACCGGTTTGTTGCGGACCGTGCCGAAGTTGTAGAGCTGCATGCCGAGGTCGCCGTTGGACACCTTCAACACCTCGACCTCGACGTCCTGCACCACATCGACGATGACCTTGTCGATATACGGCAGTTGGCTGCCGTCCGGGTCCACCTGCCAGTAGTAGGGGTTGCGCTCGGCGACCACGCTGCTGCCCTCGCCTACCGCGTTTCTGGCCACCCACGGGTTGAGGGTGGGCAGGTCCGGGTTGGCCCAGGGGTCCGCCTGGATGACCATGTAGTCGATCCAGCGATTCTGGCCCGCCTTCTTGGCCAGGGCCTGGGCGCCGTCGTTGTGCCCTGCGTGGAACTTCTTCAGATAGTGGGCGGGCAGCACCATCGTCACACCGGAGGTGCCGGCGATCTCCTCCAGGAAGCCGGGCTTGGGCTCCTCGTACACATAGCGCACGGTGAGGTCGTCGACCTTCTCGAAACGGGCGGGGCGGCCGGACTTCGACAGCCACAGCTCGTAGACGCCCGTGGTGTGCATCTCCTTGTCGGCGTTGAAGTCGGCGAAGGCGAAGGCGAAGTCGTCGGTGGTGACGGGCTTGCCGTCGGACCACTTCAGACCATTGCGCAGATGGAAGACGAACTCCTTGCCGCCGCCGCGCACTTCGTACTTCTCGCAGACGTTCGGCAGGATGTCCGTACGCGCCACTCCCCGCCACTCGGGCGCCCAGCGCACCAGCGGCTCGTATCCCATGCTGTAGCGCAGCCAGTTCATGTCCTCCTGGGTGAGCATCGCCGAATGCCAGGTGCCGCCGTAGACACCGGCCTTCTCCAGCGGTGTTACCTCGCGGGGCTTGTCGGGCAGGCGCTCGGCCACCGGAGGCAGGTCGCCCGCGTCGACCCGCTTCTTGAGCGAGGGCGCCTCCTTGCCCTTCTTCCCTTCCGACTCACCGTTGTCGGCATCCGTCTCGAAGAATCCGCAGCCGGGCAGGCCGGCCACCGCGAGCATGCCGACACCGGCGCGCAGCAGGGCGCGTCGATCGAGAGTGGCGGCGCGGTACCGGGTGGCCCCGGGGGTACGTTCGGGAGTCATCTCCACGCTCCAGATAGTCCACGGGGTGGGATTCCAGTTCGCATTCCAGTTGGCATTCCAGTGCGGACCGATCCACCGCGCCTCACGCCGTCGTGATACGGGACGGCAGAGCCGATGTTCCCGTGCAGCAGGCTCTGGACGGATGCTTCAAGGGGCATGTCGGTGGTATGCCATGAGTTTGTTGGCGGTCTGAGGGAGCGTCAACCCCCCTCGCAGGAGTATTTCTTTGCCTCCGCCAACCCGCAGACGCCCGGTCTACCAGCGGCATACCATAGGGGCGGCACATCGTTCGGGAGTGGGAACAGGGGAGGCGGCATGATCCGACCGCGAGCGGCGGGGGCCCGCGAGGAGGAGTCACCGGCTCCGGAGCCCGGCCCCGCCGAGAGCCTGGAGACCCGGGCCCGCACGGCGATCGTGGAGTGGCTGACCAAGGAGAACCCGGCGCCCGGCCAGGCCGTGCCGGTGCGGGAGTTCGCCCGCCGCCTCGGCATGAGCCGCACCCCGGTGCGCAGCGCGGTCGGCCGGCTCTACGAGCGCGGTCTGCTGGCGTACGACGCCTCGGTCGGCTTCACCGTCGCCATACCCTCCTTGTCGAGCCTGTACGAGCTCTTCGAGCTGCGGCTGATGCTGGAGTCGCACAGTCTGCGGCTGTTCGCCGAGCGCACGGACCGCCAGGTCCCGGCCCGGCTGCGGGAGCTCGTGGACGAGGCGGCCGAACTGGCCCGGCTGTCCCTGGAGGACCCCAGCCGCTATGGGGAGTTCCGGGAGAACGACGCCCGTTTCCACCGCGAGCTCGTCCGTCTTGGCAGCCTCCCCATGCTGCTGGAGCTTCACGACGATCTGCATCTGAGCCTGCATGTGACCCGGGCCGGCATGGAGGCGCCGATCACCGCCTCCCGGCTGGACATGGCCGTCGCGGAGCACCGCGCCGTGGTCGACGCACTGGAGGGCGGCGACCGGACGCGGGCCAGGGATCTGCTGGAGGCGCATATCCTGCGGGTCCGCGACCAGATGATCGCCTTCCTCGCCCGGCCCCGTATGTAGCGCTCCGCACCCGCACACCGCACCCTTCCGGCAAGCCCTCACGCCCTCTTACACCCAGGAGGCAACCGTGGACGGCCCCGTACTCCCCTCCCCCGGCGCGCGTACGGCACACCGCCCACCGCGCGGCGGGCGGATCCGCGTGACGGGCGGCCTGTGGCGGCTGTGGCAGCGGGTCAACCGCAGCAGCAGCGTGCCGCTGGCCCTGCACTGGCTGGAGAAGTCCGGCGCCCTGGCCAATCTGCGCATCGCCGCGGGCGAGGAGCAGGGCGCCTACCGCGGGCCCGTGTACGCGGACTCCGATGTGCACAAGATGCTGGAGACGGTGGCCTGGGAGCTCCAGGCGGGCCCGGAGGACACGCTGGCCGGGTTCCTCTCCCACACCACCGGGCTGCTGGAGCGGGCCCAGCAGGACGACGGCTACCTCGACTCGTACTACCAGGTGGCCGAGGTCGGAGCCCGCTACGGCCGGCTGGTCGACAGCCACGAGCTGTACTGCACCGGCCATCTCCTCCAGGCCGCCGTGGCCGCCCACCGCGCCACCGGGGACGGACAACTGCTCACGGTGGCGCGGCGGTGCGCCGACCACCTGTGCGCGGTGTTCCTCGAGGACCCCGGGCCCGGTCTCGACGGCCACCCCGAGGTGGAGACGGCGCTGGTGGAGCTGTTCCGGACCACCGCCGATACGCGGTATCTGACCCTGGCGGCGCGGCTGGTGGAGCGGCGCGGACACGGCCTGGTGGGACGCCATAAACACGGGGCGCGGCACCGTCTCGACCACCTTCCGGTCCGCACGGCACCGACGGTGACCGGGCATGTCGTACGGGCGCTGTACCTGGAGGCCGGGGCCGTGGACGTGGCGGTGGAGACGGGCGACGACACGCTGCTCCAGGCGTCGGCCGCTCGCTGGGAGGACATGGCGGCGACCCGGACGTCGCTGACCGGCGGTCTTGGCTCACGCCAGGTCGGGGAGGTCTTCGGCGAGCGCTACGAGCTGCCGCCCGACCTGGCGTACAACGAGACCTGCGGATCGGCGGCGAGCATCCAGTGGAGCCGGCGGCTGCTGCTGGCCACCGGCGAGGGGCGCTACGCCGATCTGGTCGAGCGCACCCTGTACAACGCCTTCGCGGCGGCCCGCTCGCTGGACGGACGGAAGTACTACAAGGGCAATCCGCTGCAGCGGCGCCCCGACCACGCGGAGGCGGTCGGCGATCCACGCAGCCGCGACGAGTGGTTCTACTCCGCCTGCTGCCCGCCGTCGGTCACCCGGCTGGTGGCCTCGCTCCCCCACTACGCCGCGACCACGGCTGGGGACACGCTCTTCCTCCATCTGTACGCGCCGATGGCCCTGTCCTGCGCCCACGCCGGTGGCACGGTGGGGCTGCGGATCGACACCGACTATCCATGGCACGGGACGGTCACCGTCGCCGTGGAGCACGCGCCGGCCGACGAGTGGGCGCTGGGGCTGCGGATTCCGCCGTGGAGCACGCGGACGTGGCTGACCGAGCCTGGCGGCGTACGAGAGCCGGTGGTCGGCGACGCACAGGGACGAGTGGTGGTCAGGCGGCGCTGGCGGGCCGGGGAGCGGGTGGTGCTGGAGCTGGACATGGCGCCGCGGCTCACCGTGCCGCATCCGAGGATCGACGCGGCGCGCGGCTGTGCGGCGATCGAGCGGGGGCCGCTGGTGTACTGCTTCGAGCAGTTGGACCAGCCCGCGGACACGCTGGTGGACGAGCTGGCGCTGTGCGCCGACACCGCGCTGCGGGTGCGGGACGAGGCGGACCTGCCGGGTCTTGGCCGTACGGTGACGATCGAGGCGGACGCGGTCGCCGTCACCGGCCCGCACGAGGCGGGGCTCCCGTACCGCACCCACGGCGCCGTCGACACGCGTCGGCCCACCACCGCCACCGCGGTGCCCTACTTCCAGTGGGACAACCGCGGTGACGGCGCCATGCGGGTGTGGGTGCCCCTGGACGAGAGCGGCCAGGTCAGCCGTTGATTCAGTTGTTGATGCGGACCTTGCTGAACTTCGCCGTCGGGTAGTGCGCGACGTCGTTCGCCTCCTTGTTGCCTTCCACCACCAGCCCGGCGTAGACCCGTGGCCCCATGGGGACGCGTTCGTAGCCGACGCGTGTCCACTGGAGGGAGTCCGGTGAGACCTCGGCCGTGAACTCGTCCCCGCGCAGGGTGATGCGCAGCCAGTACGGCTTGTTGTTGAGCATCTCGTCCTCCTCCCAGGGGTAGTTGCCGACGTTCATCTCGGTGCCGTGGGAGTGCATACGCTTGGCGGTGGCCTTGATGCCGCCGTTCGCGATGTAGATGCCCATGAGGCAGAACGGGGAGTCGGGCGTCAGGTTTTCGCGGATCATGATTCCGGCGAGGACGTCCTGGTACACCACGCTGATCGAGTCCAGGCGTGCGATGAGCTCGACGACCTCGTCGTCGGGGGCGTCGATGGCCCGGTACACGAAGTGGCAGGAGTCCTGACGGCCCTTGATCTTTCCGGAGCCGCGCACGGTGAACACCCCGCCGTCCAGCGCCGCGGCCCCCGCGATGGGCACCGCGCCGATGTCGACCGCCGTCCAGGGCGCCACCGAGGTGGAGCGGTTGACGTGGACGGGCACCATGCTCGATGTGGTGGCGGTGCCGGTGCTGTCGGTGGCGCGGGCGGTGAGGTGGTGGGTGCCGGCGGGGGCGCCCTGCCACACGATCTCGTGCGGGGCGGCGGTGGTTTCGCCGAGCTTCTTGTCGTCGGCGTAAAAGGCGACGGAGGCGATGTTCGCACCGTCGGCGGCAGTGGCGGTGGCGCGGACGGTGAGGTCGCTGGTGCCGCTGTCACTGGCGAATACCTGGTCGATGGCCGGGGTGGTGAGGGCGACGGCCGGGTTCGGGGCGCCGGTGGGCCCGATGGAGTTCAGATAGAGCTCCAGGTTGCTGTAGCCGGTGTCCGGGTCGATGGCCCGGCCGTCCGCCGGATCGTCGGGGTCGAGGCCGTGTGCGCGCTCCCAGTCGTCGGGGATGCCGTCGTGATCGCTGTCCTTGGGAGGGTCGGCGGAGACGAGCGGCACCGGACCGCCCACCTCCTTCTGCGAGTTGATGCTGCGTCCGGTGCCCTTGTGCACATCGTTGACCAGCCGCGCGTCGATCGCGTCCCGGCGCGGCAGGGTGGCCCCGGCGCCCGCCAGGACCGCCTTGTACGCCTGCTTCGGGGTCTGCTCCACGATGGGGCTCGGGAAGGCCACGGGCTCGTCCAGCAGGGTGGCGCCGCCGGGCGGGAAGCGGACGCCGAGCCGGTTGTCGGCGGTGACCTTGCGGTGTCCCTCGATGAGGTTCCCGTCGACGTACCAGATCCCGCCGCGGTTGGGGGCGATGATGACGGGCGCGATCTCGGCGACGGTGTTCGGGCCCGGCTTGTAGTAGTTGCCGACGATGTTGATGCCGTCGGCCCACTCACCGCCGTACGCGGATGTGTAGCCGTAGTTGTAGATCACGTTGTTGCGGTGGTCTGCCTTGAGGGCCATGTCCTCGACGAAGCTGAACCGCGGATTGCGACCGCCGTTGTGGACCAGCAGGTTGTGGCGGTACGTGACGTTGTCACCGCCCCACAGCCCGCCGTAGCCGTGTCGTCCCTTCTCGTGCGCGGACATGGTCAGCCCCTCGGCGATGACGCACCACTGCATCGTCACGTTCTCGTTGCCGTACGGCGAGCACACCTCGTCGACCGCCCAGCTGAAGGAGCAGTGGTCGATGATGACGTTCTCGCAGCGCTCCATGCCGAAGGTGTCGATGGGGGTGCCGAGGGTGTCCGTGCCCCGGAACCGAAGATGGCGCAGGATGATGTTGCCCACGTCTCTGATCTTGGTTTCATTGCCGACGACGCAGATGCCGTCGCCGGGCGCGGTCTGGCCGGCGATGGTGAGGTTCGACCCGGTGATGTCCAGGCCGCCCTTGAGTTCGATGGTGCCGGAGACCCGGAAGACGATGGTGCGGTCGCTGCCGGACACCGCCTCGCGCAGCGAGCCCGGACCGGCGTCGGCAAGCGTGGTGACCTCGTAGACCTCGCCGCCGCGGCCACCGCTGGCGTATCTGCCCCCGCCTTCGGCCCCGGGGAAGGCCAGGACGCCGTCCACGGCATCGGCGGCCGCGGCGAGCTTGTCGTCCGCCCGTGCCGACGGCGTCCACAGTGCGGCGGCGCCCAGCAGCGCGCCGGTGCCGGCCACGAACGCGCGCCGGGCCAGCGGCGGCGCCCCGTCCCGTGGCGCCTCCCGTCTGTTTCCTTCGCTCATGTCCCGTTTCCCTTCGGTCGCAGCAAGCGGTCAGGTCGCCGTGTCCGGTCGCGGAAGCCCTCGTTGAGTTCGGTCAGCAGCCGGCCGAGTGGCCGCCCGTCGGCCAGCCCTTCGCGCAGCAGCCGGGAGGCGGACCGCTGGAAGTCCGGATAGCCGGCGGCGCGCGGACGCACCCAGGCGCGTTCGACGGTGGCGAGGGTGGCGCGGTAGAAGCCGCCCCAGCGGCTGTTGGTGCGCGGGTCCAGCCAGGCGGCGCGGTCGGACGGCTGGCCGCCGGTCACCGGAAACAGCTCGCACTGCACCGGCTCCGCGAGCAGCCGCCGCAGATGGTCGCGGATGGCCTCGCGCACCAGCGGGTCGTCGGTCCGGCGGCGCGAGACGGCGAGCCCGGCACCGCCGAGCACGCTGCCCGGCCGTCCTCCAGGGTGGTGGGCCGGGGCGTCGGCGAAGGTGAGCGGGTACGGTCCCGACTGCGTGGCGGGGGCGTAGCCGTACACCAGCGGGCAGTAGGCGGGCCCCTCGGCGGAGGCCATCGCGGCCAGCAGCCCGACCGGGCCGAGCTGCCACAGCCGCGGGTCGCCGCGCGCCAGCAGCCGGGCCATGGTGTCCAGGGCCACCCCGCCCGTCTCCCGCGAGACGAACTCCGGTCCGCGGCCCGGCTCCTCCCCCAGCGCCACGCACAGCGCGCAGAAGGTGAGCAGGGCGTGCGGGCCGCCCAGGCAGAGGGTCAGCGGGACGGGCAGCGCCAGCACCTCGTCCCAGGTCCGCGGCATCGGGTGGCCGGCCATCAGGTCGGGGCGGGCCGCGGCGACCTGGGCCGCGGCGTCCAGCGGCAGCGCCCAGAGCCGGCCGCCGAGCACATGGCTCTCGTAGCAGGCGCCGACGGTACGGCCGCGCCAGTGTTCCAGCTGGGCCGCCGGGAACAGGTCGTCCATCGCCACCAGACATCCGGCCTCCACCGCGGCGCCGAGGCCGATGTGTTCGACGACCAGGAGGTCGTAGTCACCGGCGAGGCCGTCGATCGGCGCCGTCTCGAAGGCGGCCGGTGGCTGCCTGTCCCAGCGCAGCGGCAGACCGACGGTCTCGCAGCCGGGCGGGACGGCGGCGTCCAGCCGGGCCAGTTCCTCCAGCGGCGCGTAGCCGCGCGGGTGGTCCCAGGTGAGTCCGCGCAGCTCGTCCGTCACGGCGGGCGGCGAGCCGGTCGGCATGATGTCCATGTCATCTCCTGACGGGCGTGGGCCGGGGCCCGCCGGGCCGCTCGCAAGGGAGTGGCGGCCCGGCTAGGGCCTGTCGTCAAAGGGGGCGGCCGGCCGCGAGCGGTGTCTGGCGCGGTGGATCGCAAGGCGGAGCATCGTCCTCGTACTGGGCGTACTCGGGCGGTGCGACAACGCAGCGAGGCGCCGTGCCAGGCGTCGGGAGCAGGGCGCCCCCTTTGACGACAGGCCCTAGGGCCCACGCGGGTGCGCCTGTGCGCTCAGCCGTCCGAGCCGGGCAGCGGATAGGGGAAGGAGGGCTTGACGCCGATCTTGTCGTACCTCATACGGGAGGGATCGAAGCCGTCCTGCCAGTTGGCGTTCTCCACGGTGTTGCACTGGTAGCTCTGGTACTTGTCGTCGGTGACCTTGCCGACCTGGATGTCGGTGAAGGTGAAACCGCAGCCGCCCGCGTCCATATGCACCCCTCGGGTGCCGCTGTCGGGCATGGAGTCGTCCGGTATGACATCGCCGATGACGAGCTGCGAGACGCGGTTGTTGCTGGTGTGCGGCTCGGTGTTGTCGACGCCGTAGGTGTAGAAGGCGCCCATGTCACCGCTGTCCAGACCAGCTTTCTCGATGCGCAGATACTTGAAGGTGTTGTTGCGCGCGTACGAGTCGCCGGGCCCCACCTCGGGCATCACCTCCAGGGTGACGCCGTAGCGGGCGCTGTGCTCGAAGTAGCTGTAACTTACTTCGTTGGAGCCGGTGTTGACGAGTTCGACACCGGCCGCGTCGCCGGGGACGAGCTCTCCGTAGTGGGTGATGCAGTTGTCGGTGAACAGGTGGTGGCCGGAGATATCGCCCTCGCCCGGGTAGCCACCTTCGACCTTGATGCCGTCGCCGCCGAGGTTTTCCAGCAGGCTGTCGCGGACGGTGAGGCGGTCGTTGGCGAAGAGCGCGTAGACGGCGGTGAAGCCGGTGTCGGAGATCCGCATCCGCTGGAGGGTGATGCCACTGCTGTTGGTGACCGTGACGGCCCCGAAGCGGTTGCGGTTCATCTCGATCTGCCGGTCGTACACCGGGTACTTGTGGACATCGCCCGAATCCCCGTCGCTGATCCAGCCGTAGCGGTACCAGTCGACGAAGTCGGTGTACTGCAGGGCGAGGCCGTCCAGGGAGATGTCCGCCACCCGCCGATCGGCTGCCGCTCCCGCGAACTTGAACAGCGTCTTGACCGTGGGGCGCATGATGGTCACGTCGTCGATGTCGCCACGGGGCTTGTAGTACAGCTGCCCCTTGCCGTAGTCGAGGTAGTACTCCCCGGGCTGGTCGAGGAAGTCCAGGGAGTTCTGGAGGAAGTAGCGGGAGCCGCTGCGGGAGTTCATCAGCGCGTAGCGCGTCCAGTGGGACAGCGTCATCTGGTTCTTGGCTGGGTTCCAGTCCCTGATGGGCACGGTGTCGGTGAACCAGCTCCAGCTGCCGCCGGACCAGACGACCGCCTGCGCGTTGCTGAGGTCCCAGGAAGCCTGCCAGTCACCGGGCTTGGAGTACAGCCACTGGTGCACGGCCTCCTTCTCCGGCTCCTTGAGCACGGAGAAGAGGTACGGGGCCCAGGTGTCGTCGGTCCCGCGGTTGGGGTAGCGGGCGGTGGTGGCCCGCTTCCCGTCCTCGAACAGGGTGTAGAAGCGCCGGTCGGTGCCGACGTCGGCGCGGTAGATGCCGTCCTTGTACGCGGTCCAGCCCGTGACGGGCGCGGCGCCCAGGACGCGCGCCTTGCCGGGCCCGTCGTACGAACGGTAGACGACGCGGTGGCCGCCACTCCCGGAGTCGCGGTCGTCGAACTCGACGGTGCGGCTGACCGGGTAGTCGCCCGCGCGCAGGTTGACCACGATGTCGCAGCGCATCTTCCCCGGCCGGTTGAGGCCCTTGCCGCGGATGTGGTCGCGGGCCTGCTCGATGGTCCGCCACGGGGCGTCCTTGCTGCCCTTGGCCGTGTCCCGGCCGTCGGGTGCGACGAAGAGCTGCGTGGGCCGGCAGCCGGTGGCGGCCGCGTCCGCGCGGTGGCCGGGCAGCGCCGCGCCGCCGATCAGCAGCAGCGCGCCCGCCACCGCCAGGGTGAGCCTGAGCTGTGGTCTACGGATGGTGCGCAACACGGTCGTAGTCCTCCTTGTGTGGGGGTGCGTCAGGCCAAGTCCTGGTCGCGCCAGCGCTCGTACTCGGCGCGGGTGTCGGCCGTCAGCGGGTAGTAGTCGGTGAGGGCTCCTCCCTCCTCGATGCGGGCGCGGCTGAAGCGCTCCCACTGCTCGTGCTCGCGCGCGGCGGCGATCACTGCGGGCGCGGTGCGCCGGGGCACCACCACGGGCCCGTCGTCGTCGGCCACCAGCAGATCCCCGGGCAGCGCGAGCACTCCGCCGCAGGCCACCGGCACGTCGTACGCCCAGGGGAAGAGCTCGGCCTGGGAGGCGTAGTGGGGGGTGACGCCGGTCGCCCAGACGGGCACGCCGGTCTCGCGCACCCGGGGCGCGTCGCGGATACAGCCGTCGACGACGATCCCGGCGCCGCCCTTCTGCCGGAAGTAGCGCACCAGCATGTCGCCGAAGCAGCCGGTGTACGGGGAGCCGTAGGCCTGGACGACGAGGACGTCGCCGGGTTCGATGGTCTCCAGGACGGCCCACAGGGCGGTGTGCCGCTCCACGTACTCCTGGCCGAGGCCGGAGGCGATGTCCTCGCGCTGCGGCATGAACTGCAGGGTGCGGATCCGGCCGGCGATCTTCAGACCGGGGGCGAGTGGCCGCGGTCCGCAGACGAAGGTGCGGCGGATGCCCTGTGCATGCAGTTTTGCGCAGGCGGTGGCGGCGGACACCTCGGCGAGCCGGGTCAGGACCTGGGGGTCCGCGGGCCCGGGGGCGTCCCCGCGTACCGGCAGGTCCCACACGGGTTCGTCGTCCACGAACGGTCTCCTCACTGTCGCGTCACTGTCGGGGCGCTATCGGGTCACTCGCAGGGGGGTCGGGCCGGTCTACGGGGAGGGCTGGTGTGCGGGGCGCTGGGCCCGGGGGGTGAGCCGCAGATCGAGCCGGACGCGGCGGCCCGGGGGCAGCTGCACCTCGATCCGCGGTCCGCCGACCGGTAGGTCGACGGTGCTGATGGCGGGGTCGGGGGCGGTGTACGAGCGGGGGTCGCCGGGGTAGCCGGGCGCGGCCGTATCGACCAGGGCGCGGTCGATGCGGTGTTCGCCGAAGGCACCGGCCTGGACGACCACCGTGCGGACACCGGATACGCCGGTGTGGACGAGTTCGACGCGGACCTGGTCGGCGGTAACGGTGTCCACGAGGGCGGCCACGTCGGGTGGCAGGCCCGGACGGCCGCGCCCCACGTCGTAATAGGCGAGACGGGTGGGCAGCAGACCGCCGTTGTAGAGCACCTGCGGGGTTCCGGTGGTCAGTTGCAGCAGCGCCTCGGTGAGGACGGGGTTGAGGCGCTGCCAGTGGTGGATGTGCAGCTCCGCCGGGTCGGTGGTGTCGGCGTCGATCAGCGCCATGCGGCGGGCGGCCTGGCCGAGGGCGGTGCGCAGGATCACGGCCGGGTAGCCGGGGTTGTCTCCGCTCAGGTAGGCCAGCCAGGGGGCTTCGTGGCCGCCCTCCTCCTTGTTGCGGAAGGCGCGGACCGTACGCCAGTCGTAGCCGCACACCTCGCGGAGGCGTCGCAGGCGGTCGTGATCCTCGTCGGCCAGCGAGGCGTGCCATAACCACAGGGGAAGGGCGATCTGGGGCGGCTGGTAGTCGAACCAGCCGCCGTCGTCGTACCGGTTGGGGACCAGGAGGGTGGGGCGGTCGGCGTCCTCGCCGAGTTCGGCGAGCCAGCGGTCGGACGTGCTCATCTCGGTGTCCGTGACCGCGCCCCTGACAGCGTGGGCGAGGACTTCGTCGAACGGTCCGCGGCCGAGGGCGAGCAGGTCGGTGGTGCCGGTGAGGAGGACGGAGTTGACGGCGGCGATCACGGCGGTGTTGCCGACGCTGTAGAGGCCATGCGGCCAGGTCCACCCGTACAGACCGCCGTACCAGCGGCCGCCGTGGTCCTCGCCCACCTCGCCGGAGGGTCCTACGTTGTCGGGCAGAAAACCGCCGTGTGTCTGTGCCCGGTGCTGCCAGGCGGTGAGGTAGTCGAGGGCCCAGTCGCGGTGGCGGTCGTCGTGGTCGTACAGCCAGGCGTTGACGGCGAGGCTGGTGGCGGCGAGGTTGACCGCGGTGTCGCCGCGGCCGAGGCGGGCGTTCATGGCCTGGCCCATGCGGCGGGCGCGGTCCGGGTCGGCCAGGTCCTCCCAGGTGCGGATGGAGTCGAGGTCGCGCAGTGGCAGGCCGTAGGGGCGCATCACGGCCAGGTCCGCGCCGTAGGAGGCCCACTCCTTTTGCAACCCGTACCGGGGGCCCGCGGCGCCGTTGTGCGGGGCCCGGATGGTGTGCGTGGCCGGATCGTAGTTGCCCGCCCGGGAGCCAGGCAGATACAGGTCGGCGAAGCGCAGGGCGCGGGCGCGGAACTCCTGGTCGGCCGGGTCGGCGGCGCAGATGCCGTAGAACAGCAGCATCGACTCGCCCAGGTGGAACCAGTCGTATCCGCGCTCGAACTCGTCCACGGCCAGGCCGAGCTCGGTGAGCTGGGCGGTGACTCCGGTCCAGTGGTGTTTACAGGCGTCCAGCAGATCGTCCGCGCCGCCCAGTTGGTACAGGACGGGCCAGTTGAAGAACGCCTCGTAGAAGTCGTCGCCGCCGTCGCGGTCGGCCACCGGTCCGCGGTAGCGCAGTCGGCCGTCGGACTCGCAGTAGCGGTGGGCGAAGGCCCGCCACGCCTCGTCGAGCACATCGAACAGCCTGCGCTGCAGCACCGCCCACTCCGGTGGTTCGCCGAGCGGAACGGTGGCGGTCACCCGGATGGTGTGCCTCATGGGTCAGCCCCTTGTCGCCCCGGCCGTGAGGCCGCTGATGATGTGCCGCTGCATGAACACGAAGAAGACCAGCAGGGGTGCGATGGCCAGCAGGAGGGTGGGGAAGACGACGGTGTAGTCGGTCTGGTACTGGCTGACGGCCGCGTATACGCCGGTGGTGACCGTGTACAGACCGCTGCCCGGGCCGAGGATGATCTGCGGGTTCACGAAGTCGTTCCACACCGAGAAGGTGTTGAGGATGACCATGGTGGCGACCACGGGCCGCATCAGCGGGAAGACGATCCGCCAGAAGGTGCGGATGCGCCCTGCGCCGTCGACGGCCGCCGCCTGGTCGAGTTCGCGGGGGATGGTGGCGATGTACCCGGCGTACAGGAACACCGAGAACGGCAGCGTCAGAACCGTCTCGAAGAGGACGAAGCCACGGACGGTACCCATCAGGCCGAGGGTCTTGAGGACGTAGACGACGGGGATCACCAGCACCTGGCCGGGGATGAACGTCCCGGCGAGGAAGAACAGCATCAGCGCCCGGTAGCGGCGCCGTGTGCTGCGGGCGATGACGTACGCGGCCGGCCCGGCCAGTACGAGGGACAGGACGTTGACGCACACGACGAACAGCAGGGTCACCGCGTAGCCCCGCACCATGTCGAAACGCTCGCTGTCCAGGGTCCGTTCGAGGTACTGGAGGGAGCCGCCGCCGTCCGGCAGGCCGAAGGGATCGGTCAGGATCTGCTGCTGGGACTTGAAGGCGTTGACGACGAGGACGTACAGCGGCACCAGCATCAGCACGCTGACGGCGCCGAGGAACACCAGTCTGAGTGCGCCGCTCGGTCTCCGCCTTCGGGCCGGGGCCGCTTCACCACGGAGGCTCGCTTCACCACGGGGGCTCATGAGTACACCGCCATCTCCGACCGCCGCCGCAGCCGGGTCACAAGGAGGGCGAGCGTGGCCGTGACGGCCATCAGGACCACGGACTGCGCGGAGCCGAGTCCGAGGCGGCCGTCGTGGAAGGAGTTCCAGAGGATGAGATACGCGATGGTGCGTGTCTCCCCGGCCGGTCCGCCCGCGGTCAGCGACACCACCAGGTCGTAGGTCTTGAGCAGGGTCACCAGGGACAGAACGATGTTCACGGTCACCGCCGGCCCGAGCGCGGGCAGTGTGACATGCCGGAACACCTGCCACTTCGTGGCGCCGTCGATACGGGCCGCCTCGGTGAGGGAGCGGGGCACGGCCTGGAGCCCGGCGAGATACAGGACCACGTTCACGCCGAACGCCGACCACACCACCAGGGACACCAGGGTGGCCAGCGCCCAGTCGGGATCGGCGAGGAACGGCAGGACCTCGCCTCCATGGGAGGTGATCAGGCTGTTGACGGCTCCCGTGGTGCCGAGGATGGCGCTCCACAGGAATCCGATGACCAGCGCGCTGAGGACATGGGGGTAGAAGAGGACCATCCGGAAGAAGGCGTTGACGCGCGAGGAGCCGTTCAGCAGCAGCGCGAAGCCGAGGCCGAGCACGTTCAGGCCCACTGTGCCGAGCCCGGCCAGCAGCAGCGTGACGGTGACCGCGTGGCGCAGATCCGGATCGTCCAGCAGGGCGGTGTAGTTGGCGGTGCCGACGACCGACGGGTTGGCGCTGAAGCCGTCCCAGTCGGTGAGGCTGAGATAGCCGGCCAGCGCCACCGGTACGGCGAGCAGCCCGGTGTAGAGCACGGTGGCGGGGAGGACCATGATCGCGGTGGCCAGCCCGCCCCCTCGTACGCCGGACCGCCGGCCGCGGCGGGTGAGACCGGTTTCCCGATCGATGCGCATCGTGTCCCTTCCTGTGCGCTCGCGGACATGGTGTGGCTCAGGAGGAGGGTTGCTCAGCCCCTGGCGACCCGGGGTCTGGAGAGAGGGGCGTTCAGGAACGGTCGCGGACCCAGCGGTCGACGGCCTTCGCCGCGTCGTCGGGCGAGCGCCCGGTGTACAGGCTCTGCACCGCGGTGTTCCAGGCGGCGTTGAAGCCCCGGGGCAGGGTGTTCTCGCCGTATCCCTCGCCCTGTGCGACGCTCGCCGGAGCCTCGTCGAGGATTTTCTGTATCTCGCGCTCCAGCGGGCTGAAGGTCCGCTCGGAGCCACGGCGGAAGTTGCCGTCCTGCCGCAGTTGGCTGTCGACGGCCTTCTCGTCGGTGACCAGCCACTTGACGAGTTCGAGGGCGAGTTCCCGCCGCCCGCTGTCCTTGAGGATCATGTACGGCATGGACATCGTGGCCCCCTGTGGGCCGGGATGGCGCTGCCCCTCCTCCACCGGGGCGGGGAACACGCCCACCTCGAAGTCCTTGTCGGCCTTGGCCTCCGCCGCGGTGAACCAGCTGCCCATGACGTACATCGCTGACTTGCCGGAGAGGAAGTCGGTCTCCGCGTCGGCGTATTTGAGCCCCAGCGCGTTCTTGTCGAGGTATCCGCGCTCCAGCCAGGTCTTGTAGAGCCGCAGATACGGGAGCATGACCTCCCCCACCGTGAGCTTTTCGTCGCGCACCTGCCCGTACCAGCCGGGGCGGCTCTGGGCGAGGGAGGGGTCGGAGAGCTGGAGCAGCTGCAGCCCGGTGACGAAGTCACCGGCGGTCCGCAGCGGCAGGCGGCCCGCCTTCTTCAACTTGCCCATCGCCTCGGTCAGCTCGTCGAGGGTCCTGGGCGGCCGGGTGATCCCGGCCTCGGCGAAGGCTTCCTTGTTGTAGAAGACGAGCGACTGCGCCTGCTCGCCCACGCCGACGGTGTAGGCCTTCCCGTCCAGCATGGCCTCCTTGGCCAGCGGGGTGTCCGCGACCCAGGGCTGGTCGGTGAGGTCCAGCATCTTGGGCGCCAGCGTCTCGTCCACGACCAGGGTTTCGACGATGTCGGGGGCGTCACCGGCGGCCAGCTGCTGCTGGAGGGTGTCGGCCACACCCGTGCCGGTCGGCGCCTCGATCTTGACGTTCACCCCCTGGTGAGCCTTCTCGAAGGGCTCGACGAGGTTGTTCCAGAACTCCTGTGTGAGGTTGGGTGTGATGTTGACCAGGACCCGGAGCGTCTTGTCCCGCCCGCCGTCGCCACCGGAGCCGCCGTCGGAGAAGCCACCGCCTCCGCATGCCGTGAGCCCCAGGGCCAGCAACACCATCGCGGCGCCCGTCTTCCGTCGTGTCCGTCGTCGGAGCATCGGTCCTCCAGGAGGGCTCAGGTTCAGGGACTCTTTGGGACTCCAGGCTTTTATTGGGTCAGTTATCGAGCAACGATTACTTCATAAGTGCGTTGTGACACGATGGTCAAGTCGGTACGCACAGCCAAAAGTTGATGACATAGATGCTGCAGGTACATGTCGTGACCCATAAGTTCCTAACACACGGGAGGGGGATGGCTCATGGGCGCGCCTGAGGAGTCCAAGGAGTCCAAGGCGCCGCGGATGCCCCGGCTCGGCGCGGCCGACCGTGACACCCTTCTCCAGTGGTCGGCGCGGGACTCCGGCCCGCTGTGTCTGCGCAGCCGTATCGTGCTCGCCTGCGCCGAGGGCCACTCCACCCGTCAGATCGCGCAGCGGCTGGGCGTCAGCCCGGCGACGGTGGCCAAGTGGCGGCAGCGTTTCCTGGCACACGGCCCGGCGGGGCTGTCCGACGCCCGCCGCTCCGGCCGCCCGCGCAGCCCGGGGCGCCAGGACGCGGAGCGCCGCGTCGCGGCGGTGCTGGACCTCGCGCACGAGGGCGAACCCGTGCCGTCGACCCGGGACCTGTCCGAGGAACTAGGCCTGTCCCAGTCGACGGTCGCCCGCATCCGGCAGGAGCAGGCCGGCCGGCGTACGGCGTCGTCCGCCGCCTCCGGCCCGGTCCCGGGGCCGGCACGTATGGCCCCCGACACCCCGCTCCCCCGCCAACTGCTGTCCGACCACGTGTACGCGCGGCTGCGCGACTGGATCGTCTCCGGCGAGCTGGTGCCGGGCCAGCGCGTGGTCGAGTCGGAGATCGCGCGCCGGATGGGCACCAGCCAGGCTCCGGCCCGCGAGGCCATCAAACGGCTGGCCCACGAAGGGCTGGTGAACTCCCTGCCGCGCCAGGGCACGTATGTGACCCAGGTGTCCGACCGACAGGCGCGGGATGTGCGCGAGATCCGTGTGATGTTCGAGATGTACGCGGCCCGCAGGGCGACCGGCCGCCTGGACGCCGAGTGTCTGCGGCGCCTGGCCGAGGACATCGACGCCATGCGCCGCGCGGCGGACGATGGCGACATCGGGGACTTCCGCGACGCCGATATGTCGTTCCACCGCACGGTGTGCACGGCCGCCGGCAACGCGGCGCTGCTGCGGCTGTGGCACATCATCGAGCCGAGCATGTGGGGGCTGCATGTGCTGGGCAACCCACGCTACCGGGGGGACTGGCGGGCGATGGCCGAGCTCCACGCGGAACTGCTCGCCGCGCTGCGCGACGGCGACCCGGACGAGACCGCGGCCCTGTTCGCCGCTCATGCGGCGGGCGAGGCATCCCGCTATCGCCGTGGCCACCTCCCCTCGTAAGCGGGGCCCTCGTAAGCCGTCAGGGCTCCCGGGCGCAGTTGACCTCGAGATCCCACAGGATGACGGAGAGGGCGAAGGGGCTGATGGTGTGGTCGCCGTGGGTGGCGTCCTCGAGCAGTTCCCAGTGGCCACTGCCGATGAGCTGGACGCGCTGCCGCACCACGGGTTCGTAGGCCCGGTGTCCGACGCCGTTGAAGCAGCATGAGTCGAACCGGTTGAGGATCTGCGTCTGACGGCGGTGCTCACCGACCGACGCCAGCGCGTACAGGTCCGGGAAGTCGCAGATCCCGTAGAAGGCGGGGTGCCGGTCCCGCCGCTGCTCCCAGTCCCCCGTCGTCGGCCTCGGGCTGGGCGGCGCCGAGCGCAGGAAGAACGGCAGCGACCCGGCGGTCGGATAGCTCCGGGTGATCCGTGGGTCGAGCGCCGGGTACACGGTGGTCGCCCAGCCTCCCCCGGAGAACCCGATCATCTGCAGCGATGGCGGCTCGTACACCCTCCGCACATGGTTCACGGCCACCGCGAGCGGTTCCAGGAAGAAGCGCAGGGTGGAGAAGTCCGCGCTCTCCCAGGGCCCCAGATCGTTGTGCGACTCCACGACGACCGAGGTGTCGGGGTCGGTGGGCTCGCGCAGTTCCTTCGGGTTCCAGTGGTACAGGGGCATGGCGAACAGCAGCACGCCGTACCCGGCGTCAAGCAGCGCCTGGGCGGTGCGCCGCATGGTGTCGGGCACCTCGCCGTGGCCGTTGTGGTAGAGCGCGAAGCGGCCGTGCGCCGTACGGCGCGGCAGCAGCAGGAAGACGACGGAGGTCAGCCCGTACGGCAGACGTACGGTGAGCCGGTCGATCCGGTGCACTCCGCTGAACTCGGGCAGCTCCGGGGCCGTGACCCGGCGCTCCACCTCGGGCAGCGCCTCGGGCAACCGCCCATCGGTGGACTTCCACACCTCGGCGATCAGCTCGGTTCGCAACCGCTCGATGTCCGCCCGCGTGTGCACCGTCATCAGCGCCTCGACGTCGACGCCGACGGCTTCCTGCGGCAGCGACTTGTACGCCGCGCTGTGGGCGTCCGCCACCTCCTGGTTGACGGGCGCCACCGGGCGCGGCCGGTCCCGGCCTCCGCGAGGCGCGTCCGCCGCGTCAGCCGCGTCAGCCGCGTCAGCCGCGAACGCCGCGCCGGGGGCGCCGAGCGCGGCAAGCGAGCCGGCCGTCCCCAGGACACTTCCCAGAACACTCCTCCGGCGCATGGGCAACATGCCGGTCCCTCACCTTCCCTCTCGTTGATCGCTCGCGTCGCGCGGGTCCCAGCCGTCCAGCAGCGCCGCGGGGTCCCGCCACCGTTCGGCCTCGGCCGCGGTGAGCTGACGGGAACAGGCCAGCCGCCCGGCGGTGTCGACGGGCCGGCCCGCCAGGTCCTCGCTGCCGTACTCCTGGAACCGCAGCTTCTGGCCCGACGAACAGTCGAACCCAGTCAGCCCCCAGCCCACGGGCGCCACATGGGAGTCCATCCGGGTGTCGATGAACACCGCCTGGCTGCCAGGGAAGCGGCTGTCGATGCGGCTCAGCAGCACACTTCCGTCGGGCACCCCAGCCGCGCGCGTCAGCCGGGTGTTCACGAACACATTGCCCGGGCCGTCCTCGCCGTTGCGGACCTGGCTGAGGTAGCCGCGGTCGAGCGCCTTGAGCTCGGAGTCCTGGATGAAGACCCCGCCAGTCCCCCAGACGAAGTCGACATCGCCCTCGACATAGCTGTCGGTCACGAAGGCCCGCCCCTGCAGACGCAGACTGTCCTGGTAGCTGAGCACGCGAACTCGGTCGAGCACGATCCGGTCGCCGTTGCCCCGGAACGCCTCGGCCTGGGAGCCCCCCTCCGGGGTGAGGTTGTGGACGGTGGCGTCCTGGAGCCGGAAGTCGTCCGCGTCCACGCCGAAGGCCGCGCGCCAGCAGTTGTGGCGGTCGGGATACGGAAGCACCCGGCGCGGGCAGTAGCTCTGCTCCGGCGGTACGTCGGCCATCGCCGCGTCGCCGTTGAGGACGCTGTTGTTCGGATAGCCGATGACGGTGCGGCGCGCCCCCGCACCGCGCACGGTCAGATGCGGCCTGGACTGGGCGACGTACACGATCTCCCGGTAGAACCCCGGCGCCACGTCGATCCGCACCGGACGGGTGTTGCCCTCCGGTACGGAGTCGACCGCGCCCTGCACCGTACAGAAGTCGCCGCCGCCGCCCCGGCCGTTCACGGTCAGCCGGGAGGACCCGGGCACCGGGGCGCGCCGGGTGCGGAAGCGCCAGGTGTCGGGGGATTCGATGCCCTGGTAGCCCTCGAAGAAGCCGGGCTCCACCGTCACGTAGTACTCCTGGCCCGGGGCCAGCCGCCGGTGCAGTTGGACGGAGGCGGTACGGCCGTCCACCACCACCGGTTCATAGGTCCAGCGGTGCACCTCGCCGTAGTCGGACCGGGCGCCGCCGATGGAGCGCTGGTACGTCTCCGGATCGGCGAGATCGACGACATCGGCGAGGTCACCGTCCGCCTGGTGGACGCTCAGCCGCCCTTTGGCGCCCAACCGTACGGCGGTCCCGAAGGTGAACCGCAGTGAGGTGTCAGCGCACACCGCTCGGCCCAGCCCCCGCGGTTGCAGCGCGACCGCGGGGCGCCCGTCCGCCGGCGCGCGAGCATCGGCGGACGGGGCGGCGACGGACGGGGCGGCGGCCAGCGACAGCAGCAAGGCCACGAGCACCGCAAGGCGTTTCCGGCGGCGGAGCGACGGGGCACGGACCCGGGCTGCGAACGGACGGAACGCTCTCATGGAACCTGCTCCTCGTCTCCGGCATGCCTGTGGCATACCAGGCATGGAAGCACAACGGCCGCGCGCTGAACACCCCAGGAACCAGGGGAAGTTACCCGTCGCCGAAAGTTACCCGTCGCCGAAAGTCATCCGCCGCCGGAAGCTATGCGCCGCCGAGGGCCAGCCGCAGGTCCGCGATGTCCACCGCGCGCCGCTCCGCGAGCGAGACATTGCCGGCCATGCCCACCGCGACGGCCCGCAGCCCGTCGAGGTACCCCGCCTGGTGACCGAGCGGATCCTCACCGTCCGGGCCGACGAAGATCTCCCGGAGCATCCGGATATCGCCGCCGCCATGGGCCCCCTCGCCCCGCGGGATCGTCACCTCCCGGGCGTCCTCCCAATGGCGCTGCACCACCAGCCGCTCACCGGGCGCGCGCACCGCGGCGGCGCGCCCGCCCCGCTCGTCGACGGTGCTGGGGTCCACCGCGTCCGCCACGGGGTGTACCGCGGCCCGCTCGACGACGGACAGTTCGGCCCTGCCCTCCGTGCCGTTGACGCAGACGCGGTAGCCCTCCCACGGCGCATGGGCGTTGAGGGAGTAGGAGAGGGTGGGTCCGCCGGCGTAGTCGACGACGGCGCTCAGGTTGTCCTCGATCGAAATGCCCTCGTCGAAGACGTCGCGGTCGCGCAGATAGCCGTCGCGGTGCTCCTGGTCGAGGTACAGCGACTTGAGCGCCGGGTCGCCGCGCAGGTCCAGGCACCAGGGGTCGCCCGCGGCCGACTCCGCGCTGCCGCGCGCGGGCCGGGGGCCGAGGTCCCGGTCACGGGCGTTGCCCGCGCCGTAGAAGAACAGCCCGCCGCTGGCGTACACCCGGACCGGGGTGTCGCCGAGCCACCAGTTGACGAGGTCGAAGTGGTGGGAGGCCTTGTGCACCAGCAGCCCTCCGGAGCGGTCCTTCTCGCGGTGCCAGCGCCGGAAGTAGTCGGCGCCGTGCCGGGTGTCGAGCACCCACTCGAAGTGCGCCGACGTGGGCCTGCCGATGGCGCCCGAGTGCACCAGCCGCTTGAGCGCGCTGTTGCGGGGCGAGTAGCGGTAGTTGTGGGTCACGGTCACCCGGCGGCCCGTACGCTCGACGGCGCGCGCGATGGCCCGGCCCCCGTCCGCGTCGATGGCCAGCGGCTTTTCGACGACGACGTCGGTGCCCGCCTCGAGGGCGCGGACCACGATGTCGGCGTGGGTGTGATCGGGCGAGGTGACGACGATGCGCTCCACCCCCTCCTCGTCGACCAGCCGGGCCAGGTCGTCGGGGTGGTAGCGGGCCGGGGTACCGCCCCCGGCGGCCGCCACGCGGTCCGCGTAGTGCCGCATCCGCCCTTCGTTGGTGTCGCAGAGCGCCACCAACTCGGCGACACCGTGGTGCGGGCCGGTGATGGCATCGGTGTAGAGGCGGGCCCGCATCCCCGTGCCGACCAGGCCGTATCGTCGCTTTGTCATCCTGCCTCCCTTGCTCGTGTCGGCTCCGTCGTCTCCGCCGGGTACGGGCTGCCCCCGACCAGTACGTTGCGTACGGTGACACCGGTCGCGTTCTCGATCAGCGGATCCTTCGCGGGCCGGGGGAAGGTGAGGCTGTCCAGACTCACCGTCCGCACCGGGGCCGCGGGAACGGCGCGGATCCGGAAGGGGGTTTCACAGGGGCCGCCGACGGACCAGTTCCGCGCCGACAGCCGCGACACCTCCGGGTAACGATCGCCCCCGGATCCCCCCATGTACTGAAAGGTGACCTCGAAGGGCACATAGGTCCACGCCGGGCAGGCCACATCGGTGACATGCACGTCTTTGATGTACCCGCCGCGCGTCGAGGTCGATTTGACGTTGAGGATCCAGGCGACGCTGGGCTCGTCGAGCGAGCTGTCGTACGGGATCCGCAGCCGACGGGCGACCACGTTCTCCACTCCCCCGCTCATCTCGCTGCCGACGGCCACCGCAGCGCCACCACCGAGGTAGCGGCAGTCCTCGATCAGCACGTTCCTGGACGGGACGCCGACGCGCCAGCCGTCCTGGTCCCGGCCCGATTTGATGGCCACGCAGTCGTCGTGCGTGGCGAAGGTGACCCGTCTGATGACCACGTTCTCGCAGGAGTCGGGGTCGCAGCCGTCGCCGTTGGGCCCCATGCTCTCCACGACGACGTCCTGCACGGTCACATTGCGGCACAGCACGGGGTGGATGTTCCACATCGGCGAGTGGCGCAGCGTGACGCCTTCGATGAGGACGTTCCGGCAAGAGCGGGGCTGGATGAAACTGGGGCGCAGATAGTGGCCGGCGCCGAAGACGCGCTCCTCGACCGGCACTCCTTCCACGCCCATGCGCTCCAGCGCCGCCCAGTCCGCCCGCTGGTTGGGCATCCCCGGCTGCCATCCGTACTGCCCCGAGCCCACCCAGAACCACCAGTGCTGGTTGTCGCCCTGTGCGTCGAGGACACCCCGGCCCGTCACCGCGATGTCGTGCCGGCCGTCAGCGTGGATCAGCGGCGAGTAGTTGTAGAGCTCGACGCCCTGCCAGCGGGTGCGGACCACGGGCAGATAGGCGGCCGGGTCGGTGCTGAAGAGCAGGGTCGCGCCCCGGGCGATATGCAGATCGACGCCGCTGAGCAGATGGATGGCCCCGGTGGCCCACCGCCCCTCGGGCACCAGGACATGGCCGCCGCCGGCCGCGTGGCAGTCCTTGATCGCCCGGTCGATGGCCTCGGTGCAGTCGGTCGCCCCGTCGCCGACGGCCCCGTGTCGGGTGATCGGAAACCATGCGTCGGGGAAGCTCGGACGAGTGACGCTCTCGCTGATCCTCCTGGCACGTTCGCCCAGGTCCCGGTCGAGTGAAGCGCGATGCCGGTCTGGTGTGCCCTGTCCTTCCGTACGGTCGGCAGCCCGGCTCGGTGCGCTGCCCAGCAGTGGTATTCCGCTGGTCAGCAGTGCGCCGAGGCCGAACAGCCGCCGCCTGGCCAGGTCTGCCATGGTGACCTCCCAGGTTGCCGGAAATGTTCAGGCGGTGGCGGGCCGGATGTCGTAGGTGGCGCCTCGACGGGTGGCGAAGACGGTGAAGCCCGCGCCCGGCCGCCAGGGCTGGTCGACGCGCACCGCCCTTCCGCCCGAGGTGACGGTCACCGGCGACGGCGTGCGCAGCCTCAGTTCATGGCCGCCGGTGGACCGGATCTCGGCCCGGTGCAGGGCATGATCGCGCCACGCGAGGTCGACCGTGAACCCGCCGCGGGCCAGCAGCCCCCGCACCGCGCCGTCCGGCCATGCCTCGGGCAGGGCGGGCAGCAGCGCGACCTCTCCCGAATGGCTCTGCAGCAGCATCTCGGTGATCCCCGAGGTCCCGCCGAAGTTGCCGTCGATCTGGAACGGCGGGTGGAGGTCGAACATGTTGGGCGCGGTGCGGGCCGGGACCAGCAGGTTGGCCAGCCGCTTGTACGCCTCGGCGGCGTCGAGCAGCCGCGCCCAGAAGTTGATCTTCCAGGCGAGCGACCATCCCGCACCGGCCTCACCGCGCAGTTCGAGCGTGCGCCGGGCCGCCGCGGCGAGTTGCGGACGGGTCCGCGGATTGATCTCCTCACCCGGGAACAGACCCCATAGATGCGAGATATGCCGGCTGCGCGAGAGGGCGGCGTCCCCCTCGTAGTCCTCCAGCCACTCCTGGATCTGACCGAGATAGCCGACTTGGGTCGGGGCGAGCCGGCCACGGGCGGTTACGGCGGCACGGCGCATCTTCGGGTCCTCGCCCAGCGCCTCGGACGCGCCCTCGAAGGCGGTGAACAGCTGCCGCAGGATCTGCATGTCCATGGTCGGTCCGGCGCACATGCTGACGTTCTCGCCGTCGACCTCGTGGTGGCCCACCTCGGGAGAGTGCGAGGGGTTGGTCACCAGACAGCCGGTCCTGGGGTCTTCCTGAAGCGTGTCGAGGAAGAACTCGACGGCGCCCCTCATCAGCGGGTAGTGCCGTCGCAGGGTGTGTCTGTCGCCGGTGTAGAGATAGCGCTCCCAGATGATGCCCGCCAGCCAGGCGCCACCCGTGGGCCACACGCCGTAGAAGGCGAAGTCGACCGGTGCGGTGCCGCGCCAGCCGTCGGTGTTGTGGTGCGCCACCCAGCCCTTGGCGCCGTACATCTGACGCGCCGTGCGCGCCCCGGTCTCGGACAGGTCGTGGATCAGGTCGAAAAGCGGATCCCAGCACTCCACCAGGTTGGTCGGCCCGGCGGGCCAGTAGTTCATCTCGCAGTTGATGTTGAGCGTGTACTTCGACTCCCAGGCCGGTGTGAGGCTGTCGTTCCAGATGCCCTGGAGATTGGCGGCGTGCCCCGGAGTGCGCGAGCTGGAGATCAGCAGATAGCGACCGTACTGGAAGTACAGGGCAGCCAGCTGCGGATCGGTGTCCAGCTGTCGGCGGGCGATGCGTTCGTCGGTCGGCAGCAAGGCCGCCTCGGACGTACCGAGGTCGAGGTCGACGCGGCGGAACAGCGCCCCGTAGTCCTTGATGTGCGCCTCGCGCAGCGCGCGGTACGGCCGGGCCGAGGCGCGCTGGAGATGGCGCCCGGCGGCGGCGCCGGAATCGCCGGCCACGTCGTCGTAGCCGCGGTAACTCGTGCCCATGGAGATCAGGAGCGTCACGGCGTCGGCGCCTTCGACGATCAGCCGACCCCCGTCGGTACGCACCGTTCCGCCGTCGGCCTCGGCCCGGGCCAGGGCCTGGAAGCGCACCTCGCCCGGGCGTCCCTGCCAGGCGGCGCTGATGCCGTCGAGCCGGATCGTGGCGGCGCCCACGGAACCCGTGGTGCTCTGCTGCGGGCTGGAGAACTCCGCCTCGAACGAGACCGAGGCCCGCCGATCGGCGCTCAGCCGCACCACGATGACCTGGTCGGGCAGGCTGGCGAACACCTCACGGGTGTGCCGCACTCCATCGCTGGTGTACGTCACCGACGCGATCGCCGTGGTGAGGTCCAGCTCCCGGCGGTAGTCCGTGTACTCCCCCGCACCCGGAAACGCCAGCCGCAGATCGCCCACCGGCTGGTACGGCGCCTGCTCGCTCGGGACGCCCATGAACGACGAGTCGGCCAGCCGCTGCGCCGCGCCCCACTCGTCGGCGAACACCAGCCGTCTGATCTCCGGCAGCACGTCCAGCGCGCCCGGCGGGTCGTAGTCGTGCGGGCCGCCGCCCCACACGCTGTCCTCGTTCAGCTGCAGTCGCTCGACGGTCACCCCGCCGAACACCATGGCGCCCAGCCGGCCACAGCCCACCGGCAGCGCCTCCAGCCACTCCTGGGCCGGCCCGCGGTACCACAGCCGCCAGGGCTCGGGCCGCGCCTGGTCCCGCGGGGTGGCGGCGGCCGCGTCGGCCGGAGCCACCGTGCCGGCGGCCACCGCGCCGGCGGCGACACCGGCGCCGGTCCGCAGAACACCGCGGCGGGTGTAGTCATTTGTCCGCGGTGCGTTTGTCCGCGGTGCGCTCGTCTCTGATGCGCGCGTCTCTGATGCGTTCGTCTGTGGTGTGTTCGTCTGTCGTGCGAAGGACATGAGTTGCACTCCCTGGGAATGGAAGGACACCGGGGGTACAGCGCCCGGGAGCGGCGCACTCGGCCACCGTTCACCTGGGCGCCTGACGCTTCAGACGATCCATCAGACGATCGCACGGATGGCCCGCTCTGGACAGACAGCGATGCCACTCCGTGCGCCGACACGCCGGGATATATCGTGTCCGATGCCTGAGAGGAGCGGGGAAATGAGCAGCCGGACGGGATGGATAGGGATCGCCGCCGCAGCGGTGGTCGCGGTCGCCGGATGCGGCGGAGGGGACGACGGCGGATCGCGGGCCGCGGAGTCGGACCGGCCATCGGAACCGCAGCGGACGTCAGCGGCGCCCTCCCCATCGGCACCGTCGCCCTCGGCTTCCTCACCCTCGGCACCGGCCGCCAACCGGCTCTCCCCCGCGGACCTTCAGGGACGGTGGTGGACATGGGCGGCGTCGGAAGAGGCATCGACGAACCCGGTCGCCGACGAGGACGGGCGGTCGTGCCACCGTAACCAGCCGGACGACGTGTGGTTTCTGGCCGGGACCTTCGGCGGGCAGGTCGAACGGGCCTGCACCGTGCCAAGTGGCCGCCCCGTCGCCTTTCCCCTCATCAACCTCGTGGGCGGCTCAGCGGACTGCGCCGACTTCATGGAAACGGCCTCGGGTACGGCGAGCCTGGACGGCCGGGACATCAGCCCGGATCGCTACCCCGGGACGACGATCACGGTGACGGCCGCGCCCGGGAACCCCGTGACCGATTCGAGCGGCCGCTTCAGCGGGACGGGATGCGGGCTGTGGGTTCAGTTGCCCGCGCTCAAGGCCGGGAAGCACACGCTGAAAATCCGGGGCAGGTCGGCGGACTTCACGGTCGCGGTGGACTACGCGTTGACGGTGGCGGCGCCCGGCACCGCCTGAGTCACCCAGGCGGCAGGCGTAGTCCCGCGATGAGGAGTTCGACCAGTCGTCGTGCGTCGTAGTCGGGATTGTGCTCGGCGCCGATGCAGAGGTTTCCGACGCCGCGCATGAGCTGGATGGCCGCCACGTCGGATCGGATCTCGCCGGCATCGACCGCGGCGTCGAGCAGCTGGGTGCACACGGGCACGAGGCGGTCGAGGAAGTAGGCGTGCAGCGTCTCGAAGCCGGCGTTGTCGGACTGCAGCACGGCGGCGAGTCCGTGCTTGGTGACCAGGAAATCGACGAAGAGGTTGATCCACTGCCCCAGCGCGGCATGCGGAGTCGCGCTGCTCGCCAGCAGGGCCGGACCGGCCTCGGCGCATGCCTCGACCTGGTGCCGGTAGACGGCGATGATCAGATCCGCTCGCGTCGGGAAGTGGCGGTAGATCGTGCCCACCCCGACGCCGGCCTTCGCCGCGATGTCGCGTACCGGCGCTTCCACTCCTGACGCGACGAAGACCGAGGCGGCCGCGTCGAGCAGGGTCTCCTGGTTGCGCCGGGCGTCCGCCCGCTTGGACCGGGCCGCGCGTCCCGCACCCTCGTCGCTGTCGTTCACCGCACCGCTCCCTCCACCGCCAAACCGCTGCCGAGCCATGACCTGGTCGGGCTTGCCAAGCGGAACAACGTTCCGTATCGTCTTTTCCGGAACGAGGTTCCGCTTGCTCATGATGCCAGAGCAGGGACCCGGCAGCCAAACCACGCATTGTCATCACGCGATACCGCCACGCTTCATCCGCAGTGGAGGAACACAGTCATGCAGTACCGCACCTTGGGCCGCACCGGTGTGCAGGTCAGCTCTCTCGCGCTCGGCGCCATGAACTTCGGCAGGATCGGGCGCACCACCCAGGACGAGGCCACCGCCATCGTCGATGCCGCTCTCGAAGGCGGGATCAACCTCATCGACACCGCCGATATGTACAGCGCGGGCGAATCGGAGGAGATGGTCGGCAAAGCCATCGCCGGCCGCCGCGACGACATCGTGCTGGCCACGAAGGCCGGCATGCCGATGAGCGACGAGCGCAACCATCGGGGCAGTTCGCGCCGCTGGCTGGTCACCGAGCTGGACAACAGCCTGCGCCGACTCGGTGTCGACCACGTCGATCTCTACCAGATCCACCGCTGGGACCCGAACACCAGCGACGAGGAGACGCTGTCGGCGCTGACCGACCTCCAGCGTGCCGGAAAGATCCGCCACTTCGGCTCCTCGACGTTTCCCGCATACCGCATCGTGCAGGCCCAGTGGGCCGCCCGTGAGCACCACCTGAGCCGCTATGTCACCGAGCAGCCCAGCTACTCGATCCTGCAGCGCGGTATCGAGAGCCATGTGCTGCCCGTGACCGAGCAGTACGGGCTCGGTGTGCTGGTGTGGAGCCCGCTGGCCACGGGCTGGCTGTCGGGCGCGATCCGCGAGGGCCGGGAGATCACCACCAGCCGCTCGACGTTCATGCCGGAACGCTTCGACACCGCCATCCCCGCCAACCGGGCCAGGCTCGACGCCGTCGAGCGGCTGGCCGAAGTCGCCGACGAGGCCGGTCTGACCATGATCCAGCTCGCGCTCGGATTCGTGACCGCGCATCCCGCCGTGACCAGCGCGCTCATCGGCCCCCGCACCCTGGACCATCTGCACACGCAACTCGCCGCCGCCGACACCGTGCTCTCGGCCGATGTGCTCGACGCCATCGACGCGATCGTCGCGCCCGGTGTCGACCTGGCCGCGCACGAGAAGCACGACACTCCGCCCGCGCTGCTCGACCCGTCGCTGCGGCGCCGCTGACCGTACGGAAAGGATCAACAGCTCCATGCCGCACACACCCCGGCCCCGTTTCGGCATCATGACCGCCCCCATGCAGGTCGACTACCACGACGTCCTGCGGGTCTGGCGCGAGGCGGACACCATCCCGGAGATCGAGCACGCCTGGTTGTTCGATCACCTCATGCCGATCGGCGGCGACCCGAACGGACCGACGTACGAAGGCTGGACACTGCTCTCGGCCCTCGCCGCCCAGACCCGTCGGCTGCGGCTCGGCCTGCTGGTGACCAGCAACCGGTTCCGGCCGCCCGCGATGCTGGCCAAGATCGCCACGACCGTCGACATCGTCTCCGGCGGACGGCTCGACTTCGGCATCGGCGTCGGCTCACGCCCCAGCCCTCCCGCGGCCCACCGTGAGTACGCGGCACACGGCCTGCCCTTCCATGACACCGCGCACGCCGTGGGGAGCCTCGCCGAAGCCTGTACGGTGATCCGGCGGCTGTGGACCGAGGAGGAGCCGTTCGACTTCGACGGCACCTACCACCAGCTCACCGGGGCGTTCGGCAACCCCAAACCCGTCCAGCGCCCCCATCCGCCGATCCTCATCGGCGGACGCGCGGCCTCGACACTGCGCGTGGTCGCCGAACACGCCGACATGTGGAACATCCCCGGCGGCGACATCGACGACGTCGTCAAGCGCAGTGCGCTGCTGGACCGCTACTGCGCCGAGATCGGTCGCGACCCCGCCTCGATCACCCGCTCGATCCACCTGTCCGTCTCGTACGACCGGCCCGGCGCCACCCGGGACGCGATCGACGAGGCGATCGACGCCGGCTTCGGACACATCGTCCTCGGACTGTCGACGCCCTACCCCGTCAACGCGGCGCGGTGGGTCGCCGACGAGCTCATCAACACATCGGCCCGGGGCAAGTCGTCGTAGCGCCCGCGTACGGGCCGTGGCGCGCGGGGCCCTACCTCGTCCCCGCCAGGACCTCCGCCGCGGCCACCCCGGACGCCGTGGTCGCGCCATGAGTGGAGATGTGCACCGCGCCGGGGGCGGTGGCGCCCGGCAGGCCCATCTCCACGACGATCGCGTCCGGGCGCGCGGTGACGAGGTCCGCCAGGGCGCCGCCCATCCACGGGTGCCGCGAGGCGTCCCTGACGACGACCACCAGCGGGCGTCCGGAGGCTGGGGTCAGCGCGGACGCCTCCAGAGTGGCGGCCCGCGTCCGCAACTCCTGCGGGTGGATCCGGACCGAGGTCGTGCCAGGAAGTCGCTCGCTCAGCGGTGCGGCGACGCCCCAGGGGGTCTCTTTGCCGATGGCCAGGTTGGTGGCGGGCACCAGCTCCACCACATGCGGCGGCGCGGCCAGGGGCAGCGACTCCGCCACGGAGCCGGTCATACGGATGGCCCGGCGGGCGGCGACGAAGCCGATGGCAGCGTCGACCGCACCGGCCGGGGCGGACCGGCCCAGCTCCGTCGACCACTCGGCGAACGCCCGGACCCGCTCCGACGCCTCCGCCAGCCGCTCCTCGGCGAGTTCCCCGGCGGCCACGGCATCGACGAGGGCGGTGGCGAGCAGTTGCGCGGTGGCCTCCTCGGCGCTCTCCCCGCCGACGCAGATGGCGTCGGCCCCGGCGGCGAGAGCATGCACCGTGGCCCCGTCGATCCCGTAGCGGTCGGCGACGGCCCCCATCTCGATGGCGTCGGTGACGATCAGCCCGTCGAATCCGAGCTCCTGGCGCAGCAACCCGTCGAGGATTCGGCGGCTGAGGGTGGCGGGCAGGTCCGGGTCGTAGGCGGGCACCAGGAGGTGGCCGCTCATGACCGCGCGGACCCCCGCGTCCAGTGCGGCGCGGAACGGCGGCAGGGCCTGGGCGGCGATCCGGTCGAGGTCGGCGTCGTAACTGGGCAGGCCGTGGTGGGAGTCGACGGCGACGTCCCCATGGCCGGGGAAGTGTTTGGCGCAGGCGGCGACCCCGGCCGACTGGAGTCCTTTGATCCACGCGGCGGCGTGCCGGGACACCGTTTTGGCGTCCGCCCCGAAGGACCTGACCCCGATGATGGGGTTGTCCGGGTTGGAGTTGACGTCCACGGTGGGCGCGAAGTTGAGGCTGATGCCCGCTCCACGCAGTTGGCGGCCCAAGTCGGCGGCGACGGACTCGGTCAGCTCGGTGTCGTCCACCGTCCCGAGGGCGAGGTTGCCGGGGCGGGTGGAGCCGGTGGCGGACTCGATCCGGGTGACATCACCGGCCTCCTCGTCGATCGCTACGATCAACGACGGGTTCTCGGCGCGGAGTTGCGCGGTCAGCCGGGCGAGCTGGTCCGGGGATTCGATATTGCGCGAAAAGATCACGACGGAGGCCAGGCCGTTACCGATGTCACGCAGGATCCACTCCGGCGCCTCCGTGCCCACGAACCCCGGTTGCAGGACGGAGAGCGCGAGTCGTCGCAGGTCCGTGCCGGGCTTGCTGGTGGACATCGACCACGCCTTTCGGAGAACGCCAACACACCGACAACACCGACGCCGCCCACAACATCGATGATCTTTGGTACAGACCAACGGATACTCGCCCAGCTGAATCGCCGGTGTCAAGGCGCGGACCGCCGGGGCCCGCTGTCAACAGGCCTAGGGAATTCCCTTGTTGACAACGTATATGGTCTAGTCCATTTTTATGAAGGCGTCAGTACCTCACGGAGCGCAGTGAACACTACGCCCCGGCACGTTTTGGAGCACTGCATGCCAAAGCCCGACCATTACTTGTTTCGGTCCCCCTCGGACGTCCCCTACTTCAGCTCGGACGGCGAGACCTACCTCGCCCGGACCCAGCTGCGGGACCTCACCAAGACCCGCCGGCTGCGCGTGTTGTCCGAGGACGACTTCGCCTTCTGGCAGACCTACGGCTACGTCGTGGTGAAGCAGGCGATTCCCGCCTCGGCGGCGCGCGCGTTACTGGACTTCACCTGGGACTTCCAGGGGCTCGACCCCGACCGCCCGGACACCTGGTACCAGGACCGCGAGTGGCGGTCCGACCTGGACCGTGAGCTGCACATCTACGGGTTCGTCGAGGCGTACCACCACCAGCTCATCTGGGACAGCCGCCAGACGCAGCGGGTCTACGACGCGTTCGTGGACGTATGGGACTGCGAGGAGCTGTGGGTCAGCCTGGACCGGCTGAACCTGAACCCGCCGAACGTCAAGAACCGCGACCGGGCACTGATCGCCCCCACGGAGCGGGGGTTCGACATCACACTCCACTGGGATGTCGACACCACCCTCAGTGTGCTGCCGCAGCGGGTCCAGGGCATCATCGCCCTCCATGACACCGAACCGGAGCTCGGCGGCTTCCAGTGCTGCCCCGAGTTGTTCCACCGGTTCGACCAGTGGCGGGCGCTCCAGCCGGCCGACCGCGATCCGATCCGGCCCAAGATCGACCGGGCCGAGATGCCCGTCGTACGGCCGCAACTCGAGGCCGGGGACCTGCTCATCTGGAACGGGCTGCTGGCCCATGGAGTGGCGCCCAACACTTCGCAGAACGGTGTGCGGGCGGTCCAGTACCTCGCGATGATGCCCGCCCTCGAATCCCACGAGGAGCTGCGGCGTTCGCGAGTCGAGTCATGGCGCCACCTCACCACGCCGACCTGGAACGGCACCCTGCTCGGCGACGCCGACAAACCCGAAGCCCTCAGGTACGGCACCGCCACGCTGGACGATCTGGGCGCCAAGCTGCTCGGACTCACCTCGTGGGACGGGACGGACATCAACCAAGGCGAGCGAAGCGGCGAGGAAGTAGCGTGCGACGCATCTGCCTGACACTCCCCACCAACCGGGCGTGCCCCGCGATGGTCACCGCCATCGGTGAGGAAGCCGCCTACGCGGCCGCGCACTTCGACGTCGAGGTGCATCTGCTCGTCCTGGACTCCTCCGACGCGTATCGGGAACACGCACGGGCCCTGCACTCCGCGCACGGGGTGCCGCGGGTCGTCGTCCACCACCTCGACGAGGCGGATCAGCGCGACTTCCTGCGCCGGGTGATTCACCGGACCGAGCACACCAAGCATGAGCTGCTGCTCGACCTCATGCTTCCGGCCGGGCTCTCCTACGGCGCCTGCACCAACCGCGCGTTCCTGATCGCCGTGGCCCTCGGATGCGAATCCGTCCACCGCAGGGACTCCGACAGCCGCTACCAGGTGCTGCGCGGCGAGACCGTGTTCCCCGTCCACCAGGAGCTCCTGTCGCTCGGCAAGCGCGCGGCCGACGCGGCGCACGGTGTCGGTGAGACGGCGCTCGCTCCCGAGAACACCCACAAGCGGGTGGCGATGGTGGCCGGCTCCTTCCTGGGCGAGCTGTCCGTGGACATCGACGAGATCCGTCGGCTCGATCCGGAGGTCTACTACGACGTGGTCGGCCTGTGGGCGCCCGGCCACTGGTCGGACGAGCAGAAGCGGGAACTCGTCGAGGAGTCCTTCCAGGGGCCCAGGACCGGCCCGTTCACCGGCGACCGGACGACCTTGACCGTCGTCGACCCCATGCATGTGGACATGTGCAACATCAGCTTCCACCAGGTGCATGAACGAGTGCCGCTGCCGCCCGCCACCGACACCATCGGCAGCGACTACTTCCTCATCCACCTGGTCCATGCCGCCGCGCTGCCCGGCGTACTGCACAACCGCCACATCGTGAACTTCTACACCGGGGAACGCCGCACCGACCCGGGGTTCATGGCCTACCAGCTGCGGTTCGCCAAGTTCTTCCTGTCGATGCTCTACTTCAACTTCCTCTACGACGAGATGGCCGAGGCCGGCGAAGCGCTCCTCGACGACCAAGGACAGGTTCGGGCGTCCGCCATCGCCGAGCTGGCCAGGAAGAGCACCCTGCTCGACCAGGCGGAGAACGTCCAGCGCCTCGACACCATCGAGGCCGCGTACCGGAAACTCGGCGGCAGATACGCCACCTTCGCCGCCTTGCTGGCGTCGCGCCGCGAGCGTCTGCTCGACGAGGCGGCGAGCGACATCGCCGACTTCGCCCTGCTGGTCGAGGCGTGGGAGGCGCTGGTACGGGCGGCCCGCGACACCGCCCTCTCGCAGGCTCCGGAACGTCCGGGGCGAAGGTCACAATGACGCACGAGGGCATCGCAGGCACAGAGCCTGCAGTGGGCATACGCTTGTCCGCCGCGCTCGCGGCCACCACCGACGACCGGATCGTCTTCGACCTCACCGGGATCGAGGAGCGGTACGAGTCCCTGCTCCGGGAGTTGCCCGGGGTAGCCGTCCGCTTCGCGATGAAGGCATGCCCGGTCGACGAGGTGCTGACCCGGCTGGCCGGGGCGGGCGCCGGGGTCGACGCGGCGAGCGTCCCGGAGCTGGAACAGGCGCTGCGGGCGGGTGTGCCGATCAGCAGAGTGCACTACGGGAACACCGTGAAGTCCGACCGGAACATCGCCGACGCCCACCGGCTCGGCATCAGGGACTTCGCGACCGACAGCCTGGAGGACGTAACAGCCATCGCCGAACACGCCCCCGGCGCCCGGGTGTTCTGCAGACTCACCACCGACACACGAGGAGCGCTCTGGGCGCTGAGCGACAAGTACGGATGCTCGACCGCCGACGCGGTGACCATCCTGGAAACGGCGCGGAAGCTGGGTCTGGTGCCCTCCGGACTCTCCGTACACGTCGGCTCGCAGCAGATGACACCCGAGGCCTGGCGCGACGCCTTCGAACGCCTCGCGGACGTCCTGGCCACCCTGGACCGCCACGGGATCGCCCTGGACCACATCAACCTCGGTGGCGGCCTTCCCGTCCCGGGATATCTCGACAAACACGGCAGACCGCTCGATCCCCCGATCGACAAGTTGTTCGCCGTCATCCGGGAGGGCATGGCCCACCTGCGCACCATCGGCGGACACCACCTCGACTTCATCGTGGAGCCGGGCCGCTACCTCGTCGCCGGACAGGGAGCCATCCGGGCACATGTGTCCCGGCTGTCCGCGCGGCGGGGCCCCGACGGGCGGCGCCAGTACTGGCTGTATCTGAGCTGTGGGAAGTTCAACGGCCTGTACGAGATGGACGAGTTGCAGTACCCACTCGTCTTCCCCACCCACGACGGCCCCGGCACCCGCCGGGTGCCCGCCGTCGTGGCCGGACCCACCTGCGACAGCGACGACGCCTACTCCCATGAGCACGGTCTGGTCCAGGTGCCCGAAGCCCTGGCGTCGGGCGACCCGGTCTGGGTGCTGTCCTGTGGTGCGTATGCGATCAGCTATACGACCCAGGGCTTCAACGGCTTCGGCCCGCTCCCGTACACCTGCGTCGACGCCAACCCCGCAGGCAGGTCCGGGAAGGCGTGTGACGGATGAACGACGAGGTGCGCATCCGCCATATCGCAGAGGACGACTGGGACGGCATCGCGGCACTGGAGTCCCACACCTACACCGGTCTCGGGCTGTCCGAGGGACGGGTGGCGCTCGAATCCCGCGCGCGCGTATCGCCCGCCACGTGCCGCGCGCTGGAGGTGGGCCCTCGGCTGGTGGGCTATGCGCTGGCGCTGCCCTATCCGATGTACCGGTACCCGGACCTGGAACGGCCCGAGGAGACCGCGTACCCGTCCACCAATCTGCATCTGCACGACCTGGTCATCGCGGAGAACTTCCGGCGCAGGGGGCTGGGACGGCGCCTGCTGCGCCACCTCACCGCGTCCGCCAGGGCACACGGATACGAGCAGATCTCGCTGGTCGCCGTCGGGGGCAGCGCGACGTACTGGTCGGCGCGTGGCTTCACCGCCCACCAGGAGGTCGTCCCCCCGGACGGCTACGGCCCGGACGTCATCTACATGTCGAGGGCGGTGCCGTCCGGCGTGTCCGCTCATGGCGCGTCATCTCCTGGCGCGTCATCGCAGAAGGAGCAGGTTTGATCCACATACCGCGGGTCCGAGATCCCTTCCACCGGAGCCAACTGGCGATCGCCGCGCTGTTCTGCTCGCTCGGTTTCCAGTACGCCACCTGGGCCTCGCGCATCCCCGCCCTCAAGGCCGATCTCGGCCTGACGGCCGCGGAGGTGGGCTTTCTGCTGATGGCCGCGGGGATCGGCGCGAGTGTGTCGTTCCCTCTTGTGTCGGTGCTGATGAGGCGGCTGGGCTCACAGCGCCTCGGGCTGCTGTCGGCCCTGGGCTTGACGCTGGTGCTCATCGCCCTGGCCATGGCGCCGAACTATCCGGTCGCCCTGGCGGTCGTGTGCTGCGACGGGGTGCTCGTGGGCTGTCTGAACGTCGCCATGAACGCACAGGGCGCCGCGCTCGAAGTCCGGCACAAGCGCAACGCCATGGCCAAACTGCACGCGACGTTCAGCGGCGGCTCGCTGCTCGCCGCCCTCCTGGCCTCCGGTGTGAACGCGATGACCTCGACGGTCGCCGTGCACTTCGGCGTGGCCGCCGTCGTCCTGCTGCTCCTGTTCGGCTACGCCCGCACCGGGCTGCTGGCGGAGGACGAGGCCGCCGAGGAGAAGCGGGACGAGACGAAGAGCCGCAGCGGGTGGTCCCTGCCGACCCGTATGACGCTGTGGATGTGCTGCGCCATGGTCTTCGGCACCGTCACCGAGGGTGCCATCAACGACTGGTCGGCCCTCTATATGACGGATGTCGTCAAGGCGTCGGCACAGCTGGCACCCCTGGGGATCGCCGTCGTCTCGGGCATGATGGTCCTGGCCCGGCTCTTCGCGGACGGCTGGCGCGCCCGCTGGGGCGATGGGCGGGTCGTCGTCCTCGGCAGCGCCCTGGCCGGGACGGGGCTGGCCCTCGCCCTGCTGAGCGGCGGTGTGGTTCCGGCCCTGATCGGGTTCTCCTGCGTCGGCCTCGGCATCGCGGCCGTGACCCCTTGCGTCTATGTCGCCGCGGCGAAGCAGGGCCCGGACGCTCTGGCCCTGGTCGCCGCCATGGGCACGACGGGCCTGCTGGCCGGGCCCCCGATCATCGGATTCGTGGCGAACTCCAGCAGTCTGGTGTGGGGCCTGGGCGTCGTGGCCGCTTCGGCGGCCGTGGTGTCCCTGTGCGGTACGCGCGTCCAGTGGACGCCACCCGCTAACGCCTTGGGAACGGAAGTTCCTGGCCGTTGACGTAGACCCGCCGGAAGGTCAGTTCGTCGGTGTAGGCGATGCTGTCGGGGCTGAGGATGCCCGTGAAGGTGGAACGGGAGAGGCTGACGCCCCGCAGATGGTCGGTCTCCAGGCCGACCAGTTGCAGCACGGCGCGGGCACCGTCGATCTCCATCCGGTCCATGCGGATGTTCCGCACGGCCACCGGCTGTGTCCCGCCCTCGCCACCGTTGTAGTTCATGTTCACGAACACCACATCGCGCTCGACGTTCTGCCCGGTGAAGTTCCGGATGTGCACCCCGTCGATATAGCCACCGCGCTTCTTGCTCGCCTTGACGTACAGCGCGTGCTTGACGGGGTAGCGGCCGAGAAAATCCGGCGAGTTGATCTCACAGTTCTCGGCGAAGACATCGCGCACCCCGCCGGACATCTCGCTGCCGACCGTCATCCCGCCCCAGCGGCCGGAGAACCGGCAGTCGCGTACGACGATGTTCCGGCTCGGCACGCCGACGCGGTGGCCGTCCTCGTCGCGGCCGGACTTGACGGCGACGCAGTCGTCGTTGGTGTTGAAACGACAGCCGGTGATGAGCACGTCGGAGCAGCACTCCGGATCGCATCCGTCGGTGTTGTAGAGCGTGCTGTCGACGGTCACATCGCGCACGGTGACGTTGTGCGACAGCACCGGGTGCACGGTCCACATCGGCGGGTCGACGATGGTCAGGCCGCTGACCAGGACATTGCGGCAGCGGTAGAACTGCACCATCTTCGGCCGCAGATAGTGGCCGTCGCCGAAGACACGCTCGGCCACCGGCACCCCGGTGGAGCCCATCTGGCGCAGCAGGCTCTGGTCGGGACCCTGCAGTCCGCTGGTGCGGTACCAGCTCTCCCACGGCCCGAGCCGCGCCTGCCCGTCGAGTGTGCCGGGACCGGTGACGGCGACGTTGCGCTCACCGTAGGCGTAGATGAAGGGCGAGTAGTTGTAGCACTCGGTGCCCTCCCAGCGGGTGAACACCACCGGCAGGAAGTCGCGCGGATCGGGGCTGAACGCGATGGTGGCGCCCTCGGTGACGTGCAGGTCCACGCCGCTGCGCAGATGGATCGCGCCGGTGAGGAAGCGCCCTTCGGGGACGAGGACATGGCCGCCACCGGCGCGGTGGCAGGCAGCGATGGCGGCCCGGAATGCCTCGGTGTTCATCGTCCGCCCGTCGCCGACCGCGCCGTAATCGGTGATGGCGAAGGTCCGGCGGGGGAAGGCGGGCGGCCTGATCCGGGCCAGGATCTTCGGCACCGGGCTCCACGCCCCGGTGTACGGGGCGGCCGCGTATGCGGACCCCGCGGCCGCGGGCAGTTGGGGAAGCAGCGCGCCTGCCGCGAGCAGACCGCCGGTGCGCAGCGCGGAGCGGCGGGAAGGTCTCGGGTGCATGGCCTGACTCCTCGGCGTCGTCGGTGTTCCAGGAGCGTTCCAGAACCCTTTCGCGACCTTGATCAGCGCTCGGACTCAGCCGAGGGAGATCCGGTCGAGGTCCGGGGCCGACTCGGTGGCGTTGGAGATCTCGATCGTGTTGGCGCCGGGTTTCAGGGTGACGGGGACGGAGGTCGTACGTGGGGTGGTGTTCCCGGTGTCGGTCACCGTCACCGCGGTCGGCGGGCCGCCGTTGACGCTGATCTGGAACGAGCGGGTGCCGTTGACCGTGTAGTCGAGGTAGAGCGTGCGCTGCCCGCCGTCGGGGACGACGACGTCGGGGAAGGTCACGGCCGCCCGTTCACTGCCGCCGATGTTGCGCACCTTCTCGGCACCGGAGCAGGGTCCGCAGCTTGTGATGCCGGTGCTGCCCAAGTGGTTGGCCGAGTCCTCCGCCTCGCGCGCCCAGATCCGGCCGGCGGGCAGCGGCCGCACCCGGACGGGGTCCGAGACGGACTTCTGCCGGCCGAGCAGCGTGAAGTCCGCCGTGACGGGGATGTCGGGCGAGCCTGCGTCCTGGCCGGGTGGCGAGGTGAGGGTCCAGCTGCCCGTCAGCGTCTGGCCGAGCCGCAGCGACCGGGCCGTGACCGGACCGCCGTCCGCGGTCCAGCCGGCCGGCAGCCGCGGGGCGAGGCTGACGCCGTCGAGCTGCTCGTCGTCGTCGAGCCGGAGCGACGCCGTGACGGTGATCGACCGCTGGCCGGGGCCGACCCACTGCAGGCCGTGTGGCCGGACGGTGAGCGTGGTCTTGGGCGTGTACGAGGCCGGGGGCAGGGGCGCGACCGCGATCCGGTCGAGGCCGGGACCGCGGACGGCCGTGGAGAAGATCCGTACGGTGTTGGCGCCGGCCTTCAGCGGCACGGAGACCGCCGTGCTCTCCGGCACCCCTCCTGCCCTGTCGGGGTTGTTCGCGACGACGGGCACCTCGACCGGCGCAGCGCCATTGACGCTCACGGACAGGGAGGAGGTGGCCGCCGCGGTGTGGTCGAGCTGGAGCCGGTAGTCGCCGTCCTCGGGGGCGCGGACGTCGCGGTACGTCACGGAGTTGCTCAGGCCCCCACCGAGCCCGACGACCCGCCGCGCACCCGAGCAGGCGCCGCACTCGACGGAGCGGGCCGCGCCCGTCAGCCGGTTCTCCCGTGCCTCGGCCTCCAGCGGCAGCCGGGTGCGGGTGGGCTTCGGGCGGCCGTACGCCACCTGGATCTCGTCGATGCGCAGCTGGTTGAAGAACTCCGGCGCCTGCGGGCCGCCCCACAAGCTGCGTACCTCCAGCTTGAGATAGCGGGCGTCTTGGTCGCCGATGTCGATGGTCTGCACCCCGCGGGCGCTGCGCAACGCGCCCGCGCGCACCTGCGTCCAGCGCTTGCCGTCGCCACTGGCGTAGACGCGGTAGTCCTTGATGCGCGCGGAGTCCTCGGGACGGCCGAAGGACGACCGTGCGTGCGTCGGGGACCATTCGCGCTGGTTCACCGCCAGAGCCGTGGCGCGTTTGCGGGCGCCGAGATCGAGCGTGACGGAGACGGGCAGCTCGCCGTCGCTGTCCCAGTAGGTCTCGTGGTTTCCGTCGGCGAGGTCGGCCGCCAGGTGCCCGGCGCGTGCGGACGAGGCGGTGGCGTCGACGCCGGACTGCGGGTAGTAGGGCTGACGGCCGTCGGTCTCGACCTTGAACACCGTGTCGTACGGATCCCAGTCGCTGATGCCGAGGATCGACAGGTGGCCACCGGACTGGCTGAAGCGCATCGCCTCGCCGGTGCGCAGGTCGGTGACGCGGCGCACCGCGTAGCCGTTGTCGCGCAGCCGCACCAGATCGGTCCGCGGCCGTGTGACCACGTGTACGTACTGGGTGCGGTCGCCTTCCTCGCCCCGGCCCACGGTGACCACGCCGTGGGCGCCGTCGTTCCAGAAGCCGGGCTGCATACCGCCGTACATATAGCCGCCGCCCTCGACGCCGTACACCGACTCCCGGACGGGTTCGACCCACCGGCCCATGAAGTCGTTGAACTCCTCCTGCTGTGGCGGCAGTTTGCCGTTCACCATCGGTGTCTCGGCCATGAGCGATTTGATGGAGGACCCGGCGTTGGTGATGTAACGGCCGGTGCTGAGCCGGGCGTCGACCTGGTGGTCGCCGCCGTCGTACCACCAGTCGCCAGCGGTCGGCAGCTTGTAGTCGGCCTCGGTCAGCCGTGGCATGGGGACGGTCACGGCGGCGGGGTAGTCGTACGCCGGGGTCATGCCGGTCTTCTGTTCGTTGCTGACCGTGTCCATGATCGGCGTGTCCTCGTTGTTGTTGCTCAGCAGCCAGGACGGCCGGCGCTCACGGATCTGCTCGTAGAGGCCCTTCTCCTCCCAGTACTCGTTGTCGTTGTCGATCCAGAAGCCCGACAGGTCCGGGTAGTTCTCCATGACCTCGAAGAACAGGTCGTAGCTGAACATGCCGAAGCCGCGGCGCGTGGTCAGGTCGACCTGCCGGCCCTTGTACGCGGAGTAGGCGGCCGAGTCCAGCGTCTCGGTGCCCGACTCGTTGTGCCACTGCGGGTCGTCGGTCATGTAGAGGATGATGTGCACGCCCTTGGCCTTGCCCGCGGCGACCAGTTCGCCGAGCAGATCGCGCTCGGTGGCACAGCTGCCGGGGATCTTCGAGGGCCAGGGGCGGGCGTAGCCCAGCCTGCTGTGGAAGGTCGCCAGCACGATGTACGAGGCGCCGAGCTTACGCGCCTCGTCCACCCAGTAGTCCGCGCTCCAGCCGCCCTCGGTGACATCGCGCTCCCACTCCCGGCAGTTCTGGTGCTTGGGGTAGGTGAACATGCCCCAGTGCAGAAATAGGCCGGCGGTGGACGCGCGCAGCCACTCCTGCCGCGGATGCTGGACCTCGGCGTCGGCCGCGGGGGCGGAGAGGAGGCCGACGGCCAGGGCGAGTACGAGTGCCGCGCACAGGGTGCGCCAACAGGTGCGCGCGGCGCGTGCTGCTCGGGCTGCTCGGATGTGTAGGGGGCGGAGCGGGATCCTCAGCGTGGGCATGTCCTGTCCTCCGTGAACGTTCCCGTGAGCGTTCACGGAGCACTGTCCGGCCCACTCGGCCGCTGTGTCAATATGTGTGAAACGGCGGGATGTTACGCGGATGCGATCCATTGACGCCCGTCGTCGCCGCGGCGATGATCGGGGCGGGAGCGTTCACGTGAGCGCTCTCGTACGCCACGTACGCGGGGTGGGGAGAGGGGTGGGGCCGTGCCCCCGAACGCCAGGTCGCGCCGTATCACCATCGACGACGTGGCGCGTTCGGCCGGGGTGTCCCGGCAGACCGTCTCCCGCGCGGTCAACGACAAACCGGAGATCGACCCCGCCACGCGGCAGCGGGTGCTTGAGGTGGCCCAGGCCATGGGCTACCGCCCCAGCCGGTTCGCCCGTGGCATGGTCGGCCCGGGACTCACCACGCTGGGCCTTGTCATCGCGGATGTGCTCAACCCCTTCTTCCCCGAGGTGGTCTCCGGCGTGCTGGCGGCGGCCGACGAGCGCGGCTGGCAGGTCGCCATCTACAGCACCGGGTCCGCCCTGGAACGGGAGACCGCGGTGGCCGCGACCGTGGTGGACCATGTGGACGCCTGTGTCGCCTTTCTGCTCGACCCCGCCGCCATCGAGCTCGTCCAACGCTCCGGTATGCCCTTCGTGCTGCTCGACAACGAGCACCGGCCACCGGCGGTGAGCGGGGGCCGGATCGACTTCGCCACCGGGATGCGCCAGGCGGTCGGCCACCTCGTGGAGCGCGGCCACCGTCGGATCGCGATGCTCGACGACCGCGGACGCCCGGACGCCGGGGACCGCGGCACCCGGCACTCGCTGTTCCTCCGGGCCGCCACGGAATTCGGGCTGCCCGCCGAGGAGGGATGGGTGTTCCCGGCCGTCAACTCCCTCGACGGTGGGGCGGCGGCCATGGACGATGTGCTGGACACCGGTTTCGGGGCGACGGCCGTGCTCGCGTACAACGACCTGATCGCCATCGGCGCCATGCGCCGCGCCCGCGACCGCGGGGTGAGCGTGCCGAAGGACTGCGCGTTCGTCGGCTGCGACGGGCTGACCCTCAGTCGGCTGGTGGACCCACCGCTGACCACCCTGCTGGTCGACAAGGAACTCCTCGGCCGGGCCGCGGTGCAGCAGGTCGCCACGCTGATGACCGGCGCCCAGGCGCGCGAGACGGTGATCGTGCCGCGCCTTGTCGTACGCGCGTCTTCCTGATCCGGTTCCTGATCCGCGCCCGGCCTGTCGCCGTCGCTGTGGCAGACGCCGTGGCAGACGCCATGGCCAAATTTAAATCAATCGATTGACTGATTGAAGTGCATTGGGTTGACTGGCGCGCAGACCGCAATCATGGAGCAAGGAGACTTCCCCTCGTGAGTGGCGTTCCCCCCACACCCACCGGCCTCACCCCCACCGACCCCGAGCAGCTTGGCTTCGATCCGGACGAGTTGCGCGCCCGCTACCGCGCCGAGCGTGACCGCCGGATCCGCCCCGACGGCAAGGCCCAGTACCAGAGCACCACCGGCCAGTTCGGCTACTTCGAGGACGACCCCCACGCCGACCGTGGGTTCACCCGCGAACCGCTGCGCGACCGGGTCGAAGCGCTGGTCATCGGCGGCGGGTTCGGCGGCCTTCTCGCCGCGGCGCGGCTGCGCCAGGCCGGCGTGGAGTCGATCCGAGTGATCGAGAAGGGTGGCGACTTCGGCGGTACCTGGTACTGGAACCGCTACCCGGGCATCCACTGCGATATCGAGTCGTACATCTATATGCCGCTGTTGGAGGAGGTCGGATACGTCCCGAAGTGGCGGTACGCGCCGGGAGAGGAGATCCGGCTGCACGCCTGCGCCATCGCGCGCCGCTTCCACCTCTACGACGACGCCTGCTTCCAGACGCAGGCCACCGAACTGCGCTGGGACGAGGCCGAGTCGGAGTGGATCGTCTCCACCGACCGCGGTGATGAGATGCGGGCGCGCTTCGTCGCGGTGGCCGGCGGGACGCTCAGCCAGCCCAAGCTTCCCGGCATCCCCGGGATCGAAAGCTTCAAGGGGCACACGTTCCACACCAGCCGCTGGGACTACGCCTATACCGGAGGAGACGCGGGTGGCGGCCTGGACAAACTCGCCGACAAACGCGTGGCCCTCATCGGCACGGGCGCGACCGCCATCCAGGTCGTGCCGCATCTCGGGGCCGACGCACGACACCTGTACGTATTCCAGCGCACACCGTCCTCGGTGGATGTGCGCGACAACCGGCCCACCGAGCCGAAGTGGGCCGAGTCGCTCGGGCCGGGCTGGCAGCGGCGGCGCATGGAGAACTTCCTCAAGGTCGTCACGGGCGTACGGGCCGACGAGGACCTGGTGAACGACGCCTGGACCAGCAGTGCCCGGCTGTACGAGAAGATGATCCCGACCAACAGCTATGCCCACATCGGGTCCGAGGAACGGGAACGCGCCTACGAGATCGCCGATTTCCAGAAGATGAACGAGTTGCGGGCCCGCGTGGACACCCTCGTGGAGGGCCCGGAAACGGCGGAAAAACTCAAGCCCTGGTACCGCTATATGTGCAAGCGGCCCACCTTCAGTGACACCTATCTCCAGACCTTCAACCGGCCCAATGTCACCCTGATCGACACGGCCGACACCCACGGCGTGGAACGGATCACCGAGACCGCGGTCGTGGTCGGCGGGGTGGAGTACGACGTCGACTGCATCGTCTTCGCGACCGGATTCGAGGTCGGTGTCTCAGGGGTCATGTCCGGGAAGCTTCCGGTGTACGGCAGGGGCGGGGTGTCCCTGATGGACTCCTGGAAGGAGGGTCCGAGGACGCTCCACGGGTTCTACAGCCACGGCTTCCCCAACCTCTTCCAGCTCGGCCCGGTGCAGAACGCCAGCGCCGTCAATTTCGTCCACGTCCTCGACGAGCAGGCGCTCCATATCGCCGAGGTCGTTGCCGAGGCGCGCAAGCGCCGGGCCCGGTATGTCGAGCCGACGGTCGCGGCGCAGGACCAATGGGTGGCGACAATCCGCGAGAAGGCTGCTGACCTGCAGAAATTCCATGCGGAGTGCACGCCCGGCTACTACAACAACGAGGGCCGGCCGCGTAAGCGGAGCGAGTCCTACGGCGACGGCCCGGTCGCGTTCCATGAGCTGCTGCGGCGCTGGCGTGGTGCGGACGGCGGGATGAACGACGTCCTCATGGAGGCCCAGTGAAGACCGGGGGTTCCGAGGAGGTGGGCAACGACACGATGGTGTCACCCAGCCGGTTCGACGCGACCGGCCGCAGCCGAGCCACCAGCAGCCATTGGGAGGTGGAACGGCTCAACCAACCCAACCGGCTGTGGGGTTCCAACGGCGTCGCCTTCGGACCCGACGGGCGGCTGTACGTCGCCCAGTTCCTCGCCGGGCAGATCAGCGCCGTCGACCCTGTCACCGGGGACGTCGAGGTGATCGTGCCGATGGACAGTCCGGTCCAGTCACCGGACGACCTCGCCTTCGGGGCGGACGGCTCGATGTACATCACCGACCTGGTCCCCGGCCGGGTGTGGCGCCGCAGCCCCGAGGGGGCGTACACCCTCGTGTCCGACGAGGTCACCAACCCCAACGGCATCACTTGCATCGGCGACCGGCTCTTCATCAACGAGATGAAACCCGACGGCCGCCTGATGGAACTCTTCCCGGCCGGCGGTGGCCCGGTGGTACTCACCGAGGGGCTGGCCATGGGCAATGCGATGCAACTCGGCCCGGACGACCATCTCTACTATCCGCATATGCTCAGCGGCCAGGTCTGGCGGATACCGCCGGACGGCGGTACGCCCGAGGTGGTCGCGGAGGATGTGCACCAGCCGGTCGCGGTCCGCTTCGACCAAGGCGGTGTACTGCATGTCCTGTCGCGGGGCGTGGAAGGCATCGTGACGCGCATCGATGTGCACGGCACCGGGTCTCGGGCGCTCGTCCACAGCGGTGTGGTGGGCCTGGACAACGCGGCGTTCGACACCGAGAACAGGATGTTCCTCTCCAGCTACGCCAGCGGCGGCATCATGGAGATGCACTCCGACGGCAGGACCCGCGAGATCGTGCCACGCGGGCTCGACGGGCCCTACGGGGTGACTGTCGATCTGGGTGGCACGGTGTACGCGGCCGACCACTACCGGCTGGCGAGCCCCGCCGTCTCCCTCGACATCTCCCGGGAAACCTCCCACGAAAGCTCCCACGAAGTCTCCGTCGACGACGAGCCGGGCACCGTGGCCACATCCGCCTTCCTGTGCTTCTCCCATGGGATCGCTGCCGACGCCGAACTGCTGCACCTCACCTCGCAGTTCGGCGACGTCCACACCTACGACCCGGTGCACAGGACCACCCGGAACCGGGCATCCGGGCTGAAGCAGCCTCTAGGGATCGCTGTGGGGCCGGACGGCTCGCTCGTCGTCGCCGAGGCGGGCGCCGGCCGGGTCGTGGCCATCGACGACAACGGCACCATCACTCCGCTCGCCGAAGGGCTCGACCACCCCGTGGACGTGGCCTTCGACGAGGAGGGGCGCTGCTATGTGAGTGACGACCGGCTCGGGGTGGTGCACCGGATCGACGACGGGGAGACGGTGACCGTCGCGGACGGTCTCGGGGCGCCGCAGGGCCTGGCGGTCATGGGTGACGAGCTGTTCACGGTGGAGACCGATCACCGCAGGCTCCGGGCGATCTCACTCACCACGGGGGAAAGCAGAATCGACGCGGAGGACCTGCCGGTCGGACCGCCCCCGGGCGTCGTCCCCCGCACCCAGCCCGCGCTGTTCGCCGGCGGCCTGCCGGGAATGGCCATCCGGTTCGCCGGCCTCGCCGTCGCCCCGGAGGGCTCCCTGCTCCTGTCGGCCAACGGCGAGGGCACCGTACTCCGGCTGACCCCGGCCCGGACCGGCGCCTGACAGCTGCCCCGGGAGAAGCGGAGGAAGAATGACGCTCGCATCGTCGTCCGGGCTTCGTATAGGTCCAGACGGCGGTGGGCGACGCCTCTCCGCATAACCTTCCATTTGACACCTTCCCCTCCTTCCCATCAGCTTTGCCGGAAGCATTGCCGCCAACGGAGGCATGGGTTAGCCTCTTTAGCTGTTGTGGAGTGACGGGCCTGAGCGACCTCATCGTGCATGTTTGTTGAAAGAGTTCCGCCCATAAAGACGCCGCCCGATATTGGGAATTGGCGCGGCTGACTGGGATCACCCCGTTCCGCTTGGCACAGCAGGAACCTGTGGGAACAGCCGACCAGAGCGGCGACGCCATTGCATCGGGCCGACTCAGCCCGAATGACATGTCATGACATGTTCTCTTCAACCTTATCGGCCGTTGGCCCTTCTTGGCCCACGCCCGACCTCCCCGAGCCTGGAGCGCCCACCGCCGCGCTCACCACGGGGCTGCTGAACAGTGCCTTCACCCCAAAGAGCGGAGAAACCACTGATGATCAGCCAGCTGACGACGGGACAGCGAGAGAACTGGAGGCGGTTCCGGAAGTTCGCGGATACGGCCCTGGCGCCCCGGGCGGATATGTGCGACGCGGAACAGGAACTTCCGCGGCCGATTGTCAAGGACCTCGCTGATGAAGGATGGATCTCCTCGCTACTGCCGGAGGACTGGGGCGGCTCGGCCAGGGACACCGTGACCTACGGCCTGATGTCCGAGGAGATGGGGCGCGCCTGTTCCACGGTACGCAATTTCGTCGCCGTCGAGGACATGGTGTCCCACTCCATCTGGAAGTGGGGTACGCCCGCGCAGCGCGCACGCTGGCTTCCGGCCGTCGCCGCGGGCGAGGCGGTCCTCGCGTTCGCCCTCACGGAGCCCGGAGTGGGCAGCGACGCCAAGAGCGTAACGACCGAGGCACGGCCCGACGGCCCTGATCTGGTGCTGAACGGCGTGAAGGAATGGATCAGCTTCGGTCAACTCGCCGACGGCTTTCTGGTATTCGCCCAGTACGAAGGGCACCATACCGCTTTTCTGGTGGACCGCGACTCTCCGGGCATATATGTCGAACCGCTGCGAAACCTGCTGGGTCTGCGGGGCTCGATGCTGGCCCGGATCACTTTCGACGAATGCCGTATCCCCTCGGACGCCATGGTCGGCCGCCCCGGCTCGGGGCTCGCGTTCGTCGCGTCGTCCGCGCTCGACATCGGCCGTTACAGCACCGCGTGGGGGTGCGTGGGACTCGCCCAGGCGTGCCTCGACGCGTCGACCGGGTACGCCGAGAAGCGCACGCAGTACGACAGCGTGATCATGGAGCATCAGCTGGTGCAGCGCATGCTCGCCGACATGATCACCGGCGTACGGGCGGCACGGCTGCTGTGCTGGGAGGCCGGGGTCGCGAAGGAGACCAGGGCCGCGGACGCCGTCCATCAGACGCTGGTCGCCAAGTACTTCTCCTCCGCCATGGCCAATCGCGTGGCCTCCGACGCGGTGCAGATCCACGGGGCACGCGGCATCGGCGGGGAATCGCCGGTCGCGCGGCCGTTCCGGGACGCCAAGGTCATGGAGATCATCGAGGGGACGACACAGATCCACCAGACGCTCCTCGGCCGCTGGAGCAGTCGCGTCCACCATCCGGCCGACGACTCGGTCCAGTTATGAGGCAGTCTCATGACGCATCCCTCTTCCCCACGGGCCGCCCTGTCGCCCGCGCAGGAGCAGGCATGGCTGCTGAGCCGACTGGTACGGGACAGCCCGCTTCCGCATGTGGCCTGCCGGCTGGAACTGCACGGCGCCCTCGACCCGGGCGCGCTGGTTTCCGCGTTTCGTTCGGTCCTGTCGCGACACCCGTCGATCGCCGCTCGCTTCGACGCGGCGGACGGCACCCCACTGCCGCTCGACGCACGACCCGACATACCCGTCACACACCATGACGTCTGTCCATTCCCACGGAGCGAACGCACCAGGCAGGCCGACGAGTTGGTGGCCGACACCGTACGGGCCCCCTTCGACCCGGCGCGGGGGCCGCTCGTCCGGGCCGGTCTGATCCGGGGCGGGGAGCGGGAACACATCCTCGTGGTGGTGACGCACCGTCTGGTGTGCGACCGAGCGTCGCTGGAGCTATTGGTGTCGCAGACCGCTGCCGCCTACGAGGCGCGAGTCACCGACCAGCCTGACGCCCCACCACCACATGCCTCAGCGTCGTACGCCCCGGAGCCGCAGGCCCCAGTGCCGCGCTCCCCGGAGAACACCCCCGAACCGCCCCCCGCGCCGGAGCTCCCCTGGGACCGGCCGGTCCCCCTCCGCCGCGATCTGCGCGCCGAGGCCGTGCTCTTCGACATCCCCGAACCGGCCTCGACAACACTCCGCACATGGGAGGGCGACGGCCTCGACGCGGCGCTGCTGGCGGCGTATCTGGTGCTGCTGCACCGCTACAGCGGGCAGACGGATCTGATCGTCTCCGTTCCTGCTCCGGACGGCAGACACCCAGGCGACGCCGGTGTTCCGGGCTGCTTCGAGTCGGAGGTCGCGGTACGGTGCGCGATCCGGGCCACGCTGCCGTTTCGGGAACTGGTCCGCGAGGTGCGGCGGCAGTTGGAGGCAGCCACCGCCGGACACGGCGCCGCGCTCGGCCATCCCGGATTCTCGTACCGGGCCGCCCCACGGATCGGCAGCGATGTGGCCGGCCTCACCATGACGTACCGGCCGGAGTACAGCCCCGCCATCGTGGGTGATCTGGCTCTCCATCTGACGGATGACGGGGACCGGTTATCGGGCCACCTGCTCTTTGCCACCGATGTGTTCGACGAGTCCACAGCGCGCCGCGCCGTCGGACACCTCAGCACACTGCTCCTCGGCGTGACCGAGGACCCCGATCGGCCGGTGGCCGAGCTGCCTCTGCTCACCGCGGACGAGGAACGCATCTTCGACGAGCTGAACAGTGTCGCGGCCCATCCGCCGGACCGGACGTTCTCCCAGCTCTTCGAGGCGCAGGCGGCCCGTACCCCGGACGCCCTCGCGCTGCGGGCCGACGGCACAACCCTGACGTACCGCGAGCTCAACGCCAGGGCCAATCAGCTGGCCCACCTGTTACGCGAACTGGGAGTCGGCCCCGAAGTCGCCGTCGGCATCCGCATGGAGCGCTGTCCGGAGATGGTGGTGGCGGTCCTGGGCATCCTCAAGGCGGGGGGCGCCTACGTACCCGTGGATCTGCGTGATCCCGTCAAGCGCAGGGACGGCATCCTCAGCGACGCGGGCGTCAGCACCCTTGTGGTGGCAGGAGCGCTCGAGCCCGGGGACCTGGGGACGTACCGGATCGTCGCACTCGACACGGCGTGGACCGCCTTGCGGGGCAGGCCCACACAGAACACGGCCGTCGCACCCGGCGCCCTGTCACACGCCGCCTATCTGCTCTACACCTCCGGCTCCACAGGCAGGCCGAAGGGGGTCGTGGTGGAGAACCGTCAGCTGGTCAGCTACACCATGGCCGTCGTCCGCCGGTTCGGCATCGATGGGCCGATGCGCTGCGCCATGGTGCAACCGCTGTCGGTGGACTCCAGTGTGACCATGCTGACCCCGCCGCTGTGCACGGGCGGTGAGCTGCATCTCATCGCCCGGGACACCGCCCTGGACGCGAACAAGCTGGCGGACTGGGCGGCCGGGTGGGGCATCGACATGCTGAAGATCGCGCCCTCCCATCTGCGTGCGCTCCAGTCCTCGCCCCGCTTCGCCGAGTTGCTGCCCCGGCGACTGCTCGTCGTCGGCGGCGAGGCATCGGATTGGCGCTGGTTACGGGAGATCCAGCGGAGCGCCCCCGCCTGCCGGGTGTTCAATCACTACGGCCCCACCGAGGCCACGGTCGGCGTCCTCACTCTCGACGTTTCCGAGCATCTGGACGCCGAGTGGGACACGGCGCCCCTGGGTGTCCCGCTGCCCGGCACTCAGGCCCATGTCGTCGACGAGGCGGGCCGTGCGCTGCCTGCCGGTGTGGCCGGTGAACTCCTCATCGGTGGCGCCAACCTCGCCCGCGGCTATCACCACCGCGACGACCTCACCGCAACCGCCTTCGGCCCCGCCACCTCCGACGAGCCGAAGGGCCCCCGGCTGTATCGCACGGGCGACATGGTCCGGCGGCTCGCCGATGGCACGATCGCGTTCCTGGGGCGGCGCGACGACCAGATCAAGGTCCGCGGCTTCCGCGTGGACCTGGGCGAGATCGACGCCGCGCTGGGGAGCTACCCCGGGGTGCGGAACGCCGCGACGGTCGTACGCGAGGACGAGCCCGGTGACCGGCGGATCGTGGCGTACTACGAGACGGTGGGCCCGGGCGTGGTCGGCCGCCCCGAGCTCGAACGCCATCTGTACGAACGGCTGTCACCGCATATGGTCCCGCAGTCGCTGGTCGTCCTGCCCCGTATCCCTCTGTCGGCTCACGGCAAGGTCGACCGCGCGGCGCTGCCCGCCCCGGCCGCCCCCGGCGCGGGCGAGGGCCCCGCCCTCCCTCTCGCGAACGAGCTGGAGCGGGTCGTGGCCGCGGTGTGGCAGGACGTACTGCACACCGAGAGCGTGCGGGCCGACCAGAACTTCTTCGACGTCGGAGGGCACTCCCTGCTGCTGGTGGAACTCCAGCACCGGCTGCAGGCCGCGGCCGGCCGGGAAGTGGAGTTGCTGTCGCTGTTCCAGCACACCACCGTGCGGGCACAGGCCGCGCTCCTGTCCGGGCAGCAACGTCGCACGGAACATCCCCGTTCCGAGCGGCAGTCCGAGGGGGTCCAGCAGAACGCGTTGTTGAAACGCCGCCAACAGCAGTTGCGAGCGAGACGAGGTCAGCATGAGTGAGCAGTCTCCCGGAGCTTACGGCGAGTTCGAGGACGACCTCGACGAGGACACTCTGGACATCGCGATCGTGGGGATGTCCGGGCGTTTCCCGAAGGCCGGGGACATCGACGCGTTCTGGCGCAACCTCAAGGCGGGCGAATGCGCGGTCACCCGCTTCGACAAGGAAGAGCTCGCCGCGCGTGGGGTGGACCCCCGTACGCTCGACGACCCCCGGTTCGTCCGCGCCGGCTATCTGCTCGAGGGCAGCGAGACGTTCGACGCGGCGTTCTTCGGCTACTCCCCCCGGGAGGCCGAGCTCATGGACCCGCAACACCGGGTGCTGCTGGAGTGCGCCTGGGAGGCGCTGGAGAGCGCCGGGCACGCCCCGGGAGGCTACGACGGACTCGTCGGCGTCTACGCGGGCGCGGGTCACAACACATATCTGCTGTTCAACATCGGTACGCGCCCCGGCGCCCACGAGACGATGAGCGACAAGGAACTCGTGATCGGCAACCGGCCCGACTTCCTCAGCAGCAGGGTCTCGTACAAACTGGGCCTCGAAGGCCCCAGCGTGACGGTGCAGTCGGCCTGCTCCACCTCCCTGGTGGCCGTCGTCCAGGCGTGTCAGAGCCTGCTCGCCTACCAGTGCGATATGGCCCTGGCGGGTGGTGTTTCGGTGGACGGCATGCGGCGCAACGGCTATCTGTACAGCCAGGACGGCATCCTCTCCCCCGACGGCCTCTGCCGCACCTTCGACGTCGAGGCGCGCGGAACGGTCGGGGGCGACGGCGTCGGCATGGTCGTGCTCAAGCGTCTCAAGGACGCGATCACCGACAACGACCACATTCATGCCGTCATCAAGGGGGCGGCGGTCAACAATGACGGCGCCAACCGGGCGGGTTTCAGCGCGCCCAGTGCCGTCACCCAGGCCAAGGTGATCTCCACGGCGCTCGCCAACGCCGATGTGGCGCCCGAGAGCATCCGGTATCTGGAGGTGCATGGCTCCGCCACCGCGCTCGGCGACCCCATCGAGGTGGCCGCGCTCACGGCGGCGTACGAGGGGGTGCCGACCGGTCATTGTGCGCTCGGCTCGGTGAAGAGCAACATCGGCCATCTGGACTCGGCCGCGGGGGTGGCCGGACTCATCAAGACGGTTCTCGCCGTGGAACACGGGCAGATCCCGCCGAGCCTTCATTTCACGGAGCCCAACCCACGGCTCGGCCTGGCGGACAGCCCCTTCTACGTGAACACCGAACTGCGGCCCTGGCCCGAGGGAGACGGTCCGCGGCGCGCGGCCGTCAGCTCCTTCGGACTCGGCGGGACCAACGCGCATGTGATCCTCGAGCAGGCGCCGCACACGGCGAAGGACACCGGGCAGACCGCCGACACCGGGCAGATCGCCTACACCGGGCAGACCGCCGATCAGGAACAGTTGCTGGTCCTCTCCGCGAAGACCCCGGAGGCCCTTGAATCGGCCACGGACCGGCTGCTGACGCATCTGCGCGCCCATCCCGGCCAGTCGCTCTCCGACATCGCCTTCACCCTCCGCGACGGCCGCAGCCACTTCCCGTACCGCCGCACCCTGGTCTGCGCGGACACCGCCGACGCCATCGGCGCGCTCGAGGCACGGGACGACGGCAGGCTGCTCAGTGGCACGGCGGCGGCTCTGGCCCACCGCCCCGTGGGGTTCATGTTCACCGGGTTCGGCGCCCACTTCCCGGGGATGGCGCGTGGGCTCTACGCGCGCGAGCCCGCGTTCAGGAACACCGTGGACCGCTGTGCGAGCCTGTTGGAGCCGCTGCTGGGCCAGGACATCCGCCCGTTGATGTTCACCGCGCACACCGACGGCAGGCCCTCCGCGGAGGGCGGGGCGCAGGCCGAGTTCAGGCAGATGCTGCTGCAACCGGAGCGCGGTGAGCATCCGCTCGACGAGCCTCGTCCGGGCCACGCCGCCCTGTTCACGCTGGAGTACGCGCTGGTCGCGCTCTGGGACGCGTGGGGCGTACGGCCGGATGCCATGATCGGCCACAGTCTCGGCGAGTACGTGGCGGCCTGCGCGGCCGGGGTGTTCTCCCTGCCCGACGCGCTGCGCTTCGTGGTCGAGCGCGCCGCGCTCATCGAGAAGCAGGGTGAGGGGGCGATGCTCGCCGTGCCGCTGGCTGAGGAGGAGGCCCGCCGGTACACGAGTGACGACCTCCATCTCGCCGCGCTCAACGGCCCGCAGACGTCCGTCCTGTCCGGAACTCTCGCCGCCGTGGAACACGCCGCACATCAGCTGCGTGACGCCGGGCTGGTGTCCCGTCGGCTGACCAGCCGCCACCCATTCCACTCACCGGTCCTCGATCCCGTCGTCGCACCCTGCCGGGCGCTGCTCCAGAAAATCCGGCTCAGCCCGCCGACAGTCCCCTTCATCTCCAATGTGAGCGGTACGTGGATCACTGACGAGGAGGCCACCTCTCCCGACTACTGGGCGGAACACGTCCGCACCCCGGTGCGTTTCGCCGACGGGCTGCACGCCCTGTGGGGCGTGCCGGACATCGCGCTGGTCGAGATCGGCCCGGGCCAGACGCTCACCACCGGGGCCCTTCAGCACCCCGCCGGGTCCGGGACGGACCGGACCGTGGTCCCGTCCCTGCCCGGTCCCTTCGAGAGCCAGTCCGATCGGGCGACAATGCTCCGCGCGGCCGGACGGCTGTGGCTTGCGGGACGCGAGGACCCCTTCCCCCGTACGGAGGGAGGTACCCGTGTTCGGCTGCCCACGTACCCCTTCGAGCGCCGCACATACTGGCTGGAGCCGGATGTTTCGGCGCCCACCACGAGCTCCGCGCCGCGCCGACACCACGAGGTGTCGAAATGGTTCTACTCGCCGTCCTGGCAACGGCTGCCGGCCGCCACGGCCGGCTCGCCCAGTGCGCTCGCCGCCCACAAATGGCTCGTGTTCGCCGACGAGACCGGGGTCGGCTCGGAGCTGGCCCTACGCCTGGCCGACCTCGGGGCCGACGTGCGGACGGTGGCGGCCGGCGACGCGTGGGGCGTGCGGGGCGAGGACGGATATGTGGTGGACCCGGCACAGCCGGAGCACTACGCCCGGCTCGCCGCCGCGCTGCGGGCGGACGGCGCCCTGCCGGATCGCGTGGTGCACTGCTGGGGCGTCGGCCACGACGCCGACCGGACCCGGTCCGCCGAGGATGTCGCGGGGCTGCTGTGCCGCGCGTACGACAGCCTGGTGCGCTGGGCCCAGGCGGCCGAGGCGGATGTGATGCTGCGGCCGCAGCGCTGGGACCTGGTGACGAGCGAGGTCTTCTCAGTGGTGGGGAACGAGCCGCTGTGCCCGCCGAAAGCGGCGGTGCAGGGGGTGGCCAAGGTCCTCGCCCAGGAGTATCCGTCGCTGACGTGTGCGCAGGTGGACCTCCATCTCGACGGTGCGGAGGCGCCCCGGGCCACGGTCGGGAGACTTCTGGAGGTTCTGGGCCGGGAGCCGGTCGAGCGGACCGTCGCCCTGCGCGGCCGACATCGATGGGTGCCCACGTACGTCCCGTGCGACCTCCCCCCGCTCGCGGCACCGGCGGTCCGGCGGAACGGCGTGTATCTGATCACCGGAGGGCTGGGCAAGATCGGCCTCCTGATGGCGCGCGCCCTTGCCGAGCGGGAGCCCGTACGCCTCGTCCTCAGCGGCCGTACGGGCCTGCCGCCACGAACCGACTGGGACGATCCGGAGCACCCGGCGCGGATCCGGTCCGCAATCGAGGCCGTAAGCGCCATCGAGGAGCTGGGCTCCGAGGTGATGGTGGCCGCCGCCGATGTCACCGACGCCCGGGCCATGGGTGAGTTGAAGGAAGCGGTACTGCGGCGGTTCGGCGCGTTCGACGGTGTTCTGCACTGTGCCGGCACAACCGGTCCCGCCGCACATCGGTCGGTGTCCGAGCTGGGGGACGACGAAAGCGCCTGGCACTTCGGTCCCAAGCTCTACGGTCCGCTGGTGCTGGAGGACATGCTCGCCGACCAGCGCCTCGACTTCGCCCTGCTGTCCTCCTCCATCTCCGCGATCCTCGGTGGTCTGGGCTTTGGCGCGTACGCCTCCGCCAACGCCGTGCTCGACGCGTTCGCACAGCGCCATCACTGCGCCGACCGGCCATGGTCGAGCATCAACTGGGACGCGTGGCTCTTCACCCAGCGGGCACAGGACGACAGCGGCTTCGGGGCCGCGATCCGGGAGCTGGCCCTGACGCCCGAGGAGGGGCGTCGCGCGTTCGACGAGCTCCTGAACACCTCCTCGCAGCCTCATCTGGTCGTCTCCACCGCCGATGTGGAACACCGCCGAAGGCTGTGGGCCGCCGGACCGGCCAAGGACGCGCCACCTGCCGCCCGCCGCCATGAACGACCCAGCCTGCGCAATCCCTATGTCGCTCCGAGCAGCGATACGGAGGAGCAGGTGGCGGAGATCTGGCAGGGGCTGCTGGGCCTCAAGAGCGTCGGGGTGCACGACAACTTCTTCGAGCTGGGCGGGAGTTCACTGCTCGGCCTCCAGGTGGTGCACCGGTTGCGCCAAGACCTGGCCGTGGCGGTCCCGCTGACCATCGTCTACGAGGGGCCCACCGTGCGCAGGCTGAGCAGGCTCATCGACGGACTTGGCGAGAGCCTGTGAGCACGGCGCGAGGCGGGGACGGCGGCCGTGGGGGCATCGCGATCGTAGGGATGGCCGGGCGGTTTCCCGGTGCGCGGAATCTGACGGAGTTCTGGTCGAATCTGCGGGACGGCGTGGAGTCGATCGTGCCGCTGAGCGACGAGGAACTGCTCTCGGCCGGGGTCGCACCGGACGTGTTCAACCAGCCCGGCTATGTGCGAGCGGTCGCTCGATTCGACGGCGTGGACCTTTTCGACGCCGAGTTCTTCGGCTACACGGCCGCCGAGGCGCGGGTCATGGACCCACAGCACCGGCTGTTCCTGGAGACGGCCTGGGAGGCGCTGGAACACGCCGGGTGCGACGCGGCGCGCTACGACGGCAGCATCGGCGTCTACGCGGGGGCGGGGGCCAATCGATATCTCCCGCTCATCGAGCAGGACCCGCACCTCAGGGACACCGTGGGGCTCACCCAGCTCCTGGTCGCGAACGAACTCGGGTTTCTGTCCACCCGGGTGTCCTACAAGCTGGACCTCAAGGGCCCCAGCCTCTCTCTGCGCACCGCGTGCTCGACGGCTCTGGTGGCCGTGCACAGCGCGTGCCTGGGGCTGCTGAACCACGAATGCGATATGGCGCTTTCGGGAGCGGCCAACGTCAACGCGCCGCATATCGCGGGCTATCTCCATCAGGAGGGCTCGTTCCTCTCACCGGACGGCCATGTGCGGCCGTTCGACGCCGACGCGCGAGGGACCGTGTTCGGTACCGGCGTCGGGGTGGTGGTGCTCAAGCGGCTTGAGGACGCGCTGGCCGACGGCGACACCGTGCACGCCGTGATCAGGGGGTCGGCGGTCAACAACGACGGCGCGGTGAAGGTGGGTTTCACCGCACCGAGCGTGTCCGGTCAGGCCGCCGTCGTCGCCGCCGCGCACGCGAGCGCGGGGGTCGAGCCGTCGGAGATCGACTACGTGGAGGCACACGGAACGGGTACGGCTCTGGGCGATCCCATCGAGGTGCAGGCGTTGTCGCGGGTGTTCGGGAACAGCCCGCCCGCGTCGTGTGCCCTGGGCTCCCTCAAGGGCAACATCGGCCACCTCGACGCCGCGGCCGGTATCGCGGGTCTCATCAAGACCGTCCTGGCCCTCAGTCACGAAACCATCCCGCCCACCATCAATCACGACCACCCCAACCCCGATATCGATCTCGGTCACACGCCTTTCCGCATCCACAACCAGCCCGCGCCCTGGAAGCACACGCCGACCCACATCCGCCGCGCGGGCATCAGCGCTTTCGGCTTCGGCGGCACCAATGCCCATCTGATCCTGGAAGAACCACCCGTATCACTTAGAACCGAAGAAACCGAACCCATAACCGATACCACCAGCGATACCGAACACCTCCTCGTCCTGTCCGCCCGCACCCCTCAAGCCCTCGACGCCGCGACCGACCGCCTCGCCCACCACCTCCGCGCCCACCAGCCCGA
>NZ_JBIRSJ010000026.1:0-143342 GCF_044334165.1 Streptomyces sp. NPDC020845 | reverse complement strand
GGTGATCTTAGTCGTGAACCCGTCTACCAGGAGCTTTCTTTATGCCCGCCACCGGGGGCACCGGTCCAACCAACCGCCAGCTTGGAAGAGGCTCATTGGAGTACGGAATACGCGACAACGGCGACGAAAGGAGGACGTGGGGCCAGATAATGAGTTCACCTGCCCAGGTGACTAGGGTCTGTCCGCGATGACGCCATCAGGCGCAAGCCCTGAACGCACACGATCTCCATATGAACCCGACACGAACGCCCATGCCATGAGATCGGGCGAAACCCCAGGTCAGCGCCCTGTCAGCGCGACAACCTCGCGCACCTATCTCGGCCACCTGGTCGACATCACACGCAAAAAGCCCGGTTAGCGCACCGACCAGGCTTTTGGAGTGAGTGTCCGAGGGGGGACTTGAACCCCCACGCCCGATAAAGGGCACTAGCACCTCAAGCTAGCGCGTCTGCCATTCCGCCACCCGGACCAGGTGTCTGCCGTCCGGCCCGCGGCCGTTCCGACGGGAAAACCATAGCAAACATCCGGACGTGCTCGATCACGCGTGCCCGTGCCCCGGGGCGGCCCCGCGGCGGTCGGGCGCGCTGGAAGTGTGGACGGGATGTGACGGCGGTATTTCCGCCTTGGGCTGGGCGGGTAGGCGCGGGAGGATGGCGGGGGACCCCCGCCGCGGGTCCTGCCCGCGCGCGGGTGCTCCGTGGCAGCAGAACTTGAGGAGGCAGTGTGAGCGAGTCGACTTCGGCCGCGAGGACGACCGGTGCGGTCAGTGGTGAGGACGAGGTCGTCGACCTGTGCCGCGACCTGATCCGATTCGACACCAGTAACTACGGAGACCACTCCGGCCCGGGCGAGCGCGCGGCCGCCGAGTACGTCGCGGAGAAGCTTGCCGAGGTGGGGCTCGAGCCGCAGATCTTCGAGTCGCACAAGGGCCGGGCGTCCACGGTCGCGCGGATCGAGGGCGAGGACCCCTCGCGTCCCGCGCTGCTCATCCACGGCCACACCGACGTCGTCCCGGCCAACGCCCTCGACTGGACCCACCACCCCTTCTCCGGCGAGATCGCCGACGGCTGCGTCTGGGGTCGCGGCGCGGTGGACATGAAGGACATGGACGCGATGACGCTCGCGGTCGTGCGCGACCGGCTGCGCAGCGGTCGCAAGCCCCCGCGCGACATCGTGCTGGCCTTCCTCGCCGACGAGGAGGCGGGCGGGCTGTACGGTGCGCGGCACCTCGTCGACAACCACCCGGACCTCTTCGAGGGGGTGACCGAGGCGATCGGCGAGGTCGGCGGCTTCTCCTTCACGGTCAACGAGAACCTGCGGCTCTACCTGGTCGAGACCGCCCAGAAGGGCATGCACTGGATGCGGCTGACCGTGGACGGCACCGCAGGCCACGGCTCGATGACCAACAACGACAACGCGATCACCGAGTTGTGCGAGGCGGTCGGGCGGCTCGGGCGGCACAAGTTCCCGGTCCGGGTCACCAAGACCGTACGGTCCTTCCTCGACGAGCTGTCCGACGCGCTCGGCACCCCGCTCGACCCGGAGAACATGGACGAGACGCTGGCCAAGCTCGGCGGCATCGCCAAGCTCATCGGGGCGACCCTCCAGAACACCGCGGCGCCGACGATGCTCGGCGCCGGCTACAAGGTCAACGTCATCCCGGGCCAGGCCACGGCGCATGTGGACGGCCGCTTCCTGCCGGGGTTCGAGGAGGAGTTCCTGGCCGACCTCGACCGGGTCCTCGGCCCGCGGGTCAAGCGCGAGGACGTGCACGCGGACAAAGCCCTGGAGACCACCTTCGACGGCGCGCTCGTCGACGCCATGCAGTTGGCGCTCAAGGCCGAGGACCCGATCGCCCGCGCCGTGCCGTACTGCCTCTCGGGTGGCACCGACGCCAAGTCCTTCGACGACCTCGGCATCCGCTGCTTCGGCTTCGCGCCGCTGCAGCTGCCCCCGGAGCTGGACTTCGCCGGGATGTTCCACGGCGTCGACGAGCGGGTGCCGGTGGAGGGGCTGAAGTTCGGGGTCAGGGTGCTCGACCGGTTCATCGACGCGTGCTGACCGCGCTCATGGCCGCGCGTCGATGAACGCCGGCTGGCGCTGATCGAGCGCGTATATCGATCACACATACTGACTGAATCAATAAGGGTGAATGGTGTCGTAGATTCATAGCTCGATTGCTCCTTCCTCGTTACATGGTGTGCGGCCCCCAACGGGGGCCGTTGCATCGATCACGTGACGTGGAGTCACAGTCCAGAGGGGTGTGATCCCGGGTGTCCCCGGAGGCCGGTGAGGTGCTTCGGGGAGACCGGGATGGGGGGCGGGCGCTTCCGCTCGCGCGCATTCCGCAGGACGGAAGGCAGGGGAGCGAGACAGTTATGCGACAGGTTGCGAAAAAGGGCCTGATCACCATCGCGGCGGCGGGCGGCGTACTGGCCATGACCGGCGGCTACGCCCACGCGGACACGGGGGCCACCGGCGGTGCCGCGCACTCGCCGGGCATCGGCTCCGGCAATGTGGTCCAGGCACCCATCGATATCCCGGTGAACGTCTGCGGAAACACCGCGACCGTTCTCGGGGTGCTCAATGGGAGTGGGGGAAACGGCTGCGGCAATGTGGTCCACGAGGGTGGGTCCGGGAGCTCCCAGCACACCGGTTCCAGCGCGGAGGGCAGGACCGAGAATTCGCCGGGCACCGCCTCCGGCAACAATGTGCAGGTCCCGGTCCATGTGCCGGTGAACGCCTGTGGGAACGGTCTCGGGGTCGGCACGGTCGGGAACACCGACATGGGCGGCGAGTGCGGCGGCGTCGTGGATGTCGTTCCGAACGACCCGAACGAGCCGGGTGACCCGAACGAGCCGGGTGACCCCGGTGACCCCGGTGACCCCGGTGACCCGAGTGACCCGAACGAGCCGGGAGAGCCGGGAGAGCCGGGAGAGCCGGGCGACCCCGGAAAGCCGCATGAGCCGGGCAAGCCGCACCACCCCGGGGACAGCAAGCCGGGCGGCCACACGCCTGCCCCCTCCTCGCCGGGCCACAGCGGCGGACACGCGGCGGGCCAAGGCGCGCAGCAGATCGGCGCGCACGGCGCCGGCGCCTCCTCGAACCTGGGGGGCTCCCGGCTGACGGGCACCGAGCAGCTTGCGCACACCGGCGCCGGACCGGTCGAGCTGGCCATCCCGGCAGCCGCTGGCATGCTGCTCGCGGGCACCGTGCTCTACCGCAGGGCGCGGGCCGGCCAGCACTGATGCGGCGCTGAGCCGCAGTGACCAGCTCTGAGCGGCACTGAGACCGGTACGTCGCGCTACGGCGCGGCGTCGGGCGGGCCTCGCACACCGGCGGGGCCCGCCCGACGTTTCAGCGGCGGCTCACCACGTGGCGCGGAGCTGGCGGATGATCCGACGGCGCAGCCGCACCCTGCGGCTGCCGTCGGGATTGAGTCTCAGGCGGTCGAGCTCCCAGTGTCCATACTCGGCATGGTCGGTCAGCAGGCGCGTGGCGGCCTTGCGGGAGACCCCGCGAGGCACATACACATCACAGAATTCGTATTCCGGCATCGCATCTATTGTGCGGGACCGGGCCTGCTACGGATAGCGTCTGCACTATGTCTGATGCTGCGCAGCCATCCGCTGCCGAGGTACGCGCCGCCGCTGAAGCGGTGAAAGCCGCACTGGATCGTCACCTCGACGCTGTCGAACGCCGGTCCGGGGAAGACGACCCGGCCGTCTACGCCGCGTTCAACGAACTGGCCGCGGCAGCCGAGGTGTACGACGAACTGCTCTATGACGCCTACGACGAGGTGACGCCCTTCGAGATCCCCGGTGACGACACCCTGCCCCCCTATGCCGGGCCCGAGGAACCGAGCGCGCTGAGCGTGCTGATCCGCAGGGACTACGCCGTCGTAGAACCGCAGCGCCTGCTCTCGCAGGCCAGGCGCGTCGCCGAGCTGGATGGGGGCACCGACTCCGACAACGGAGGGGCTGGCGGTGCGGCTGCCGTCGGCGACAGCGTCCAGACCGCCATCGGGGTGCTCTTCGGCGAATACGAACCGGACGAGATCGCCTCCCGGCACAAGGAGTTCGGGCTGGAGGAGGGCGACTCGACCCTGTGGGTGGCGGCCGGAGACGAGCTCGCCGAGCCGGGGGAGTGGCTGGCCACCCCCTTCGACCAGCCGGATCCGCACCAGGTCGTCTGTCGCTTCGACGTCAGTACGGTCTTCGACGAGGAGCTGGACGACGAGGACGACGAGGTTGACGTTGCCGACGAGGTAGAAGAGGCGGACGAGGAGGACCTGGAGGTACTGGGCCCCGGGAGCTGACACACCGGGGCCTCGTCGAGGCCTCCCACCGACCGTCCCTGAGCGCCGGGCGGGTCACCGGGCCCGCCCGGCGCTCAACGTCTGCCAGGCCAGGCCGGCCCCTGGCGACCGGCGATCCTGCCAGGCGGCAGGGGGCCGTGCCTGGGCGGACCGCCCGGGCGGGAGCCGGAGTCCACGCCCCGGCGCCTACTGGCGTGGGGCGCGGTGCCCTACCCGGCGGACGGGAGCTGCGTCTGCAGCAGGGACCGCAGCCGGGTGGTTCGGTCCTTCGCCGGGATCTCCGCTACCGACCGCGCCAGCGCCGTGTCCGCGCCGTGCACCACGGACAGATGGCGCTCGCCACGGCCGAAGGCGGTGTACACCCAGGCTCGGGTCAGCCCCGCGGCCGCGTCGCCGGGCAGTACCACGACCGCCGCCGGCCAGCGCGCGCCGACTGCCTGGTGGGCCGTGAGCGCCCAGCCGTGGCGGACCTTGTCGGCGACCTGCTCGCGCGGCACCACGACGGCCGCGCCCGCGCAGTCCAGGTGCAGTCCCTCGGCGTCCGCCGAGACCACCCTGCCCGGCAGCGCATGGCCCGGCGCCGGGACGTAGGCGACCCGGTCGCCCGGGTCGAAGCCGCCGAACCGGCCGGGCCCGGGGTTCAGCCGCTCCTTCAGGGCGGCGTTGAGGGCGCGCGTCCCCGCGGCGCCGCCGTGGCCCGGGGTGATCACCTGCGTATGCTCCGGCGGCACGCCGAGCGCGCGCGGCACCGAGTCCGCGACCAGCTGGACCGTGCGGTGCACGGCCTCGCCCGCGTCCCGCACCGGGACGATCACGACCTCCTTGCCGGGGGCCTCGACCTGGTTCAGCTCCCCGATCCCGATACCCGAGACCAGCTCGCCGATCGGCCCGGGGTCCGGCGTCCGGGAGACGACCTGGGGGCAGCGGCGGGCGGCCAGCAGATCCGCGAAGACCTTGCCGGGGCCCGCCGACCACAGCACACCAGGGTCGCCGCTGAGCACCAGCCGCGCACCGTCCGGCAGCGACTCCACGAGCATCGCCGCGGTTTCCACGTCCAGCTGCGGGGCGTCCAGCACGGCGATCACATCGAGCGCGAGCGCGCCGTCCTCGTCGCGGCCCGGGCCCTCGTGGCCCGAGAGCAGCCCGGCGACGGTGACCGCCGCGTCGGACCCGCCGAGGCCGGTGCCGCCGGGGTGGTCGCTGGCGGCGTGGCCGACCGGGCCGTCGGCGCCTTCCCCGGCCGAGGTGGCCGCGGCGGCGTCGATCAGCTCGGCCAGCCGCCGCCTGCCGTCCTCGGTGTGTGCCGCCGCGTACGCCCGCAGCCCCAGGGACCTGGCCGCGGCGACGAGCGCCGCCGGTTCGGCGCGGGCGGCCTCGCCGCCGCTGTGTGCGACCAGGCCGTGGCCCGCGGCCGTACGGATGAGCTCCGCCGCGGACGGGCTCGGCGCGGCGACTGCCGCGGCCTCCCAGTCGGCCGCACTCGGACCGGCGGCGTCCGCCTCGCCGTGGCCGGAGACGTCCGCGGATCCGTCATCGGAACCGGCGCCCGCACCGCCGCCGTCGCCACCGTCGTCGCCGGCCTCGCCGCTGGGCGCACCGGCCGCCGGGCCCGCCGACCGGTCGGCGAAGGTGCCGGCGAGCCGGGCCAGGCCGTCGGCCAGGCTCTCCTCCGCCAGGGCAAAGCGGTCCAGCCCCAGCAGGACCCGCACCGGCTGCTCGTCGTCGGCGCCGTCCGCGTCTTCGGACGCCGGGCGCGCGGCGGCCCCGGGGGTGTCGGCGGCGTCCTGGAACACCAGCACCAGGCCGTCCGTGATCGCGGACCGCAGCGCCGCGTCCGGATCGGGCACGGACAGCTTGGCGAGCCCGGCGCGCAGCGCGGAGGACTCCAGCGCGGTGTGTCCTTCGAGCGCGGCGCGCTCGAGCAGCCAGACCGTGAGCGCCTGCGCCCGGCGCTCGTCGTCCGGCCCGCAGTCCGGCCCGAGCAGGGCGCGGGCGAAGCCGTCCGCCTGGTCATGGCGCACGCCGGATACGGCCAGCAGCTGCCAGGGGTCCTCACGCAGCACCTCGGCGGCCGTTTCGCCCAACGCGACCACGACCGCACCGGCCAGGCTCTCGGGGGCCCCGCCCTCGGCGAGCACCCGGCGGACCTCGGCGGCTCCTGGGCCGTCCGCCGCAGCCCCGGCCCCGGGCCTGGGCCCGGCCACGGTCCGGACGGGCTGTCCGGCGCCCGGTGCGGCGGGGACCCCGCGCGCCGGGGCGGGCCCGCCGGGCCCGGCCGCCCCGGGCTGTCCGCGCCCGGGTCCGTCCGTCCGCTCTTGAGCGCCACTCGGGCGAGCCCCGCCGCTTCCCGCGCCCCGCGCCGCGGCGCGGCCCTGGCGGGCCGCGGGCGTCTCGGTGAAGAACGACGCCGCCGATCGCTCACCGCTCTCCACGGCCCGCACCGCCGCGGCCAGCGCCTCCGCGGCGGCTGACCGCTTACCGCCCCCGGCCCGGTCGCCACCGGCTCCCTCGCCGCCCGCCGAGGTCCGGTCGCCCGGGGCCCCGGCGCCCCCTGACGATGCCGCGCCCGCAGTGCCAGAGGATGCCGCGCCCGCAGTGCCGGCGGCCTGCTGTCCGCCCGCCGCCGATTCGCTCCCCGAGCCGGAAGAGGCCGGGCCACCGGCCGCCGCGTCATCGCCCGCTGCCGACGGACCACCGGGGGCGAGCCCCGCGGGGCTCGCGGGCTCCCCGCTGTCGGCGCCGTCGCCGGTGTCCGTGTCGGCGCCGCCCTCAGCGCGCAGCGGGACGGCGGCGTCCGCGTCCGTATCCGTCCGCGCCGCGGGGGTGCTGGTGGTGGGCTCCTCCTGGGGTGCGGAGGCGGCCTCGCCGGCGAGGCGGTCGGTACTCACAGCGTGCTCCAGTCCTGATCGGGATAGCGGTGCACGGGCGCCGACACATCGTCGAGCGCCTGGCAGATTTCCTCCGGAAGACTAAGCGCCTCCACCGACAAGGCCGCCCTGAGCTGCTGCGCGTTCCGCGCGCCGACGATCGGCGCGGTGACGCCCGGGCGGTCGCGGACCCAGGCCAGCGCCACATGCAGCGGGGTGGTCGCCAGGCCGTCGGCCGCGGTGGAGACCGCCTCGACGATCCGGCTCGCCTCCTCGTCGAGATACGGGGCGACGAAGGCCGCCATCTGCTCGGAGGCGCCGCGCGAGTCGGCCGGGGTCGTGTGGCGGTACTTGCCGGTCAGCACCCCGCGGCCCAGCGGGGAGGAGGGCAGTATGCCCAGGCCCAGGTCCAGGGCGGCGGGCAGCACCTCCCGCTCGATTCCGCGCTGCAGCAGCGAATATTCCATCTGCGTGCTGGCGAGCCGGGTGTGCGTGCCGGACGAGGCGAGCTGCCAGGTGGCCGCCTTGGCGATCTGCCAGCCGGAGAAGTTGGACACCCCCACATACCGCGCCCGCCCGCTGCTGACCGCGATGTCCAGCGCCTGAAGCGTCTCCTCGATCGGGGTGACCGGGTCGAAGGCGTGCACCTGCCACAGATCGACATAGTCGGTGCCGAGCCGCGCGAGCGAGCCGTCGAGCGCGGCCAGCAGGTGGCCTCGCGAGCAGTCGAAGCGGCGGTCGGGGTCGGGGACGCTGCCCGCCTTGGTGGCGATCTGCAGATCGCGGCGCGGCACAAGGCCCTCCATCAGCTGACCCAGAAGGTACTCGGCGCCGCCGTCCGCGTACACATCGGCGGTGTCCACGAGCGTCCCGCCCGCTTCCCAGAACGCCTTGAGCTGATCCGCGGCGTCGTGTTCTTCGGTGTCCCGCCCCCAGGTGAGCGTGCCGAGCCCGAGCCGGGATACGCGCAGGCCCGTGCGGCCGAGGTGCCTTAGCTCCATGAACGTTGAGATTACTGGCCGGAGATCGAACCGTGTCGGCCTGTGGATAACCCGGTCCTGACGTACCCGGACGCGGCGCGCTAGAGTCCGGGCAACAAGGACGTTACTGATCGGTAAGGGGTGCGGCATGAGGCTCGGAATCAATCTCGGCTACTGGGGCGCCGGGATGGACGCGGACAACCTCGCGGTCGCCCGGGAGGCCGACCGCCTCGGCTACGCGGTCTGCTGGGCCGCCGAGGCGTACGGCTCCGACGCCGCCACCGTGCTCAGCTGGGTGGCCGCACAGACCGAGCGCATCGACGTCGGGTCCGCCATCTTCCAGATCCCGGCCCGTACGCCCGCGATGACGGCAATGACGGCCGCGACCCTCGACTCGCTCTCCGGAGGCCGCTTCCGGCTCGGGCTCGGCGTCTCCGGGCCGCAGGTCTCCGAGGGCTGGTACGGCGTGCGATTCGACAAGCCGCTGGCCCGCACCCGCGAGTATGTGGAGATCATCCGCAAGGCCATGTCGCGCGAGCGCCTGACGCACGAGGGCGAGAACTGGACCCTGCCGCTGCCCGGCGGCCCGGGCAAGCCCATCAAGCTCACCGTGCACCCGGTGCGCGAGCACATCCCGCTGTACATCGCGGCCATCGGCCCCAAGAACCTCGAGCAGACCGGTGAGATCGCCGACGGCGCGCTGCTCGTCTTCTTCTCGCCCGAGCACGCCGAGGCGACGACCCTGGGCGCGCTCCGCGCCGGCCGGGAGAAGGCGGGCAAGAGCATGGACGACTTCGACCTGGTGCCCACCGTCCCGATGGCGGTCGGCGAGGACATCGACGCCCTCGCCGATATCTTCCGCCCCTACACCGCGCTGTACGTGGGCGGCATGGGCAGCGCGAAGCAGAACTTCTACAACAAGCTGGCGCAGCGGATGGGGTACGAGAAGGAGGCCGCCGAGATCCAGGAGAAGTACCTGGCCGGCGACAAGGAGGGCGCGGCCGCGGCCATTCCGCGCGAGCTGATCGACTCCACCGCGCTGCTCGGCCCCGTCGAGCGCATCGCCGACCGTATGCAGGCGTACGCCGAGGCCGGGGTCACCACGCTGTCGCTGTCCCCCGCGGGCTTCACCCTCGAAGAGCGGATCGCGGGGCTCCGTACGGGCGTCGAGGCGCTGGAGCGAGCGGGGCTGGCCTAGGAAGAAGCACCTCGGGCGTAGGAAACAGCCCCCGGGCTTAGGAAGAAGCACCCCGGGCGTAGGAAGAAGCACCCCGGGGCGTCCGGGAAGGCCCACGGCCGTGGTGGGGGCTCGGGGTGTCTTCCCCGCCACGGCCGTCACCCAGCACAACGCCTCGGCGTCCGCGCGGTTACGCGACCGCGCGGACGCCCGCGCGGTCCCTCGTCCGGCGGAGCCGGACGCCCCACCTGTTGCCGCCGCCGACGCACGGCATTTGACTTTTGCTGCGCGGAGGTCGTGCGACGCCGGGCACGGAGGTGGCGGAGATGCTGTCGGCGAAAAGGCTGTTCCAGGAGATCATCGACAACGATGAATCATTCCGGCTCTTCTGCTCCATCGCCGCCAGCGGCGAGGCCCAGGGCGGCTGGGAGAACGGAAGGATCGCCGCCCTCGTACCGGAGAGCCGGCGCGCCCTCGCCCCGAAGATCACCCGGCACGGCGCGGACGAGGACAAGCACGGCAGGATCTTCAACGCCCTGATGCGCCGGCGCGGCCTCGAACCGGTCGAGGTCCCGCGCGAGACCGACTACACCATGCTGCTCGAAGCGCGTGGCATCGGTCTCGCCCATGACAAGCTGCGCCGCGACGAGCCGCTGACCGAGCACGACATCATCACCTACCTCGTCCACAGCCGGGTCACCGAGCAGCGGGCCTCCGCCCAGATGGCGATGTTGTGCCGGTACTTCGGGGACGATCCGCTCGTCGGCCGCGCGGTCAGGATGATCTCGGACGACGAGGACAACCACCTCGCCTACTGCCACGAGGAACTGCTGCGCCTTGCCGCCGCCGGGCACGGCCCGACCATCCAGCGGGCCCTCAAGGAGTGCGCACTCGTCGAAGCGCGGGTCCACCGCGACGTCAGCCTCGCCGTCATGGCCCATATGGGCCGCATCCTGGGCTGGTCGAGGGCCAGGGCCGCGCTGCTGGCGGCCGGCATCCACGCGCTGTATCTGTTCGAGTGGCTGGGCGGCTGGCGGCGCATGGTGACGCTGCGGATGCCGGAGCGGCGGGACGCGCTCGGCGGGCGCGCGACGCCCGCGCCCGAATTCGCCTGACCCAGGTTCGGCTGACCCCAGTTCACCCGAGGGCCGCGGCGCTACGCCCGAAGGCCGCGCCGCCCGGTCACAGCCAGCCGCGTCGCCTGAAGAAGCGGTGCAGCCCGAAGACCACCCCGGCCATGAGCAGCAGCACCGCCGGATAGCCCCATGTCCACGACAGCTCGGGCATGTGGTCGAAGTTCATGCCGTAGATCCCGGCGATCAGCGTGGGCACCGCGGCCATCGCCGCCCACGCCGAGATCTTCCGCATGTCGTCGTTCTGCCGCACGCCCATCTGCGCCAGATGCGCGGCCAGTATGTCCGACAGCAGCCGGTCCAGCCCCTCGACATGTTCGTTCACGCGGGTCAGATGGTCGCTGACATCGCGGAAGAACGGCCTCGACCCCTCGTGGACGAACGGTACCCCCGTCCCCGCGAGCCGCGCCATCGGCTCCGCCAGCGGTCCCGTGGCCCGCCGGAATTCGAGCGCCTGGCGCTTGAAGCCGTAGATCCGGCCGGCCGTGTTCATCGCCGACCCGACCGGGCTGAACACCTCAGTCTCCAGCTCGTCCAGGTCGAGGCGGAGCGCGTCCGCGACATCCAGGTAGTGGTCCACGACCGCGTCGGACACCGCGTACATCACGGCCGTCGGCCCGTGCTGCAGCACCTCGGGCATCTTCTCCAGCCGCTCGCGCACCGCGCTCAGCGGATTGGTCTGGCCGTGCCGTACGGTCACCACGAAGGAGTCGCCGACGAACACCATCAGCTCGCCGGTGGTGACGGTGTCGGCCGTGTCGTCGTACTCGACCGGCTTCAGCACCAGGAACAGCGAGTCGTCGTAGACCTCCAGCTTGGGCCGCTGGTGGGCGCTGAGCGCGTCCTCGACGGCCAGCGGGTGCAGCCCGAACTCGCTGGTGACCAGCTCGAACTCCTTCTCGGTCGGCTCGTGCAGGCCGATCCAGAGGAAGGAGTCACCCTCAGCTCGCGCCTGGTCGAGGGCGTCGGAGAAGTCGGCAGGCCCCTCGGTACGCCGCCCGTCTTGGTAGATGCCACAGTCCACGATCACGCGGGGCATTCTGCCCCGCTTGCGGCGAAAGCGCACGGGCGGTCTCCCGGGCGGGCCAGGGAGCGCTGTGCGGGGGTCGTAGGGTGGCAGTCATGCCCACGCTCATCCTCGTACGGCACGGCCGGTCCACCGCCAATACCGCAGGAGTCCTCGCGGGCTGGACGCCCGGCGTCGCACTCGACGAGCGCGGCACCGCCCAGGCCGCGGCTCTGCCCGGACGGCTCGCCGCGCTGCCGCTCGCCGCCGCCGTCACCAGCCCGCTGCAGCGCTGCCAGGAGACCCTGGCCCCGCTGCTCGCCGCCCGGCCGGAGCTGCCCCTGCACACCGACGAGCGGATCGGGGAGTGCCACTACGGCGACTGGTCCGGGCGCAAGCTCGCCGAGCTCGCCGACGAACCCCTGATGAGAGTCGTCCAGCAGCACCCGTCCGCCGCCGCGTTCCCGGGCGGCGAGTCCATGCGGTCGATGCAGGCGCGCGCGGTCGACGCGGTGCGCGACTGGAACGCCCGGATCGAGGAGGAGCACGGCGCCGACGCGGTGTATCTGATGTGCTCGCACGGCGACATCATCAAGGCGCTCATCGCCGACGCCCTCGGCATGCATCTGGACCTCTTCCAGCGCATCTCGGTCGAGCCCTGTTCGGTCACCGCCGTCCGCTACACCCAGCTGCGCCCCTTCGTCGTGCGGCTGGGCGACACCGGCGACTTCGGCTCCCTCGCGCCCCTCGCGCCCCGTGAGGAGGGCCCGGGCGAGGGCGCGGACGCGGGCCGGACCGGGGACGCGGAGGTGGGCGGCGGCGCGGGGGCACCGTGATCGCCGAGCGCAGTAGGGTGGTGCCGCGGAGCCGCCGGGCCGCGCACAGCCGTGGCCGGGCACGCGCGCGTCCCAGCAGTCGACAGCCAAGACCCTGAAAACCACGTCGCAAACCACGCCGAACCAAATGGAGCAGGACGTTGTCCCGTCAGGTGTTCCTCTATGACCCGCCGGACCGTTTCGTCGCCGGCACGGTCGGGCTGCCCGGGCGCCGCACCTTTTTCCTGCAGGCGTCCGGGGGCGGCCGGACCACCAGCGTCGCGCTGGAGAAGACCCAGGTCGCCGCGCTCGCCGAGCGGATAGACGAGCTGCTGGACGAGGTGGTGCGGCGCACCGGTGGCAACGCCCCGGTGCCGGCCGTCGCGCCTCAGGAGCTCAGTGACACCGCGCCGCTGGAAGTCCCCGTGGAGGAGGAGTTCCGGGTCGGCACCATGGCGCTCGCCTGGGACGGCGAGGAACAGCGCATGATCGTGGAGGCGCAGGCCCTCGTCGAGTTGGAGGCCGAGTCCGAGGAGGACCTCGCGGAGGCCGAGGAGCGGCTGCTCCAGGACGAGGTCAACGGGCCGCCGATGCTTCGGGTGCGGCTCACCGGGCCTCAGGCGCGCGCGTTCGCCAAGCGCGCCCTGGAGGTCGTCAACGCCGGTCGGCCGCCGTGCCCGCTGTGCAGTCTGCCGCTCGACCCGGAGGGACACGTATGTCCGCGCCAGAACGGATATCGCCGCGGGGCGTGACGCCTCCGGAGCCCTCCGGGCCTTCGGAGCCCCCCGGGCCTCCGGGGGCTCCCGAGCCGTCCGAGCTGTTGGCGCTGGGCGAGCTGACGGTGCGCGGCCGGGTCCGGGAGGCGTCCAACGCGGTGCTGTACTGCACCGTCGAGTACGAGGGCCACAGCGTCGCCTGCGTGTACAAGCCGGTGGCCGGGGAGCGCCCGCTGTGGGACTTCCCGGACGGCACGCTGGCCCAGCGCGAGGTCGCGGCGTACGAGCTCTCCGAGGCCACCGGCTGGGGCCTGGTGCCGCCGACGGTGCTGCGGGACGGGCCGTACGGGCAGGGCATGTGCCAGCTGTGGATCGAGCCGGCCACCGGCGAGGACGGCGACGGCGCGCCGGAACTCCTCGCGCTCGTCGACGGCGATGAGCCGGGCCCGGGGTGGAAGGCCGTCGCCTTCGCCGAGGTGGACGAGGGCCGCACCGCACTGCTGGTGCACGCCGACGACGAGCGGCTGCGCCGGCTGGCCGTCCTCGACGCCGTGATCAACAACGGCGACCGCAAAGGCGGCCATCTGCTGCCCACCGCCGACGGGCAGATCTATGCGATTGATCACGGTGTGACCTTCAACGCGGACGACAAGCTGCGCACCCTGCTGTGGGGCTGGGCGGGCGAGCCGCTGCCCGACGAGGCGCTGACCGTACTGCGACGGCTCGCGGACCGGCTGGCCGACGGCGATCCGCTCACCGCCCGGCTGGCCGAGCTGATCACCGAAGCCGAGATCGCGGCGCTGCGCGCCCGGATCGCGGCCCTGCTGCGGTCCGGGCGCCACCCCAAGCCCAGCGGACAGTGGCCCGCCATCCCCTGGCCCCCGGTCTGACCGCGTACCGGTCAGACGGAGCAGACACAGCAGGTCACGGGCGATTCCGCAAGACCGCCTATCAAGCCAACTAGGCCCCATCCGGTTCGTATCCGGAAGCTGCGTCCGGTTACGCTCGACACATGTATGCCTGGCCCGCTTCCGAGGTGCCCGCCCTGCCTGGCAGAGGCCGCGACCTGAGGATCCACGACACCGCGACCGGGGGACTGCTCACCCTCGACCCCGGCCCCGTCGCCCGCATCTACGTCTGCGGGATCACCCCGTACGACGCCACCCACATGGGGCATGCGGCGACCTACAACGCGTTTGACCTTGTACAACGCGTGTGGCTCGACACCAAGCGGCAGGTGCACTACGTCCAGAACGTCACCGATATCGACGACCCCCTGCTCGAGCGCGCCGTGGCGAACGGCGACGACTGGACGGCCCTCGCGGAGCGCGAGACCACCCTGTTCCGCGAGGACATGACGGCGCTGCGGATGCTGCCGCCGCGCCACTACATCGGCGCCGTGGAGGCGATCCCGGGCATCGTGCCCCTCGTGGAGCGGCTGCGCGACGCGGGTGCCGCCTACGAGCTCGAGGGCGACATCTACTTCTCCGTCGAATCGGACCCCTCCTTCGGCGGCGTCTCCGGGCTCGACGCCGAGGCCATGCGGCTGCTGTCGGCCGAGCGCGGCGGCGACCCGGACCGCCCCGGCAAGAAGAACCCCCTGGACCCCATGCTGTGGCTGGCCGCCCGTCCGGGCGAGCCGAGTTGGGACGGCGGATCCCTGGGGCGCGGCCGCCCCGGCTGGCACATAGAGTGCGTGGCCATCGCGCTGGACCACCTCGGCATGGGCTTCGACATACAGGGCGGCGGCTCCGATCTCGCCTTCCCCCACCATGAGATGGGCGCCTCGCACGCCCAGGTGCTCACCGGGGAGCGGCCGTTCGCCAAGGCGTACGTCCACGCGGGCATGGTCGCCCTCGACGGTGAGAAGATGTCCAAGTCCAAGGGCAATCTCGTCTTCGTCTCCGCGCTGCGCCGCGACGGCGTGGACCCGGCGGCCATCCGCCTGGCGCTCCTCGCGCACCACTACCGCGAGGACTGGGAGTGGACCGACGGCGTCCTCCTGGAGGCCCAGGAGCGCCTTGCCCGCTGGCGCGCCGCCGTCTCCCGCCCCGACGGCCCCCCGGCCGACGCCCTCCTGGACGAGATCCGCACCGCTCTGGCCAACGACCTCGACGCCCCGTCCGCGCTGGCCGCGGTCGACCGCTGGGCCTCGGCCCAGGCGTCCGAGGGCGGCACGGACGAGGGGGCGCCGGGTCTGGTGTCCCGCGCGGTGGACGCGCTGCTGGGCGTCGCGCTCTAGGAGAGCGACCCGGCCCGTCGGCCCGGTGCCGCGCCCCGTACGGGCCGCGGCACCGGGCCGACGGCCGTTGCTTGCCTTGTCGTACGCCCAGTGGCGCCATGCGGGGGCTACTGGGGTCCGGGGGAGGGCCCGTAACGGCTTTGATCCGCGGCTCGGCCCGGAGGCTCGGCCTGAGCCTCCGGGTCCGGCCCGGGGCGGCCCGGCTCGGCCCGGGCCAGGGCGTGCTCAGTCGTCCTGGTCGCCGTCCGGGCGCTCGCGGCCGCTGCTCTCGTCGCCTTCGCCGTTCTCGCCGCTCTCGTCCCGCTCCTCCGCCGTGTCGTCCTTCGCCGAAGGTCTCCGCGGCCGCGCGGAGCCGGAGCTGGGGCCGGAGCCGGAGCCGGCGTTGGGGCTGGTGCCGGCGCTGGGGCCGGCCCCCGTACCCGGGGCCGAGGAGTCGCGCAGATAGGAGCCGGGGCCGCCCGTGCCGCCCTCGCGCCCGTCCGCGATCCCGCCGCCCGCGTCCGTCGCATGGCCGCCCGGGCCCGGCTGGCCGTCCCGGCGCCGCAGATAGCGCTCGAATTCGCGGGCGATCGCCTCGCCCGACGCCTCCGGCAGCTCCGCCGTGTCGCGGGCCTCCTCCAGCGACTGGACGTACTCCGCGACCTCGCTGTCCTCCGCGGCGAGTTGATCGACCCCAAGCTGCCAGGCGCGCGCGTCCTCCGTCAGCTCGCCGAGCGGGATGCGCACGCCGATCAGGTCCTCGAGGCGGTTGAGCAGGGCCAGGGTGGCCTTGGGGTTCGGCGGCTGCGAGACGTAGTGCGGTACGGCCGCCCACAGGCTGACCGCCGGAACGCCGGCGTGGGTGCACGCCTCCTGGAGGATGCCGACGATGCCCGTCGGCCCCTCGTAGCGCGACTCCTCCAGGTCGAGGCTGCGGGCCAGATCCGGGTCGGAGGTGACGCCGCTGACCGGCACCGGCCGGGTGTGCGGGGTGTCGCCGAGCAGCGCGCCGAGAACCACGACCATCTCGACGCCCAACTCATGGGCGTAGCCGAGGATCTCGTTGCAGAACGACCGCCAGCGCATGCTCGGTTCGATGCCGCGCACCAGCACCAGGTCGCGCGGCTTGTCGCCGCCGCCCGCGCGGACCACCGAGAGCCGGGTGGTCGGCCAGGTGACCTTGCGGATCCCGCCTTCGAGCGCCACGGTCGGCCGGTTGACCTGGAAGTCGTAGTAGTCCTCGGCGTCGAGCGCGGCGAAGACCTCGCCCTTCCATTCCCGATCCAGGTGCCCCACCGCGGTGGAGGCGGCGTCTCCGGCGTCGTTCCAGCCCTCGAAGGCACAGATCATGACCGGGTCGATCAGCTCGGGAACCCCCTCAAGCTCGATCACCCAGCGCCTCCTTCCGACCGGGGCGGACGGGTCCGTACCGCCTCCGGCTGCAGTTCCATTCGCATCGTCCCAAGCCTACGGCGTCCCGGGCCCCCCGCCGCAGCCCCCGTGTGGGGTGGGGAAGAGCAAGGGGCAGAGGCGAGCCAGAGGGCGAGGCAGGGGCAGTAACGGAGCAGCCAGCAGAGATTCATCCGATCTGTTCCTCGGCCGCTCTGAGGGAATTTCGTGCACCCCTCTGGACGGATGGGCCCAAACGGCGCTATACATCGGATCACCGCGAAAGGTCCGATGTTCTATCGCGCCGTACAGGGAGTCCCCATTGAGATTGCGCCCGACCGTCACCGAGATCGAGGTCCATGACGTCCGGTTTCCCACCTCGGAACAGCTTGACGGCTCGGACGCCATGAACCCCGACCCCGACTACTCGGCGGCGTACGTCGTGCTGCGCACGGACGCGACGGAGGGCGTGCAGGGGGACGCGGCCGACGAGACCGGTGGCGCCCCGGCCGAGGGGCACGGCTTCGTCTTCACGATCGGCCGTGGCAACGATGTCACCGCGGCCGCGATCCGCTCGCTGCGCCCCCATGTCGTGGGCCGCCCCGCCCCGCTGACCGCCGCCGACCTCGGCGCCCTCTACCGGGATCTGACACACGATTCGCAGCTGCGCTGGCTCGGCCCTGAGAAGGGCGTGATGCATATGGCGGCCGGTGCGGTGGTCAACGCCGCCTGGGACCTCGCCGCCCGGCAGGCGGGCAAGCCACTGTGGCAGTTCCTCGCCGATATGCCGCCCGAAGACCTCGTCGAGCTGGTCGACTTCCGCTATCTCACCGACGCCCTCACCCCTGAGGAGGCGCTGGAGATCCTGCGCGCCGCCGAGCCGGGCCGCGCCGAGCGGGCCGCCCAGCTGCGCGAACGGGGCTATCCCGCCTACACCACCTCCCCGGGCTGGCTCGGCTACTCCGACGAGAAAATGATCAAGCTCGCGCAGGAGGCCGTCGCCGACGGCTTCGAACAGATCAAGCTCAAGGTCGGCGGCGACCTCGACGAAGACCTGCGGCGGATGCGCCTGGCCCGCGAGGCCGTCGGCCCCGAGGTGCGGATCGCGGCCGACGCCAACCAGCGCTGGGACGTGGCCGAGGCGCTGCGCTGGATGCGCGCCCTGGCGCCGTACGAGCCGCACTGGATCGAGGAGCCCACCAGTCCCGACGACGTCCTCGGGCACGCCGCCATCCGCAGCGGACAGCCCGTCAAGGTCGCCACCGGCGAACATGTCGCCAACCGCGTCGTGTTCAAGCAGCTGCTCCAGGCCGGCGCCGTCGACTTCGTACAGATCGACGCGGCGCGGGTGGCCGGCGTCAACGAGAACCTGGCGATCATGCTGCTCGCCGCCAAGTTCGGCGTGCCGGTCTGCCCGCACGCCGGCGGGGTGGGCCTGTGTGAACTCGTCCAGCATCTGGCCATGTTCGACTTCGTCGCGGTCTCGGGCAGCTGGGAGGACCGGGCCATCGAGTACGTCGACCATCTCCACGAGCACTTCGCCGACCCGGCCGTCGTCGAGGGCGGCCGCTATCTCGCCCCGGCCGCGCCCGGCTTCTCCGCCCGGATGCACCCCGAGTCCATCGCCGCCTACCGCTACCCGGACGGGCCCGAGTGGCAGGCCCGGAACGCCGCACAACAGGAGGGAACCTCTTGAACCAGGCCCACCCGACCGGCGACTTCGAGGGACTGGCCGCGCTGGTCACCGGCGGCGCCTCTGGTATCGGCGCCGCGATCGCCACCCTGCTGCGCGACCGCGGTGCGCGGGTCGCGGTGCTCGACCGTGACCCGGCCGGCGCCCCCGCCGGCACCCTGGCGGTGAAGGCCGACGTCACTTCGGACGAGGCGATACAAAGCGGCGTCGCCGAGGCCGTCGCCGAGTTCGGGGCGCTGCACACCGTCGTGGGCAACGCCGGGATCGGCGCCATCGGCACCGTCGAGGACAACGCCGACGACGAGTGGCACCGGGTGCTGGACGTCAACGTCCTGGGCCTGGTCCGTACCGCCCGCGCCGCGCTGCCCCATCTGCGCGCCGCGGCGGCAGAGCGGCCCGGCAGCGTCTCCATCACCCACACCTGCTCGATCGCGGCCACCGCGGGGCTGCCGCAGCGCGCCGCCTACAGCGCCAGCAAGGGCGCGGTGCTATCGCTAACCCTGGCCATGGCCGCCGACCACATACGCGAGGGCATCCGCGTCAACTGCGTCAACCCCGGCACCGTCGACACCCCCTGGGTCGGCCGGCTGCTCGGCCGGGCCGACGACCCGGCGGCCGAGCGCGCCGCCCTGGAATCCCGTCAGCCGACCGGACGGCTGGTGGCCGCCGACGAGGTGGCGGCGGCCGTCGCGTATCTGGCCAGCCCCGCCGCCGCGGCCGTCACCGGCACCGCGCTGGCCGTCGACGGGGGGATGCAGGGCCTGCGCCTGCGCCCCGCCACCTAATGGATCCGCGGGGTGTACGCCCCCAGCACGACCCCACAGCCCTGGAGCACAGAGCCGCACCACTCGATCAAGGACGGGACTCGATGACGAGACTCCGCACGACCGGCACCGTCGCCTGTGCCGTGCTGCTCGCCGCCGCCGCTCTCGCAGGCTGCAACCGCGAGAGCAACGGCGCCGGCGGTGGCAAGGTCGGCATCGACATGCCGCGCACCGACACGGACTTCTGGAACTCCTATCAGCAGTACCTCGAGAAGGGCATCGACGACGGCACGGTCAACGCGCTGCCGCTGTCCAACTCGCAGAACGACATCGCCAAGCTCGTCGCCAACGTCCAGGCATTCACCGACCAGGGCGCCAAGGCGATCATCATGGCCCCCCAGGACACCGGCGCGATCTCCTCCACCCTGGACGATCTCAAGGAGAAGAAGATCCCCGTCGTCAGCGTGGACACCCGCCCGGACGCGGGCGAGGTCTACATGGTCGTACGGGCCGACAACCGCGCCTACGGCACCAACGCCTGCGAGTACCTGGGCAAGCAGCTGGGCGGCAAGGGCCGGGTCGCCGAGCTGCAGGGCGACCTCAGCTCCATCAACGGCCGCGATCGCTCCGAGGCGTTTGCCTCCTGCATGAAGGAGAAGTTCCCGGGCATCAAGGTGCACGAGCTGCCCACCGACTGGAAGGGCGACGTCGCCTCCGCCAAGCTGCAGAGCCTGCTGGCCCAGCACAAGGATCTCGACGGCATCTATATGCAGGCCGGTGGCGCCTTCCTGCAGCCCACGCTCGCGCTGCTGGAGCAGAAGAAGCTGCTCAAGCCCGCCGGGTCCGACGGGCACATCACGATCATCTCCAACGACGGCATCCCGGAGGAGCTGGACGCGATCCGCTCCGGGAAGATCGACGCCACCCTCTCCCAGCCCGCCGACCTGTACGCCAAGTACGCGCTGGAATACGCCAAGGCGGCTCTGGACGGCAAGAAGTTCAAACCTGGCAAGACCGATCACGACTCCGAGATCGTCAAGATCAAGAATGGCCTGGAGGACCAGCTCCCGGCGCCGCTGGTCACCAAGGAGAACGTCGACGACAAGAAGCTGTGGGCCAACCAGCTCGAGAAGAAGTAGCCATGGCCGTCGCTGACCAGCCCGCCGCCGCTGACCAGCCAACCTCCGCGGAGCCCACCGTCGTACGGGCGGAGCGCATCGTCAAACGGTTCGGGCCGACCCTGGCCCTGGACCGCGCGCATCTGGCCGTACGGCCGGGGGAGGCCCATGCGCTGGTCGGGCGCAACGGGGCGGGCAAGTCCACGCTGGTGTCCGTGCTGACCGGCATGGAACGCCCCGACGAGGGCACCGTCACCTTCTCGGACGAGCCCGCCCCCGGCTACGGCGACACCGCCGCCTGGCAGCGCAAGGTGGCCTGCGTCTACCAGAAGTCCATGGTGGTGCCCGACCTGACGGTCGCCGAAAACCTCTACCTCGGCCGCTTCCAGGGCACCTCGCGGATCCGCTGGCGCGCGCTGCGCGAGGACGCCCGCGCCCTGCTGGCCGAGTACGGGGTGGACGTCGACCCGCAGACCCGCGCCAAGGACCTCACCGTCGAGCAGGGGCAGTTCGTCGAGATCGCCAGGGCGCTGTCCTTCGGCGCCCGTCTGATCATCCTCGACGAGCCCACCGCGCAGCTCGACGCGGGCGGCATCGAACGGCTCTTCAGCAAGCTGCGCGAACTGCGCCGCCAGGGCGTCGCCTTCCTGTTCATCTCGCACCATCTACAGGAGGTCTACGAACTCTGCGACACCGTCACCGTCTTCCGCGACGCCCGGCACGTGGTGACCGCCCCGGTCGCCGAGCTGCCCAAGGACGAACTGGTCGCGGCGATGACCGGGGACGCCGAGGCCGGGCCGCCCAAGGGGGTGCGGGGCGCGGTGCCCGCGGCCGTACCAGGCGAGGAGGCCGGTCCGGGCGCGGAGCCGGTGCTGCGCACCGAAGCGCTGTCCCGCGCGGGCGAGTTCGACCCACTCGACCTGGTGGTGCGGCCGGGCGAGGTGGTGGGCCTGGCCGGGGCGACGGCCAGCGGCAACACCGCGGTCGGCGAGACCCTGGTGGGGCTGCGCAAGCAGGACGGCGGGCGGGTGGTGGTGCGCGGCCGCGCCGTGCGCCCCGGAAGCGTGCCGCACGCCATCGACGCGGGCATCGGGTACGTACCCGAGGACCGGCACCGCCAGGGCCTGGTCCTGGGCCGTAGCGTCGCCGAGAACGCCACGCTGACGGTGGCCGACCAGCTCGGCCCCTTCGGGACGGTGCTGCCCTCCCGGACCCGGGCCTTCGCCGGCCGCATGATCGCCTCGCTCGACATCAAGACCTCGGGCCCCGGGCAGGTCGTCTCCGGCCTCTCGGGCGGCAACCAGCAGAAGGTCGTCATCGCGCGGGCGCTGGCGCGCGAGCCGAGCGTCCTGGTGGCCATCCGCCCGACCGCCGGCGTGGACGTGAAGTCCAAGGACGCGCTGCTGGGCGTCGTACGGGAGGTGGCGGCGGCCGGCAGCGGCGCGCTGATCGTCTCCGACGAACTGGACGACCTGCGGGTGTGCGACCGCGTTCTGGCGTTCTTCCACGGGCGCGTCGTGGCCGAGTTCGGCAGCGACTGGAGCGACCGCGGGCTGGTAGCCGCGATGGAGGGGATGGCGGGACCGGAGACGGAGCACGGCGCAGAAAGAGCAGAAGGGCCGGCAGGAGACGGCAGAAACCGCGCGTTCAAGGGGAGAGAGGGAAGCCAGTCATGACCGATACCACACGGCAGCGCCCCGCCGAAGTGGTGGCGGCCGGTGAAGCTGCGGCGAGGGCGGGACGGGCACGGCCGAAGATCGACATCGCCCGCTGGCGGGATCTGTCGCTGGTCCCGGTGATCTTCGTGCTGGGCGTGATCGGCTTCATCGTCTCGCCCGCCTTCCTCACCCAGGACAATCTGATCGGCGTCGTCCAGCAGTCCACCGAGCTGGGGCTGCTGGTGCTGGGCGAGGCGCTGATCCTGATCTGCGGGCGGATGGACCTCTCCCTGGAGTCGACCATCGCCGTCGCGCCCGTGATCGCCCTGTGGCTGGTGCTGCCCGCCCACGGCGCCCGGTTCGAGGGCCTGGGCCTGCTGCCCACCTGGACCGCGATCCCGCTGTGCCTGGCCGTCGGCGCCGCGATCGGGGCGGCCAACGGCTTCCTCATCCTCAAACTGCGCGTCAACGGGTTCATCGCCACCCTCGGCATGCTCACCATGCTGCGCGGCCTCCAGGTCGGCGTCGCCGAGGGCCAGTCGATCATCAACGTCCCCGAGTCCTTCCGCTACCTGGGCAAGGCCGACTGGATGGGCGCCCCGGCGGCCGTGTGGATCTGCCTGGGGCTGTACGCGATCGGCGGCCTGGCGCTGGGCTATCTGCGGCACGGGCGCGCGCTGTACGCCATCGGCGGCAACCCGGAGGCCGCCCGCGCGGCAGGCATCCGGGTCGACCGGATCACCTGGATCGTGCTGTCCGTCGGCGGGCTGCTCGCCGCCTTCGCCGGCATCCTCTACACCGGCCACTACGGCTCGGTGGCCGCCACCCAGGGCAACGGCTGGATCTTCCAGGTGTTCGCCGCCGCGGTCATCGGAGGCATCAGCCTCAAGGGCGGGCGCGGCACGCTCTTCGGGGCGCTCACGGGTGTGCTTACGCTGCAGTTGGTGGTCAATGTGATGACGCTCGGCGGCGTACCGCCCCTGTGGAACCAGTTCATCAACGGCTCGATCATCATCGTCGCGCTCATCATCTCCCGCTACGCCAGCGGCGAGAAGCAGGACTGACCAGAAGGACGGGTGACCCATGGCGCAGCCACCTGGGGCCGGAGGGCCGCGCGAGCTCGGGCGCACGGGCGTGTACGTACCGGCGCTCGGGCTCGGCTGCGCGCCCCTGGGCAATCTGTACACGGCCATGCCCGACGAGCGCGCCCTGGCCACCGTCCAGGCCGCATTCGAGGCCGGATGCACCTATATGGACACCGCGCCGCACTATGGGGTCGGCCTGTCGGAGGAGCGCCTTGGCCGCGCGCTGACGGGCCGCGACCGCGCCTCGTACACCGTCTCCACCAAGGTGGGGCGCGCCCTGCGGCCCCGGAAGCCCGGGGAGCCGGTCGACGCCCAGGGGTTTGTCGACACCCCGGACCGCGTCCGCGAGTGGCGGCTGACCCGGGACGGGATCCGCGCCACCCTGGAGTCCTCGCTGGACCGCCTCGGCCTGGAGAGCGTGGACATCGTCTACCTCCACGATGTGGAAAACCACATCCGCGAGGTCTGTGAGACGGCCTTCCCGGCCTTGGCCGAGCTGCGCGACCAGAAGCGCGTACGCGCCATCGGCTTCGGCATGAACCACAGCGATGTGCTCGCCCGGTTCGTGGCCGACCTCGATGTCGACGTGGTGCTGTGCGCCGGCCGCTGGACCCTCCTGGAGCGCACCGCCTACGACGACCTGCTGCCGGCGTGCGAGCGGCGCGGCATCTCCGTGGTGGTCGGCGGCGTCTACAACTCCGGGCTGCTCGCCGACCCGAGCCCGGACGCGCACTACAACTACGAGCGGACGCCCCCCGACATGCTGGAGCGCGCCCGGCAGCTGGCCGCGGTCTGCGGCGAGTTCGGCGTGCCGCTGCGGGCGGCGGCCCTGCGTTTCCCCTTCGGCCACCCGGCCGTGGCCGCGGCGGTCGTCGGCTGCGCCTCGCCCGAGGAGGTGCGGGACAACGCCGAGATGTTCGGCCACGACATCCCGGACGAGCTGTGGCGGGCCCTGGTGGACAGGGGCCTGCTCGACGAGGATGTCCCCCTGCCGATCGCCCGCTGACTGAGCCCACACCGACCGACCGCCTGTTGTCCGACCGCCGACCCGCCGCCGATCCCGAGGAGCGCCCCTCCGTGCCGCGCATCGACGCCCATCACCACCTGTGGGACCTGGACCGCCGCGAACAGCCGTGGATGGACGGCCCCTGGGCCGACCCGATCCGCCGTACGTTCACCCTCGAGGACCTGGAGCCGCACCTCGCCGCGCACGGCGTCGACGCCACCGTCGTCGTCCAGTCCAGCTCCTCGCACGAGGAGACGCTGGAACTCCTCGCCACAGCCGAGGCGTTCGACCGTGTCGCGGGCGTCGTGGGCTGGGCCGACCTCACCGACCCCGGCCTGCCCGATGTGCTCGCGGCCCTGCGCGCCGCGCCCGGCGGCGACCGCCTCGCCGGCCTGCGCCACCAGGTGCAGGACGAGCCGGACCAGCGGTGGCTGGACCGCCCCGACGTCCGCCGGGGGCTGACCCAGTTGGCCGGGGCGGACCTCGCCTACGACCTGCTGGTCACCCCGCGCGAGCTGCCCGCGGCCATCGACGTCGTCCGCGACCTGCCCGAGGTGCGCTTCGTCCTCGACCACGCGGCCAAGCCGCCCGTCGCGAGCGGCGCCCGCGACCCGTGGGACCGGCAGCTGACCGAGCTGGCGGCCCTGCCGAACGTCGTCTGCAAGCTCTCCGGCCTGGTGACCGAGGCCGACTGGGACGGCTGGCAGCCGGAGCAGGTGCTGCCCTATGCCTGGCATGTGCTGGACGCCTTCGGCCCCGACCGGGTGCTCTTCGGGTCCGACTGGCCGGTGTGCACCCTGGCCGCGTCCTACGACCAGGTGGCCGACCTGGCCGGCCGCGCCACGCTCCGCCTCACGGAGGCGGAGCGGGCGGCGGTGTTCGGGGGCACGGCGGTCCGTGCGTACGGCCTGAAGGCATAGCACCGCGTACGGCTTGGACACCCAGGCGCGTACGGCCTGGGTACCCAGGTGCGTACGGCCTGGGTACCGAGGTGCGTACGGCCCGAACGCCCCGTCACAGCGTCGAGCGCAGCCACTGCTCCACGCTCGCGACATGCACCGTCGCCCAGGACCGCGCCGCCTCCGCGTCGCGGTCCCGCAGCGCGCCCAGGATCGCCCGGTGCTCGTGCAGCGTGCGGCTGACCGCGTCCTCCTGGGTCAGTCCGCGCCAGACGCGGGCGCGGGTGGTGGGCCCGGACAGGCCGTCCAGCAGCGAGCACAGCACCGAGTTGCCGGAGGCCTGGACGATGCCCCGGTGGAACTCCAGGTCGCAGGCGACCAGTTCCTCCACCGAGGGCTCCGGCCCGAGCGCGTCGAGCTGCGCGGCCAGCGCGTCGAGCGTGGCGTCGCTGATCCGGGCGCAGGCCTGCGCGGTGGCCGCGGGCTCCAGGATGCGCCGGACCGCGAGGAATTCCAGCACCGTGTCGTCCCGGTGGAAGTCGACGACGAAGCTCAGCGCCTCCAGCAGCAGCTGCGGGTCCAGGCTGGTGACGTACGTACCGTCGCCCTGGCGCACGTCCAGGATCCGGATCAGCGACAGGGCGCGCACCGCCTCGCGCAGCGAGTTGCGGGACAGGCCCAGCTCGGCGGCGAGTTCGCTCTCTTTGGGAAGCCGGTCACCCGGGCGCAGCGCACCCGAGACGATCATGCCTTTGATCTTTTCGATCGCCTCGTCGGTGACCGCCATCATGGACCTCCCCGGGTCAGACATCCGATGTCTGCCTCCATTATGGCGCCTGACGTCGGCTGCTCGTCGACGAGGGCAGCATGGCACGCCGAACGGACCGGCGTCCCCTGCCGGGGTGGACGCCGATCCGCTGGCGATCACATGGGGTTTCGGGCCGTGCTGTACGCGATCAGAAGGTGAACGGACCCGGCGACTGGGCCGAGGTGGCGGTGCAGTTCACCGTGATGAGACCGAAGATCACCAGCTTCAGCGACTTGGCCTCGAGCTTGTCACCAGCGGCGACCGTGCCCTTGAGCGGGCCGGTGGTCACGTCGGAACCGCTCGGCATGGCCGGGTTGGAGTTGCCGGTGAACGTCGTGGTTCCGGAGCCGTTCTTCGACAGGGTCAGCGTGGAGCTGACCGAGCCCGCCGGAACGTCGATGGGCGCCTTGATGGCACCCGAGGACAGGGTGATGGTCGCGGAGGTCCCGCTCTGCGTGGCCGTGAGGGTGGCCTGGCCGGAGCCGTAGGTCCCGCACTCGGCCGAGATTGTCGCGGTGGTCGGGTCGACCGCGTTGGCGGTCGGCGCGAGCGCGAGCGCGCCCATGGCCATTCCCGCTGCTCCCAGTGCCGTGCCGATCCCGAGTTTCATGCGTCTCATGGGATTGCCTTCCGGTGTGGGGGAAGTGCCTGCCTAGCCGCGTCAGTGCTTGTTGCGCTTGTTGCTTGTTGACTTGTTGCGTGGAGCGGCGCACATGAGACACGGCGGGATCCCGGGCGCGCCCGAGGGCGCGTCGCTGCGTACGTGTGCGCGGTGCGGGGGGTGAGATCACGCGGGGCTGCGGCTCGGGCCTCGCGCAGATCGCCACCAGTCCTGACTTGCCGTCAGGCGGGGCGCTGTTATTGATGCGCGAGCCACCGAAGAACGCAAGAGCGATTCATTGATTTTTTACTGGCGAGTCAGTTGGCGCAGTGGCCGAGGGGGAGGCTCCACGGCGGAGCCTCCCCCTCAGACGTACGGGCGTACGGGCGTACGGGGCTACGGGCGACGTACGGGCCGGGCCCGTCAGACCGCGCGGTGGTCCAGCAGCTTCTGGACCCGGGCGCGCACCTCGTCGCCGTCCAGTCCGCGGATCGTCAAGGTGGTGCGGCGGCGCAGCACATCGTCCGCCGTCTGCGCCCACTCGTGGTCGCGGGCGTAGACGACCTGGGCCCAGATCTCCGGCGCGTCCGGGTGGATCCGCTCACCGAGCGCCGGGTCCTCGTTGGCCAGCCGCGCGATGTCGAAGGAGAGCGAACCGTAGTGCGTCGCCAGGTGGCGCGCGGTGTCCGCGGCCATCCGGGGGCCGGGGGTGCCACCGTCCACCAGCAGCCGGTGGGCGACCGCGTGCGGGTTGGCCAGGCCCGGCAGCGGGACGTGCTTGGGCAGCTGGGATATGGGCTCCATATCGTCCGCGAGCGGGTGGCCCGGCAGCTGCGCGAGCTTGTTCATCACGGTGCGGCCGATGTGGCGGAAGGTGGTCCACTTGCCGCCCGCGATGGAGAGCATCCCACCGCGGCCCTCGGTGACGACCGTCTCCCGCTTGGCCTTGGCGGTGTCCCCGGGGCCGCCGGGCAGCACCCGAAGACCGGCGAAGGAGTAGGTGATCAGGTCGCGGGAGAGCTGCTGGTCCCGGATGGAGAAGGCGGCCTCGTCGAGTATCTGGGTGATGTCCTGCTCGTTCACCCGGACATCGGCCGGGTCGCCCTCGTACGCCTCGTCGGTGGTGCCCAGCAGCAGCATGTCCTCCCAGGGGAGGGCGAAGGTGATGCGGTACTTGTCGATCGGGGTCGCCAGCGCCGCGCGCCACGGCGCGGTGCGCTTGAGGACCAGGTGCGCGCCCTTGGAGAGCCGGATGGACGGGGCCGCGTTCGGGTCCTCCATCCTGCGCAGGTGGTCCACCCACGGACCGGTGGCGTTCAGCACCAGACGGGCGTTCACCCCGAACTCGGTCCCGTCCAGGCGGTCCCGGAGCTCCGCGCCGGTGACCCGGCCGTCGGTCTTCCGCAGCCCCACCACCTCGGCGTGGTTGAGCACGGTCGCGCCCGCCTCCACGGCCGCCCGCACCGTCATCAGGGCCATGCGGCTGTCGTTCATCTGGCCGTCGCCGTACACCGCGACCGCCTTGAGGCCGTCGGTGCGCAGCTCGGGGACGTCCCGTGCGGCCTTGTCGGCGCTGATCACATGGCCGACGCCGTCCCGGAAGGCGGAGAGGGCCGAGTACGCGAACACGCCCGCGCCGAGCTTGGCCGCGCCGTGCGGGCCGCCCTTGTAGACCGGCAGGTAGAAGGTGAGCGGATTCGCCAGGTGGGGGGCGACGCTGCGGGAGACCGCGCGCCGCTCGAAGTGATTCTCGGCGACCAGCTTGACCGCGCCGGTCTGCAGATAGCGCAGACCGCCGTGGAGCAGCTTGGAGGAGGCCGAGGAGGTGGCGCCGGCGAAGTCGCCGGCGTCCACCATGGCCACCCGCAGTCCCGACTGCGCCGCGTGCCAGGCAGTGGTGATGCCCAGAATGCCGCCGCCGATCACCAGGAGGTCATGCGTTGCCTTGGACAGCTGTTCCCGGGTTTCGGCGCGGCTCGGAAGCGAGCCGGCAGCCGGGTGCGTCCCTAGGGCCGGGACGCTCTGCAGGGTGGTCATTGCTTACTCCTCGTCTTCGATCCAGCCCATGGTCCGCTCAACGGCCTTGAGCCAGTTCTTGTACTCGCGGTCGCGGATGTCCGCGTCCATACGGGGGGTCCACTCGGCGGCGCGGCGCCAGTTGGCGCGCAGCGCCTCGGTGTCCGGCCAGAAGCCGACGGCCAGACCGGCGGCGTAGGCGGCGCCGAGGCAGGTGGTCTCGGCGACCATCGGCCGCACCACGGGCGCGTCCAGGGCGTCGGAGAGCGTCTGCATCAGCAGGTTGTTGGAGGTCATACCGCCGTCGACCTTGAGCGCGGTGAGCTCCACGCCGGAGTCCTTGGTCATCGCGTCGACGATCTCGCGGGTCTGCCAGGCGGTGGCCTCGAGCACGGCGCGCGCGATGTGGGCCTTGGTGACATAGCGGGTCAGACCCGCGATGACGCCACGCGCGTCGGCCCGCCAGTAGGGGGCGAACAGACCGGAGAAGGCGGGCACGAAGTAGGCGCCGCCGTTGTCCTCGACCGAGCTGGCCAGGGTCTCGATCTCGGCCGCGCTGTTGATCAGCCCCATCTGATCGCGCATCCACTGGACCAGCGAGCCGGTGACGGCGATCGAGCCCTCGAGGGCGTACACCGGCTTCTGGTCGCCGATGCGGTAGCCGACGGTGGTCAGCAGGCCGTTGTACGAGTTGACGGGCTTGCCACCGGTGTTCATCAGCAGGAACGTTCCGGTGCCGTAGGTCGACTTGGCCTCGCCCTCGGAGAAGCAGGTCTGGCCGAAGAGGGCGGCCTGCTGGTCACCGAGCGCGGAGGCCACCGGCACGCCCGCGAGGACGCCCTCGGCGGTGGTCCCGTACACCTCGGCGGAGGAGCGGATCTCGGGCAGCACGGCCGCCGGGATCTCCATCGAGGACAGGATGCGCTCGTCCCAGTCGAGGGTCTGGAGGTTCATCAGCAGCGTGCGGGAGGCGTTGGTGACGTCGGTGACGTGCACGCCTCCGTTGGTGCCGCCGGTGAGGTTCCAGATCACCCACGAGTCCATGGTGCCGAAGAGGATCTCGCCGGCCTCCGCGCGCTCGCGCAGCCCCTCGACGTTGTCGAGCAGCCAGCGGATCTTCGGGCCCGCGAAGTACGAGGCGAGCGGCAGACCGGTCTCCCGGCGGAACCGGTCCTGGCCGACGTTGCGGCCGAGCTCGCGGCACAGGGCGTCGGTGCGGGTGTCCTGCCAGACGATGGCGTTGTGCACCGGCTCGCCGGTGTTCTTGTCCCACAGCAGCGTGGTCTCACGCTGGTTGGTGATGCCGATCGCCTTCACGTCGGCGGCAGTAATGCCGGCCTTGCTGATGGCCCCGGCAACGACTTCCCGGACGTTCTCCCAGATCTCGGTCGCGTTGTGTTCGACCCAGCCGGGCTTGGGGAAGATCTGCTCGTGCTCCTTCTGATCGACCGAGACGATGCGGCCGTCGCGGTCGAAGACGATGCAACGGCTCGAGGTGGTGCCCTGGTCGATGGCCGCGATGAACGGGCCGGTGGAGTGGGTGTCGGTCATGGTGTGCGGCTCTCCTGCGCGTCAAGAGGGGGTGGAATGGGGTTAGGGCTAGGCGAAAGCGATCTCGTAGATGCCGCCGGCGATGGCGCCGCCGATGAGCGGGCCGACGACGGGGATCCAGGCGTAGCCCCAGTCCGAGCCGCCCTTGTTGGGCAGCGGCAGGAGGGCGTGGGCGATACGGGGACCGAGGTCACGGGCCGGGTTGATGGCGTAGCCGGTCGGTCCGCCGAGGGAGAGGCCGATGCCGACCACGACCAGCGAGGTGATCAGCACGCCGATGACGCCCAGGCCGTGGCCGTCCCCGTTCAGACCCTGGGTGAGGATGGCCAGCACCAGGACGGTCGTGGCGATGATCTCGGTGGCCAGGTTCTGCACCGTGTTGCGGATCTCGGGGCCGGTGGAGAAGACACCGAGCACCGGGCCGGCGTCGGACTTCGCCTGGGCGGCGGCCTTGGCCGTGTCCTGGGCGCCGGGGCCGCCGACGATCTCGCGGTCGGTCAGATGGGCCTGGAAGTGGCCCAGGTAGGCGACCCACACCAAGGTGGCCCCGATGATGGCGCCGGTCATCTGGCCGAGCACATAGATCGGCACATCGCTCCACTCGGTGCCGCCCTCGATCGCGAGGCCCAGCGTCACAGCGGGATTGAGATGCGCCCCGGACAGGGGGGCCGAGATATACGCGCCGGTCAGTACGGCGAAGCCCCACCCGAAGGTGATGGCCAGCCACCCCGCGCCGAACGCCTTGGAGCGCTTCAAGACAACGCCGGCGACGACACCACCGCCGAGCAGGATGAGTACGGCGGTACCGATGGTCTCGCCAATGAAGATGTCGGAGCTGGACACCCGCGACTCCTTTGTCCTTCGTCCAGATGGACACCGGGAAGCGCCGTACCACGGGAATCAACCGATGGTCCGCGCCCCCTCGGTGAGGGCTGGTCGGCCCGCGGCGAGTCACACCTTAGCGAATATTGTCGTCAGATGTTCGACAATGCCGACCGACGAACGGCAGTTTTCTGCACGGTGAAGGTTGAGGTCAAGGGTCGTGTGACTGAAAACTCGTATCGGGATGAGCGGGGGTGAACCGACCGATACCGGCCGGTAACTCTCAGAAGCGACTGGCGCCCAAATCGCGGGAAACGGACCGTGCGCAGTCCCGCACCGCGGCGATCAGATCGGAGCGCAGCTCACCCTCCTTGCACACCCGCTCCACCGCTCCGGCGACACCCACCGCGCCCACCGGCATCCGCCGCCGGTTGTGGATCGGGGCGGCGATCGACGCCACGCCCTCCCAGGTCTCCTCCACGTCCGAGCCCCAGCCGCGCGCCCGGGTCAGGTCCAGGACGGACTCGAAGCCCGTCATGGAGGTCACCGTGCGGGGCGTGAACGCCTCGCGCTCGGCCTCGGCCGCCTCGCTGTGCGCCACCGGGTCGTACGCGGACAGCACCTTGCCCAGCGCCGTGGAGTGCAGCGGCTGCATCGCGCCGACCTCCAGCACCTGGCGGCTGTCGTCGGGGCGGAAGACATGGTGGACGATGAGCACGCCCTGCTGGTGCAGCACGCCCAGATACACGCTCTCCCCGCTGGAGCGCGCCAGGTCGTCGGTCCACACCAGGGCGCGGGCGCGCAGCTCGTGCACGTCCAGATAGCTGTTGCCCAGGCGCAGCAGCTCGGCGCCCAGCTGGTAGCGGCCCGACGCCTCGTCCTGCTCGACGAAGCCCTCCTGCTGGAGCGTGCGCAAAATGCCGTGCGCAGTGCCCTTGGCCAGCCCCAGCGACGAGGCGATGTCTGACAGCCCCAGACGGCGCTCGCCCCCGGCGAGCAGACGCAGCATCGCGGCAGCCCGCTCGAGCGACTGGATGGTCCGTGCCATCGCGCACCCCTCCTGACACTACGGTTCGACAATGCTGAACACTATCGGTCCATGCCGACCCCGTGGTACAGCGGGGAAAGGGTAAACGATCACAGACCCTCCGTGGGCGGCGCCCATCCCGCCCCATGCGAGCTGTCCCGTCACGTGGAACACCACTCGCCGAAAGCTCCCCGGCGGCTACTCTGGCTTGGTGCGCCCTCCGCCGAGGAGGGCGCAAAGCCGACAGCCGTCGCACCCAGGGAGCTCACCCATGGCCTCGCATACGCCTACGTCCGCAGCCACCGACCCCGCCGACCGGGTCCGCGCACTCCGCGAGGCCCTCGCCACCCGCGTGGTGGTCGCCGACGGCGCGATGGGGACGATGCTCCAGGCCCAGGACCCCACCCTCGAGGACTTCCAGCAGCTCGAGGGGTGCAACGAAATCCTCAACATCACCCGCCCCGATATCGTCCGCTCGGTCCACACGGAGTACTTCGAGGCCGGCGTCGACTGCGTGGAGACCAACACCTTCGGTGCCAACCACGCCGCGCTGGGGGAGTACGAGATCTCCGACCGGGTCTACGAGCTGTCCGAGGCCGGCGCCCGGGTCGCCCGCGAGGTCGCCGACGGATTCGCGGCCGACGGCCGCCTTCGTTGGGTGCTCGGCTCCATGGGCCCCGGCACCAAACTGCCGACGCTGGGCCACGCCCCGTACACCGTGCTGCGCGACGCCTACCAGGCGAACGCCGAGGGCCTGATCGCCGGCGGCGCCGACGCCCTGCTGGTGGAGACCACCCAGGACCTGCTGCAGACCAAGGCCGCGGTCCTCGGCGCCCGCCGCGCCCTGGACGCCTCGGGCTCCGACGCCCCGGTGATCTGCTCGGTCACGGTGGAGACCACCGGCACCATGCTGCTCGGCTCGGAGATCGGCGCCGCGCTCACCGCGCTGGAGCCGCTGGGCATCGACATGATCGGCCTGAACTGCGCGACCGGCCCGGCCGAGATGAGCGAGCACCTGCGCTATCTGGCCCGCCACTCCCGTATCCCGCTGTCCTGTATGCCGAACGCCGGCCTGCCGGTGCTGGGCAAGGACGGGGCGCACTACCCCCTCACCCCGGGCGAGCTGGCCGACGCCCAGGAGACCTTTGTGCGCGAGTACGGGATGTCGCTGGTCGGCGGCTGCTGCGGCACCACGCCCGAGCATCTGCGCCAGGTCGTGGAGCGGGTCCGCGAGCTGACCCCCACCGAGCGCAGCCCGCGCCCCGAGCCCGGCGCCGCCTCCCTCTACCAGACCGTGCCGTTCCGCCAGGACACCTCGTATCTGGCGATCGGCGAGCGGACCAACGCCAACGGTTCGAAGAAGTTCCGCGAGGCCATGCTGGAGGGCCGCTGGGACGACTGCGTGGAGATGGCCCGCGAGCAGATCCGCGAGGGCGCCCACCTGCTCGACCTGTGCGTGGACTACGTCGGCCGGGACGGCGTCGCCGACATGGAGGAACTGGCCGGCCGCTTCGCCACCGCCTCCACCCTCCCCATCGTGCTGGACTCCACCGAGGTCGACGTCATCCGCGCCGGCCTGGAGAGGCTGGGCGGCCGCGCGGTCATCAACTCCGTCAACTACGAGGACGGCGACGGCCCCGACTCGCGCTTCGCCAAGGTCACCCGGCTGGCCCAGGAGCACGGCGCCGCGCTGATCGCGCTGACCATCGACGAGGAGGGCCAGGCCCGCACCCCGCAGAAGAAGGTCGAGATCGCCCAGCGGCTGATCGCCGATCTGACCGGCAACTGGGGCATCCACGAGTCGGACATCCTCATCGACACCCTGACCTTCACCATCTGCACCGGCCAGGAGGAGTCCCGCAAGGACGGCGTCGCCACCATCGAGGCGATCCGCGAGCTCAAGCGCCGCCACCCGGATGTGCAGACCACGCTGGGCCTGTCGAACATCTCCTTCGGCCTCAACCCGGCCGCCCGCATCCTGCTCAACTCCGTCTTCCTCGACGAATGCGTCAAGGCGGGCCTCGACTCGGCGATCGTGCACGCCTCCAAGATCCTGCCGATCGCCCGCTTCGACGAGGAGCAGGTCACCACCGCCCTCGACCTGATCTACGACCGCCGCAGCGAGGGTTACGACCCGCTGCAGAAGCTGATGGCGCTGTTCGAGGGCGCCACCGCCAAGTCCCTCAAGGCCGGCAAGGCCGAGGAGCTGGCCGCCCTGCCGCTGGAGGAGCGCCTCAAGCGCCGCATCATCGACGGCGAGCGCAACGGCCTGGAGGCCGACCTGGACGAGGCCCTGCGAGAGCGGCCCGCCCTGGACATCGTCAACGAAACCCTGCTGGACGGCATGAAGGTCGTCGGCGACCTCTTCGGCTCCGGGCAGATGCAGCTGCCGTTCGTCCTCCAGTCCGCCGAGGTGATGAAGACCGCGGTGGCCCATCTGGAGCCGCATATGGAGAAGTCCGAGGACAGCGACGGGGCGGGCAAGGGCACCATCGTGCTCGCCACAGTCCGCGGCGATGTCCACGACATCGGCAAGAACCTCGTCGACATCATCCTGTCCAACAACGGCTACAACGTGGTCAACCTGGGCATCAAGCAGCCGGTCTCGGCCATTTTGGACGCCGCGCAGGAGCACCGCGCCGATGTGATCGGAATGTCCGGGCTGCTGGTGAAGTCCACGGTGATCATGAAGGAGAACCTGGAGGAGCTGAACCAGCGCAAGCTGGCCGCCGAATACCCCGTCATCCTCGGCGGGGCGGCGCTGACCCGGGCGTATGTCGAACAGGACCTGCACGAGATCTACGAGGGCGAGGTCCGCTACGCCCGCGACGCCTTCGAGGGCCTGCGGCTGATGGACGCGCTGGTCGCCGTCAAGCGCGGTGTACCGGGCGCGACCCTGCCCGAGCTCAAGCAGCGCCGGGTCCCCAAGCGCGCGGCGGCCGTCGAGGTGGCGACGCCCCCCGAGGATCTGGCGGGGCCGGTCCGCTCCGACGTGGCCACCGACAACCCGGTGCCCACCCCGCCCTTCTGGGGCAGTCGCGTGGTCAAGGGCATCCAGCAGGCGGACTACGCGTCCTGGCTGGACGAGGGCGCGCTGTTCAAGGGCCAGTGGGGCCTCAAGCAGGCCCGTACCGGCGAGGGGCCGAGCTATGAGGAGCTGGTGGAGACCGAAGGCCGGCCGCGGCTGCGGGGCTGGCTCGACAAGCTGCACACCGAGAACCTGCTGGAGGCGGCCGTCGTCTACGGCTACTACCGGTGTGTGTCCAAGGGCGACGACCTGGTCCTGCTGGGCGAGGACGGCAGCGAGCTGACCCGCTTCACCTTCCCGCGCCAGCGGCGCGGTCGGCGGCTGTGCCTGGCGGACTTCTTCCGCCCGGAGGAGTCCGGCGAGACCGATGTGGTCGGGCTCCAGGTCGTCACCGTCGGCTCGAAGATCGGTGAGGCCACCGCCGAGCTGTTCGCCGCCGACTCCTACCGCGACTACCTCGAGCTCCACGGGCTGTCCGTGCAGCTGGCGGAGGCGCTTGCCGAGTACTGGCACGCCCGCGTCCGCGCCGAGCTGGGCTTCGCGTCCGAGGACCCCGCGGACGTCACCGACATGTTCGACCTCAAGTACCGCGGCGCACGCTTCTCCCTGGGCTACGGGGCCTGCCCCGACCTGGAGGACCGCGCGAAGATCGCCGACCTGCTGCGCCCGGAGCGGATCGGGGTCAAGCTCTCGGAGGAGTTCCAGCTGCACCCCGAGCAGTCCACCGACGCGATCGTCATCCACCACCCGGAAGCCAAGTACTTCAACGCACGGTAACGGACCCGTCGCGTTCCGCGGCGTTCGGCGGGAAGCCGTCGGGCGCCGCGCGGCGGGCCGTCGTACACTGGTCGATCCGGTAGAGGCCGGTCGTCTTCCGCATCGTGAGAACCGCGAAAACCGCGAAACCAGCGAAAACCGCGAGACTCACGAGAACCGCGGAAGACGGCCGGCCTCCGTGCCCCTCTCCCGGAGGTGATCGGATGACCAGCAGCATCCCCGCCGTCGACCCTCGTACGGCCGAAGGCTCCGCTCTGCAAGCCGTCCTGCTCGACATGGACGGCACCCTGGTCGACACCGAGGGCATCTGGTGGGACACGGAGGTCTCCATCTTCGCCGAGCTCGGCCACGCGCTCGCCGAGGAGTACCGCGAGGTGGTCGTCGGCGGCCCCATGACCCGCAGCGCCTCCTTCCTGATCCAGGCCACCGGCGCGGACATCGCGCTCGCCGAGCTGACCGGGCTGCTGAACAGCCGCTTCACCGAGCTGATCGACGGCACCGTGCCGCTGCTCCCGGGCGCCCGCAGGCTGCTCACCGAGCTGGTTGCGCACGGCGTGCCCACCGCGCTGGTCTCGGCCTCCCACCGGCGGGTGATGGAGTCGGTGCTGCGCTCGATCGGCCCGGAGCACTTCGCGCTCACGGTCGCGGGCGACGACATCGGCCGGACCAAGCCGCACCCGGACCCTTATCTCTTCGCCGCCGCGGGGCTGGGCGCGGACCCGGCGCGCTGTGTGGTGGTGGAGGACACGGTGACCGGCGTGACGGCGGCCGAGGCGGCCGGATGCCAGGTGGTGGCCGTGCCGTCGCTGGCGATGATCGAGCCTGCCGTGGGGCGTACCGTCGTCGGCTCGCTGGAAGAAGTCGACGTCCCGTTTTTGCGCACTCTGATCACCGGAATGCACTGATCGCGCACCGAGCGTATTTCGGTTAGGACAGGCCGGGAAATGGACTGTCCTAATTCCGCTTACCCAATGGCATGACGGAAGAAGTGATGTTTCTCACCGCGCCCGCCGTCGACAGGGTGGCGAGGGGTCTGCCTCGAGTCCCGTCTGGTCTGATTTGTGCGGACCCATGTGTCCGGATTGATGGCATGTCAGTGGAAACGTGATGGCGTCCGGATATCGGTGAACCGTTACATGTTATCGGGGCGTGATAACGCCTCAACTTCGTTGTGTTCCAGTAGGGCTGGCGCCGCGGACTAATCTCTTCGCGAGTAGTTGATCGATCGCAGGGAGACTCCCGAGAATGAACCGTAAGTCGCTGGTGCTGCCGGTCCTGGCGGGACTGATGACCTCCACGCTCGCCGCGTGCGGCGGTACCGACGGCGCAGGGTCGGACGACGGGGCGATCGTCGTGGGGAGCACCGACCGCATCGAGGCCTCGAAAGTTGCGACCGCGCCGCTGGACCCGGCCCAGGCATATGACTTCGCCTCCTGGAGCGTGCTGCACAGCACCTTCCAGACGCTGATGAGACTGCCCCGCTCCGGAACCGACCCCATCCCCGACGCCGCCGAGCAGTGCGGCTTCCAGGACCGGCAGAGCGAGCAGTACCGCTGCAAGCTGCGCAAGGGGCTGAAGTTCTCCAACGGCCACGATCTGACCTCCGCCGATGTGAAGTTCTCGCTGGAGCGGGTGCTGCGGATCAAGGATGAGAGCGGGGTGTGGTCCCTGCTGTCCAACGTGGACAAGGTGGAGACCCCCAACGACCGCGAGGTCGTCATCCACCTCTCCAGCCCGGACGCCACATTCCCCTCCAAGCTCACCACGCCCGCCGCGGCGATCCTCGACAGCGAGGTCTACAAGAAGGACGCGGTGCGGAAGGGCTTCGACATCGTGGGCTCCGGCCCCTACACGGCGAAGACCGAGGTGGAGAACAACCGGCTGACGAAGGTGGTCTTCACCAAGAACTCCGAGTACCAGGGCGATATCCAGCCGCGCAGCGACAAGCTCGAGATGCGCTTCTTCGATGACGCCAAGACCCTGGAGAAGGCCCTGACCAAGGGCGATGTCGACGTCGTCAACCGCGGCTTCTCGCCCGAGCAGATCGAGCGGATGGACACCACCGGTATCAAGGGCATCCAGCTCCAGGAGACCTCCGGCCAGGGCATCCGCTACCTCGTCTTCGACACCTCGGCCCCGGTGGTGAAGAACAAGGCCGTCCGCCAGGCCATCGCGAACATCGTGGACCGCCAGGCGCTGGTGCGCGATGTGTACAAGCGGACCGCCGAACCGCTGTACTCGATGGTCCCCAACAACATCTCCTCGCACACCAACTCGTTCCACAACGAGTACGGCGACCCGAACGTCGGCGCCGCGCGCGATCTGTTGCAGCGGGCCGGCATCGACACCCCGGTGCAGCTGACGCTGGCCTACACCACCGACCACTACGGCCCTGAGACGGCCCTGGAGTTCAAGAAACTCCAGGCCCAGCTGAACGCCAGCGGGCTGTTCTCGGTCAGGATCAAGGGCGTCAAGTGGACCGAGTTCCGCCCGGCCGTCGTCAAGCGGGAGTACGCCGTCTACGGCATGGGCTGGCTGCCCGACTTCCCGGACGCGGACACCTACGTCGCGCCGTTCCTCACCAAGGACAACTGGCTCAACTCCCCGTACCACAACAAGACCATCCAGGACGAGCTGATCCCAAGGACCCGGCAGGAGGCCCAGCGGGCCCTCGCGGTCAAGGACCTCCAGAAGATCCAGAACCTCGTCGCGAGCGATGTGCCGTATCTGCCGCTGTGGCAGGGCAAGCAGTACGTGGCCGCCCGCGACGGCGTCGTGGGGACCGAGTACCTGCTCGACGCCTCGAGCATGCTCCAGCTGTGGGAGCTCGGCCGCACCAGCGACGGCTGAGTCCGGCTCGGGACCTGGGCAGGACGAGACAGCGCCGAGGGCCGTATCCCGCACCGCCAGGAGGCGGCGGGGGATACGGCCCTCGGCCTTGTCTTACGTACGTCGGTGCGCCTCGGCGCCTCGGTGCGCGCAGACGCGCCTTGAAGCGAAGCGGAGGGCTTGCACGCTACTGCGCGCCGGGGCGCACCAGCCCGCTCTCATACGCGTAGACGGCGGCCTGCACCCGGTCCCGCAGCCCCAGCTTCGTCAGCACATGCCCCACATGGGTCTTCACCGTCGTCTCGCTGACGAACAGATCCGCCGCGATCTCCGCGTTGGACAGCCCCTTGGCGACCAGCTTCAGGACCTCCACCTCGCGCTCGGTGAGGGTGTGCAGCGTGTCCGGCACCGGCTCCTCGCCGGACGGCAGATGCCCGGCGTACTTGTCGAGCAGCCGCCGGGTGATGCTCGGCGCCAGCATCGCCTCGCCCGCCGCCACCACCCGGATCGCCTGCACCAGCTCATGGGCGGGCGCGTCCTTGAGCAGAAAGCCGCTGGCCCCCGCGCGCAGCGCCTCCACCACATACTCGTCCAGGTCGAAGGTGGTCAGGACCAGCACCTTGGCCGGACCGTCCCGGCCCGGGCCGGTGATCTGCCGGGTCGCCTCCACACCGTCCATCCGCGGCATGCGGATGTCCATCAGCACCACATCCGGCTGCAGCGCCCGCACCTGGTCCAGGGCTTGCAGACCGTCCCCCGCCTCGCCGACGACCGCGAGATCCTGCTCCGCCTCGAGAATCATCCGGAAGCCGGTGCGCAGCAGCGGCTGGTCGTCGACCAGTAGGACGCGGATAGCCACAGGTTCTCCTTCGCTGGACCGCTAGACCTGCCCCATTCTGCCGGACTGCGCGGGCACGGCGGCCGCCGGATAAGGCGGGGGAGTCCCACCGAATTCCGGGCAATGCGCCTGGTGGTCGCACCAGCCGCACAGCTTGGTCTGGCGCGGCAGGAAGACGCCGGTCTCCATCGCCTCCGAGATCGCCTCCCACAGGGCCCGCACCTTGCGCTCCACGGCCAGCAGATCCGACTCGTCCGGGTCGTACGTCAGCACATCCCCGCTGCCCAGATAGACCAGTTGGAGCCGGCGCGGCACCGCTCCCCGCAGCCGCCACAGCACCAGGGCGTAGAACTTCATCTGGAACAGCGCCCCCGCCGCGTACTGCGGGGCGGGCGCCTTGCCGGTCTTGTAGTCGACGATCCGCACCTCGCCGCTCGGCGCGACGTCCACCCGGTCGATATAGCCGCGCAGCGTCAGCCCGCTGTCCAGCTTCGTCTCCACATACAGCTCCCGCTCGGCGGGCTCCAGACGCGTCGGGTCCTCCAGCGAGAACCACTGCTCGACCAGCCGCTCGGCATCCGCCAGCCACTGCTCCAGCCGCTCCGGCTCCTCCGCGCCGTCCTCCGTGCGGAACAGCTCCGTCAGCTCCGGCCGTGCCTTCAGCAGCCGCTCCCACTCGCCCGGCACCATCGAGCGGGCGCGCGAGGCGGTGCGCTCCGCGGCCGGGGCATCGAACAGACGCTCGAGCACCGCGTGCACCACCGTGCCCCGGGTCGCGGCGGCGCTCGGCTTCTCCGGCAGTTTGTCGATCACTCGGAAGCGGTACAGCAACGGACACTGCATGAAGTCCGCCGCGCGCGACGGCGACAACGACGGCTTCGACGGCGACGCGGCCGGCGGCACAGCGGAGGACCGACCGGACTGCGGCGCCCGATCGGCCCGTTCGGCCTTCCCGGTGGAGGTTCCCATGGCGCAGACCCTACGGCCCGCCACCGACAGCCGGACGCATACCATCGACGTCCGAGGTCCTCGCACTGCATGATCGTGGGGACCATACCGAAGAAGGGGTGCGAACCACGCATCCGACGAGGGGACACCGTGGACAACAGCGGGCAGCGGCAGTCCGACAGCGGGGGATCGGACCGGACGACCGAGCCCGAGGGCGAGAAGCCGCAGCGCCCCCGTGAGGCGGGCGGCGGCTTCCTGATGGGCCGGCCGTTCGGTGTGCCCGTGTACGTCTCGCCCAGCTGGTTCCTGGTCGCCGCGCTCATCACCTGGGTCTTCGGCGGCCAACTGGAGCGGGTGCTGCCGGAACTGGGCGCCGCGCGCTACATCGTCTCGCTCTTCTTCGCGGTGGCCTTCTACGCCTCCGTGCTGGTCCACGAGCTCGCCCACACCGTTGCGGCGCTGCGTTTCAAGCTCCCGGTGCGCCGGATCCAGCTCCAGTTCTTCGGGGGCGTCTCGGAGATCGAGAAGGAGTCCGAGACACCCGGCCGGGAGTTCGTCCTGGCCTTCGTCGGCCCGCTGCTCTCGCTGATCCTCTCCGGCCTGTTCTACCTGGGCATGCTGCTCGTGGAGCCGGACACGGTGGTCGGGGTGCTGCTGGCCGGGCTGATGATCTCCAACCTCATCGTGGCCGCCTTCAACCTGCTTCCCGGCCTGCCCCTGGACGGCGGCCGGATGCTGCGGGCCGTCGTCTGGAAGATCAGCGGCAAGCCCATGACGGGCACCATCGCCGCGGCCTGGACCGGCCGGGCGCTGGCGGTCGCCGTGCTGGTGGGCCTGCCGCTGGCCACCCAGACCGGCGGGTTCGGCGACGAGGCCGAGGGCTTCGGCAGCGTCGACTCGCTGACCGACGCGCTGCTCGCCGCCATACTCGCCGCGATCATCTGGACCGGCGCCGGCAACAGCCTGCGCATGGCCCGGCTGCGCGAGCGCCTTCCGGACCTGCGGGCCCGTACGCTCACCCGGCGAGCCGTCCCGGTCGCGGCGGACACCCCCCTCTCGGAGGCGCTGCGCCGCGCGAACGAGGCCGGGGCGCGCGCCCTCGTCGTGGTCGACGGCCAGGGCGCACCCACCGCCGTGGTGCGCGAGGCGGCCATCGTCGGGGTCCCCGAGCACCGCCGCCCCTGGGTCGCGGTCAGCGGCCTCGCCCAGGACCTCAAGGAGGGCATGCGGGTCTCCGCCGAGCTCACCGGCGAGGAACTGCTGGACACCCTGCGTGCCACCCCGGCCACCGAGTACCTGGTGGTCGAGGACACCGGTGAGATCTACGGCGTCCTGTCGACGGCCGACGTCGAGCGCGCCTTCGTGGCCGCGATGGCCAGGACGCCCTCTTGAGAGGCCGGCTTGCCTCCGGGCGCTCGCCGTGCCCATCAGCGGCCTCCGGCCGCGGGCCTGTCGACACTCCTCGACACTGCGCTCTGTCGCTCGTACCTCGCTCCGACGCCTGGCCTCGTCGCTTTCGACAGGGGCGCGCCCTTTGGCGCTCGCCCGAGCCTCACCGGACCGGCGGTCGGCGCGTCCCCACAGGCCCGGTAGGCTGGCCACATGTCCGAACCGACCGGTGCCGCCCGCCGTCGCGGGCCCTTCCAGGTCGGGGACCAGGTCCAGCTCACCGACCCCAAGGGACGCCACTACACCTTCACGCTCGAGGCCGGGAAGAACTTCCACACCCACAAGGGTTCCTTCCCCCACGACGAGCTGATCGGTGCCCCTGAGGGAACCGTCGTGCGTACCACGGGAAACGTCGCGTACCTCGCGCTGCGCCCCCTGCTCCCCGACTATGTCCTGTCCATGCCACGCGGTGCCGCCGTGGTCTACCCCAAGGACGCGGGGCAGATCCTGGCAATGGCCGACATCTTCCCCGGCGCGCGCGTCGTCGAGGCGGGCGTCGGCTCGGGGTCGCTCAGCACCTTCCTGCTGCGTGCCATCGGTGACCAGGGCATGCTGCACTCCTACGAGCGCCGGGCCGACTTCGCCGAGATCGCCAAGCAGAACGTCGAGCGCTACTTCGGCGCCCCGCACCCCGCCTGGCGGCTCACCGTCGGCGACCTTCAGGACAACCTCTCCGACACCGACGTCGACCGCGTCATCCTGGACATGCTGGCCCCCTGGGAGTGCCTGGGCCCCGTCTCCAAGGCGCTCGTCCCCGGCGGCATCCTGTGCGCGTACGTCGCCACCACCACGCAGCTGGCCCGCACCGTCGAGGCCATCCGCGAGCACGGCACCTTCAACGAGCCCGCGGCCTGGGAGACCATGGTCCGCACCTGGCACGTCGAGGGCCTTGCGGTGCGCCCCGACCACCGCATGATCGGCCACACCGGCTTCCTGCTCACCGCCCGCCGCCTCGCGGACGGCGTGGAGCCCCCGCTGCGCCGCCGCAGGCCCGCCAAGGGCGCCTACGGCGAGGACTACGCGGGCTGGGGCAGCGGCGGCGGGGCGGCCGCGGGCGCGGACAGCGCCACAAACGGCTCCACCGACCGCGGCTGACCCAAGCGCGTACCGCCAACCCCGCACCAACACCTGGGCGCGGCCACCGACTTCCGCCGGGATTTGCGCGGGGAGGCGGTGGCCGCGCGCTGTGAGATGTGGCACGATGCGGGGCACCCCCTGACGCCACCGCTCTCACAGGAGTCACGCCGCGTGCTGCCTCTGGGCCCGGACCTTCCGCACACCCACCCCCGGCCGGTGCACTGGCTCGCGACAGCGGCCGCCCTCGCCGCCGTCGTCGCCGGGGCCGCGGTGCTCCAGCCCTCCGACGCCAAGGCCACGACGGACCCCTCCACGGCCTCCGCACCGGGGTCGGGCGCCCCGGTGGTCAAGGCCCCGGACCCCACCGCCGCGGACTATCCCGTGGACTGCGGCCCGGCGAAACTGGACGTCACGGACCGCGCCTCGGGCGATCTGGACGGTGACGGGCGGCCGGAGACGGTGGCCGTGGTGCGCTGCCACTCCGAGACCGGCACCCCGCCCAGCGGCATGTATGTGCTGGCCCAGCCGGGCGGCAAGAACAGCGAGGGCGGCAACGACAGCGGGACGGCCGGCAAGGGCGGCAAGGGGAGCGGCAGTGGCCCGGCGAGGCCGCGGATCGTCGCCACCTTCCTGGATCCCAAGGAAGGGATGAGCATCAAGGATTTCGCGCTGCGCGGAACCAAGGTTTCGGCCACTCTGCTCGGCTACTCATCGGAGCAGGTGCCGCGCTGCTGTCCCGACCTTCAGCGCAAAGTCAATTGGCAGTGGAAGGACGGCAAGTTCGTCCTCAAGGCCCTGCCGGTTCCGGGCAGTGTCTGATCGATCACTCGGCGTCGGGCCCGTACACCTCGACCCGGTCGGACACTCGCCGTACATGGATGCACTCACCGGGACACTCCTTGACGGAATCCACGACCTCGGTGAGCAGGGGCAGCGGGACGCGTGTCGTCGCGCCCTGGTCCTGCAGCAATTCGTCGTCGGCGCTCTTGACGTAAGCTAGACCGTCGATGTCGAGTTCGAAGATCTCGGGTGCGTACTGGGCACAGATCCCGTCGCCCGTGCACAGATCCTGGTCGATCCAGACCTCAAGGTCACCGAGCTCCTCGTTCCGCACAGTCACGATCTGCCGTCCCCTGATACATGATTCAACATTGACTAAATAGCGCCAGCCTTGGCGGGTGTTGACCACCTCGACGATACAACCGGTCGCTTTCCGATGTTGTTGGGTGGGTATTCACCTGGCGTGAGGGAGTGCGCAAGGGTGAAGATCGGACACACGCCGACCGGGTTTGTGATCTAGGGGTTTCAACCCGCACCGGCCCAGGTAGGGTCAGGAAGCGTCCAGCTCCCCTTGGAGGAGGTGAGGACCGTGGCAGCCCACGACGACGACATCAACCGCGGCATCCGGCCGGGGCGGGGGTCTGACGACCCAGCCGGCCAGGTTGCCTATCTCGAGCAGGAAATCGCCGTCCTGCGACGCAAGCTCGCCGACTCTCCGCGGCACACGAGGATTCTCGAAGAGCGGATCGTCGAGCTGCAGACAAACCTGGCGGGCGTGTCCGCGCAGAACGAGCGGCTCGCCAACACGCTCCGTGAGGCCCGCGACCAGATCGTGGCCCTCAAGGAGGAGGTCGACCGGCTAGCGCAGCCGCCGGCCGGCTTCGGGGTGTTTCTGCAGGCGAACGAGGACGGCACGGCCGACATCTTCACCGGAGGACGGAAACTCCGGGTGAACGTCAGCCCGAGCGTCGATCTCGAGGACCTCAGGCGCGGCCAGGAGGTCATGCTCAACGAGGCGCTCAATGTGGTCGAGGCCATGGAGTTCGAGCGCGCCGGGGACATCGTCACCCTCAAGGAGGTCCTTGAGGACGGCGAGCGCGCCCTGGTGATCGGGCACACCGACGAGGAGCGCGTGGTGCGGCTCGCCGAGCCGCTGCTGGACATCACCATTCGCCCCGGCGACGCCCTGCTGCTCGAGCCCCGCTCCGGCTACGTCTACGAGGTCGTGCCCAAGAGTGAGGTCGAAGAGCTCGTCCTCGAAGAGGTCCCGGACATCGACTACACCAAGATCGGCGGCCTGGGCAACCAGATCGAGCTGATCAGGGACGCGGTCGAGCTCCCGTACCTCTACCCCGACCTGTTCAAGGAGCACGAACTGCGGCCGCCCAAGGGTGTGCTGCTGTACGGCCCGCCCGGCTGCGGTAAGACGCTGATCGCCAAGGCCGTGGCCAACTCCCTTGCCAAGAAGGTCGCCGAGGTGACCGGGAAGCCCGCGGGGAAGAGCTTCTTCCTCAACATCAAGGGCCCCGAGCTGCTGAACAAGTACGTCGGCGAGACGGAGCGGCACATCCGGCTGGTCTTCCAGCGGGCGCGGGAGAAGGCCAGCGAGGGCACACCGGTCATCGTCTTCTTCGACGAGATGGACTCCCTCTTCCGGACCCGCGGCTCCGGTGTCAGCTCGGACGTGGAGAACACCATCGTCCCCCAGCTGCTCTCGGAGATCGACGGCGTCGAGGGCCTGGAAAATGTGATCGTCATCGGCGCCTCCAACCGCGAGGACATGATCGACCCGGCGATCCTGCGCCCCGGCCGCCTCGATGTGAAGATCAAGATCGAGCGTCCGGACGCCGAGGCCGCGAAGGACATCTTCTCGAAGTACCTGACGGAAACCCTGCCGATCCACGGGGACGACCTCACCGAACACGGCGGGTCCCCCAAGGCCGCCGTCGGCGGCATGATCCAGTCGGTCGTCGAGCAGATGTACACCGAGTCCGAGGAGAACCGCTTCCTCGAGGTCACCTACGCCAACGGTGACAAGGAAGTCCTCTACTTCAAGGACTTCAACTCCGGCGCCATGATCCAGAACATTGTGGACCGGGCCAAGAAGATGGCCATCAAGGACTTCCTGGACCACAACCAGAAGGGCCTGAGAGTCTCCCATCTGCTCGCCGCCTGCGTGGACGAGTTCAAGGAGAACGAGGACCTGCCGAACACCACGAACCCCGACGACTGGGCCCGGATCTCCGGCAAGAAGGGCGAGCGGATCGTCTACATCCGCACCCTGGTCACCGGAAAGCAGGGCGCGGACACCGGACGCTCCATCGACACGGTGGCGAACACCGGTCAGTACCTGTAACACCGCGGTCCGGCTGCGGATGTCCTGGACGGGGCATCCGCAGCCGGATGCGCTTTTCGGACCGTGATTTCGGATGTGTATGTCGGACCTGTCAGCACAGCGAGCGGGCACCTACGAGCCGGACCGGAGCAATGACTGAAATGATCGCCTCAGGGCCGTGCAGCGGCTCTAGGCTCTGCGGTGCCGCGGCAGCGCGGTGCGGAGGATCGGGGGCCGCGCACGGACCGGAAGCACAGCGGTACTTGAGCGCCGAACCCGCCCGGGGGCGGCGCCGGGCAAGGAGGGCCGCATGACCGTACGGCGAGTAATGGGGATCGAGACGGAGTACGGGATCTCCGTCCCGGGCCACCCGAACGCCAATGCCATGCTCACCTCATCCCAGGTCGTCAACGCGTACGCGGCGGCGATGCACCGGGCGCGCCGCGCCCGCTGGGACTTCGAGGAGGAGAACCCGCTGCGGGACGCCCGCGGCTTCGACCTCGCCCGCGAGTCCGCGGACGCCAGCCAGCTCACGGACGAGGACATCGGCCTGGCCAATGTGATCCTCACCAATGGGGCGCGGCTCTACGTCGACCACGCGCACCCCGAGTACTCCGCCCCCGAGGTGACCAACCCCAGGGACGCGGTGCTCTGGGACAAGGCGGGCGAGCGCATCATGGCCGAGGCCGCCCTGCGCGCCGGCCAGCTGCCCGGAGCCCAGCCGATCCACCTCTACAAGAACAACACCGACAACAAGGGCGCCTCCTACGGCACGCATGAGAACTACCTGATGAAGCGGGAGACCGCCTTCTCGGACATCGTGCGCCACCTGACCCCCTTCTTCGTCTCCCGGCAGGTCGTCACCGGCGCCGGCCGCGTGGGCCTGGGCCAGGACGGCCATGAACATGGGTTCCAGATCAGTCAGCGGGCCGACTACTTCGAGGTCGAGGTGGGCCTGGAGACCACCCTCAAGCGCCCCATCATCAACACCCGCGACGAGCCGCACGCCGACGCCGAGAAGTACCGGCGGCTGCATGTGATCATCGGCGACGCCAACCTCTCCGAGATCTCGACCTACCTCAAGCTCGGCACCACCTCCCTGGTGCTGTCGATGATCGAGGACGGCTTCATCGCCGTGGACCTCGCCGTGGACCAGCCCGTACGCACCCTGCACCAGGTCTCCCACGACCCGACGCTGCGCCGCCTGGTCACGCTGCGCAGCGGCCGCACACTCACCGCGGTGCAGCTCCAGATGGAGTACTTCGAGCTGGCCCGCAAGTACGTCGAGGACCGCTTCGGCGCCGACGCCGACGAACAGACCCGGGATGTGCTCACTCGCTGGGAGGACGTCCTGAACCGGCTGGAGCGGGACCCGATGAGCCTGTCCGGCGAGCTGGACTGGGTCGCCAAGCGCGAGCTGATGGAGGGCTACCGGCGCCGTGACGGCCTCGAGTGGGACGCCGCCCGGCTGCACCTGGTGGACCTCCAGTACGCCGACGTACGCCCCGAGAAGGGTCTGTACAACCGTCTGGCGGCCCGCGGCAAGATGAAGCGGCTGCTGGACGAGGACGAAGTGTCCCGGGCCCGGAGCAAGCCGCCGGAGGACACCAGGGCCTACTTCCGCGGCCGCTGCCTGGAGCAGTACGCCGACGACGTGGCCGCGGCATCCTGGGACTCGGTGATCTTCGATCTGCCGGGCCGGGACTCCCTTCAGCGGGTCCCGACGCTGGAGCCACTGCGCGGCACCAGGAACCACGTCAAGGAGCTGCTGGACCGCTGCCGCACGGCCGAAGACCTGGTCCGGGTGCTCTCGGGGGGCTGAAATGGGCCGCGGCCGGGAATCATCGAGGTGGCCTCGGTGCGTTGTAACAACTGCGAGGCCGATGTCGGACCCGGCTTGTAGGGTCTGATCTTGACCGATCGAATCAAGCTGGGGCGAACCGAGCGGGGTGAGGGATATGGCGACAAAGGACACCGGCGGCGGACAGCAGAAGGCGTCGCGCACGACCGAGGAGGTCGAGGAGCAGGCGCAGGACGCGCAGGCGGCGGAAGATCTCAAGGAGCGGCACGAGAAGCTTTCGGATGACGTCGACTCCGTGCTGGACGAGATCGATGACGTACTCGAGGAGAACGCAGAGGATTTCGTGAGGTCCTTCGTTCAGAAAGGTGGCCAGTAGGCTGCTTTTACCTTCGATTCCAAGGCAAAGGTCGAGGGTTGCGCGGAGTGAACGAAGAGACGGAAGCGAGGCGCTGTTCGCGTTGCAAGCAGGACCTCCCGCGGACTGCCTTTGCAAGCAACAGGTCCATGCCCGATGGTCTCCAGGCGTACTGCCGGGAGTGCTACGCCGAGTACTACCGGCAACGCCAGGAGGCCAAGGGGAAGAGGGTTCGGGAGAAGGTCCCGGTCCCGCCGGGACACAAGCGGTGTCCGCAGTGTGAACAGGTGAGGCCACACTCCGAGTGGGAGCGCAACAAGTCCTCCTCGGACGGCTGGGCGAGCTATTGCCGTGCGTGCAGGGCAAACCGGAACCGGGTCAGCTATTTCAAGCGCAAGTACGGCCTCACTCCAGCGGAGTTGGACGCGCTGGTCGCCGAGCAGCAAGGCGTCTGCTGTATATGTCTTGCCGCCCCGGCTGTACATGTGGATCACTGCCATGAGAAGGGTAGGGTCCGTGGCGTACTGTGCTTCAGCTGCAACGCGGCACTGGGGCAGTTCAAGGATCGGCCCGACGTGATAAGGCGGGCTGCGACATACGTGGAAGGAAACGCGTGGAAGCCAATTCTCGTAGCACCGGGCGTCTACCATCTGCCTTCCTGACGCCTGGGTCGGCCTCGTTCATGGACTTCCTGTCCGAGCACCAGCCCGAGCTGCTCCCGGGGAAGCGCCCGCTCCCCCCGGTGCAGGGCGCGATCGAGGCCCCTCACGGCACGACGATCGTCGCGGCCACCTTCCCCGGCGGGGTCGTGCTCGCCGGTGACCGCCGCGCGACCATGGGCAACCTCATCTCCCAGCGCGACGTCGAGAAGGTCTTCCCCGCCGACGAGTACTCGGCCGTCGGCATCGCGGGCACGCTCGGCTTCGCCGTCGAGATGGTCAAGCTGTTCCAGCTGGAGCTGGAGCACTTCGAGAAGGTCGAAGGCACCACCCTCTCCCTGGAGGGCAAGGCCAACCGGCTGTCGACCATGATCCGCGGCAATCTCGGCATGGCCATGCAGGGCCTGGCCGTCGTCCCGATCTTCGCGGGCTGGGACGTCGACCGCGAGAAGGGCCGCATCTTCTCCTACGACGTGACCGGCGGGCGCTCCGAGGAGCACGGCTTCGCCGCCACCGGCTCCGGCTCCCTGTTCGCCCGCGGCGCGCTCAAGAAGCTGTACCGCGAGGATCTGACCGAACCCGACACCGCCACCGCCGTCGTCCAGGCGCTGTACGACGCCGCCGACGAGGACTCCGCGACCGGCGGCCCCGACCTCGGCCGGCGCATCTACCCCATCGTCACGGTGATCACCGAGGACGGCTTCAAGAGGCTCACCGAGGCGGAGGTCTCCGAGATCGCCCGCACCATCCACGAGCGGCGGCTCGAGCAGCCGGACGGCCCGCGGGCCTCGCTGCTCTGAGGGGACGGTTGACCCGGAATGCATTCGCCATTGACAGAAAGGGACGGATAGCCGGTGACGACGCCGTTCTATGTATCGCCCCAGCAGGCCATGGCCGACCGCGCCGAATACGCCCGCAAGGGCATCGCGCGCGGCCGCAGCGTGGTCGTGCTGCAGTATGCCGACGGCATCCTCTTCGTCGCGGAGAACCCGTCCCGCGCACTGCACAAGGTCAGCGAGATCTATGACCGGATCGCCTTCGCGGCGGTCGGCAAATACAACGAGTTCGAGAATCTGCGCATCGGCGGTGTCCGCTACGCCGACCTGCGCGGCTACACGTACGACCGCGACGATGTGACCGCTCGCGGCCTCGCCAATGTCTACGCCCAGACGCTCGGCACCATCTTCTCCAGCGCCGCGGAGAAGCCCTATGAGGTCGAGCTGATCGTCGCCGAGGTCGGGGACGGCCCCGAGGACGACCAGATCTACCGGCTGCCGCACGACGGTTCCATCGTCGACGAGCACGGCTCGGTCGCGGTGGGTGGCAACGCCGACCAGATCAGCAGCTATCTCGACCAGCGCCACGTGGACGGCATGACCCTCGCCGAGGCGCTGAAACTGGCCGTCGAATCCCTCGCCCGGGACAGCAACGGCGGCGAGCGCAGCCTCACCGCCGAGCAGCTCGAGGTCGCGGTGCTGGACCGGACGCGACCGCAGCAGCGGAAGTTCAAGCGGATGCTGGGCAGCCAGCTGACCCGCCTCCTGGAGAGCGCCACGGCCGAGGGCGAGGCCGCGACCGATTCCGAGGCGGATTCCGAGGCCGAGACGTCGGCCGAGGAGTCCTCCGAGACGGAGGAGTAGCCCTCCCCGCCACCTCACCCACCATGGCGCGCCCCGGCCCCAGCCGAGGCGCGCCGAGGCGTCTGCGGCCCCGGCAGTCGGCCTCGGGCATACCGACCGGCGCATGACGGGCGAAGCGGCAGGGGCCACCCCAACGGCGGCTGGGGGAGTGCCAGAGCGGCGTGCGGGCAATCCCTGGCTGGTGCGGGGCTAGCGTGGTGGCGGTGCGCTGGAGCCGCGGGGGACGAGTTCCACCGGGAGCGATGTGTCGCGTGCCGGCTCGCCGGCCAGGACCGCCATCAGGGCCCGCATACCGGCCGCACCGACCGCCTCCGCCGGCAGCCGTACGGTCGTCAGCTCCGGGTCGACCGCGGTCGCCAGCGCGAGGTCGTCGAAGCCGGTGACCGAGACGTCGTCCGGCACCCGCAACCCCAGTCGCCGGGCGGCCTTGCAGGCGCCGGCCGCCAGGATGTCGTCGTCGCATACGAGCGCCGTGGGGCGGGGGCCGGGGCGGGTGAGCGCCCGTTCGGCCGCGCGGCGGCCCTCGTCGACCGTCAGGGGGGCCGCCTCGGTGTGCAGGGAGGCGCTCGGGACCGCGCCCACCGCCGCCGCCAGGGCCCGCGCGCGGACCTGGAAGGTCCAGGTGTCCACGGCCGCCGCGACATGGGCGATACGGCGGTGTCCCAGGCCCAGGAGGTGCCCGGCGGCCTGTCGCATGCCGTCGGCGATGTCGAGGTTGACCGTGGCCGCCGCGGCGGTCTCATCGGGGGAGCTGTCGAGCATCACCAGCGGGAGCCCCCCGCCGCGCACCGTGGCCAGCGCGTCCGCCGCCATCGAGGAGGCGATCACGCCGTCGAGCGAGGCGCGCGCCGAGTCGAAGGGGTCGCGCGCCGGGCCTACGCCCTCCGGGGACGGGTAGAGCACCACCCCGAAGCCGCCCTCGGCGGCTACGCGCGCGGCGCCGGTGTACACCCGGGCGAAGAACTCCGTGGTGAGCGCCGGGACGACGAGCAGCGCGGTCCTGGTCCGGCCGAGGCGGAGGCTGCGCGCCGCGAGGTTCGGGCGGTAGCCGAGCTCGCGCGCGGCGGAACGCACCGCCGCCGCGGTGCGTTCCGACACGCGTCCGGCCCACTTGTCGCCCAGGACCAGCGAAACGGTCGCCTGCGACACGCCCGCGACCCGCGCCACATCCCGACTGGTCGCCCGACCCCCGGCCGCCCGCCGCCCCCCGCGCCCCCCGCCCGGTCCCTGGCCGGCACCGGTCTCGCCCGCCGTCCGCCCGCCCACGTGACCTGAGCCGCTCGCGCCGCCTGAGCTGTCCATGCCGCCTGTGCCATCCGCGTGCCCCGCACCCAGTCCCCGGCTGGCACTCGTCTCACGCGCCGTACGCCTGCCCACGTGACCCGAGCCGTCTGCGTCGGCCGCGCCGTCCATGCCGCCCCCGCGCCCCGCGCCGCCCACGCCGCCCGTGTGGTCCCGGCCCGGCGCCCCGCCGCTCGCGTCGGCCTCGGCGTCGGCCCCGGTCTCCGCCGAACCGTGGCTCTCCAGAGCGGCCGGACCCGCGAGCGCGCCCGCGCCCCCGCGCTGCGCGCCGGGGGCGCGCGCCCCGTCGCCATTCGCGCTCGCCACCATCGCCTTCCCCTCGCCATGGTCATCACGGTCGCCCACCGTGAGGTGGACCGCGGTCGGCAGCCATGGTACGTATAACGGCGGACGTTATACGTAAAACTTCGGGCCGACTCGCCCGAGGGAGCACACGAACCAGAAACCCCGAACAGAAAGGGCAGGCGATGGCCGCCGGCTACAGGGACCTGCTGCGCAGCAAACACGCGGCCCGCCTCCTCATCGGCACGCTCGTCGGCCGGCTGCCGAACGCCACCGCCGCCCTCGCCGTCGTGCTCTTCACGCGCGCCGAGGGCGGCAGCTACGCCCTGGCCGGTGTGCTGTCCGCGGTCTACGGCGTGGGCAACGCGGTCGGTCAGCCGCTGCTCGGCCGGGCCGTGGACCATTACGGGCAGCCGCGGGTGATGCTGCCCGCGGCGGTGGCGTCCGCGGTCGCCATGGCCGTGTTCGCCGTGGTCGGGCTCGATCCGTTGCCCGTCGCGTACGCCGCGATGCTGGCTGCCGGCCTGTTCACCCCGCCATTGGAGGGCGGGCTGCGGGCGCTGTGGCCGGGGGTGCTCGGGCGGGAGGAGCGGGTGCATGCGGCGTACGCGCTGGACGCCGTCGCGCAGGAGGTGATTTTCTCCGTCGGGCCGCTGCTGGTGACCGCCCTGGTGGCGCTGTGGTCGGAGGCGGCGGCGCTGCTGGTGATCAATGTGATCGGGGTCGCGGGCGCGCTGTCGGTCGTGGTCTCGCCGCCCTCCCGCCAGTGGCGCTCGGCGCCGCGCGAGGCGCACTGGCTGGGCGCGCTGCGTTCGCGGGGGCTGCTGGTGCTGCTGGGCACGTTCTTCTTCGTCGGCATCGCCCTCGGCTCGATCGGCGTGGCGGCCGTCGGCTACGCGGACGAGCACGGCGGCGGCATGGTCTCCAGCTATCTGCTCTCCGCGCTGGGCGTCGGCGCGCTGGTGGGCGGTCTCGCGTACGGGGCGCGGCCCTGGGCCGGCCCGCCGGAGCGGCGGCTGCGGGTCCTGGTGGCCGCGCTGGCGCTCGGCTATCTGCCGCTGGTCCTGGTGCCCGGGGTGGCCGCGATGACGGCCCTCGCCGGGCTCTCCGGCATCTTTCTGGCTCCTGCGCTCGCCTGTGTCTTCGTGGTCGTCGACCGGCACGCCCCGGGCGGCACGGTCACCGAGGCGTTCTCCTGGCTGGTGACCACCTTCGTGGTCGGAAACGCCGCGGGAACGGCCGCCGCGGGGCCGGTGATGGAGCACGGCGGGGTGGCGGCGGGCTTCGCCGTTCCGGGGGCCGCCGGGGCGGTGGCGCTGGCCGTGTTGCTGGCCACCGCGCGCTTCCTCACCGGTACACCAATCGGTACGCCAACCGGCACACCAGGGGGGACACCGGGTGAACCTCAGGCGGAAAATGATCGCAACCGTGCCGTCGAACCCGGTTTCAGAGCAGGCCATCAGGCGTAATGTTCAGGCATGGACCGCCGCATTTTCGGGCTGGAGAACGAGTACGGCGTCACGTGCACATTCAGGGGACAGCGCCGGTTGTCTCCTGACGAAGTGGCGCGCTACCTCTTCCGCCGTGTCGTCTCCTGGGGCCGCAGCAGCAATGTCTTCCTGCGCAACGGCGCCCGCCTCTATCTCGACGTGGGCTCGCACCCGGAATACGCAACTCCCGAGTGTGACAACGTGACCGAGCTGGTCACCCACGACAAGGCAGGCGAGCGCATTCTCGAAGGTCTGCTCGTGGACGCCGAGCGCCGCCTGCACGAGGAGGGAATCGCGGGCGACGTCTATCTCTTCAAGAACAACACCGACTCGGCGGGGAACTCATACGGCTGTCACGAGAACTATCTGGTGGCCCGACACGGTGAGTTCTCCCGCCTCGCCGACATTCTCATCCCCTTCCTGGTGACCCGGCAGCTGCTGTGCGGCGCCGGCAAGGTGCTGCAGACGCCGCGCGGCGCGGTCTACTGCGTCAGTCAGCGCGCCGAGCACATCTGGGAGGGCGTCAGCTCCGCGACCACCCGCTCCCGGCCGATCATCAACACCCGCGACGAGCCGCACGCCGACGCCGAGCGCTATCGCAGGCTGCATGTCATCGTGGGCGACTCCAACATGTCCGAGACGACCATGCTGCTCAAGGTCGGCGCCACCGATCTGGTGCTGCGCATGATCGAGGCGGGCACGGTGATGCGCGATCTGACCCTGGAGAACCCCATTCGGGCCATCCGTGAGGTCAGCCATGACATCACCGGACAGCGCAAGGTACGGCTGGCCAGTGGGCGCGAGGCATCCGCCCTCGAGGTCCAGCAGGAGTACTACGAAAAGGCGGTCGACTTCTGCGAGCGCCGCGGAATCCGTACCGGCACCGTCGAGCGCGTCCTCGAACTGTGGGGCCGCACTCTGGACGCGATCCGCACCGAAGAGCTGGACCGGATCGACACCGAGATCGACTGGGTGATGAAATACCGGCTGATCGAGCGGTACCGGGCGAAGAACAACATCACCATGTCCCATCCGCGGGTCGCCCAGATAGACCTCGCGTATCACGACATCCACCGCCGTCGAGGGTTGTACTACCTCCTGGAGAAGCGGGGTCAGGCGGCCCGGGTGTGCAACGACTTGAAGATTTTCGAGGGCAAGTCGGTGCCGCCGCAGACCACCCGTGCCCGGCTGCGCGGCGATTTCATCCGCCGCGCCCAGGAGCAGCGCCGCGACTTCACCGTCGACTGGGTGCACCTCAAACTCAATGATCAGGCGCAGCGTACGGTGCTGTGCAAGGACCCGTTCCGCTCGGTGGACGACCGTGTGGAGAAGCTGATCGCCGGAATGTGACGACGGCGCCCGGACGGCCCATGTCCGGCGCGGGGCCCCGTACGTTTCGCGTACGGGGCCTCCGGCACGTCGTAGAGTGGCGCGCATTGCCCCCGCAGGATCTACCCAACGAGGACTTTCGTGCGCCGACGTTCCGTACTTCTTGCCGTGCCCGCCGGCTTGCTCACCGTCGCGGGCTGCGGCAGCGAGAAATCAGGATCCGAAAAGTCGTCCAAGGCCTCGCCGTCGCCGGAGACCAGCAGCCCGAAGGCCGCCGAGCCCACCGGCAAGATCGTGAGCGGGCCGGTGCCGGCCATCACCGGCGGTACGAAGTTCGGTGAGAAGCCGAAGGTCGCCAAGGGCACGGGTACGCCGTCCCCGGACCTGGCCGTCAAGACGGTCATCAAGGGTGACGGGGCCGAGGTGGCCTCGGGCGACTATCTCCAGGTGCACTATCTCGGCCAGATCTGGAACACCGCCAAGGTCTTCGACAACTCCTACGACCGGGGGCAGCCCGCCGTCTTCCCGATCGGCGTCGGCCAGGTCATCCCGGGCTGGGACAAGGGGCTGGTGGGCAAGCAGGTCGGCAGCCGGGTGGAGCTGGCGATCCCGCCGGCTCTCGGTTACGGCAAGCAGGGCCAGCCGCAGGCGGGGATCAAGGGGACGGACACGATGGTGTTCGTCGTCGATATCAAGAACGCCTTCAACGGCAAGAGCTCGGCCAAGGGCGACACGGTGGCGCAGAGCAACCCCGATCTGCCCAAGGTCGGCACCGGGACCGATGGCAAGGCGCCGTCCATCGACGTCCCCAAGAAGGCCGCGCCCAAGAAGCTCGTCTCCGCCTATGTCATCGAGGGCGACGGGCCGAAGGTCAAGGCCACCGACTCGCTGCTCGTCCAGTACAAGGGCGTGCTGTGGGACGGCGGCAAGCAGTTCGACGCGACCTATAAGAAGGGCCAGCTGGCACAGTTCTCGCTGCAGCAGGTCGTCAAGGGCTGGGCGCAGGGGCTGACCGGCAAGAAGGTCGGCAGCCGGGTGCTGATCGTCATTCCGCCGGACCTCGGCTACGGAAAGCAGGCCCAGCAGGGCATCCCGGCCAACTCCACACTGGTCTTCTCCGTCGACATCCTGGCCGTTCTGTAAGACGGCGGTTCTGTAAGACTGGGCAGGTTGCCCACCACGTAAGAGGAGCAAGTTCGTGAGCATCGACAAGCCCGAGGTCGACTTCCCGGGCGGCGAGCCGCCGAAGGACCTGGAGATCAAGGACATCTGGGAGGGCGACGGCCCCGTCGCCAAGGCCGGAGCCACCGTCTCCGTCCACTACGTCGGCGTCGCCTTCAGCACCGGCGAGGAGTTCGACGCGAGCTGGAACCGCGGCACCCCGCTGCAGTTCCAGCTCGGTGCCGGCCAGGTCATCTCCGGCTGGGACCAGGGGGTGCAGGGCATGAAGGTCGGCGGCCGCCGCCAGCTGATCATCCCGCCGCACCTGGCCTACGGCGACCGGGGCGCCGGTGGCGGCCGGATCAAGCCGGGCGAGACGCTGATCTTCGTATGCGACCTGGTCGCCGCCTGAGGCCAGCGCGCCCAAGGCCCGTGCCCGCCTGAGGCAGGCGCGGTCAAGGCCCGCGGGTTGAGCGCCACGCCCGTGGCCCGAGCGCCCTCGTGGGGCCCCTGCCGCCCGGCAGGGGCCCTCGGCTTTTGTCCCGCGTCCCGGTAGCGGTACGGTCACGGTCGGAAGGTCACGAAGAAGGGGCGTCGATGGCGATTGCCAAGGCCGAGCGGCTGATGAATCTGGCGCTGTGCCTGTTGGGAACCCGGCGCCCGTTGACGAAGCGCGAGTTGCGCGAATCCATAGAGGCATACATCGAAGCTGCCGCGGCTGCTTCGGCCGCCAACTCGGCCTCCGGCTCGGGCGGCGACGAGGCGTTCAATCGCATGTTCGAGCGGGACAAGGACGATCTGCGTGAACTCGGCCTGATCATCGAGACCGTGGAGAGCGTCGACGGCGAAATCGGCTATCTCGCCCGCCGCGACAGCAACCGCCTCCCTGCGATCACCCTGGACGCCGAGGAGGCCGCGGCCCTCGGCCTGGCCGCGAAGGTCTGGCAGCAGGCCCGGCTCGCGGGCGCCGCCAGCGGTGCGCTGCAGAAGCTGCGCGCCGCCGGGATGCCGCTGGCCGAGGACCCGTACGACCCCCAGCCGGCCGGCGCCCTGGAACCGCGGATCCCGGTCCACGAGGCCGCCTTCGAGCCCCTGATGCTCGCCTGCCGCGACCGCCGCCCCGTCATGTTCGACTACCGCAAGTCGAACGCCGCCCGGCCCGAGCAGCGCCATGTCGAGCCGTGGGCGCTGGAGTGCTGGCGCGGCCACTGGTATCTGGCCGGATGGGACCGCGAGCGCACGGCGGAGAGGGTCTTCCGGCTCTCCCGGATCACCGGCAAGGTGCGCCTGCGGGCCGGCGCCTACGCCGCCGAGGTGCCCGACCACGTCACCGTGCGCGAGACCGTGGAGCGGTGGTCGGGGGAGACCGCCACCCGCACCGCCCGGATCAAACTGCGCTCCGGCCACGGCTACCCGCTGCGGGCCAGGGCGCTGCACACCCACCCGCTGGGCGACGGCTGGGACGAGCTGGAGGTCCCGTACGGACACGGGCTCGACGCCTGGCTGGTGGAGTTCGGCCCGGACGTGGTCGTCCTGGCGCCCGACGAACTGCGGGCCGATGTCATCGACCGGCTGCGCGCCGTGGCCAAGGGCTGAGGGGGGATTCCACATGGCCGGAAACGCCATTGACCAGACCCGCCGGATGCTGTCCCTGGTGACGTATCTGCGCGAGCGCCCCGGTGCCCATATCGCCGATGTCGCCCGCGCCTTCGGCATCACCGAGGACGAGCTGATCTCGGACCTGGACGTACTGCCGCTGTGCGGCACCAGCTTCCGCGGCGGCGACCTGCTGGACATCGACACCGACGGCGAGCGCATCTGGTGGCACAACCCCGACGATGTCGCCGAGCCGCTGCGGCTCGCCGCCGACGAGGCCACCGCGCTGCTGGTCGCCGCCCGCGCCGTGGCCACCCTCCCCGGGCTGCGCGAGGGCGACCGGGACGCCCTGCTGCGCGCCACGGCCAAGCTGGAGGCGGCCGCCGGCGAGGCGGCCGGGGCCAGCTCCCGGCTGTCGGTCACCTTCGAGTCCGAGGGCGGCGTCTTCGCCGACGTCGACCGGGCCATCGCCGAGCGCCGCCGCCTGTGGCTGCGCTACTACTCGCCCGCGCGGGACGAGCTCACCGAGCGCGAGGTCGACCCGATCCGGCTGTTCGCCGTCGGCCGTACATACATGGAGGCGTGGTGCCGGCTCTCCGAGGCGCGGCGCACCTTCCGTCTCGACCGGGTCGCGGAGATCAAGCTGCTCGACGCGCCCGCCGACCCGCCGCCGATCGAGCTGCGTGATCTGTCGGACCTGTCCGCCGGGCTGGTGCAGACCGGCGCCGAGGACCCGGAGGTGGTCGTCGAGGTCGGCCCCGGCGGGCGCTGGGTCGCCGAGTACTACCCGCACGACAGCGCGGAGGAGCTGCCCGACGGCGGCCTCAGGATCACGCTGCGCACCCCCGACCCCGGCTCGCTTCGCCGCCTGGCGCTGCGGCTGGGCAGGGACGGCAGGATCGTCTCCCCGCGGGGGCTGGCGGACAGCGCGCGGGACGCGGCGCAGCAGGCGCTCGCGGCCTATGGTGAGTGAAGGGACACGCACAGTGACCGCTGGGGGGAATCCCACCTCGGTGATCTTCAAGGCAGCCTGCCCGGACTGCCGTGGCCGGTTCGAGCTGGCGGCCACCGCCCTGCGGCTGGCGATCGGGGGGAGTGACCGCACCACGTTCTACTCCTTCACCTGCCCGGACTGCGGATCGGCGGTGCGCAGACCGGCGGGGGAGCGGATCGTGGAGCTGCTCACCGGCGGTGGGGTGAGCACGTTGCGGCTGCACTCCAAGGTCTAGGCTCTGGCGCATGCTCTGGCCGATGCTCGCCCTCGCTCTCGCCGTCACCGGAATCGCGGTGCTCGCCGTGCCCGCCGTACGGGTCTTCGTCGAAGTGCGCCGGCTGGCCCGGCAGGTGGGGGAGAGCTCGCGGCGGATCACCCGGGCCGCCGAGGACCTGGAGCGGGCCACGGCCCCGCTGGGCGGTCATGTGGACGCGCTGCGCCGCGGCCGGGACGACGTACTCGCGTCGGACGACGGACTGTCCTCCGACGGCGTGCTTTCGGCGGACGGCGTACTTTCGTCAGAGTCGGCGGCTGACCGAGGCCAGGGACTGACGCACGGGTCAGCGGGGTAGGCTGCTTGGCGCAGTTGTGACGGCGGCACCGCGGACGCAACGGGGAGTATGCATGGGCATTGCCCAGGGTTTACTCCTGCGGGTTACGATCGCTGCCAGCACTAGCACGCCAGTCCGATCCCATACGGCAGGCATGAAAGTTACGCCGCCCCGGCGAGAAGGTAGTCGCACATGCTCGGCAATCTGAGGCCCACCGAGATCGTTCTGATCCTCGTTGTCATCCTGCTGCTCTTCGGCGCCAAGAAGCTCCCGGACATGGCTCGGTCCCTCGGCAAGTCGGCCCGCATCCTCAAGAGCGAGGCCAAGGCCATGAAGAAGGACGACGAGGCGGCGAAGACCGCCGAAGCTCCGACGACCGCGTCGGCGCCCGCCGACCCCACCCCGCAGGCCGCGCCGCGGACCATCCAGGCGGCCCCCGGCGATGTGACCAGCTCCCGCCCGGTCACCGAGCCGAACCGCACCGCCCAGGGCTGACGGAGCCGACGCAAGCCGAGAGTGCCGCCGCGGCTCGCTGAGCCCGCGACGGCCTTCGCACGAGACGAGGACGTGGGTTGCTCAAGTCTGCCCGCAAACAGCAGAAGGACCCTGAGGGGCGGATGCCTCTCGCGGAGCATCTGCGTGAGCTGCGCAACCGACTGCTGAAGGCGGTCGTCGCGATCATCGTGGTCACGGTCGTCGCGCTGATCTACTACAAGCAGATCGCGGAGTTCCTGACCGGCCCGGTGATGGACAGCGTCGGCTGCAAGAAGGGCGAGGCCGTCGGCGGCGGCGCCGACCCCAAGCCCTGCGCGCAGATCACCGCCAACGGCCTTCTCGCCCCCTTCACGATCATGCTGAAGGTGAGCCTGATGACCGGCGTCGTCATCTCCAGCCCGGTCTGGCTCTACCAGCTGTGGGCCTTCCTCGCGCCCGGTCTGCACAACCACGAGAAGAAGTACGCGCTCGGCTTCGTGGCCGCGGGCGTGCCGCTGTTCCTGGCAGGCGCCTGGCTCGCCTACGCCGTGCTGCCCACCACGGCCGGGGCCCTGGTCGGCCTCACCCCCGAGGAATGGACCAACCTGTTCCCCGCGGACGAGTTCTTCGACATCGTCACGCGCATGGTGATCGTCTTCGGCCTCGCCTTCGAACTCCCGCTGCTGCTGGTGCTGCTGAACTTCGGCGGGGTGATCACCGGCCGCCGGATGCTCGGCTGGTGGCGGGGCATGGTCGTCGGCATCACCGTCTTCGCCGCCATCGCCACACCCACCGGCGACCCGCTGACCATGTCGCTGCTCGCGGCGCCCATCGTGGTGCTGTACTTCGGTGCCACGGGCATCTGCCTGTTCAACGACCGCCGGCGCCGCCGCGGCAACCCGGACGCCGGGCTGAGCGACGACGAGGCCTCCGACCTCGATCTGACCCCCGCGCCCGTCGGTGACATCGAGCAGGTGTCCCCGACGCCCCGCCCCGACGATCCGGATGACCCGGGCCCGACCCGGCGCAACGGCTACGACGACATCACCTGAGCCGACCGGACCGGTGCCGGTGTCGGTACCGGCACCGGTAGGGTCCGCGGGTGACCTGCGACATCACCCTTCTCGTCAACCCGACGGCGGGCCGCGGGCGAGGCGCCCTCGCCGCCCGGCCCGCCGTCCAGACCCTGCGGGGCTGCGGATTCACCGTGCGGACGGTAGTGGGCGCCGACGCCGCGGAGGCCCTGCGGCGGGCCCGTGATGCGGTGGCGGGAGGCACCGGCGCGCTGGTGGCCGTCGGGGGCGACGGCATGGTCTCGCTCGCCCTCCAGGCGGTCGCCGGGACGGGCACCCCGCTGGGAGTGATCGCCGTCGGCGGCGGCAACGACTTCGCCCGGGCCACCGGGCTGCCGATACAGGACCCGGGCGCGGCAGCCCGGCTCATCGCCGCGTCGCTCAAGGGCGACGGCGGCCGCGAGGTCGACCTGGGGCGGGTGGACAACCTGGGGCGGGTGGGCGACGTCTGGTTCGGCACCGTCCTCGCCTCCGGATTCGACTCCCGGGTCAACGAGCGCGGCAACCGGATGCGCCGGCCGCGCGGTCGGCTCCGCTACGACCTGGCCATGCTCGCCGAACTGGCGGCCCTGAAGCCCGTCCGCTACCGGATGAGCCTCGACGGCGGGCCGCAGCGCGAGGTCGAGGCCACCTTGATCGCCGTCGGCAACGGCACCTCGTACGGCGGCGGCATGCGGATCTGCGCGCGGGCGGTCCTCGACGACGGGCTCTTCGACATCACGGTCGTCGGCCCGTGCAGCCGCACCACACTGCTGACGGTCTTCCCCCGCGTCTACCGCGGCACCCACCTCGGCCACCGGGTGGTCACCACCCACCGGGCCGCCTCGGTGTCCCTGGCCGCCGAGGGCCTGACCGCGTACGCGGACGGCGAGCGCCTGGGGCCGCTGCCGCTCACCGCCACGGCGGTCCCCGGCGCCGTACGGCTGCTGGGGACGCCCGGGCCGGGCACGGGCGCCTGAACCCGGGCCGGCCCTGGGCCGTCGCCGTGCCCCTGCCGTCCCTGAGCGCCGTGTCCCTGTTGCCCCTGGGCGCAGCGCCCCTGCGGCCCGTCCCGATCGGTGAGAAAGATCGCGTGCGTTGTCAGAGGCGGCCGGTAGTCTCGTACGTACGATGACCGACGAGCTAACTCCCGCCGAGCGCTACACCGCGGCCCGTCTGCGGGCGGCCGAGGAGGCCACCGCGCTGGCCCCCTTCCGCGAGATGTACGACTTCGATCTTGACCCGTTCCAGATCGAGGCGTGCAAGGCCCTGGAGGCTGGGAAGGGCGTGCTGGTCGCCGCCCCCACCGGCTCGGGCAAGACCATCGTGGGCGAGTTCGCCGTCCACCTGGCGCTCACCCAGGGCCGCAAGTGTTTCTACACCACGCCCATCAAGGCGCTGTCGAACCAGAAGTACACCGACCTCGTCAAGCGCTACGGCGCCGACCGCGTCGGCCTGCTCACCGGCGACAACAGCATCAACTCCGAGGCCCCGGTGGTCGTCATGACCACCGAGGTGCTGCGGAACATGCTGTATGCGGGCTCCCAGTCGCTGCTGGGACTCGGCTATGTGGTGATGGACGAAGTCCATTACCTCTCCGACCGGTTCCGCGGCGCCGTCTGGGAAGAGGTCATCATCCACCTCCCCGAGTCGGTCACGCTGGTGTCGCTGTCCGCCACCGTGTCCAACGCGGAGGAGTTCGGCGACTGGCTCGACACGGTCCGCGGCGACACCGAAGTGATCGTCTCCGAGCACCGCCCCGTCCCGCTGTGGCAGCACGTGCTGGCCGGGCGCCGGATGTACGACCTCTTCGAGGAGAAGAGCGGGCAGGGGGACGGCCAGGTCGGCCGCCGGGAGGTCAACCCCGACCTGGTCCGGCTGGCCCGGATGGAGAACACCCGCCCCAGCTTCGGCCGCGACAAGCGCCGCGGGCGGAACAATATGCGCGAGGCCGACCGGGAGCGCGAGCGCCGTCAGCGCAGCCGGATCTGGACCCCCGGCAGGCCCGAAGTCATCGAGCGGCTCGATGCCGAGGGGCTGCTGCCCGCGATCACCTTCATCTTCAGCCGGGCCGGCTGCGAGGCGGCCGTACAGCAGTGCCTGTACGCCGGGTTGCGGCTCAACGACGAGGCGGCGCGCGCCCGGGTGCGCTCCATCGTCGAGGAGCGCACGTCGGGCATACCGGACGAAGACCTGCATGTGCTGGGCTACTTCGAATGGCTGGAGGGCCTGGAGCGGGGCATCGCCGCCCATCACGCGGGGATGCTGCCGACGTTCAAGGAGGTCGTGGAGGAGCTGTTCGTCCGCGGGCTGGTCAAGGCGGTGTTCGCCACCGAGACCCTGGCGCTCGGCATCAACATGCCCGCCCGTTCCGTGGTGTTGGAGAAGCTCGTCAAGTGGAACGGTGAGCAGCACGCCGACATCACCCCCGGCGAGTACACCCAGCTGACCGGCCGGGCCGGCCGGCGCGGTATCGACGTCGAGGGCCACGCCGTGGTGCTGTGGCAGCGCGCGATGGACCCGGCCGCCCTCGCGGGCCTGGCCGGCACCCGTACGTATCCGCTGCGCTCGTCCTTCAAGCCCTCGTACAACATGGCGGTCAATCTGGTCTCACAGTTCGGGCGGCACCGCTCCCGCGAGCTGCTGGAGACCTCCTTCGCGCAGTTCCAGGCCGACAAGGCGGTCGTCGGCATCTCCCGGCAGGTGCAGCGCAACGAGGAGGGCCTGCGCGGCTATCGCGCCTCCATGACCTGCCACCTGGGCGACTTCGACGAGTATGCGCGGCTGCGCCGCGATCTGAAGGACCGCGAGACCGAACTGGCCAAGCAGGGCGTGGCGCAGCGGCGCGCGGCCGCCGCCGACGCGCTGGAGAAGCTGCGCCCCGGCGATGTCATCCACGTCCCGACCGGCAAGTACGCGGGGCTGGCGCTGGTGCTCGACCCCGGGCTGCCGGCCGGGCGTACGGGGGGCCACCGCGGCCTGGAGTACCACGACGGGCCGCGTCCGCTCGTGCTCACCGTCGAGCGGCAGGTCAAGCGGCTGGCCGCGATCGACTTCCCGGTGCCGGTCGAGCCGTTGGAGCGGATGCGGATCCCCCGGTCCTTCAACCCGCGCAGCCCGCAGTCTCGTAGGGACCTGGCGTCCGCGCTGCGCACCAAGGCGGGCCACCACGAGATGCGCCGCCATCGCAAGGAGCGCTCGGCCGCGGCCGACGACACCGAGATCGCCCGGCTGCGCGCCACCCTCCGGGCTCACCCCTGCCACGGATGCGACGAGCGCGAGGACCACGCCCGCTGGGCCGAGCGCTACCACCGGCTGCTGCGCGACACCCGCCAGTTGGAGCGGCGCATCGAGGGGCGTACGAACACCATCGCGCGCACCTTCGACCGGATCTGCGCCCTGCTGTCCGAGCTCGGCTATCTGAGCGGCGAGGAGGTCACCGACGACGGCAAGCGGCTCGCCCGGCTCTACGGCGAGCTCGATCTGCTCGCCAGCGAGTGCCTGCGCGAGGGCGTATGGGAGGGGCTGGCCCCCGCCGAGCTCGCGGCCTGCGCCTCCGCGCTGGTCTACGAGGCGCGGGCAGCGGACGACGCGATGCCGCCCAAGCTGCCCGCGGGCCGGGCCAAGGGGGCGCTGGGCGAGATGGTCCGCATCTGGGGCCGGCTGGACGCCCTGGAGGACGACCACAAGATCAAGCAGGCGGAGGGGGTCGGCCAGCGCGAGCCCGACCTGGGCTTCGCCTGGGCCGCGTACCGCTGGGCCTCCGGACACGGCCTGGACGAGCTGTTGCGCGAAGTCGACATGCCCGCGGGCGACTTCGTGCGCTGGTGCAAGCAGGTGATCGATGTGCTGGGCCAGATCGCCGTGGCCGCCCCGGAAGGCGGCACGGTGGCGCGCGCCGCCCGCCGGGCGGTGGACGCGCTGCTGCGCGGTGTGGTGGCGTACTCCTCCGTGGGCTGATCCGCCGAACGGCGTTCTTTTCGGGCCGTGTCCGGCCGGGGCGAGTCCCCGGCCGGACACGGCCTGTCGTATGCCGCTTCCCGCTTCCTGCTTCCCGCTTCCTGCTTCCTGCTTCTTGAGATCCACACGTGGCCGTAGAGTCGGCGCAGTCGCGATACATCGCGGTTGACGCCTCCGTCGAGTCGCGATATGTTCGGCGACGGATATACGGGGGCGAGGTGATGACGGTGACGGCGAAGCGGCGCAAGCTGAGCAACCCCTTGGCACTCGCGGTGATGGCGCTCCTGAGTGAGCGGCCGATGCACCCGTACGAGATCGCGCAGGTGCTCCGGCGACGGGGCAAGGAACACAGCATCAAGATCAATTACGGCTCGCTCTACACCGTCGTCCAGAACCTGGAGAAGCACGGCTTCGTCGAGGTCGCCGGCACCCAGCGGCAGGGGCTCCGCCCCGAGCGCACGGTGTACGGACTGACCGAGGACGGCCGACGGGAGCTGCACGACTGGCTGGCGGAGCTGGTGTCCGTCCCCGCCCGGGAGTACCCCGCCTTCTCGGCCGCGCTCTCGCTGATCCTGGTGCTGCCCATCGACGAGGCCGACGAGCTGCTGCGGCGGCGGGCCGAGACGCTGGAGGCCCAGGCCGAGGCCCTTGACGGCACGATCGGCGCCCTGAAAAAGGACCTGCCCAGGGTGTTCCTGCTGGAGACGGAGTACGAACTGCACATGATCCGCGCCGAGATGGAGTGGGTCCGTTCGCTGCGCGAGGAGCTTGCGGCGGGCAACCTCTCCGGCGCGGCCGCATGGCGGGCGCTGAGCCGGACCGGCGAGATGCCGGCGGAATGGGTCGAGATAGAGGAGAGAACCAAGCCACAGGAGTGAAGTAGGCCCTGGTGCGCGCTGCGCCAACAGCGCGCACCAGGGCCCTGACCCCGGACCGGACCTGCGGTGATGGCAGGCCAGGCGATCGAGGTGCGGCACACCCAGGATAGCCCGGCTCTCCACCCGCGGATCGGTGCGGCGGATTTCGCACGCGACAGCACGCGACAGGTCGATGTCGTACGACAGATCAGATGCGACAGATCAGAGTGGAGACACGCCACCATGGCGCCAACAACCGGGGGACGCACCCCGCACCACACGCGCACACGCGCGCTCGCAGTGGAAACCAATCAACTGGTCAAGACCTACCCCGGCGGGGTGAAGGCCCTTGACGGCATGGAACTGGCCGTCGAGTCCGGCATCGTCTTCGGCCTGCTCGGCCCCAACGGGGCCGGGAAGTCCACCACCGTCAAGATCCTCACCACCCTCGCCCGCCCCGACGCGGGCACGGCGGCCGTCGCCGGACACGATGTGCTCCGCCACCCCGGGCGGGTGCGCGCCGCCATCGGCGTCGTGGCCCAGAAGTCCGGCGCCGACCCGGTGGCCACCGGGCGGGAGAACCTGCTGCTGCAGGGCCGGCTGTACGGGCTGCGGGGCGCCGCCTGCGCCCGCCGCGCCGATGAGCTGCTGGCGCGCTTCGACCTCGCCGACGCCGGAAACCGCCCGGTCAAGGGCTACTCCGGCGGGATGTGCCGCAGGCTCGACGTCGCGCTCGGGCTCGTACACCGCCCCGAAGTGCTCTTCCTCGACGAGCCCACGACCGGGCTCGACCCCGAGGCCCGCGCGGCCATGTGGGAGGAGATCGCCCGGCTCGCGGGGGAGGACGGCCTGACGATCGTGCTCACCACGCACTACCTCGAAGAGGCCGACCGCCTCGCCGAGCGCATCGCCATCGTCGACCGCGGCCGGGTCGTGGTCGAGGGCACCCCCGACGAGCTCAAGGGCGAACTGCGCGGCGACGCCGTCCACCTGGAGCTGAGCGAGGCTGTCGCGGACGGAGCGGCGCCGCCGCTGCGCGACGCGCTCACCGCGCTGCCGGGCGTACACGAGGTGGCCGTGGACGGCCGGCGCGTCAGCGCCCGCGCCGACGACGGCGCCGCCGCCGTGCCCACGCTGCTCACCGCCCTGGAGCGGGCGGGCGCCGCCGTGGCCACCGCGACCGTCGCCCGCCCCTCCCTCGACGACGTCTATCTGCGCTATGCGGGCCGCAGCTTCACCGAGGCGGAGGCCGCGGCCGAGGCGCCCGTGCCGGCCGCTGCCGCGGGAGGTGTCCGATGAGCGCGACCCTCACCCAGACCTGGTACATGACACAGCGCCAGCTGATGGCCTACTGGCGCCAGCCCGTCTTCCTGCTGATCAATCTGATCCAGCCGGTCATCTGGCTGTTCCTCTTCGGCTCCCTCTTCCGCAAGATCACCGACCTCGGCGGCTTCGGTACCGGCTCGTACCTGGACTATCTGGTCCCGGGCATCGTGGTGATGAGCGCCCTGTCCTCCAACATGTGGGCGGGCATGGGGACCTTGGAGGAAATCGAGCGCGGCACCCTCAACCGCTTTCTGACCACGCCCGTCTCCCGCGGCGCCCTGATGAACGGCAATGTGGTCTCTCAAGGCATCACCACTGCCGTGCAGTCCGTCATCATCGTGGCGCTCGGCAAGCTCGGCGGCGCGGACTACCCGGGCGGCATCACGGGGCTGGCGCTGCTGATCGTGGCGTCCACGCTGCTCGGCACGGTCTTCGGCGCGCTCTCCAACGCCCTGGGCATGCTGGTCCGCGAGCGTGAGTCGATCATCGGCATCAACACCTTCCTGCTACTGCCGCTGACCTTCCTCTCCGAGGCATTCATGGCCCCCTCCCTGATGCCGGGCTGGATGCGGCACATCGCCGACTTCAACCCGGTCAACTGGGCTCTGGTGGCCGGCCGCTCGGCCATGGCGGAGGACCCGGACTGGGCCGATGTGGCAACCCGCGGCGGAGCTCTACTGGCGCTCGCGCTGGCCGCGGTCTGGCTGTCGACCCGCACCTTCCGGTCGTACCAGCGCTCGGTCTGACCGCACTCCGCGCGAGTGGACCACGGCGCGGACCACGGCGCGACGGGCGGCCCCGGCGGTGTCTGCACACCGCCGGGGCCGCCCCGTGTGCGTCTCTCCCGGATACGGGCGGAGCCCGCCCATCGGGCGGGGCGCCGCGGATACGGGCACGGCGCCGCGGATACGGGCACGGCGCCGCGGATACGGGCACGGCGCCGCGGATACGGGCACGGCCCCGCGGATACGGGCACGGCCCCGCGGATACGGGCACGGCCCCGCGTACGGGGCAGGCCCCGCAGTCAGGCCCCGCAGAGCGGCCTGGCCCACCAGGCCACGACCGCGCGTCGGGCCAGGCCGCCACCCCTGTATCGGGGCGGCCCCGCAGACCAGGCCCGACCCCACGCGTCAGGCAGCCGCAGCCCCTGCGCCGCCCGCGGCTTCAGCCGCTCCCGCGCCGTCCGTAGCCCCCGCGGTCCCTTCTTGCTCTGCCTCCACCTGCTGGTTCCACTCCCGCTTGGACGCCTGCCAGCCGTCCTCGTCGTGGCCGCGCCGCCAGTAGCCGGAAATCGACAGCCACTCGCGCGGAACGTCTCGCTCGAGCCGCAGATAGCGGCGGATCTGCTTCACAAAGCCCGCCTCGCCGTGGACGAACGCATGCACCTGGCCGGACGGGAAGTCCAGTGCGCGTACGGCCGCCACCAGCGCCTCGCCGACCGGCCCGCCACCGCGGTGCAGCCAAGTGATCTCCGCCCCGTCCGGCACGCTCAGCTTGAGCTCTTCCTCCGGACCGGCCACCTCGACCAGGGCGTGCACCGGCGTGCCCGTCGGCTGCTCCGTAAGCCGCTCCAGCGCGACGGCGATCGCGGGCAGGGCGCTCTCGTCGCCCACGAGCAGATGCCAGCCGGCCTCCGGGCTCGGGGCGTACGCCCCGCCGGGGCCGAGGAATAGGATCTCCTCGCCGGGCTCGGCACGCGCGGCCCACGGCCCGGCCAGGCCCTCGTCTCCGTGGATCACGAAGTCCAGGGTCAGCTCCTGGGCCGCGCGGTCCCAGGCGCGCACGGTGTAGGTGCGGGTGCGCGGCCACTGGTCGCGCGGGAACTCGGCGCGGACCTGAGCAAGGTCGAACGGCTCGGGGTAGACGACACCCTCGGCCGGGAAGAGCAGCTTGACGTAATGGTCGGTGCACTCGCCGGCGGAGAAGCCGGCCAGGCTCCCGCCGCTGAGCACCACCCGCGTCAGATGGGGCGTCAGCCGCTCGGTGCGCGCTACCCGCGCCCGGTTGACCTGCGGCGTCTTGCGGGCCGGACGGTCTGCCACGGCCACCTCCCTGATCCACAACGAGTTAGGGTCACCTAACTTAACACCTCACCCCTCAAGAGTGGAGAGCAGTCGGCGCAGTGATCCGCCGAGACCCCACCGCTCCGCCAGCGCCTCCACCGCCCCCGCGTCCCGCGGCTGCCGCGGCAGCGCCGGGTCGAAGACGGGCAGCGGGACGTCCGAGGCCACCCGCACCACCTTCGGCGCGACCGCCACGTACTCCCGCGCCTCCTCCAGCCGCCTGCGCTGCGCCGGGGTCAGCTTGGAGGCGGGGTCGGCCGCCGCGGCCATGATCCCGGCCAGGTCGCCGTACGAGGCGAGGAGCTTGGCCGCGGTCTTCTCGCCGATCCCGGGCACGCCCGGCAGCCCGTCGCTGGTGTCGCCGCGCAGCAGCGCCAGATCCGCGTACCCCGCGCCACCCACGCCGTACTTCTCGCGCAGCGCGTCCTCGTCGAACACCTGCAGCGTGCCCACGCCCTTGACCGGGTAGAGCACCCGCGCCGCGCGCCGGTCGTCGACGAGCTGGAACAGGTCGCGGTCGCCGGTGACGATGTCGACCGGGCCGGACGCCCGGCCCGCGAGCGTGCCGATGATGTCATCCGCCTCGTAGCCATCCGCGCCCACCCGGGCGATCCCGACCGCGTCCAGCACCTCGTCGATCACCGGGACCTGCGGGGAGAGGGTGTCGGGCACCTCCTCCTGGTCCACACCGTCTGACGCGGGAGCCTCCTCGGCCACCCGGTGCGCCTTGTACGAGGGGATCAGATCGACCCGCCACTTGGGGCGCCAGTCGAAGTCCATGCAGGCCACCAGGTCGTCGGGGTGGTGGTCCTGGACCAGCCGGGCGATGAAGTCGAGCAGCCCGCGCACGGCGTTCACAGGTGTGCCGTCGGGGGCGCGGACGGAGTCCGGCACCCCGAAATAGGCGCGGAAGTAGAGGGACGAGGTGTCGAGGAGCATCAGGCGTCGGGTCACGCCTCGATGATGCCGCACGCCACTGACACAAACGCCCCTGGAATGTGATGTGGGTCACCGATTGGTTTACGCCAAACGGTTCAGGGCAGGCGCGCAGCCGGAGCGGACCCGTTAGGCAAAACAACTATTGCATCGGGCACGCGGTCGGACACCGCCCGCTCCACGACCTGCCGGCGGGGGTGGCGGGTCGTTTTTTGGTGCGACCCGAGAGGTATATGTGTCCAGGCTGCAAGCCGAACACCTCTACAAGGTGTTCGGCAGACGACCCGATGAGGCGGTGGCGAAGCTCGAGGGCGGTACGGACCGTGACGAGCTGCGCACGGATGGCACGACGGCGGCGGTCATCGACGCGTCCTTCGCCGTTGAGGCGGGCCAGATATTCGTCGTCATGGGTCTGTCCGGATCCGGTAAGTCCACGCTGCTGCGCATGCTCAACGGACTGCTGGAGCCGACCGCCGGGCGCGTCCTCTTCGACGGCCAGGACCTGACGGCCCTGGCCGCGCGCGAGCTGCGCGAGGTGCGCTCCCACAAGATCAGCATGGTCTTCCAGCACTTCGCGCTCTTCCCGCACCGCAGCGTCCTGGAGAACGCCGCGTACGGCCTCGAGGTGCAGGGCGTGACGCGCGCCGAGCGCGAGCGCCGCGCCACCGAGGCGCTTGGCCTCGTCGGCCTGGCGGGCTGGGAGAAGTCCTGGCCCGACGAGCTCTCCGGCGGTATGCAGCAGCGCGTCGGCCTGGCCCGCGCGCTGGCCACCGACGCCGACCTGCTGCTGATGGACGAGTCCTTCAGCGCGCTCGACCCGCTGATCCGCCGCGATATGCAGGACCAGCTGCTGGAGCTGCAGAAGCGGCTGAAGAAGACCATCATCTTCATCACCCACGACCTCAACGAGGCCATGCGCCTCGGCGACCGCATCGCCGTCATGCGCGACGGCCGGATCGTCCAGATCGGCACCGCCGAGGACATCCTGGTCACCCCGGCCAACGACTATGTCGCCTCCTTCACCCAGGACGTCGACCGCACCCGGGTGCTCACCGCCGGCGCGATCATGGCCGATCCCGAGGAGGCGCTGGGCACCACGACCCCGGACGGCACGGTGCTGCGCACCGAGAGCGACATCCTGGCGGCCGCCCCCGCGACCGTCACCGCCGACACCCCGATCGTCGAGCTGTTCACGCCCTGCTCGCGCAGCGGCGTCGCGGTCGCGGTGGTCGACGAGGACGAGCGCTCGCTCATCGGCGTCGTCCCCCGAGCCCGGCTGCTCGCCGTGCTCGGCGACCCTGAGCCGGGGGCGGACGACGGACCGGACGCGACCGCCGGGGGCCCCGAGGCCATCAAGGCCTCCAAGACCTCACAGACTCCCGAGTCACCCGAGACACCCGAGGCTCCCGAGGGGAAGGTGATCGCCGGTGCCTAGGATCGAGCTCGGAAGTTGGATCCGGTCCGGCATCAACTTCCTCCGCGACCACTTCGAGTGGCTCTTCGACTTCATCTCCAAGGTCGTCCAGGGGATGTACGACGGCGTGCACGATGTGCTCGCCGCCCCCGACGCCCTGCTCCTCGCGGGCATCCTCGCGGTGCTCGCCTGGTGGCTGCGCGGCCTGGTGCCCGCCGTCCTCGCCTTCGCCGGCTTCGCGCTCATCGACTCGATCGAGCAGTGGGACGAGGCGATGGAGACGCTGTCGCTGGTGCTGGTCGCCGGTGCGATCACGATCGTGCTGGCCGTACCGCTGGGCATCTGGGCGTCGCGCAACCGCGCCGTGAGCGCCGTGCTCCGACCGGTGCTGGACTTCATGCAGACGATGCCTGCCTTCGTCTACCTGATCCCCGGCATCTTCTTCTTCGGTGTGGGCGTGGTTCCGGGCGTGATCGCGACCATCGTCTTCGCCATGCCGCCGGGCGTACGGATGACCGAGCTGGGCATCCGCCAGGTCGACGCGGAACTGGTCGAGGCGGCCGACGCCTTCGGCACCACCCCGGGCCGGACCCTGCTGAGGGTCCAGCTGCCGCTCGCCCTGCCCACGATCATGGCGGGCGTCAACCAGGCCATCATGCTCGCGCTGTCCATGGTCGTCATCGCGGGCATGGTCGGCGGCGGCGGCCTCGGCTCCTCCGTCTTCGAGGCGATCAGCTCGGTCGACGTGGCCCTCGGCTTCGAGGGCGGCATCGCGGTGGTCATCCTCGCCATGTACCTCGACCGGATGACCGGTGCCCTCAACCAGCGCGTCTCGCCGCTCGGCCGACGGGCCCTGGCCAAGCAGGCCGCGAGCGCCGTGGGCGGCCTGAAGGTGCTCCAGTGGCGCCCCGCGACCTCGGTCGCGATGGTCGGCGTCATCGTTCTCGCGCTCGTCGCGGGCGGCCTCAATGTCTTCGGCGATGACGACGACGGCCAGAAGGTCACCGCCGACGTCGGCAAGGGCAGCACGGTCAAGCTCGGCTACATCAACTGGGACGAGGGCGTCGCCTCCACCTACCTGTGGAAGGAGATCCTGGAGCAGCGCGGCTTCAAGCCGAAGCTCCAGACGTACGACGTCGGCGCGCTGTTCACCGGTATGGCCGCGGGCGATATCGACATGCAGACCGACGCCTGGCTGCCCGCCACCCACGCCTCGTACTGGAAGCAGTACAAGGACCAGCTGGAGGACCTGGGCACCTGGTACGACAAGACCTCGCTCGAGGTCGCGGTGCCCTCGTACGTCAAGGACGTGAAGTCCCTGGACGACCTCAAGGGCAAGGCCGGCACCTTCAAGGGCAAGATCATCGGCATTGAGCCGGGCGCCGGCGAGATGAAGATCATGAAGGACAAGGTCCTCCCGGACTACGACCTGAACGGCGAGTACACGCTGGTCAAGGGCTCCACCGCGGGTATGCTCTCCCAGCTGGAGCGCTCCTACGCCAAGAAGGAGCCGGTCGCCGTCACCCTGTGGTCCCCGCACTGGGCGTACAGCAAGTACAAGCTCACCAAGCTCGCCGACCCCAAGGGCGCCTTCGGCAAGGGCGACGGCATCCACACCATCGGGCGCAAGGGCTTCTCCCAGAAGCAGCCGCAGATCGCCAAGTGGATGAAGAACTTCAAGCTCTCCGAGAAGCAGCTCACCAGCCTCGAAGCGGCCATCCAGGACGCGGGCAAGGGCAAGCAGCAGGAGGGCGTGCGCGCCTGGCTGAAGAAGAACCCCGGTGTGGTCGACAAGCTCGCCCCGGCGGGCGGCGCCGGCACCACCACCCAGGGCAAGCAGGCCGGGGCCGCGCCCCGGATCGGCTACTTCCCCTGGGACGAGGACATCGCCACCACCTACCTGTGGAAGAACGTCCTGGAGAAGCGCGGCTACAAGCCGTCGATCAAGCAGTACGACGTGGGCTCCATGTTCACCGGGATGAGCGCCGGGCAGATCGACGTCGAATTCGACGGCTGGCTACCGGTCGCCCAGAAGCAGTACTGGGACCGCTACAAGAAGAACCTCGTCGATATCGGGCCGTGGTACGACAAGACCTCGCTCGAGATCGCGGTGCCTTCGTACGTCAAGGATGTGAAGTCCCTGGCGGACCTCAAGGGCAAGGCCGACAAGTTCAAGGGCAAGATCATCGGCATTGAGCCGGGCACCGGCGAAATGCAGCTGCTCAAGAGCAAGGTCCTCAAGGAGTACGACCTGGACAAGGAGTACGAGGTCACCAACAACGCCTCCCCGGCCATGCTCGCCCAGCTCGAGCGCTCGTACGCCAAGAAGGAGCCCGTCGCCGTCGTGCTGTGGACCCCGCACTGGGCGTACAGCAAGTACCAGCTCACCAAGCTGGCCGACCCGAAGAAGGCGTTCGGGGCCAACAATGAGATCCGCTCGCTGGGCCACAAGTCCTTCCCGAAGAAGTACTCCGAGTTCTACGGGTGGCTGAAGAACTGGCACATGACCGAGCAGGAACTGGCCGGCCTGGAGCAGGCTGTCCAGGATGCCGGCAAGGGCAATGTCGAGAAGGGCGTCCAGAAGTGGATCGACGCCCACCCCGGCATCGTCGACAAGATGGCCCCGGTGAGCTGACGGCCTACCGGAACCAACCGGAACCAACCGGAATCACCAGTGACCGCCGCCGCGGCCCGGAGCAAGTGCTCCGGCCCGCGGCGGCGGCCGTAGGGGCCGCTCACACGCCCCCAACGCGCGACGCACAACCGCGCGACGCACAACCGCGCGACGCACAACCAACGCGCGCCGTCACCCCTCCCCGTCGCAGCAGGTGTCCCGCCGCAGCAGCCGCCCCACCTCCAGCCAGTGCTCCGCCGACTTCCCGTGCCGCGCCCGGCCGCCCTCCGGGAAGGCGCGTACGAGCTCGTCCTGCTCGTACGGCACGCCGCCGCGCAGCACCGAGACCGTGCGCACGAGCGAGTCGAAGTCCGTGAAGGGATCGCCGTCCACGACCGTCAGGTCCGCCAGCTTCCCCACCTCCAGGGTGCCGAGGTCCCGGTCCGCGCCGAACGCCCGCGCGGGCAGCAGGGTCGCGGTGCGCAGCGCCTCCGCCGCCGAGAGCCCGTACTTGTGCAGCGCCCGCAGCCCCATGTGCAGATGGAGCCCCACCGGCACCAGCGGCGCGTCCGTGCCCAGGGCGACCACCCCGCCGCCGGCGAGGATCCGCCGGTAGACCCCGATCTCGGTGCGCAGGGTGGCGAGCTGGGCGGCGGTGGGCGGGGCCTGGGCCAACTGCCGCACCAGGGCGGTGTCCCAGGGCGGCATGAGCCGGGTGACCCGTTCGTCCTCGGCCAGCGACGGGTCGGCCCCGACCAGCGGCGAGGCCGTGAACGGCGTGGCTATCAGACGGAAGTCGGTCGCGGTGTAGATCTCCGTCACGTCCTGGAACGACTGCCCGGTCGCCGTCGTGGCGTGCCCGTACTCCAGGCGCTGCGTGGCCTGCAGATGGGTGGTCAGGTCCTGTCCGAGCTGCACGCCGGGCGAGCAGAGATGGCTGCCGGCGCGCACCCCGAGCCGGTCGTGCGCGAAGCGGGCGGCCTCCTCCATGATCCAGCCGGGCGCGCGTACGTACGTCTTGACGAAGTCCCAGTCGAGCGCCGCCCCGCGCTCCAGCGAGCGGCGCAGCCCCTCGCGGGTGCGGTGCGCCCGCCCCATGCTGTACGCGACGCGCGGCCCGTCCAGCAGCTCTCCGGTGGCCAGCAGCCGGGGCCCGGCCAGCGCGCCCGCCGCGATGGCCTCGCGCAGCCGCGCCTGCTCGTACGCGAAGCCGCCGAGCGAGACGGCGGTGGTGATGCCGTAGGCGAGCTGCAGCATGGTCTGCCGGGCACCGTAGGTGTACTGCCAAGGATGGGTATGGGCATCCCAGAGACCGGGCACGACGGTGCGGCCGGAGGCGTCCACGCGGCGCTTCGCGGGCCGCCCGGCGCGATGCGCCTCGACGGCGGTGACGCGCCCGCCGCGCACCACGATGTCGACGTCCTCGCGCAAAGTGCCGTCGTCGCCGGTGCCGTCCCAGAACCTCCCGGCGTGGACGACGGTGTCGGCGGGGCTCGGGCGCCGGTGGTCGAGCGGGACGCGCACGGTACGGGCCGTGCCGCTGTCGACGTCCAGCAGCCGCAGCTTGCCCGCCGACAGATACAGGAGGGAGCGCGAATCCCCCGACCAGGAGGGGTGGTCGGCGCTCTCCTCGGTCAGCCGGCGCGGCTCGCCGTCCGGGGTGCCGTCGGGCCGTACGGGCAGCAGCCACAAGGCGGACTCGGCGATCACGGCCAGATGGCGGCCGTCGGGGGACCAGACGGGGCCGGAGTCGTAGCGGTCGGAGAGCGAGGTGTGTGGCGCCAGCGCGTACAGCCTGGCCGCGCCGCTGCTCGCAGCCACGATCCGGATGAGGTTGTAGCCCTCGCGGAACCGTTGGTTCAGCCGGTTGCGATCGCAATAGGCGATAAAGCGACCGTCCGGCGACCAGCTCGGTCTGCCGGGCAGCCCACCGCCGCCGAGCGGCGCGGCCAGCGTGCGCTCGGTGCCGGCTGCGAGGTCGCGCAGGATCAGGTTTCCCGACATGTCGATACAGGCGAGGCGATCGCCTGCGGGGGACAGCGCCGGATGCACCCGGCCCCCGGAGGCCAGCTCGGTCTCCTCGCCCGAGGCCAGGTCCCGGCGGCGTACGGCGAGCAGCCCGTCGCGGTCGTCGGCGTAGATCAGCGCCCGCCCGTCGGGCGTCCACGTCGGGCCCAGCAGATAGCGGGTGGGCGAGGCCCGTACGATCCGGCGCGGGACACGGCCGCCGGTGGTGTCCGCGACCCACAGGGAGTTCAGCGCGGCGAAGGCCACCTTGCGCCCGTCGGGGGACAGCGCGGGCAGATGCACCCCGCGCACCGGCCGCGCCCCGCCGCCGCTGTCGAAGTCGTACTGCTTGACGCGGTAACGCGGCCGGCCGATCGGCAAGGCGGCCTTGAACGGTATCTCCTCCCCGCCGCCCGGCACCTCGGGTCGCACCAGCCGGAACCGCCCGCCCACGGTGAGCAGCAGCTCTCCTCCGCCCGTCCAGCGCGGCGGCACCGGCTGTACATCGCCCTCCACCGGGACGGCCGTACCGTCGACGACCAGCGTGCAGGAGGCCTCGGGGGCGGGGGTGGTCCGCAGATAGGCGAGCGTGCCGCCGGGCGACACCGAGGGCGCGAGCACCTGCACCCCGGAGGCCGTCTCGGTGTGCTCCACCGTCACCGGCCCGCTCCCGTCGGCCCGTACCGAGGCGACCGTACGGGCGTCCAGCATGGCCCCGGCGAGCCGGCCGCGTACGAACAGCACCCGCTCGCCGTTGGGGGACCACGCGGGGTCGAAGTCCTCCCAGACGCCGTCCTGCAGCGGCCCGTCCTGCCCCGGCACCCCGGTCAGCCGGGTGAGCTCCCCGGTGGCCACCTCCAGCACCCACACCCGGTACGGGCTGCCCGCCACCGTGTCGCCGCCGCGCTCGGAGGCGAAGGCGATCCGGGTGCCGTCCGGCGACCAGGCCGGCCCCCGGTCGTCCCAGGGCCCGTCCGTTCGCTGACGCACATCCGAGCCGTCCGGTCGCAGCGTCCACAGATGGAACCCGCCGCCCCGGTACGCACAGACCGCCAGCAGCTTCCCGTCGGGGGAGAAGACCGGCCGCGTGGGCTCCAGATCGGGCGGGGTGAGCGCGGTGGCGGCGCCGCCCTTCCGGGGCAGGGACCACAGCACATTCTGGACCTCGGCGACCAGCCGGTCACCGGAGGGAGAGAGCGTCGCGGCGCCGTTGGTGGCCCCGGTGAACGACAAGGTGAGCGAGGCCCGCCGCGCCGAGGCGGCGGCGCTTTGCGCCGGCAACCCGGCCGCCGCCCCGGCCACGGCAGCGGTACCGGCGGCGGCCTGCAGGAACCGGCGGCGGGAGAGCGAGGGCGGCGCGGCATCGCCGGGGCCGGGCTCGGGGGAGGGGGCGGGCTCGGCTGTGGCGGCAGTGTCTGCGGTCTCCAACGGTCCTCCTGGAACACGTAGTTGTGCGGAGCAGGAGTGGGCAGTGGTGCGTGCAGCACTTGATCGTTTCATAGGCCTCGGGCCCGGGGTCAACACTGCGTCGCGAGGAAGACGCGGAGGCACGACGCAGGGAGGGGTGTGCCTCCGGCCCGGGCGGGAAGAGCGTGCCTCGGCGGGGAGTGCGTGCCTCCGGCCGGGTGGGAAGAGCGTGCCCCGGCAGGAATAACGTGCCGGGACCCGGAGGGATGGGCGTGCCCCCGTCGGGAAGGAGTGATCCCATCGCGGCGGCCGCGGCGTCCCACGCCTCGGCGAACACGGGGTGGCCGCGGTGGACCCCTCCCTCCCTCCCTCCCCCCTCCCTCCCACACAGGAGAGTTCCCCCTCCCCTCTCACACAGGAGATGAGAAGGCATGCCGACGGACGGCATCACCCACCACACCAACCACCTCCCCACCCAGGACGGCGTAAGCCTGGCCACCTACACCTGGCTCCCTGAGTCACGCCCCCCACGCGCGATCGTCCAGATCGCCCACGGCGCGGCGGAACACGCCCAGCGCTACGACCGCTTCGCCCGCTTCCTGTGCGACCACGGCTACGCCGTGGTCGCCTCGGACCACCGCGGCCACGGCGCGACCGCCGCCTCCACGGGCGGCCTCGGCGTCGTGGGCGAGGAGGGCGACGGCTGGCGGGCCATCGTCAAGGACCTGCGAACCGTCGGCGACCGCACCCGGCAGGCCCTGCCCGGGGCGCCGCTGTTCCTGCTGGGCCACAGCATGGGCTCGATGCTCGCCCGCGACTGCGCCCAGGAGTACGGCGACGACCTCTCCGGCCTGATCCTCTCCGGCACCTTCCGCTCACTGCCCGCGACAGACCCGGACGAGGCCATCACCCGCCTGGAGACCGAAATCACCAAGCACGGCCGCACCGCCCTGTCCAGCTTCACCACCGAGCTCTTCGCCTCCTTCAACGACCCCTACGAACCCGGCACCGGCTACGAGTGGCTCTCCCGCGACCCCACAGAGGTGGCCACCTACACGGCGGACGAGCGATGCGGCTTCCCCTTCAGCGCCGGCCTCTCACTCGACTGGGTCCGTGCCGTCCGCAAGATCAACAACCCGCACAACCAATCCCGCACCCCGCTCCGGCTGCCCGTCCACATCGCTGTGGGCGCCGAGGACCCCTGCAACCAGCGATTGACACTGGTCCACGAACTCCTCGAGGACTTCCGCTACCTCGGCACCCACGACCTGAGCTGGAAGAGCTACCCCGACGCCCGCCACGAGATCCTCAACGAAACCAACCGCGACCAGGTCCAGCAAGACCTACTGACCTGGCTGAACGCCCACACCTGAGCCCCCGCGCCTAGCCGCCCTCCTACCCCGTCCGAACGGAGGCGCAGCCACACCTGGACACACCCCGCCATCATCTGTGAACCCAAAGTAACGAGAGGTTCATCCCCGGCCTGCCGCACCCCCACCGAAAGGTGGCAGCGACCACCCCCTGAAGTGCGGTATTGTTCTCTTGCGCGACCGGCCAGGGCGAAAGCCGAAGCCGGGCAAGCACCGGGACGTGGCGCAGTTTGGTAGCGCACTTGACTGGGGGTCAAGGGGTCGCAGGTTCAAATCCTGTCGTCCCGACCAGCATCATCGCAGGTCGGAGGCCGTTTCCGCGGGTAGCGGAAGCGGCCTTAACCATGTCCGGGCTGGGAGCAAGTGGGAGCCCTCTGGGAGCCCTCATGCTCCCAACTCGCAGACGTGTCAACGCTACCCGATTCGTCCGTCACCCGATCCGGTAGACCTACCGCGCCGTACAGAGTCCCTGTGCGCCGTCGTCAACTGCAGGCCCCCGGGGTCACTCGATCGATTTGGATGCTCTCTACATCGAGAGGCATAAGAACCCCTTGTCGGCTCTCGACCCCCTTTCGAGGTGGGAGCGTGGTGTCGTGCTCCCCATGCGACAGGGGGGAAGGTGTGGGCTGACGGCCTCGGTCGGCCCGTTTCTGCGGGCAGCCGGGGCTCGGGTGCCCCGGTCGCGAGTTGCCTGCTGCGTCAAGGCGGGGCAAAGCCCCTTGGCGTCCGCGTGCAGATGGGGCACTCCCAGGGCGTGAGCGCCGTATCCGGCTCTACGGCGCAATGGCGAGACGGCCGACTGGGCGTGAAGGGTGTCTTTATTGCCGTATGGTGGTTGACCTGGGGCTTTGCGATCACTCAAGTATGGGCATGATCAGTGATCGTGGGTCTGCGACTGCTGTACCTGGTCTTCTGTCGGCTGCTGGGCTGCTTCCTTTTGCTGGGCCGATCGACCGCCGCGAACAACGCCGAGATCCTCGTGCTTCGGCATGAGGTCGCTGTGCTGCGTCGGCAGGTAGAGCGGCCGCGGCTTTCATGGGCTGATCGTGCCGTGCTCTCCGCTCTCGCCCGGCACCTGCCATCCGCCTTGCGCCGCCATCGGCTGGTTACCCCGGGGACGCTGCTGGCCTGGCACCGTCGTCTGGTGCGCTGGAAGTGGCGTCAGACGGCGGTCAGACCCGGTCGGCCACCGCTGGCAGAAGAGATTGCGGCGCTCATCCAGCGCCTGGCGCGAGAGAACCCGACCTGGGGGTACGTCAGGATCCAAGGTGAGCTGCGACGGCTTGGCCATCGGGTTGCCGCCGCCACGATCCGGCGCGTCCTGCGCCGCTCCGGTCTACCGCCCGCACCGCAGCGAGCATCCCAGCAGACCTGGCGTACCTTCCTTCGAGCTCAGGCCCACACGCTTCTGGCCTGCGATTTCATGCACGTGGACACTGTCTTCCTCAAACGCCTCTACGTCTTCTTCGTCATGGAGACTGCCACCCGGCGCGTTCACGTCCTGGGCGTCACCGCCCGCCCGACCGGCGCATGGGTCACTCAACTCGCCCGCAATCTGCTCATGGACCTCGGCGACAGGGCTGGGTGCTTCCGGTTCCTCATCCGTGACCGGGACAGCAAGTTCACCGCTGCGTTCGACGCCGTCTTCGCCGGCAACGGCACAGCCGTCATCCCGACTCCGCCGCAAAGCCCCCAGTCAAACGCGTTCGCCGAACGATGGATACGTACAGCCCGCGCCGAATGCACCGACCACCTCCTCATCACCGGTGAACGACACCTGCATACGGTCCTCAACCTGTACGCCGAGCACTACAACACGGGACGGGCCCACCGAAGCCTTGGCCTACGAGCACCCGACGACGACCCGAACGTCATCCCCCTGCCCGCTGCCGCGGTCAGGCGCCGCCAGGTACTTGGCGGACTGCTCAACGAGTACCACACCACGTCACCCCGGCTGCCTCACCATCCACAGGAAAGGCCCAGCTCAGCAGCCTAAATGGAATATTGACACCCTTCAGGTCACGCGGACATGCTCTCAGCCGAGGCCGAATACCTGACGTCACCTGCAGCGACGACTTTCCGAGCCCCACAGGATCAGCGAGGACAGGGCTGCGAACCAGAGACGGTCCGCCGGCTCGTACCGTACCCGCCCCTGCAACTGGCGTCGTAGCACAGCGTTTTCGTGCCGCAGGACGAGAAGCTCAGCTTCCTTCGAGGTGTCTCGCTGTAGGAGCACTGCTGGGACGGAGAGAAGACGTCGAGTCATCCGGTAGAGAAGCGACACGACCATCCAACCAGGATCGCAGTGCTAGGCGAAGGCCGTGGCGTTTTGACCAGCAGCGATGAATATCCGAGCCCCACACGCGCGGGAAAGTCCCCGGGCCCACGTGGCCTGGACAGAAATTGGCCCAACTACTGGGCCGAGAAGGACTGACGCTCAGCGCCGGCGGGGGCCTGGTCGCCGGCGAGTGCGTCATGGGCGGCTTCGGGGATGACGCAGTTGCAGGTGAAGCAGACCGATGCCAGAGCCTCCTCGCTCGCTACGCGCAGGCTGTCGATGAGGGCGTGGTTCTGACACCTCGGGCATTCTCGCCGGAGCCCTTGCTCCCGGCGTGTCAGGATGAACCGCATGACCTCGGCGCGGCGGAAGACCCGCTCGCAGAAGAAGCAGCGATGGTTCGGTTGCGCGGCGGTGAGGACCAGCGCGTTCTGGCCGCACGACGGGCAGTCGATGGTGCGGGGCTCGTGGCCCTTGAGGTCACCGCGTAGGCGTCGCATGCGCTGTTTCACGAATGCATCGATGGAACGCACACCCTTCACTACGAGGTTCAGCTCGTAGGACAGACTCTCGTCTGGCGTGCCGATCGTCGGGTTGATCAACTCCGTGTGGATGAAGCGATACAGGAAGTCCAGCACACGACCGGCACGAGCTTCCACGGCGTGGGCGTTCTGGGTCAGACCGTAGTGTTGCAGCGCGTTGCGGTCGGCGGCCAGGGCTATCAGGGCGCTGCGTTCGTCGTCAGTGATGTCGCAGCCGACGATGCTCCGAAGTCGCTGCACGGCCTGCTTGGTTGTGCAGCTCTCGAAGTCGCCCTCATGAAAACGTCGGAGGGTGGCTTGGCCGGGGTCAGTGAACACGAGAGTCCAGTGCTCCCGGCTCAGACGCTCTTTGAGAAGGACTTCGATGCCGGCCTGTAGGTGGAGCACCGCGTACTTGAGGTCACGGGGGCCCACATTGTCCTTGGTCAGGTGGTCGACGACGCTGACGAGGTAGTCGGCCCCGTTGCGGATGGGCGGGAAGTGCAGCTCCTGCTGGCGGGCATGACTAGAAGCGGTCGTACCTGCATCTTCCACGGAGCTACCCTCACTGTCGGAGTATGGCTTGACGGCAAGTATGAAGATCACATGGAGTCTACTCGTGGTTGGTGCGGTGCTGGCCGTCGCCATATGGGTGTTCGCGCGCCGGTCCCTGGCGTGCGCCATGGCGGCGGCAGCCATGTTTGCGTACATCTTCCCGACCGTGTCCGCTGGGTCCGAGAACGGCAGGTCCGCGCGCTGGCCGCTTCAGTCGCTGCTGTGTTCCTTTGCAGCGCTTCAACAGGAGTTCTGAGTTGTTGAGGCCAGCCACGCGGAAACACCGTACGCCGCCGTGGGCGGTTGGGGGCGCCTGTGGGGCCCGGCGGGCGGAGCGCCGACGGTTCGGGCACCGTGGTACGGCGCCGCTGGCCCCGGATGACGCCTTCCAGGCCCAGCTCGCGCATCAGCCGCTCCACCGTGCCGCGGGCCACCGCCACACCCTTGCGCCGCAGGGCCCGGGAGATCCGCCGGACCCCGTAGGTGCCGCCCGATTCGGTGTGGATGTCCTCGATCAGCGGCATGAGCTGCTCGTCGCGCAGCCGGCGGGCCGGCTTCGGCCGCTTCTTGCGGGCGTAGTAAGCAGACTCGGACAGTTCCAGCATCCGGCAGGTGAACCCGACCCCGAGGCCCTTGTCCCGAAGGTGTTCGATCACCTGGTCGGCCTCGTCCGGGGACGGTCGAGTTCGGCCGCAGAAAACGCGCTCGCGGCTTTGAGGATCTCGTTCGCCCGCCTCAACTCCGTTACTCTTTGCGGAGTTGTTTCAGTTCCTCCAGCTCGGCGGTGGTTAGCCGGTCGTCACGTTCCCCGGCGTCGGCCTCGGCCTGGCGCATCCAGCCACGCAGGGCCTCCTTGTGGATGCCGAGGTCCTTCGCGACGTGCGCGATGGGGCGGCCGGTCGTGCGGACCTCGCGGACGGCCCGCTCGCGCAGCTCGTCCGGATATTTACAAGGCCGCGTAGTTAGGGATCGATCGTGGTTGTCAACACGGCGGAAGCGGCATCGTGCTGGGCCTCGGGCGTGATCCACTCGTCGTTGAGTGTGTAGACGCCGCGAGCGATCCTGCGGAGGATGCCCTCGTTGACCCAGCGGCCGAGTTCGGCACGCAGTCCTCGCGCATCATCCAGACCGATCCTGCGGGTGCCGATAAATCATCCGCGCAGCTCAGGCGGCGTGCTGGTACTGGTGGAGCGTTCCGCCGATCCGATCTCAGTCGCTGGAGTTGCTGAGGTCCTGGATACGGGCTTGTATCAGGGGGAGGATCTCGGCAGTGGCTCGTTCGACGGAGGCGGCGAGCACTTCAGCGTGGAGCTTGCGGTGCGGTAGGTGAGCGAGTTTGTCTCGCAGTGCGATGGGGCCGCTGTATGCCTGTGTGACAAGGCCGTGAGATGCCTGTTTCAGCATTTCGCCGAAGGTGAGCATGCAATAGGCCAAGGCGAGGAGGCCTTGGTCACCTGGCTTCGGTGTTCCATTGCGGATGATTGAGCGGGCCTGGTCGAGCGCTGCTGTTGCGTCGGTCAGGCGTAGCAGTTCCTGGCGCTCTCGGTCGGTGCGTGTGGTCACGCTGCCCCGCGCAGATCGTTCAGAGGTTCGGTTTCGTCGATGTCCACGCCGGGGCCTCGAGGGACGACTTCCACGAGGGCGCCGAGGATGGTGGACAGATCTGTTTCGAAGCTGGTGATGTCGAAGTAGGAGCGGTCGGCGTCCAGGGTTGCCACGAGTTCCCCGGGTTCGGTGCTGAGCGCGAAGGAGTGCAAGCCGTGCTGACGCCCGAGCTGGTGGATGGTCGCGGCATTGGCGCGGAGCTTCGTGGCAGTGGCTGGCCTCATAGCTCATCCTCCTTCGTGATCTCGGGTACCAGGGTCGGCAGTGGCCAGAATATAGGAGTGTGGCAGCGGGATGAGCGTGCTCGGGAGCCCCCCGCTGGGAGCGGCGTTCTCTTCCTCTGTACGGCGCTGTACGGCTCCGAGACCTGCCGCTACCGTGCGCTACAGATCGTCGCGGAGGGTAGTCACTGAGCTGGGGGTCAAGGGGTCGCAGGTTCAAATCCTGTCGTCCCGACCAGCATCATCGCAGGTCGGAGGCCGTTTCCGCGGGTAGCGGGGGCGGCCTTAACCATGTCCGGGCTGGGAGCAAGTGGGAGCCCTCTGGGAGCCCTCGTGCTCCCAACTCGCAGACGTGTCAACGGTGCCCGATTCGTCCGTCACCCGATCCGGTAGACCTACCGCGCCGTACCGCGCCCCTGTGCGCCGTCGTCAACCGCAGGCCCACGGGGTCACCCGATCGATTCGGATGCTCTCTGCATCGAGAGGCATAAGAACCCCTTGTCGGCTCTCGAGCACCTTTCGCGGTGGGAGCACGATCTCGTGCTCCCCATGCGACAGGGGGAGGGTGGACTGCTGCTGATCTCTCCGGGCCGGTTTTCGCAGGCAGTTCGCGCGTGGGGTTCCTGGCTGCCGGGGTGCGCCCCGCGTCAAGGCAGGGCAAAGCCCCTTGTCGTCCGCCGGCAGATGGGGCACTCCCAGGGCGTGAGCGCCGTATCCGGCTCTGTGGCGACGTAGCGAGACAGTCCGCTGGGACCCCATGGTAAGAAAAGTGTGCCATGCGAGGCAGGGGCGTGCCGGGGGTGTGGTGTCGCCGGAGCAGACATCCCAGCGTTGATGCCCGATGCTGGGCAGCTAGGGAGCTAGACAGCACGCGCAGCATCTGACTTGCGCGGATGGGTTTATTGGCACTCGCACTGTCTGGTGCCATGGGGGAGACCTCATGGCTTCCCCTTGATCGTGGACACCTGGAGACTGGGACGTGAGGTTCCAGAGGAAGTAGTGCCAGGTGGGTAGTCAGTACTCGAAGCGGTATTCGGAGGAGTTCAAGCGGGACGCGATCGCGTTGGCCCTGTGCTTGCCGAGAATGTCATCCTCCCTGGTCGGAGGCCTGTATCGGGGCTGGCGGTCGTCGGCCTCGCCGCCCGGGTAGGCGCTCTCGCGTAGTCGGTGGTTCACGCGTCATGATGATCGACCGTGCTGCTGCGACTGGCCTACCTGGGCGTGACCAACGCGTTCGCGCTGCTGCGTCTGCTGCCGATGAGCGACCGGGGCAAGGATGCGGAGATCCTGGCTCTCCGTCATCAGATCACGGTGCTCGAACGCCAACTCGGCGGTGCCCGACTACGGTTCACTCCGAGCGATCGGGCGCTCCTGGCTGCGCTGCTGCACCGGATGCCGTTCCCCGCTCTGCGGCGTCTTCGACTGCTCGTACGTCCTGACACCGTGCTGCGCTGGCACCGCGACCTCGCAAGACGCCAGCATGCCTGAAGTGAAGGGTGTCAATATTCCAATCAGGCCGCTGAGCTGGGCGTTTCCTGTGGATGATGAGGCAGCCGGGGTGGCATGGTGTGGTATTCGTTGAGCAGTCCGCCGAGTATCTGCTGGCGCCTGACCCCGGCAGCGGGCAGGGGGATGATGTGCGGGTCGTCGTCGGGTGCTCGTAGGCCGAGGCTGCGGTGGGCTCGTCCGGCGTTGTAGTGCTCGGCGTACCTGGTGAGGACCGTGCGAAGGTGTCGTTCGCCGGTGATGAGGATTCGGTCGGTGCATTTGGTGCGGGCTGTGCGTATCCATCGTTCGGCGAACGCGTTGGATCGTGGGCTTTGCGGTGGGGTCGGGATGGCGGCTGTGCCGTTGCCGGCGAGGACGGCGTCGAATGCGGCGGTGAACTTGCTGTCCCGGTCACGGATGAGGAACCGGAAGCAATCAGCCCTGTCGCCGAGGTCCATGAGCAGATTGCGGGCGAGTTGAGTGACCCATGCGCCCGTCGGGTGGGCGGTGACGCCCAGGACGTGAACGCGCCGGGTGGCAGTCTCCATGACGAAGAAGACGTAGAGGCGCCCCCGGAAGACGGTGTCCACGTGCATAGAATCGCAGGCCAGAAGCGTGTGGGCCTGGGTTCGGAGGAAGGTAGGCCAGGTCTGCTGGGATGCGCGCTGCGGCGCGGGTGGTAGGCCGGAGCGGCGCAGGACGCGTCGGATCGTGGCGGCGGCAACCCGATGGCCAAGCCGTCGCAGCTCACCTTGGATCCTGACGTACCCCCAGGTCGGGTTCTCTCGCGCCAGGCGCTGGATGAGCGCCGCAATCTCTTCTGCCAGCGGTGGCCGACCGGGTCCGACCGCCGTCTGACGCCAGTTCCAGCGCACCAGACGACGGTGCCAGGCCAGCAGCGTCCCCAGGGCAACCAGGCGATGGCGGCGCAAGACGGATGGCAGGTGCCGGGCGAGAGCGGAGAGCACGGCACGATCAGCCCATGAAAGCCGCCGCCGCACTACTGGCCGGCGAAGCACAGCGACCTCATGACGAAGCGCGAGGATCTCGGCGTTGTTCGCGGCGGTCGACCGGCCCAGCAAAAGAAGACAGCCCAGTAGCCGGCAGAAGATCAAGTAGAGCAGTCGCAGACCCACAATCAGTGATCACGCCCATACGTGGACGATCACAAAGCCCCAGGTCAACGACCGTACGGCAATAAAGACTGCGGGTGCCGATAAATCATCCACGCAGGTCGGGAGCCTGATCACGGATCTTCGGTTCTCCTCGACATTCGCCCAAGTGCCTTCACCCGCAAAGGGCCGGGGCGGCATCATGATCTGTCGTGCTGCTGCGCCTGGCCTACCTCGCCACGACCAACGCCCTGGCGTTCCTACGCCTCCTGCCGATGAACGACAGAGACAAGGACATCGAGATCCTCGTACTCCGGCACCAACTGCTTGTCCTGCAGCTTCAGGTCGGCAAGCCGAGCTTCACCGACAGCGACCGTGCCATCCTCGCCGGCCTGCTCCACCACCTCCCCAAAGACAGACTGCGGCACCTTCTGCTGCTGGTCCGCCCCGAGACCATCTTGCACTGGCATCGCGAACTGCTCAGGCGACGCCACGCCGCGACCTGCATACCCAGGCGACGCGGACGCCCACGCACCCTACGGTCGATCCGCGCCCTGGTCCTGCGCCTGGCCAGGGAGAATGCCTCGTGGGGATATCGCCGGATCCACGGCGAACTCGCAGCGCTGGGGATCAAGGTCGCCGCCTCCACCGTCTGGGAGATCCTCCGCGAGCACGGCATCCCACCCGCACCCGAACGGCAGAGCACCACCTGGGCCAACTTCCTCCGCAGCCAGGCCAAGGCTCTTCTCGCCTGCGATCTTTTCGAAGTCCGCACGCTGACGGGGGCGCGCCTGTACGTCTTCGCCGTCATCGAGCACACCACCCGTCGTATCAGGGTCCTCGGCGCCACGGCACACCCCACCGGGGACTGGATCGTGCAGCTCGGACGCAACCTCCTCATGGACCTCGAAGACGCGGGCAGCAGGGCACGGTTCCTGATCCGCGACCGCGACTCGAAGTTCACAGCCGCCTTCGACGCCCTCATGACCGATGCCGGTCTCAAGGTCGTCACCACCGGCATTCGGATACCGCGGATGAACTCGCTCGTGGAGCGCTGGATACAGACCTGCCGCAGGGAGCTGCTGGACCGGACCCTGATCTGGAACCAGAGCCACCTCCTCCACGCCCTGCGCGAGTACGAATCCTTCTACAACGAGCACCGCCCGCACAGAGCCCTGGAGCAGGCGGCCCCATGCCGCCCGCTACCCACGCCCATCACCCAACAAGCCCAACTCGCCCACCTGGCAGTCCACAGACGAGACCGACTCGGCGGAACCCTCCAGGCATACCAGCACGCGGCGTGAACTGCCCGGATGATTTATCGGCACCCGCAGACCTACGAGAGAAGAGTCACGTCCACACCCGCCTGCACGCCAGCGTCTTATGCGGTGGCCTGGGACTGTGCCGGGGGCGCCCACCGGCGCCGGGGAATCAGCGAGGACAGCGCCGCGAACCACAGCCGATCTGCTGGCTCGTACCGCACCGGTCCCGACAGTTGCCTGCGCAGCACCGCGTTCTCGTGCCGCCGTACCAACAGTTCCGCTTCCTTGGGGTGCGTCCCGCCGCAGCAGCAACGCCGGGACTGCGAGCAGTTTCCGAGCCACCTGGTACACCAGAGAAACGATCGCCCGGCCAGGGTTCCAGCAGACCGTGATGGCGCGCCAGACCACCTCCGAGCAGCAGCGATGAGTTTCCGAACGGGACAGGGACACCAAGGCCCGCACATGCCAGCACGATCCGTGCCCGCAACGCCAGCGCCTGGGCGGAGTTCGCCCGTCGGGCCCGGCGTTCCAGCGCAACCCATCAAGATCGCCGACCACTCCGTCGACGCCTCCGCCGCGCCGTGCACTCTGCGGCGCACGAGTGGCGACACCTGCTCACCTCAGTGCACAGCGCAGATGCCTAGTCATACGCCTTGAACAAGATGCCGATCCCAGCAGCGCACGCAGGAAGAGTGGCCATCCAAACGCCGTTCTCGTCCCGGGCCCACAAGACGCCCGCTGTTACCGACACCGTAAGCACGATCCAGCAAACATACAGAAACCGTCGCCGGGACCTCGCATATTGAGCAGCAACCGCCTGTCGGCGTCGGCGTTCGGCATCCTCAGCAGCCCACGCACGTTCCGTGCGCTTCCGCAACCGTGCCTGGAAAGCCGCTTGTTCGGCGTCGTACGGGACGTTCAGGCTCACCTCTCCAATGGAACCAGCCTGCACAACGGGGCCATTGGCGCTACCACTGAACTCGTTTCGCACGTACGGCTGCTCACTCATGGGGCGTGAAGATACGCCCGCCACTCTCAAGATCACCACTGGAGGGCCGATGCCTCTGCCGGACAGCGGCGCTCCCTGGCCGCCCAAGGCGACCCCATGAAGTTCGCCGACGTCTACCGGCACGCCCCGCAGCACCGCCACGACAGCCGCCGGCGCCTGTGGGGCCGGAACCGGCCGCCGCACAAATGCGGTAGCGCGGCGTTCGGTGCGTGCGCGGACGATCAATGTAAAATAGTGTGCCAAGCATGCAGTCGATGGGGACTGAGTCAGGCTGACGACAGCTTCCTTTGGCGGTTTCCGGAAGCGGCCAGAGTTGCTCGCTGCCCGTATGGTCGCGCGCACGCGCGCGTGCAACACTCTGGCCGCATGGTGTGGAACGGTGATGAGTACCAGTCGCGGTTCGACCGCATCGCCGCCGGAGGAGGGGATATCCACGGTGAGGCCGCGCTGGTCCGGTCCTTCCGGCCCACCACGGTCCTGGATGCGGGTTGCGGTACCGGGCGGGTGGCCATCGAGCTGGCCCGTCACGGGATCGACGTGGCGGGTGTGGACGCCGACGAGTCGATGCTCGCCACCGCCCGGCGGCTGGCTCCGGAGATCCGCTGGTACTTGCAGGATCTGATCAACCTCGACCTGGGGTCGTCATTCGATGTCGTGGTGCTGGCGGGCAATGTCCCTCTGTTCACCCCACCGGGGACGGAACCGGCTCTGGTGGCTGGGGCGGCGGCTCATGTGCGTCCGGCTGGGCGTCTCGTCGCGGGTTTCGCCCTGGACCGCGGTTACACCCTGGACGACTACGACGCGCACTGCCGTGCGGTGGGGCTCACCATTGAAGCCAGGTACGCGACGTGGGCTCGCGACCCTTACACCGACGGGAAGTATGCCGTTTCCGTGCATAGCAAGCCCTAATGCCCTGTACATTCGGAAACTTGTCGTTCCTGGCCAGGCGGCATATCCGTACTGGTTGATCACACCGCCGAGTATTCGGGTGCGTAGAACCCGGTGAGCGGACGGGGCGACCATGGACGTCGGGTACTCCTGGAGGAGGGGAGGGAGCTGTCCGCGAGCAGGGTGTGCGATGCCTGGCGGTCCCGCCAGTACGTCGAGCTCAGCACGCTGCTCGAATACCACGAGGTGATGAGCGGCCAGGAGGCGCTGACCTCGTGGCCGCGGAGGCATCCCGAGGACCTCCGGCTGCTGAAGCGGGACGCCCTGCGCTTCGCGCCCGCCGACGGGGCCCGGTCGTCCATCACCGCCTCGGAAGGGCTGCGGAGACCGTTCTGCGTGCCATCGGCCCCAGCTTCGACACCGAGGCTCGGGACTTCCTTATGTACGAGGGGAGGTCGCTCCAGCGCCTGTGTCTTGACTCCCCTTGCCTCGCGTTCTTCCCGAGGCTTGCAGTGACAGGAATGTTCAGTCTGAACCATTCGGCTAGAGCCTGGAGCAGAGCGCATGACCGAGCGGACCCGACACCCGACACCCGGCAGCCCCGGTTGTTGCGAACCCTCTCGGGTGGATGAGGACCCGGCCGCGGCGAGGAAGACAACCTGGGGGTAATTCAGTTGCGAACCCTATCGGATCGATGAGGGCCGAGTGGTCATGTGGCCGCACGCGGTGTCGTGGCAGAGTTGCGAACCCACTCGGATCGATGAGGACCCCAGCACGCAGGATATTCAAGGGGGAACGGTACAAGTTGCGAACTCTCTCGGGTGGATGAGGACGCGAAGGCTGGCCGGCTCCTGTCTCAGAAGAACTTGTTGCGAACCCTCTCGGGTGGATGAGAACGCCAACGACCTGGGCATGCCCAACCGCCGGGCGTTCCCGTTGCGACCCCTCTCGGGTGGATGAGGACACGCCGCCCGCGAAGCCTCCAGAGCCAGTGGGCTTGGTAGTTGTGAACCCTCTCGGGTGGATGAGGCCAAGAGACGGCAGACATCGTCATCCGCCACACCCGCGCGTTGCGAACCCTCTCGGGTGGATGAGGACCCGACGGCCTGTACTCGGTCGCCGCAGAACTGTCCGTTGCGAACCCGCTCGGGTGGATGAGGACACGCCGACTCTGGCGTATGCGGTCGAGCTCAGTGTGTTGCGAACCCTCTCGGGTGGATGTGGACTCGTGGCGCATCCCGCGTGGGCCCGGCGGCGCCCTGGTGTTGCGAACCCTGGATGAGGACTCTGCGGCTGCACCAGCTGCTACTGCGACGTCCTCTAGTTGCGAACCCTTTCGGGTGGATGAGGACCCCGGGTCGAGCTGAACTCCGACGGGCTGAAGGTGTAGTTGCGAACCCTGTCGGGTGGACGAGGACGCGCCATGGCCCGCTACCGCAAGAAGCCCGTCGAGATGTTGCGAACCCTCTCGGGTGGATGAGGACCCCCAGCCCGGCCGTCCCCCCATGAGCCAGCGTGCCGCGTTGTGAACCCTCGCGGGTAGGTGAGGACTTATGCGGAGCCGACGAGGCGGTGCCGTAGTCCTCGGGTTGCGAACCCTCTCGGTGGATGAGGACCCGCGGCAGGAGTTCGTCAAAACGATCCAGCAGCACATGTTGCAAACGCTTTCGGGTGGATGAGGACCCTCACCCAACTCGGCCACGACGGACACCTGCGTATCTTGCGAACCCTCCCGGATGGATGAGGACGTCGCGCTCCGGCCCGCGTACTCGTAGCCGCCGGAGTCGTTGCGAACCCTCTCGGGTGGATGAGACCCCCTCCACCCCGGCACGCAGGATGCGGTGGACGGTGTTGCGAACCCTCTTGGGTGGATGAGGACATGGCTGGCCGGAGGTCATCGCCCGCTACAACCACGAGTTGCGAACCCTCTCGGGTGGATTAGGACCCGACGGTAAATCCGCAGGTCAGTGAGCTAATAATTCGCAACTTCGGCGGCCGTTTTGCAGCGGTCCAACGGTAGTGCATCTGCGCAGGTCAAAGCGTTGATCACGACGACCGGGGCCGGGCTGGGCTCGTCTCACCAACCCACGAGGGGTGATGACGACAACGTGACCCGCGGGGCCTTGTCTCAGAGAGATTCAGGTTGATGACGCGCGACGCGCATAAGGCAAAGCGCGTACGTTGTGACCCCGTGACGGGGTGATGAAGGGTATGAAGGTTTCAAGCTGCGTGCCCTGATGGGCGCTGATTCTAGCGGCGGGTTCAGCGGCGGACTGTGCCGAGGCCGTTTTCCTTGTCGTATTCAGCGTTGATGGTGTGGACCTTGAGCTTGTCGTCCCAGGTGGTCTCGGTGTTGCCTGCGATGGGGATGAGGAGGTCTTCTGCGAGGAGGCGGCCTGGGCGTCGGCCGTTGTCGGTGGCCAGGCGTCGGGCGTATTCGTCGCGGTCTGTTGTGAGGATGGCTTCCTTGCCGTCGAACATGGCGTCGAAGTCGTCTTTGAGTTCGGAGCGGTCGCGGAAGGGTTCGGTCCAGGTCAGGAAGGCTTCGGTGAACCGTTCTTTGAAGTGTTCGAGCTCGGTGCGCCAGCTCGCGCCCCATGAGCCGTCGGTGTTGGCGTAGATCTCATTGAGCCATGTGGTGATCATGGCTTCGTCGATGACGTTGCCGTCGTGGCGCTGGAGGATGTTCCAGGCCAGGGCGACGGGCTGTTTCGGGTAGACCCCGTCGGTGAAGAAGCCGGGTTCACCGCGGCGAGGCATGTACTGGGGGGCGTGGACGATGACGTCGGCCGGTGGGCGGGCGCCGCTGCGGTTGACGCGGCCGAAGCGTTGGCACAGGGCGTCCATGGGGGCGCAGGCGGTGTGGATGCTGTCGAAGTCGACGTCGAGGGAGACCTCGACGGTCTGTGTGGCGACGAGGAGGCCGCCTTTGCGGGCCTTGTGGCCGTTTTTGTAGCGGCGGCGGATGCGGTCTTCGATGTCGGCTCGGTGATCGCGTCGGTAGCGGGAGTGGAGCATGATGGCCGCGTCCGGGTCGCGGTGGATGCGGCGGGCGATGGGGCCGAGTTCGCGGTAGAGGGCGCGTGCGGTGGGCCGGTTGTTGGCGACGACGAGGAGGGCTTCGCCTGCTTGGAGTCGGCTGGTCATCTCGGCGATGGCCTCGGGTGAGCGGAGGGTGTGGGGGCGGGTGGAGAGGCGGTGGCGGCGGGGGAAGGCGGTTCCTTGCGGCGGCTCGATCAGGTGCGCCTGGTGTGTGAGGGCTGTGCGGATGGCTTCTTGGAGTGCGTCGGGGAGGGTGGCGGAGACGATGGCGAATCGGCCGCCGAGGCGTTCCCAGAAGCGCATCATGGCCAGGATCATGCCGAGGCGTCGTGGGTCGTAGGCGTGGAGTTCGTCGAGGATGAACAGGGAGTTGGCGGTGTCGAGGAGGACGCTGGAGTGGGCGGGGCCTGCGAGGGTGCCGCGCAGGGGCTGGTAGGGGGTGCCGACCCGGATCAGTTCGCGGAAGAGGCGGGTGGCGTTCTCCTGGGCCAGTGACTTGCGGGCGGCGGCCAGGGCCTGGGTATCGGTGGGGCATTCGTCTTCCTGCGCGCGGCTGAGGTAGTAGGAGGCCGCATGTGAGTGGGAGACACCGATTTCTCCCTGGGCGTGGAGGTCGTCTTCAAGGCGGCGGACCATGGCGTTGATTGCGGCGAGGTAGGGCAGGAGATAGAAGATCCGGGGTGTGCCTTGCCCGGCGGCTGTCATCTCGTGGAGGTTCCGTAGGGCCCACAGGAGTGCGGCTTCGGTTTTGCCGGAGCCGGTCCAGGCGCGGATGAAGACGTGTCCGCTGGTGTGTGCTGCCTGGGCCTGGTGGGGGCGGAGCCGGTGGCCTTGGGCGGTGAGGCGGTTTTCGAGGCGGTTCCGGTATGCGGGGGTGAGGGGGTGGTTCTGGTGGACGGGTGTGTGGGCGGAGGCCATGCGGTCGGCCATGGTGACTCCGCCTTGCAGGAGGACAGCGGTGATGCCGTCGATTTCGGCGTCAGGCCCTGGGAGTGGCCATTCCCACTGGTCGAGGAGTTCACCGAAGAGTGTGTGTGCGTCCTTCACGAGGGTTTCGGGGGTGAGGGTGGGGCATGGCCCGGCGGGGATGAGTCCGGTGTTGACAGCGGTGGTGTGCAGCCAGTCGGTGAGGTTTTGAACCGTGTCCGCGTCTAGGGGGCCGAACTTCTTGGCGAAGTCGTCTGCGGTGTCGCGGTTGTAGATCGGCAGCAGTGCGTGTCGGCGGCCCTTTTCGCCGGTGAGAGGCAGGTGGTGGGTGACGACTCCGGTGGCGATCCACAGGATCTCTTCCTCCTCGAGTGCGGCGAGGACGGTGGGGAGGAAGCCGAGGGAGAGGATTTCGTGCCGTTCACCCCATATTTTTGGGGGATCGTCGGTGTTGCCGATCTGGCGTTGGAGGCCCTCTGCGGCCTTACCCGTGTCGTGGAGGAAGCTGGCGGCCCGTAACCAGAGGGGGAACCGCGGGGGCAGGCCGGGGATGCGTCCGATGCGTGCCGTAATGGTGCCGGCTCGCCGGAGTGTGGTCAGGGAATGGGTCGTGAGCAGTTCGCCCTCGGTTTCGCCGTGGCGGGCGCTCTTCGCGCGCAGGGGCCGGGCGTCATGCATGCGTGTCCTTCGCGGCTGCGTGCGTGGGGTGCACTGGAGGGAGCAGGATGAGGGCCTGGCCGGCGTCGGTGGTGTAGTCGGCGGTGAGGGTGGCGTCGGTGCCGGTGCGGGCGTAGCGATAGGTGTCCCAGGTGGTGCGGGAGCGGTCGAGGGTGGTGGCGGTGGGCAGTTGCAACTGCTCGCCGTTGTGGATGGTGCGCGGGTCGGGGGCGGTGGTGTGCGGGATGAGCGAGTGGCCTTGAGTGCCGGTGCCGCCGCGGGTGAGGGGCACGCGGCGGGTGCGGGCGGTGGCCAGGTCCTGAGACCGGCCCAGGCGCAGGGGCCAGACGGGTACGCGGATGGCGGTCTCCCACATCTCCAGGTCGGTGGTCAGCCACACGGTGAGGGTGACGTTGGTGAGGAACTCGCGGTCCTTAATGGTGGCGTTGCGGTAGGCGGCTTTGGTGGCGGCGGGGTGGTAGGTCTCCAGGTCGGTGCCGGAGCCTTGGGCGGTGAAGGTCATGGCGAAGCGGGTGTTCTCAGGGACCTGGCCCCAGGCGCCGGCTGTGGCGGCGAGCATGCCGCCCACGGTGCTGGGCGGCGGGCAGGGCAGGCCGACTTGGATGCCTTGATAGAGAGGGTTGCGGAAGCTGACGATGGGGGCGCTGACGGTAACTTCGAGGGCCTCGATACGGGTCACCGGTATCTCCTGACGGCCGGGTTGGGGCTGGCGGAACAGGCTTCGGGGGGAATGCCGGTTCCCGTGCTGGTCCCTTGCGGGCGCATGAGTGGTTGACTGGCTCAGTCCTGGTACCAGGCGTCGTGCTGTCCGGTCTCGATCGCGGTGGCGAGGGCTTGGAGGACCACGCGGGGGTGGTCGATGACCAGGCGGTCATCCTTGATGAGGTCGTCCAGGTCGGCGCGAGCGGCCTCGCGCTGATCACCGAGGAAGCCCGGAGCCCACCCCAGGTGGACCGTGCCGTCGATGAGGTCGGACCAGGCGTCGATCTCTTCGCGGAGCGTGTCGGTGAAGAACCGGATCTCACCCTCGACAGGTGCCAGGATCCGAGTGAAGGGCTGGTTGCCGCCCTGGATCGGGGCGAGGAGGATCAAAGCCGGCGTGCGGTCTCCGTAGTGCGCGGCCTGGCTCGCGCCACCGTGCATGGCAGCGATGGTGCGCAGGAGCACGGCGACACGGCGGCGGCGTTCTGGGAGGGGCAGAAGGAGGCCGGAGGTTCCCCGGCGGGTGGTCTCGGTGCATCCCGCCTGGAGAGCTTCCTGCACGGACTCGTCCGACAGGGCGGCCTTGCGGACGCCGCCGTCCTGCTCGAAGAATCCGACGCGGGCGAGATCGAGGCGGAGATCCCCTTGCAGGGCGGCGGTGTAGAACTCGTGCTCGTGGAGGATGGGGTTGGCGCCGGTGGGCAGACCGCGGTTCATGGTGCCGAAGTCGCGAGTGGGCCGTTCGGGCGCGATCGAGACGAAGGTGCCTGTGGACAGGACCGTATCCCGCATGTGGGTGCCGGACTTGGTGGCGGCCATGTACCCGAAGAGGTCGTCGTCGGTGTACCGGTCGGGACGGCCGGAGGTATATGCCTGCTGTTTGGCGTCCTTGCCGTTGACGAGGACGGGCGAGGGGGTCTCGGTTTCGGGGAGGCTGTCCCTGAGCATGCGGCGCCACCACTGGGCGGAGCCGTAGGGGTAGGTCTTGCCACCGGTGCGGTGCTGCTTGACGGGGGTGACGTTGCCCTGGTCGGCGGTGCCGCGTCCGTTGTTGGGAGCGCCGGCCTGGATGTCGAGGACGGCCTTGCCGGTGAGGTAGATGCTCATAGTCAGTCGCTCTCTTCCTGGTCGTTGGTGTCGAGGGTCGTGAAGTCCTCGTCGGTGGCGGTCTCGTCGGTGGCGGTGACCGTGGCACCGCGGGCGCACAGTTCTTCGAAGACGGCGACGAAGAGCAGTTCGCGGGCGCTCCAGGACGTGTTGCCGGAGTCGAAGAGCACGCGCCACTGGGGGACGGTGATGAAGGGTTCGTTCGCGGCTTCGGCGGGGCGTTTCTTGGCCCAGTCGGCGATCTGGCTCCGCAGCCAGCCCTTGAGGTCGTTGGGTCGGCGTGTGGCCACGACGAACTTCTTCAGCCGCTTGTCGTCGTCGGCGGTGACGACGTCGGCGATGCGGCGGGCGATGGTGGTGACGTGTCCGACGTCCTTTTCCAGCACGTGCAGGACCTCCGTGAGATAGGTGCGGATCAAGGGAGCGAGGTGCGGCACCGCCGCCGGGATGCGGCCCGTTTCGGTGATCTGGTCGCGCAGCCACCCGGTCGCCCGGGACGGGATCTGGTCGGGCTGGTTGAACGCGCGCCAGGCGAGCATGCGCAGTCCGGAGACCTTGGCGGTGGCCTGGGCACGGGCAAGGAAGCGGAAACCGGCACGGCGGCCGGTGTCCGAAGCGGTGGAACGCAGCCACTCGGCGAGCGGCTGGCCCATGTCCTCCACCCGGAACTTCATATCCCGGGTGCTGTTGCTGAACTGGATGGCCTGCACACCGGCGGTGATGCGCTTGTCCCACCAGCGCAGCGCCCTCAAGGCGGCGAACTCGACAGGGAAGGCCCCTCCGTCCTTCTTCAGGTCACCGCGGACCATCATGTGCCGCTGGTTGCCGGGGACGGCGGCGGAGGTGGCGCGGGCCATGAACCTCTCGTCCCAGGAATGGACCCCGTACAGGACACCTCCGCCCGCGGTGAAGGCGTAAGGCAGAGCGTGGAAGCTTGTGACACAGGGAAAGCACAACGGGGTCCCCTGATGATCCGGGGCCGTGGTGTTGCGATGCTCGACACTGGCGCCGAGAGGGATGTCGACGTTCCCGTACCAGTCGCAGGCGGGGCGCCCGCACAGAGAACAGGGAACACCCGGCCACGTCTGCGCAGGCGGCACACTGCGCCAGGCGGCGATTCCCTCAGGGGTGCGCTTGCTCTTGTAGTGGAGCGCGCAGTTGGGCCACAAGGTGTACGAGATGCCCAGGAGGTACCACCCGGCCTGGCCCTTCGCCACCGTGCGGGTGGCGACAAGGTCGCTGATCATGCGCTGGACGACCTGGTCGAACTGCTCCCCGGTGACCTTCTCCGGGTGGGCGGCTTTCGCGATGGCGGCGATCGCGTAGGCACCGGCGCGCTGGAGGGGATGCGGGGTGAGCTGGAGCTCGTTCTGCGTGAGGTGGTCTGTCATCAGGGCAGCACCCAGCCAAAACCAGCAGATGTGGCGCCCCCGATGCCAGCGGACCACAGCGCCTGAAGCGCGGCCGGGGCACCCGAGACATCAATCTCCACTGGCGCCCCGGTCTTCTTGCCCCGATGGACCGTACCGGACGCATCGCCACCGTGACCGACCACGGAGAAGGACCGCTGAGGCCCGATCCAGGTAATCGCCTCAAGAGTGACCGTGCCGTGCCCGAAGGTCTCTGCCTTCCGGCGCAGGCTGTGGCCCAGCGCGACGTCGAACCCGGTGTCGCCTGGGAGAAGCCATGTCCTTCGGATCCGCTGACGGTCTGGCGACCGCAGGGCCTCGCTCTGGACCGTGATGGGGTTGGCGGTCCGGAACCGCGCCCTGCCGGAGGCGAAGGCAGGCGGCTCGACTCGCGTGACACCCTCGATGTTCAGTGCCACGCCGCCCCAGTCCAGGATGGGGATCATCGCGAAGTCCTTGGCGAGGGCCTCGACGATCTCCTCTACCGGGCTGCCGAACTCAAGCGTGCCGGCGCCTCCGGCGACATACGTGCCGCGAGCACGGACAGGCTTGGGGAAGACCGGGGCGCTGTGGCCGAAGGGCGCCATGCGGTGTGGACCCCATCCGGTCTCGTGGACCTTGGCCCCGAGCTGCGGCGCCTGGCGGGTCAGCGCGGCGTAGACGATCGCCCGCCCCGGCGCGATGACCTGATCCCACGGGATCTCCTTCGCCCTGGTGCTGACATGGACGCGTAAGCGCACATCTCCTCCTTTCTACTGGTCAGCGGGCACATGTGTGCCCGCGAAGCGAGGTGATTTCGGTACGGGTTTTTCCTTAAATTCCCGACTAAGGCGGTATGTCTATCACACCCAAACCACGCACGCGGCACTCATAGGTGAGGATCTACCAGCAGCCACTGACAACGGTCAGAATCGATCAGACGGACGCCAAAAACAGTCCCACACAGCCAAGTTGGGACAAGCTGTCGGAGGAGTGGGGTAGCGTCAGAGACATCGCCCCCAGAGGCAGCCTGCGGAGCGCATGATGGCTTGACAACCTCACATTGCTTATTGCCCCTGCACGGGGGTACCGACAGCGCATACCGCTGCGTATGGCAGCTCACGGCGCCTCGTCAGCCGGGGAAGGTTCGCAACCGATGCGGCAGGAGCTCCCCGATGGGGCCGCCCCCGTCGTCGTCAACCCTGGAGGGTTCGCAACTTGATCAGGTAGCCGTACTCGGCCTCGGCGCGCACGGGTCGTCATCACCCCGGGAGGGTTCGCAACTAGATCTCGCCTACCAGCGCGGTGAACAGCGGCGCCACGTCGTCATCAACCCCAGAGAGTTCGCAACGCAGGCTGTACAGCCTCACCGAACAGGAGTGGGGGCGTCGTCATCAACCCTGGAGGGTTCGCAACGTCTCCGTGCCTCGGCCGATCTGGCCGAGCGCGGGTCGTCATCAACCCTGGAGGGTTCGCAACGCCAGCCCTGTGGCGACGGAGCCGCGTAACCTCTCGGTCCTCATCATCCCTGGAGGGCTCGCAACACGGCCGACTTCCCGTAGTGCGACAGCATCTGCCGGGTCCTCATCAGCCCTGGAGGGTTCGCAACCAGGCGTTGTTGGAGGGATCGCACGCGTCGGAGTCGTGCCCTCATCAGCCCTGGAGGGTTGGCAACTAGACGGGCTCCACGTATTCTGGCAGGTCGACGCCCGCGTCCTCATCAGCCCCGGAGGGGTAGCAACTCAGTGGTCGCTATCGCCGACATCCACTTGGGAGTGGTCCTCATCACCCCCGGAGGGGTGGTATCAAGGACGTTCGCACGTTCTGGGTCGCCCCCGACCGATGTCCTCATCGGCCCCGAGGGCTGGCAACATCTGAAGGTCCCACGCGCCAGCAGCCACCACGGCCCCCTCGTCGTCATCAGCTCTGGAGGGCTGGCAACCACCACGGCGGCACTCATGCACCGGACCGGCACAGGGTCCTCATCAGCCTTGGAGGGCTCGCAACGCGATCTCCCGTCGGCCGCTGCGGGACAGGCTCGGCGTCCTCATCCGCCCTGGAGGGTTCGCAACCCGACGAGGAACTGGGAGAGGTGCTGGACCTGAGCCGGGTCGTCATCAACCCTGGAGGGTTCGCAACGCGTGTGTGGTCAGGAAGAGCCGTCGGTCCAGGTACGTCGTGATCAACCCTGGAGGGTTCGCAACACACTCACGCGGGCGGTGTGTACTGCGACACGGCCGGGTCGTCATCAACCCTGGATGGTTCGCAACACGAACAGGTGCTGGCGTTCCCAGAGGGGTATGGGCGTCGTGATCAACTCTGGAGGGTTCGCAACGCGAAGATGCGGCCGCTGTCGGCTCGGCAGCGCCGGGTCGTCATCAACCCTGGAGGGTTCGCAACCACTCGTACACCGCGGCGAGGGCCAGCAGGGTCGCCGTCGTCATCAACCCTGGAGGGTTCGCAACTCCTCGGCCTGGGCTGCGTAGAGGCGGGCCGCCTCGTCGTCATCAACCCTGGAGGGTTCGCAACCCTCACGCGGCCGCATGCGCGACGGCGGGGGTACGGTGCCGTCATCAACCCTGGAGGGTTCGCAACCCGACCATGAGGTAGAGGAACCCGGCATCTCCGTCGGCCGTCGTCAACCCTGGAGGGTTCGCAACGCGAGACCGTGGCCTGAAGGGTGTCTTTATTGCCGTACGGTACTTGACCTGGGGCTTTGCGGTCGTCCAAGTATGGGCACGATCAGTGATCGTGGGTCTGCGACTGCTGTACCTGATCTTCTGCCGACTGCTGGGCTGCCTCCTCCTGGTGGGCCGGTCGGCCGCCGTGAACAACGCCGAGATCCTCGCGCTTCGTCATGAGGTCGCCGTGCTTCGCCGGCAGGTCCAGCGTCCGCGGCTCTCATGGGCTGATCGTGCCGTGCTCTCCGCTCTCGCACGGCATCTGCCACCCGTCTTACGTCGCCATCGGCTGGTCACTCCGGGCACACTGCTGGCCTGGCACCGTCGTCTGGTGCGCTGGAAGTGGCGCCAGGCGGCGGTCAGGTCCGGTCGTCCACCATTGCCGGAAGAGACGGTTGCGCTCATCCAGCGCCTGGCGCGAGAGAACCCGACCTGGGGGTATGTTACGATCCAAGGGGAATTGCGTCGGCTTGGTCATCGGGTAGCCGCTGCGACTATCCGACGCGTTCTGCGCCGCTTCGGTCTACCGCCCGCACCGCAGCGAGCAAGCCAGCAGACCTGGCGTTCCTTCCTCCGTTCACAGGCCCCGCTGCTGGCTTGCGATTTCATGCACGTGGAGACCGTCTTCCTCAGACGTCTCTATGTCTTCTTCGTCATGGAGATCGCCTGTGCCGTTCAGAAATGCGTCGCTGCAGGTCGTAGGCGGTCTGGCGGGATCTGCGGGCTCGTTGGGACCATGTGCAGGTGATCGTCTCATTGGTGTATCAGGTCACGCGGAAGCTTCTGACGGTCCCAGCGGTGCTGCTGCGTCGGCGGCGGATGGCCACAGACGCTGAGTTGCTCGTGCTCCGGCATGAGAACGCGGTGCTGCGCAGGCAACTTTCGAGTCCGGTGCGGTATGAGTGGGCGGACCGGTTGTGGTTCGCGGCATTGTCTTCGCTGATACCTCGGCGTCGCTGGGAACAGGTGTTCCCCGTGACACCAGGGACCTTGCTCGGCTGGCATCGGCGTCTCGTTGCACGCAGGTGGGACTACAGTGCGTGCCGGAGCAAGCCGGGCCGGCCAGCGACGGCGGAAGTTGTGAAGGAGTTGGTGCTGCGGCTGGCGCGGGAGAACCCGCGCTGGGGCTGCCGCAGGATCCAGGGGGAGCTCGCCCGGCTGGGCCACAGGATCGGCGCATCCACGGTATGGAAGATCTTGACGGCAGCCGGGGTCGACCCGGCTCCCCGCCGCGGCGGGCCTACATGGCGTGAGTTCCTGACATCCCAGGCCGAGGCCATCATCTCCTGCGACTTCCTGCACATCGACCTGGTGGATCTTCGCCGCGTCTACGCACTGATCTTCCTCGAGCACGGCACACGCCGCCTCCACATCGCCGGGGTGACCGCGCATCCGACCGCACAGTGGACGACCCAACAGGCCCGCAACCTTGCGCTTGAAGTGGGCGTGCGCCTGGAGTCGTTGTGCTTTGTGATCCGCGACCGGGACGACAAATACACCGACTCCTTCGACGCGATTTTCGAAGCTGAGGGCATCAAAACCCTCAAGACCGCCCCGCAGTCCCCGCGGATGAACGCACACTGCGAGAGGGTCATCGGGACGCTACGGCGCGAGGCCCTCGACCACCTGTTGCTCTGGAGCGAGCGCCACGCTCTCCACGTTCTCAGCACCTACGCCGGACACTACAACGGGCATCGACCGCATCAGGCCCGAGAGCAACTACCTCCACTCGCCGACCACCACACCGCGCCGCTGAGCGACTTGAAAACCCCAGGACGGCTACTCCAGACCCGTATCCTTGGCGGCCTGATCAATGAGTACAGATACGCGGCATGACCAGCAGTGACGCGTTTCTGAACGGCACAGGACACGCGAGCCGGGCGGCACGCCAGGAGGCTGTTCGAGGCCGTGCACGCGCTGACCGACATCGGCCGCAGCTACAGCGCCGTGGCCCGGGCACTCGGCCTGGACCGCCGCACGGTGCGGAAGTACGCCCTCGCCAGCACCTGGCAGGAGGTGATGCGGCGCCCGCCCCGCAAACCCTCCACCCTGGACCCCTACCGCGATTACCTGCAACAACGCTGGGACGAGGGAGAACATAATGCTAAGGCCCTGCACGAGGAACTCCGAACCAAGGGCTACCTCGGGCACTACCAGCGCGTGAAGATGGCTATCGCACCGTTGCGACGTGGGCTGCCGCTGGACCAGCCCCACGAGCGCCCACCGTCCCCGCGCGAGACCGCCCGATGGATCACCACCCGCCCGGACAAACGCAACCTCTATGCCACCGAGCGCCTGCACCGACTCCTCGACCAATGCCCGGAACTTCAGTACACCTACGACCTGGTCCGCCGGTTCGCCGCCATGCTCGACAACCGGGACGCAACACCCCTGCCGACCTGGCTCGACGATCTCTCCCGCAGCGGCCTGGCACCGCTTGCCGGTGTTGCCGGAGCCTTGCGCGAAGACCAGTATGCCGTCGCCCAGGGGATTACCACCCCCTACAACTCCGGCGTCAATGAGGGCCGAATCACCGACCTGAAGCTCCAGAAACGGATCATGGCAGGACGCGCGAGCGTCTCCCTGCTCCGCCACCGCGTCGTCCTCATCGCCCACCTCCGCCGCTCCGTGGATCGGTCGACCATGGAACCCCCGAGATGATCCCCGGCTACGAAAATCTTGCCAGAGCCACGTTCAGGTGTACGCCGACATCCGGTCGAACTGGTCGTGGCCACGCTCGGTCTCGTCTCCCGGGGCAAGCACCTCGCCCACCCGCAAGCGAGCGATGGCCCATTCCTTCCAGTCCCGCTCGGCCACGGCCAGTTCAGCCTGGATACGGTCGGCCTCCTCCCGCAGCTCGTCCACGCGACGGCGAGCGACGAGCTCGCGCTGTTCCAGCAGCCCCACAACCGACGGCATCCAAGGCCTCCACAGCAGCGGCGACACGACAGACCACCACTCCCACAGGATCATCGCCCCTATGCCCGACCAGCGAAAACACCGTCCTCAAGCCCGGAAAGACAACAGCTTCTAAGGTTCGCGGACCCGGAGGTCCGGCATCTCGTGGAGTGGATCCACGCCGAGATCCTCCGTGATCCAGAGGGGGTCGCCGAGGAGGATGAAAGCGACTGGCCAACCGCCCGATATCACTTCATGTGCTCGGACCTCAGGAACGTCATGGGGACCGTATTGCGCCGAAAGCCGTTTCCTCGAGGCGTATGGCGCAACTACCCGGGCGTGTGATCACCGTGATGACGCCTGTGACCTCCCCCCGAACGAGCCGACCCGAGAGGATGACGACGTGGAAGCAGAGGTGTCAGCCGGGTGGATCGGCCTGATCGGGGCCTCGGGCGGCGCTGGAGGCGCCGTCCTGCGCGAGCGGACCCGCTGGGCCCCGGCCGGGCAGGAGGTCGCCGCCGAGCAACTGGCGCTGGACTGGCACGCCCCGGCCCCCGGCGACGCCCCGGTGACCGGCAGGCTGACGGTCACCGAGACCGCGACCGAGGTCACGGTGAGCGGCCCGGAGGTGCGGGTGCGGCACACCCTCGACGCCCCGGCCGGGCTGCCGGACCTGCAGACGGGGAACCAGACGGACGTCCGCCGGCTGTCGCTGACCGACCGCTCCGGCGAGGGTCTGACCGTCGTCGCCGACTCCGCCGAGGGCGAGCCGCTGCTGGAGACCAGCGCCCTGCACTTCACACCGTCGGACCTCGACGGCCCCAGGCATCCGTATCAGCTGAGGCGTCGCGACGAGACGATCCTGCTCGTCAACCACCGCCAGATGGGCGTCGGCGGCATCAACTCCTGGGGCGCGGCACCGTTGGAGAAGTACCTGTTGCACTCCGGGCGCACCTACAGCTACGCCTACCCGCTGCGTCCCGCCTCCGCCTGACGAACCCCTGCGGCCCTCAGCAGCCGCCCCGGGCCTGGCCGCCCAGCGCGGCCAGGCCCGGGCTACGCGCTCTCATCCAGGCCTGGTCAATCCCGTTCCCGCCGGCATGGGGCATCCCCGGCCCGGCCCGGGCCGGCCGGATCTGCTGCCGCGGACTCGCCAAGGGGGACGATGTCCTGGGCGATATGGAAGTGTTCACAGGTAGACCGTCCACCACAGCTGACGGCAGTCCACAGCTGACTTGGCCCGACCGGGCACTCCTCGTGGCCCTGCTGCACCTGCGGGTAAGGTCGGGCTTCCGGCCTGGCGTTGTAGGACCAGCAGTTGGTGCCGGAGGACGAGGATCTCGACGTCCTTCTTCCTGTCGTTCATCGGCAGGAGGCGCAGGAAGGCGAGGGCGTTGGTCGCGGCGAGGTAGGCCAGACGCAGCAGCACGACAGATCATGGTGCCGCCGGGGCCCTGCGCAGGTGAAGACCCCGGGGTGCATGTCGAGGAGAACCGAAGATCTGTGATCAAGCTCCCGACCTGCGTGGATGATTGATCGCACCCGCAGGGTCACCCCGCGAGGGCGTGGGCGAGAAGGGTCTCCGCTGCTGTCCGTGCGTGCCTGCCGTAGTCCGCTTCGCCCAGCACCATGGCCCGGCTGGCCGCCCCGTCCGCGAGGGTGACCAGCTGTTCGGCGAGTGCGGCCGGCTCGCGGCAGCCCAGCTCTGTCAGCAGTGCGGTGACCAGCCCCACCATCCGCAGTTTCTGCTCGCGGGCGTAGGAGTGGACCGTGCTGTCCGGGTCGGGGAACTCCGCCGCAGCATCGATGAACGGGCACCCGCGCACCGGTGCCGCGCCCGGCGTGGGCTGGTCGAACAGCCCGAGGATCCGCTCCCGCGGAGGGATGTCCTCGCGGGTCAGCACGCTCTCCAGGGTCGCGCCCGACGAGGCGAGGTCCTGGAGGTGGGCGATCACCAGGTCGCTCTTGGTCCGGAAATGCGCGTAGAGCGTCCGCTTGGACACCGGTGCCGCCTCCGCGACCTGCTCCATGCCGGTCGCGTTGATCCCCTGGACGGCGAACAGCCGGGCGGCGGCGGCCAGGATGCGCTCCCGTCCGCCCCGCCCGCGCCCTCCGGAGGCCGTAGTCGTCGCGCTCATGCGTCAAGTATACGCCTGCGTTTACCCCGGCGAGTGGCGTCTGTTAGGGTCCCGCCGTACCCACAAGGTAAACGGTTTCGTTTACATGGTTGCTGTCGAGGAGTGTCCATGAGCTTGCCGGTATCCACCGAGCTGAGCGGCTGCGCGGAGAAGCTGATACGCGGCCGTCACGCGACCCGCGCGTTCCGTCCGGACGCCGTGCCCGAGGACACGATGCGCGCGATCTTCTCGCTGGCCGGTGCCGCGCCGTCCAACTCCAACGCGCAGCCGTGGCGGGTGGAGGTGGTCAGCGGTGCCGCGCGTGAACGCCTGGCGGACGCCTTGCAGTCGGCCCACGCCGCACACCGCACCTCGGCGGACTTCCCGCATTCCGAGGGCATGTACGCACCGGTGCACCAGGCGCGCCGGACGGCGTTCGGCGCCCGCCTGTACGGAGCACTGGGCATCGGCCCCGACGATCACCAGGCGCGGGCTGCCTACGACGCGCAGAGCCTGCGCTTCTATGGCGCGCCGCACGCCGCGTTCCTGTTCGTCACCGGGGACGGCGGGCCCCGGCTGGCCGCCGATGTCGGCGCCTACATGCAGACGCTGCTCCTGGCGATGACCGCGTACGGCGTGGCGAGCTGCCCGCAGGGGCTGCTGAGCTTCTACGCCGACACGGTCCGCGCCGAACTCGCAGTCAGCGCAGGGCGACTGCTCGTGGGCGTCTCCTTCGGCTACGCCGACGAGGCCGCGCCGGTGAACCACGTCACGACCGAACGAGCTGCGCTCGAAGAGGTCGCGACCTTCCACGGCTAGGGTCCGTCTTCAAAGATCACCGGGTGGCGGATGACAGTGGGGTGATATGCCGCCATGAACCCATCACCCAGAAGTGGGAGTTACTCGCTCCGCTGATGCCGCGGGCTTCGAGGGGCCGACCGCGTGTGTCGGACCGGCAGGTCTTCAACAGCATGGTCTCGTCCGCGCCCACCGGCACGCCGCCGCCACCGGCCGAAATGGGACGGGGAACTGGCTGGACACGGGAAGCGTCCGCCACCGCGGGGACGACGCGGTTCCCCGTGCCCACCGCCGATTGCGGCGGAGCAGGGGTGTCGTAGTAGCCATGGGGCGGCTGTGCCTGCCGGGCACTGCCGCCCTGCCGAACGCGGCCGGCACTACAGCTCGGTTGACCACCTATTTAACTGCAACTAGCCTGATTGCAGTTAATGGTGGCGATGACAGGAGCAGGAGTTGGCGGGTCTCAGCAGCAGGAGCGCGGTCGCGATTCACGCGCTTGCGATGCTGGCGCACCGGCGCGGGGGCTCGTTGACTTCCGCGGAGATCGCGGACAGCCTTGACAGCAATCCAGTCCTCGTGCGGCGCATCCTCGGGCGCTTGCGAGACGCTCACCTGGTGCGGTCCACCGAGGGCCGAGGGGGCGGCTGGTCCCTTGCTGGCGATCCGCGGGACATCACGCTCTATGACGCGTACGCCGCCGTCGAGGGGGGCCAGATCTTCTCGCGGCACACGCATCCGCCCAGCGGGGCGTGCGAGGTCGGACGCAATATCGGCGACCTGCTCGACGCCGAGTTCCAGAACGCGGAGCGGGCTCTGGAGCAACGACTCGGCAGGACGACGATCGCCGGCCTGCTGCAGCAGATACTGCCCGCCGACAACGAAGTGAAGGATCACTGACCCAGCGGTAGCGCATGCACACCCTGCGCCGCGACACACAACTTAACTGTGACTGATTTAGTTGCAGTTCGTTCTAGGGCGGGGTCCGAACCCTCCCGGTCCGCGATACCAGCGGCCGCACGATGCGTGCACCACGGCCCGAACACCTACGCGCCAGGAGAAATGCGATGCCTCAGGAATCCGAAGCAGTCGTGAGCGCCGGGGCTCGCGGCCCGGCGACCTACGACCTCGTGGTCAGGCGCGCACATGTCTTCGACGGCCGCCAGGCGCTCGCCGGTCTGTACGACGTCGCCATCAACGGTGGAGAGATCGCATCCGTCTCGGCCGAGCCGCTCAGGGGCGGACAGGAGGTGGATGCGGCCGGAGGATGGGTCATGCCGGGCCTGATCGACACTCATATCCACTTCTACGACGTGCGTGCGGTCTCCGATCCGGACTCGATGCGGGCCTTCGAGGACAACGAGCTTCCCGAAAAGCTCGGGCTGTTCCTCGAGCACGGGATCACCACCATCAAGTCGGTGGGCGATCCGACGGGCGGAATCCTGGACACGCGGGCCAGAATCGCCGCAGGAACGCTGAGAGGCCCGCGACTGCTGGCAACCGGCTGCGGCATCACCGGACGCGACGGGCACCCCGCCGCCACGGTGTTCAGCGACAACTCCTGGGCGCGCGAGCGCTTCACGGGAGAGGTCGACAGCGTGCAGCAGATGCGCGACCTGGTGCACCACCTCGCTGACCGCGAGGTGGACGCGATCAAACTCCTGTCGGAAGGCGCGTGCGCACGATCTGGGGAGCCGAAGTACCTCTGGCGGAATCCTGCCTTTCCGGATGGTGTCGAGTTGGAACGGCTCCCCCTCGATCTCCTTCGGGCGGGTATCGAGACCGCGCACGAACGGGGCCTTCGGGTTACCGTCCACACCACTCAGCAAGCCGCGGCACGCGAGGCGATCGAGGCCGGGGCGGACGGCCTGGAGCACGGTGTCACTGTCGAGCCCCTCACCGACCACTCCCTCATCGATCTGATGCTCGAACACGACATCACCTACACGCCCACGCTCTGGATCGACGATGCCCACCCGGACGCCCGTGTCAATCTCAAAAAGGTCGCTGAGGCGGGCGTGCACATCGCGCTGGGCAGCGACACCTTCAGCGGTCGGGGCCTGTTCGGAGCCAACACTCTGCAAGAGGCCGGACTCATGGTGGCGGCCGGGATGACGCCCACCCAGGTGCTGGCCGCAGGCACCAGCGGCGCGTCGCGGCAATGTGTCCGCCCCGACCTCGGCACGGTGGCCCCCGGCAATCGCGCCGACCTGCTCGTGCTGAACGCTGATCCCACTGCGGACATCGGCAACCTTCGCGACCTCAGCATGGTGATCCTGAACGGCGAGCTCGCCATCGACAAGCGCTAGATGTATTGATCACGAGCGTTGTTATCGCTGGCGGGGCCGTCCCTGCTGTGCGGCGGCCTGTGGGGGCTCGAATAATCGTTGCTCCTGGTCAAGCGGCATACCTGTACTCGTTGATCAGGCCTGAAGGGTGTCTTTATTGCCGTATGGTCGTTGACCTGGGGCTTTGTGATCGTCCACGTATGGGCATGATCAGGTGATTGTGAGTCTGTGACTGTGCCCGACCCTGGTGGTCATTGGTTTATGGGCGTGTCGGTGTGTTGCGTGCAAGATGATCGTGGGTGCGGCCGGTTCCTGTCTGTCTCCGGTCGTGGGGGGTGGGTCGGGGTGTCGATGGAGCCGCAGTCGTGGCCGGAGCCGGCGGTGGAGGTCGCGCGGGCGGTGCGGGCGAAGTACAGCAAGCGTGAGGTGCCGCTGCCGGTTGCGGTGCGTGATCGGTTTGGTGAGTTGTTCGCCGATGCGGAGTTCGCTTGTGCGTTCCGGGTGACGGGGCCGCGTGCGTGGTCGCCGGGGCGGCTGGCGTTGGTGACGGTGTTCCAGATGGCGGAGAACTTGACCGACCGCCAGGCGGCGGAGGCTGTGAGAGACCGTTTGTCCTGGGCCTATGCGCTGGGCCTGGGCCTTGAGGATGGAGGGTTCGATCACACTGTGCTGTCCGAGTTCCGCTCTCGGGTGGTCGCCCACCACCTGGAGGAGAAGGTACTCGACCTTCTGCTGGCCAGGCTGAAGGACATGGGTCTGGTCCAGGCCGGAGGCAAGCAGCGTACCGATTCCACCGCGGTGATCAGTGCGGTGCGGGATCTGAACCGGCTGGAACTGGTGGGCGAGTCGGTCCGCGCGCTGGTGGAGGCGCTGTCGGTGGCGGCACCCGACTGGCTGGCCCAGGTCATCGACGTGCCGGGGTGGTCGCGCCGCTACGGACGCCGGATCGACTCGTGGAAGATGCCCACGTCCAAGACCAGGCAGGATGCTCTCTCGCTGGACTATGCCCGTGACGGCTTCGCGTTGCTGAAAGCGGTCTGGGCACCGGGCCAGCCCGGCTGGCTGCGCGAGGTGCCCGCTGCGGAGGTCCTGCGGTGTGTGCTGCTGCAGAACTACACCCGCACCACCGCACGGAACGGACGGGAGGTGGTGGTGCGGCGGAACAGGACCGATGAGGGCGGTGACGGTCTGCCGCCTGGCAGTATCCGCCTGACCTCGCCCTATGACACCGACGCCCGCTGGGCCGCCAAACGCGACACCTTCTGGAACGGTTCAAGGTCCACATCAGCGAGACCTGCGCCACCCAGGCCGACGACGCCGCCCGCACCACACCGACAGCCACGCCCCAAACTCAGGCGACACACAGTCCCAGACACGACCGGGCGCCCAAGCGCCCCAACCTGATCACCAACATCGCCACCACCGCCTCACCCCTGCCCGACAGCAAAGCCCTGGAATGCATCCACCAATCCCAGCAGCGCCGTGGCCTGCTCCCGAACGAGCACTACCTCGACTCCGGCTACCCCAGCGCCGAACTGATCACCGGTTCCGCGGCCCGCTACGGCATCGCGCTGATTACCCCCGTCCTGCTGGACACCTCCCGTCAGGCCAAAGCCCAAGCGGGCTTCGCCGCAACCGACTTCACTATCGACTGGCAGGCCCAGCAGGCCACCTGCCCCGCCGGACACACCAGCGCCACCTGGAATCCGGTCGTGAGCGAAGGCATCCCCAAGACAGTCGTCACCTTCGCCGCCCTCGACTGCATCCCCTGCCCCTTCAAGCGCCAATGCACCACCGCGAAGAAGAACCGCCGCCAGCTCTCTCTCCAACCCCGGGAGATGACCGAAGCACTCCGGCAGGCCCGCGACCAGCAACAGACCAAGGACTGGAACACCGACTACGCCCTACGCGCCGGCGTCGAGGGAACCATCCGGCAGGCCACCGCCGTCACCGGCCTGCACCACGCCCGCTACCGCGGCCTTGCGAAAACCCACCTTGAACACGTCTACAGCGCTACCGCACTGAATCTGATCAGACTCGACGCCTGGTGGAACGGACACCCACTCGACCGCACCCGAACCACCCACCTCGCCCGACTCGAACTCAACCTCGCCGCTTGAACAACCCGAATGACCACCAGGGTCGTGCCCTTGCCGGAAATCTCATCCGTGCAGGTCACGCTGCATGTCGGTATTCGTGGAGGATGCCGCCGAGGCGATCGTGTCGGCGTATCTCGAGGCGGGCTAACGCGTCGGGATTGTCGATCGGCGGGGGCAATGGGTGCAGTGGCCTGGCGTTCGCGATGCCTTGGTGTGGTCGGTGTGGTCGGTGTCCGTTGTAGAACTGCTCGAACTCGTGCAAGGTGTGGAGTAGGTGTCGCTGGTTCCAGATCAATGTCCGGTCCAGGAGCTCGCGGCGACAGGTCTGTATCCAGCGCTCCGTGATCGAGTTCATTCGTGGCATCTGGATGCCGCTGAGGACGACGTCGATCCCCGCGTCCTTGAGGACGGCATCGAAGAGGGCGGGGAACTTCCCGTCCCGGTCCCCGATCATGAACCGTGCGCGGCGGCCGAGGTCTTCGAGGTCCATGACGAGGTTTTTCGCGGCTTGCGCTACCCAGGATGCGCTCGGATGCGCGGTGGCGCCCAGGACGCGGATCCGGCGACTGCCGTGTTCGATCACCACGAGCACGTACATCCGTACGCCCGACAGCGTGACTGTTTCCATGAAGTCACAGGCCAGCAGGGCATCAGCCTGTGCGCGAAGGAAGGTGGCCCAGGTACTGGAGGTCCGCTCGGGTGCTGGGGCGATGCCGGCCTCCTTCAAGATCTCCCAGACAGTGGACGCGCCCACCTTCACCCCCAGCACAAGCAGCTCGCCGTGCAGACGCCTGTACCCCCAGCTCGGGTTCTCCTTCGCCAGCCGCAGCACCAGGACGCGGATCGAGCGCACCGTGCGCGGCCGTCCCGGGCGCTTGGGCCTGCAGGCGGCGGCATGGCGGCGCGCGACGAGGCTGCGGTGCCAACGCAGCACCGTGTCGGGGCGTACGAGCAGCCGTAACCGTCGCAGGACGTGCAGGGGCAGCCGGTGCAGCAGCGCTGCCAGGTACGCCCGATCGCTGGGCGTGAACCGGACCTTGTCCTTGCCGAGTTGGCGTTCCAGCACGGTGATCTGGTGGCGCAGGGCGAGGATCTCCGCGTCCTTGTCCCGGTCGGTCATCGGCAGCAGGCGAAGCATCGCGAACGCGTTCGACACACCCAGGTAAGCCAGTCGCAGCAGCACGATCGATCATCATGAGGCGCTGACAGCAGCTGCGCCAGAGCGTCGGACCGAGCGACCGCGGCCAAGATTTCGGGAACCCGAAGAAGCGGTCCCCACCAGGGCGGATGAGAATTCCGGCAAGGGCACCCTTGACGTCGACTACAGTGGCTGACGCCAAGAGTTTCAAGACCACCACAGACCTCGACTTCGCCACCGGAGCCGCACTCAAGGTCACCGACCCAAACGACAAGATCACCGAAAGCGAGTACGACGCGCTCGGCCGGGTCACCAACGTATGGCTGCCGAATCATCTGAAGGTTCTGTTCAAAAACCCCAGCCTGGCTTACGCCTACCACTTCAACAGCACGTCGCTGCCCTGGATCTCCACCAGCACACTCAAGGGCGACAGCTCCGGGTACAACACCACCTACGAGATCTACGACTCGCTCCTGCGCACCCGCCAGGTCCAGTCACCCACACCGGTCGGCGGCCGGCTGATCGGCCTGACCCTGTATGACGACCGGGGACTGGCGGCCAGCTCTCAGGCGGATATCTGGGACGAGACCGCGTCCCCATCCGGCACACCGGTGCAGACCGAGGGCAGCCAGGCCCCCGTCCAGACCGACACCACCTACGACGGCGCCAGCCGGGCTATCAAGGCAGTCACCAAGAACTACGGTGTCACCCGCTGGACCACCGAGACCACATACACCGGCGACACCGTCGCCACCAGCGCCCCCGCCGGCGGCCAAGGCGTCGCCGAGGTCACCGATGTCCGCGGGCAGACCACCGAGCGCCGCGCATACGCCGGCCCCAAGCCGACCGGCACCGAATTCACCACCACCGACTTCACCTACACCCCCGGCGGCCTCCAGAAGACCATCACCGGACCGGACAAAGCCACCTGGTCCTACTCCTATGACCTGGCCGGGCGGCAGGTCCTGGCAGACGACCCGGACAAGGGCAAGGCCAAAACCTTCTACAACGTCCTCGACCAGGTCACCAGCACCACCAACGCCGAGAACCAGACCCTCGTCTACGACTACGACGAACTCGGCCGCAAGACGGGCATGTGGAATGGCACCAAGACAGATGCCAACAAGCTCACCGCCTGGACCTTCGACACCCTCGCCAAGGGACAGCAGGACACCGCCGTCCGCTATGACGGTGGCCTGGCCGGCAAGGCGTACACGCGGAAAGTGACCGCCTATAACGGCCTCTATCAGGTCATGAGCAGCGAACTCAGGCTTCCCGACGAGGACCCCCTGGTCAAAGCGGGAGTACCCAAGACCCTGGCCTTCTCCACCGGCTACCGGGTCGATGGAAGCGTCAGTCAGTCCAGCGAGCCGGCTGTTGGCGGGCTCGCCGCCGAGACCGTTGCCTACACCTACAACGCCACCGGCCAGCAGCTGACCTCCGTCGGCACCACGGGATACCTCCAAGGCGCCAGCTTCTCTCCGCAAGGTGACCTGCTGCAGCTGACCGTGGGCATGTCCGGGACCAGCTCGGCGAAGAAGGCCTACCTCAACTACGACTACGAGCCCGGCACCCGCCGCCTGACCCGCTCCTACGTCACCGACGACGTCCACGGCTACATGCCGCAGGAGCTGAAATTCACCCAGGACGACGCGGGCAACGTCACCTCCATCTTCGACAGCACGACACTCGGCGGCACCGGCAAGGCCGACTACCAATGCTTCACCTACGACGGCTACCGCCGCCTGACCGAAGCCTGGACCCCGGCCACCGCCAACTGCGCCACCACCGGCCGCACCACCGCCAACCTCGCCGGCGCCGCCCCCTACTGGACCGGCTACCACTACAACACCGCCGGCCAGCGCAGCGAACAGACCGAACACACCACAGCCGGCGACACCACCACCAAGTACACCTACGGCACCCAGACCGGCCAGCCCCACCCGCTCACCAAAACCGAAACCAACGGCGGCACACCCCGCACCTACACCTACGACAACACCGGCAACACCACCGGCCGCCCCGGCACCCAGACCACCCAGACCCTGACCTGGAACCCCGAAGGCAAGCTCGCCACCTCCACCGAACCCGCGGCCGGCAGCAAACCCGCCACCGCCACCGGCTACCTCTACGACGCCGACGGCGAACTCCTCATCCGCCGCGCCACCACCACCGACGGCGACACCGTCCTCTACCTCGGCGCCACCGAAGTACGCCTCACCGTCAAGGGCGGCACCAAAACCCTGTCCGGCACCCGCTACTACACAGCCAACGGCCAGACCATCGCCGTCCGCACCGCCAGCACCGCGACCACCGGCACCAAACTGTCCTTCCTGGCCGCCGACCACCACGGCACCTCCAGCATCGCCCTGGACGCCACCACCTACGCCATCACCAAGCGCTACACCACCCCCTTCGGCGCCCCACGCGGCGAGAAACCACAAGCCTGGCCCGACGACAAAGCCTTCCTCGGCAAACCTGCCGACACCACCACCGGCCTCACCCACATCGGCGCCCGAGAATACGACCCGAACATCGGCCGCTTCATCTCAGTCGACCCGGTCCTGGACCTGGCCGACCCCCAGCAGATCAACGGATACACCTACGCAAACAACACACCCGTCACGATGAGCGACCCCACGGGCACGTGCCCCGAAGAGGCGTGCCAGGGGAGAGGTCCATTAGGACCCAAGGGGGGCGGAAACGGCAAGGGAGGCGGCGGACACCGAGGCGGTGGGCACCCCAGCCGGGGGCACGGCGGCGCAGGCGGCGGTGGTAACGGTGGCCACAAAGGCACCGCGTCCACTTCCTCATCCACCCCGATCCCCAGGCCCAGCGCAGGACCCCCGCCGAAACCCGGTCCCTACAAGGACTCGAAGGTCAATACGGGGATGCTGGGGTTCTTCTCGGGCGTGGCGGAAATGGCTAAGGATCTCTTCGTCCCGGACCTGGGCGAGTGGGAGAAGTGCGGTGACTTTGAACTTTCGGGCTGTTTCTGGGCGGCAACCGACCTTCCCACCCCTGGTAAGGCATTCAAGGGGCTGAAGTTCTTCAAGAAGGGGCGTAAGGCGGAGAAGGAGGCTGATGACGCGGCAGACGCGGTCGAAGAAGCAGCTCGAAGATGCCACAGTTTCACCGCGGGAACAGAGGTTGAACTCGCCGATGGGGGAAATAAGCCCATCGAGGACGCCAAGGTCGGCGACGAAGTACTCGCCACCGACCCTCAAACAGGAAAAACCACCGCACGTCCCGTCGTCGCTACCATCGTTACCAAAGACGACAAAGAATTCACTGACCTCACGATCAACACGGACGCTGGCCCCGCATCCATCATCGCCACCGACACCCACCCCTTCTGGGTAACCAGTGACAACCGCTGGGCAGACGCCGGCGACCTGACCGCCGGGATGAAGCTCCGCACGAACACCGGCGCCACGGTCACCGTCACCGCCGTACGCCACTTCACCAAGCAACAACGCACCTACGACCTCACCGTCGACAGCATCCACACGTACTATGTACTCGCAGGTGAGACTCCGGTCCTCGTTCACAACAGCAACTGTGGCGGGATTGGGCGAGAGTTGCTTGGTGACGATGCCCAGCACATCCTCGACGGACATGCTTATCCGGGACTGCCTGGAAAGACAGTCTTTCCAAAGGGGTGGAGCGATGATGACATCCTGGACGCCGTGGCAGATGTCGCCACGAGCCCAAACAGTACGCGTGTCTGGAAAACCGGTTCAGCTAATTATGCTGAGAAAACTCTCCGGACGAGGAAGGGCGATCCTGCCGTTCAGGCAATCACTGGAGAGGTGCGAGGGGTAAGCATCGAGGTTCGCTATGAGCCCCTAACCGGTAGAGTTCTCACGGCTTTCCCGAAGTGAAGGAGTGTGGCATATGGAGCGGTATCAGTACGTGCGGGCTCTCGTCTCGCAACTCCTTGAGGAATCTCCTCTGACTTCGGAAGAGGTTATTGCCGACGTTCGCCACCTGATGAGCGTGGGTGAAGAGGAGTTGGCATTCGATACGATGTGCTCATGGATCTACGAGGATTCTCTTCCGATCTCCTCGGCCTACTATGAGCGCCTCGTGTCTACCGCTCAAGAATTGGGAACTCCGAAATCGGCAGATAAGCTCGATGAGCTTATCGAGGAATAGATTCTTCGAATTCCGGACGGCGCTGGTGGATCTGGCGCCTCGATGTTGAATCGGTAGCGCGGATCGGCTCCCCGAATCGCAGTTGCAAATCTGAGACCCCGTCAACATGTGCTTGGCGGGGTCTCAGCGCGTCTTGACGGCAGTAGTTGACGGCAACGTCAGCGGACGGAGGATCCGACGAGGGGTGGCTCGTCGCCGTCGTCGTGCTTGCAGGTTGTCTCGGCGGGGTTGCGGAGGGCGCGGCCGAGAAGGTCGATAGCGTCGCGTTGCAGGCGGAGTCGGACGTGGGCGTAAACGGTGGCGGTGACACCGATGTGGGCGTGGCCCAACAGCTCCTTGATCACGACCAGTTCTACTCCTTGCTCCAGGAGGAGGGTGGCCGCCGAGTGTCGGAGGTCGTGGAACCGGATGCGGCGGAGCCCGGCTCGGCGGAGCAGGGTGTTGAAGTTCCGGGTGAGGGTGGACCCTTCGATCGGTGCGCCGTCGGGACTGGTGAAGACGTAGCCGCTGTCCTTCCAGCCTGTCCTCGCTGCCTCACGTTCCTTGCGCTGTCGGTCGCGGTGCTGTGTGAGGGAGCGCAGACATGGCGTCGGCAGGGCGATGCGTCGTTCCGAGCTCTTGGTCTTGGTCGGGAGGGTGGTCAGGCCGCCGGAGTTGGTGCGTTGGAGGGTGCGTCGGATGCTGGCGGTTCCGCCGGCCAGGTCGAGGTCTTCCCAGCGCAGGCCGAGGAGTTCGTGTGCCGTTCGGAAACTCATCGCTGCAGCTCACGCCGCATATCTGTACTCGTTGATCACGCCCCCCAACACTCGGGTGCGCAGGATCCGGTGAGCGATCGGAGCAGTCATGTGCTCTCGGGCGAGCGGAGGGAGCTGACCTTGAGCCTGGTGCGGGTGATGACCGTTGTAGTGCCGGGCATAGGCGTCGAGGACCTTGCGCTTGCCGAGAATGTCATCCGTCCTGGTCGGAAGCCTGCACCCGGGCTGGCGGTGGTCGGCCTCGTCGCTCGAGTCGGCGCTCTCGCGTAGTCGGTGGTTCACGCGTCATGATGATCGACCGTGCTGCTGCGACTGGCCTACCTGGGAGTGACCAACGCGTTTGCGCTGCTGCGTCTGCTGCCGATGAGCGACCGGGACAAGGATGCGGAGATCCTGGCCCTCCGCCATCAGGTCACAGTGCTCGAGCGCCAACTCGGTGGTGATCGAGTACGGTTCACGCCGAGCGATCGGGCGTTCCTGGCGGCGCTGCTGCACCGGCTGCCGTTGCCGGTTCTGCGGCGTGTGCGGCTGCTCGTGCGTCCTGACACGGTGGTGCGCTGGCATCGCGACCTCGCCAGGCGCCGGCATGCCGCCTTATCGCGTCCCAAGCGACCCGGTCGGCCTCGTACCGTGCGCTCCGTCCGGATTCTGGTGCTGCGCCTGGCGAGAGAGAATCCGAACTGGGGCTACAGGCGTCTGCACGGCGAACTGCTTGTGCTGGGAGTGAAGGTGGCCGCGTCGACCGTCTGGAAGATCCTCAAGGAATCCGGCGTCGATCCGGCGCCCGGCCGGAGCTCCAGCACGTGGGCCAGCTTCCTGCGCTCCCAAGCCGACGCCCTCCTGGCCTGTGACTTCTTTGAGGCGGTCACCTTGTCCGGCGCGCGGATGTACGTACTCGTGGTGATCGAACACAGCAGTCGCCGCATCCGGATCCTTGGCGCCACCGCACACCCGACCGCATCCTGGGTCATACAGGCGGCGAAGAACCTGGTCATGGACCTCGAGGACGTCGGCTGCCGGGCACGATTCATGATCAGAGACAGGGACGGGAAGTTCCCTGTCCTGTTCGACGCTGTCCTCAAGGGCACGGGGATCAAGGTCGCCCTCACCGGCATTCAGATGCCGAGAATGAACTCGATCATGGAAAGGTGGGTGCAGACCTGCAGACACGAGCTCCTGGACCGGACCTTGATCTGGAACCAGCGCCACCTCCTCCACGCCCTACGGGAGTTCGAGGAGTTCTACAACTCCCATCGACCGCATCAGGGCATCGCGAACGCCCGACCGCTACACCCACTGCCCACACCAATCGACGATCCGGACAAGCTAAGCCACCTCGACATACGACGCCACGACCGCCTTGGCGGCATCCTCCACGAATACAGACATGCCGCGTGACCTGCACGGACGAGGTATTCGGCAAGCGCAAGGTTCTCCTTGGCCAGCCGCAGCACCAGCGCCTTCACCACACGTGCGGTCGGCGGTCTCCTGGGCCTGGCCCGGCGCTTGCTGTAGTCCCACTTCCGAGCGATCAGCCTGCGGTGCCATGCGAGCAGTGTCGCGGGCGTCACCGGGAACGCGTTCGCCTACCGGTACCGGGGGATCAGCGACGACAGCGCCGCGAACCACAGCCGATCCGCCGGCTCGTACCGCACAGGCCTCGTGAGCTGCCTGCGCAGCACCGCGTTCTCGTGTCGCAGCACAAGCAGTTCCGCATCCTTGGCCGCGTCCCGACGCAACAGTAACGCTGGGAACGCGAGCAGCTTCCGAGCCACCTGGTACACCAGAGAGACGATCACCCGGACAGGGTTCCAGCAGACCGTGATGGAACGCCAGACCCGCTCCGAGTAGCAGCGATGAGTTTCCGAACGGCACAAGATCCGCCGCCAACTCGACCGCGTCCACGTGGGCACCTTCACCGGCCCCACCGGCGTCTTCCGTCAGCGCACCGAACTCAGCAAACCCCAGCGCGACCTGTTCGCCAAGCGCGGCGTCACCCCACCCAAGCAGATCATCGAGCTCACCCCGCCGCCCCCCTGACCGCCTCACCCGCGCGCCTAGAGACACGCCCCACAGGCGTGCCCATACGCGTTTCCCCAGCTCAGAGCGCCTTTCAATGCTCTAACCGCCACGAATTACGCGGAACGCAGGTTGTCGGGCCGCGTTTCCGAGGGGGGCTGGCGGCCAGGGTCCCCAAGGAGGTTCGACTGCTGTCGAAGGTGAGGGACCCAGGCGGCGTGCGCGGCCTTCCGCGGCAAGTCGGGACAGACGACCAGGCGCAGCGCTCCGCGTCGGTGCGCTCCGCCGCCTCGGTGCGGGTCGTACCGCCACCGGGAGGCCCAGCCGGTCAGGCGTGCGGCGCGGCGCGCAGCGAGTCGGTGAAATCCCGGGCGCGTCTGGTGATTTCTGGCCAGTCGCCGGCGGCCACCGCGGCGGGTGGCACGACGTTGGAACCTGCGCACACCGCATGTGCTCCGGCTGTGAGAAAACCGGCGGCGTTGTCCGCGGTGATGCCGCCTGAGGCCACCAGCGGTACGTCCGGGAAGGGGCCGGCCAGGTCGCGGAAGTACTGGGGACCGACGGCGCGCGCGGGGAAGATCTTCACGGCGTCCGCGCCGAGATCGAGCGCCATCCCGACCTCAGTCGGGGTGAGGGAGCCCATGATGACCGACACGCCGGCCGCTGCCGCCGCCTTGGCGACATCTGGGCGGCAGCCGGGGGTGACCAGGTACTGGGCCCCGGCGTCAATCAGTTCCTCGGCCTGTTGGGCAGTCAGTACGGTGCCCGCACCGACGCCGTCCTGGCTGTCGGCCACCGCGCGTCTCAGGTGTGCCGCGAGGTGGGGGGTGGTGCGGGTGAACTCGATCCAGTGGATGCCGCCCGCGCGCAGAGCCGCGCACAGCGCGGCGGCGTCCGGGATGTTCGGTGCGCGGATGACGGCGATCACGCGGTCCTTGGACAGTTGGGCGAGGAAGTCGGCGGTCATGGTCGGGGGTTCTCCTTCGGTGGCCGCGGCGCGGCGGTTGTGCCTGAGGCGGCGGGTTCGCTCAGCGCGGTGCGGCGGCGGCCCAGGTGTTGTCGTTCAGGGCGAGCAGGCGGTCGGTTTCCGTGCGCGCTGGAATGGCGGGCACGTCGTCCCTGGTGCGCAGCGCGGCGGCGGCGGTCAGGTGGCCGAGGCGCAGCCGGGACCGTTCGTCGCGGCTCTCCAGTACACCGGCCAGATAACCGGCCGCGAACGCGTCGCCCGCGCCGACCGGTTCGACCACCTTGGTGGGCATTGCCGGAACGAACGTCCCGGTGTCGTCGGCGTAGGAGGTCGCCCCGTGCTCGGCGTCCTTGACGACCACGACCGGCACGGGCGCGAGCAGTTCCGCGATGTCGTCCGGGCGGGTGGTGCCCCACAGGGCCTCGGCCTCGTCTCGGCCGACGAACACCAGGTCGGCGGCGCGGGCAAGGGCCAGCAGACTCCGCGCTGCCTCCGCGGCACCGCCGCGCCAGAGCGCGGGACGGTGGTTGATGTCGAAGGAGACGATAGGTCCGCCGGTGGACCCATCGTCGCCAGGGGCCTTCTCGCCGGCGACCCGGTCGACGAGGATCGCCTCCAGCAGCCGGGCGCAGCTGTCGGAGAGTGCCGCGGCCACGCCCGAGAGGTGCACCAGGCGGGCGCGGCGCAGTGCGGGCAGCCGCGCCAGATCCGGGCCCATCCCGGTGGCGGCCGATCCGCCGCGGTAGTAATGCGTACGGGTACGGTCCGTGCCCGGGTCCTTGAAATAGATCCCGGTCGGCCGGTCCGGGTCGGTCTCGACGCCGCTCACATCGACGCCGCGCGCGGTGAGTTCGGTCAGGATACGGCGCCCGAACGGGTCGTCGCCCACGCGGCTGACCCAGGCGGCGCGGTGTCCGAGACCGGCCAGCCCGCATGCCACGTTGGACTCGGCGCCGCCGATGGCCATTCTGAGGGTGGACTGTTCGGCGAGCGGGCGGGTGTCCGACGGGCTGAGGACGGCCATCGTCTCGCCGACGCACACGACGTCGGCCGCCAGCCGCCGACTGTCAGCGGCACGGGGCGAGGTCAGCAGGGGCACGGGGATCTCCTAGCGGACGGTGGATGAGGGCGTACGTACGCGACGACGATGACGGCGGCGACGGCGGTGACGTGGACGCCCTGGGACGAAGGGGTGACGTTCGGGGCGGGGGGAGCGGCGCGCCGGGCCTCATGCGTCGGCCAGGCGCAGCATGACCTTGCTACTGCCGCTTTGCGGGTCGGCGGCGAGGGCCAGTGCCTCCTCGGCTCGTTCCAGCGGGAAGCGGTGGGTGATCAGCGGAGTCACGTCCAGGCCGTCCCGCAGGGCGCGCAGGGCGTCGTCGATCTCGTCGACGAAGCGGTAGGAGCCGATCCAGGTGATCTCGCGGGTCACCAGATCCCCGAGGACCGCCAGGGCGGGCGTACCGGGCAGGTTGCCCACCTGGACGACGGTCCCGCCGCGGGCGGCGGCGCGCAGTACCGGGCCGAGCGCGGCCGGAGCGCCGGATGCCTCGAAGACGATGTCCACGTCCTGTGGCAGGCCGTCGCCGTGCGAGAGGTCGCGAGTCTCGTCGGCGCCCATGGCGCGGGCGACCGCGAGGGAGGACGCCGCCAGGTCGGCGGCGATCACCGTGCCCGCCTCGTGGTGCCGGGCCGCGGCGACGACCAGGGAGCCGATCGGTCCCGCCCCGTTGACCAGGACGGTCCGGCCGCGCAGGCCCTGGACCCGGCCGACGGCGTGCAGGGCGACCGCCAACGGCTCGGCCAGGGCGCCCTGTTCGGTGCCTACGCCGTCCGGCAGCGGCCGGATCTGGTCCGCGCGGACCGCCCGGTACTCGCTGAACCCGCCGTCGGTGTGGGGGTCGAAGGCGGCTGAGCCGAAGTAGCGGACACTCGGGTAGAGGTTGGTGCGTCCGGCGATCCGCTGCGGCAGTACGCCGTCGCCGACGAGCTGGGCCGGGTGGACGGTGACCGGCTGCCCTTCGCTGAGGCCGGTGACCCCGGGGCCGAGCGCGGCGATCCGGCCCGCGACCTCGTGCCCGAGCACCAGCGGGTGCGTGAGCGAGGCCGTACCGGACGCCCCCTTCTTCCAGTAGGCGATGTCGGATCCGCAGATCCCGCCCCACTCCAGGGCCAGGAGGACCTCGCCGGGGCCCGGCACCGGCCGGGCCCGTTCGTCGACGCGCACGTCGCCGGGGCCGTGCACCACGACCGCCCTCATACGCTCTTCTTCTACGAGGTTTTCCGTGACCGCATCGCTCACACGGCGCACGCCCGTGACCGCGCTCATACGGCGTCCTCCAGCCGGACCAGGTCGCGTCCGCGTGTCTCGGGCGCGAGAAGCGCGCTGACGAAGGTGATGAGTGAGTAGACGACAAGCATCGCCGCGATCGGCCACCAGCTGCCGGTGACGGCCGTGAGCGTGGCCGCCAGGACCGGGCCGATCGCGGTGGCGAGGATGCCGCCGATCTCCTTGGCGAGTGCGAGCTGGGTGAACCGGGCGCGGGCGCCGAAGAGTTCGGCCATCGTCACGCTCTCCAGCGAGAACAGCCCGAGGACGCCGATGTTCAGGGCGAGCACCATGCCGATCAGAACGCCCGGGGTGGAGCCTGAGGTGATGAGGAGCATCGCCGGGAAGGCCGCCGCCATGGTCAGCACCGTGAGCGTGAGGTAGAGCACCCGGCGTCCGAAGCGGTCGCCGAGCAGGCCGATCAGCGGCACGGTGGCGAAGCCCAGCAGCGAGCCGTACATGATCGCGTCAGTGGGGACGGCCTTGCCGACGGCGAGATTGGTGGCGATGTAGCCGACGAGGAACGTCTGGACGAGCCCGGAGTTACCCGCCTGGCCGAAGCGCAGTCCGAGTGCGAGGAAGAAGGCCTTGCCCTTGCGCTGCCGGACACCGGCCGCCAGCACATCGCCCCGGTGGTCGTCGGCCTCGGCGATGGCGGACTCGACCTCGTCACGGCGCAGGGCCACGCCGTCCACCACGTCGGCGCGCTCGTCGAACACCGGGCTCTCCTTGAGGCCACGGCGCAGCCAGAACGCGAAGAGCATCAGCACGAAGCTCAGCAGGAAGGGCAGCCGCCAGCCCCAGGAGAGCAACTGCTCCTCGCTGAGCACGGCGAGCAGGAGGGTCCACAGGCCCGAGGCGGCGAGCGTCCCGGAGTTGGTGCCGAGGGAGACCAGCGAGGAGACCAGGCCGCGCCGGCGGGCGGGGGCGTACTCGGCGAGCAGCACGGTGGCTCCGGCGATTTCGGCGCCCGCGCCGAAGCCCTGCACCAGCCTCAGCGCGACGAGCAGGATCGGCGCCGCGATGCCGATGGCGGAGTAGGTGGGCAGGGCACCGATGAGGGTGGTGGAGGCGCCCATCAGCAGGATGGTGAGGTACAGGACCTTCTTGCGGCCGATCCGGTCGCCCATCCGCCCGAAGAAGATGGCGCCGGCGAGCCGGGCGACGTAGCCGACGCCGTAGGTGGCCATGGCGGCGATGAGGCCGATGGCGGGGCTGACGTCCGGGAAGAAGATCTTGTTGAAGACGATCGCGGCGGCCAGCGAGTAGAGCTGGAAGTCCATGAACTCCATGGCTGTACCGAGCCAGCCCGAGACGGCGGCTCTGGCCAGGTCGCGCGTGGTGCGTTGCGCGGGGCGTGCCTGCTCCTCGGTCATGGTGCTGTCCTGCATGGTGAACTCCGTTGTTCGGGGACGGTGAGCGGTGTTCGGGGGAGGGGAGATGTATGTGCGGTGTTCGGGGGAGGGGCGTTGTGCGGTGGGCGGGGCGGCGGACGGGCTCAGATCTCCACGTGGCCCGAGCGGAGAGCGGGCAGCCGGTCCGCGATGGCGGCGACGAGGGCGTCGTCGTCCGCCAGGTCCGTCGCGCCGAGCAGGCGCAGCAGCGCCCGCACCGTCGCCGAGGGCTGGGGCGACTGTTCCCAGCAGGCGGCGAGCGCCTCGGCCGCAGGGTCGGCGAAGGTGCCGTGGGCGTGGCGGGTGGCGTGCGCCCAGGCGGCGAGGGCGAGCTCCAGCACCGGGGTGTCCGCGCCGCGGGCGCGCAGCTCGCGCAGGGCGGGCAGCCAGCGCTCCGCGATCTTCACAGAGCCGTCGGAGCCGATTTGCCGGAGCAGGTGGCGCATCGCGGGATTGCGGAAGCGTACGACGAGGTCGTCGGCGTACGCGACCGGATCGGGGCCGTCGGCGGGGAGGGTGGGGGCGACCTCCGCGCACAGCGCCCGGACCAGGCGCTCGCCCCAGTCCGCCGCCATGGTGTCGGCGACGGTGGCGCACCCGGCGGCCAGGCCGAGATAGGCCAGCGCCGAGTGGGAGCCGTTGAGCAGCCGTAGCTTGGTGAGCTGGTACGGCGCGACATCGGGGACGAACAGGGCGCCGTCCCGTTCCCAGGGCGGCCGGGGCGCGGCGAAGGAGTCCTCCAGCACCCACTGCCGGTAGGGCTCACCCGCCACGGGGAGGATGTCGTGCACCCCGAGCGCGGCCGCCGCGGCCGCCTCGTCGGCCTCGCTCGAAGCGGGCACGATCCGGTCCACGACTGTTGCGGGGAAGGCGACGCTTTCAGCCATTTTGGCCAGGATACTGTCGCGGTCCGCCCAGGCGGAGGCCCGGAGGAAGTCACGGACGACCCGGCTCAGCGCGGCGCCGTTGCCCGCCATGTTGTCGCAGGACACCACGCTGATCGGCGGCGCGCCAGCTCGCATCCGCGCGGCCAGCCCGGCGGCCAGCCGGCCCACCACCGTGGCGAGGGGACCGTCGGGGGCCGCCGCGAGGTCGGCGGCGACCGGTGCCGCCGTGGTGTCAAGACCGCCGGTCAGCGGCGAGCGGTGGTAGCCCTTCTCCGTGACGGTCAGGGTCACCACGGTCACCTCGGGGTCGGCGAGCAGGGCGTCCACGGCCGCGGCGTCCGCCCCCATCGCCAGCGCGCCGACGACCGAGCCCACGACGCGGGACACACTGCCGTCCGGTCGGCGTTCGGCGCACGAGTAGAGGCAGTCCTGATCCCGCAGCACACGCACGGTCCAGGCCGACCGGGGCGCGACGGCGGTGATGCCCCAGGGCTCGCCGGATCGGGCGGCGGCGCTCTCGGTGTAGACCGCCTGGTGCGCCCGGTGGAAGGCACCGAGGCCGAAGTGGACGACCCGGGCGCGCAGCTCGGCAGGGTCGACCGCAGGGCGCAGGCCCGGGGCGAGGCGGGAGAGCACCGCACGGTTCAGCGCGGGGAGGGCGGCGGCGCTCACCAGTCGTGCACCGAGCCGTCGAGGCGGCGCGCGACCGGCAGGTAGCGCCGCTGGTAGGGGAAGCGCTCGGCCGCCTTCTCGTCGTACTCCACGCCGAGACCCGGCTCCTCGGACGGGTGGAGCATGCCGTCGGCGAACGTGACGCCGCTGCGGAACACCTCATGGGTCTCGTCGGCGTGGCCCATGTACTCCTGGATGCCGAAGTTCGGCACCGTCACGTCGAGGTGCACGGCGGCGGCCATGCTGACGGGGGAGAGGTCGGTCGCACCGTGGGAGCCGGTGCGCACCTGGTAGAGGGCCGCGAGGTCGAAGATCCGCCGCAGGTGGGTGATGCCGCCGGCGTGGACGACGGTGGTGCGTACATAGTCGATGAGCTGCTCGGTGATCAGGTGCTGGACGTCCCAGATGGAGTTCATCACCTCGCCGACCGCGATCGGAGTCGTGGTGTGTCGGCGGATGAGCCGGAAGGCCTCCTGGTTCTCCGCCGGAGTCGGGTCCTCCATCCAGAACAGCCGGCAGCCCTCGACGCTCTTGCCGAACCGGGCCGCCTCGAGAGGGGTCAGCCGGTGATGGACGTCGTGCAGGAGGTGGAAGCCGAAGCCGAAGCGCTCTCGCACCGCCTCCAGATAGGTGGGCGCGAAGCCGAGGTAGGCCTCGGTGTCCCAGGGCTGTTCGTCGGGCAGATCGGTCGCGGCCGGCTCATAGACCTTGCCCTTGCGGACCCCGTACGTACCGCCGACGTCGGGCACCGCGGCCTGCGCCCGCACCGCCTTGTAGCCCAGCTCCAGATAGCGCTCGACGTCGTCGAGCAGCGAGGGCACGTCGGCGCCGCTGGCGTGTGAGTACACCAGGACGCCATCACGGGACCGGCCGCCGAGGAGCTGGTAGACGGGCAGCTGGGCGGTCTTCCCCTTGATGTCCCACAGGGCGGTGTCGACGGCGGAGATGGCCGTCATGGTGACGGGCCCGCGACGCCAGTACGCGCCCTTGTACAGGTACTGCCACATGTCCTCGATGCGGGCGGGATCCTTGCCGATCAGGAGCGGGACCACGTGGTCGCGCAGATAGCTCGCCACGGACAGCTCACGGCCGTTGAGCGTGGCGTCACCGAGTCCGGTCACCCCGTCCGAGGTGGTGATGCGCAGCGTGACGAAGGTACGCCCGGGGGAGGCGACGAATACGTCGACACGTTCGATCTTGCTCACGGAGGGCTCTCCTTGCGGCGGAGTGGGACACGGCTGCCGACCAAGCGTCCGCCACGCGGTCGGGCAGTTTCTGTCGCGCAGTGCTTGTATACAAGCACCTGTCGTGCTGCGCGGCAATACTCTCGTCACCACGTTTTTACGTGTGGCCAAAGCCGGTCCACAGCTCACCGACCGCCGCCGGGCGCGCTCCAGCGATACGTACGATGGGCGCATGGCTCAATCGAATCGCCGTCGGACGAGTCGGCGCGCTATCTACCTCCAGCTGCGTCATATGGTCCTGACCCTCGAACTCGCCCCGGGCGCCGCCCTGTCGGAGAACGAACTCGCGGCGTCCCTGGGCGTGAGCCGCACACCGGTGCGGGAGAGCCTGATCATGCTGGCCCAGGAGGGCCTGGTGCAGGTCTTCCCGAAGATCGGGTCATTCGTGTCCCGGGTGGACCCGGCGCAGGTCGCGGACGCGCAGTTCCTTCGGGAGGCTGTCGAGCTCGCCTCGTTGGACAATCTGCCCCCGCGGCTCGACCCTGCGGTCATCGAGGAATTGCGGGACAACTTGAAACGCCAGCAGCGCGCGGACCTCGGCCTCGAGGAGTTCTTCGAGCTGGACGAGGCCTTTCACCAGGGTCTGATGCGGTTGAGCGGTCATGGAAACGTCTGGTCCACGGTCGCCGCGGCCAAGGGGCATCTGGACCGGGCACGGCGCCTCGGCCTCCACGAGAACGTGTCCCCTGCCGTCTTCATCGCCCAGCACCACGAGATCTTCGACGCGGTCGTCGGCGGGAACGCTACGCTCGCCCGCATCTCCATGCGCACTCACCTGCGAGCGGTCTTCAGCGACATCGAGCGCATCCGCACCCACTCACCCGAACTGTTCGCCACCGACCCCTCGGGAGTGCCGGTGCGGCGCAACGTCGTGGTCTGGGAGTAGCCCCGCTCCTGGCGCGCTCCCTCGTGCTGTGTCCGACTGAGGCGACCCCCGTGGTGTGGACACCGTAGCGCTTCAGAATTGCTTCATCGGTTGTGAGCTGGTTTTTTCCTGTGTTCAGCCGGCTCGGTGGTACTCGTTGATGAAGTTGGCGACGGCTTGTCGGCGATTGATCCTGGCTGCTGGCAGAGGGGTGATGTTCGGGTTGTCGTTGGGCGCGAGTTGGTCTCGGCCTTGGTGGGGTCGGTGTCTGTTGTAGAACTGCTCGAACTCGCGTAGGTGCGGGTGCCGATAAATCATCCGTGCAGTTCACGCGGCGTGCTGGTATTCGTGGAGGGTTCCGCCGAGTCGGTCTCGTCTGTGGACTTCCAGGTGGGTGAGTTGGGCTTGTTGGGTGATGGGTGATGGGTGTGGGTAGTGGGCGGCAGGGGGCGGCTTGTTTCAGGGCTCTGTGCGGGCGGTGTTCGTTGTGGAAGGATTCGTACTCGCGTAGTGCGTGGAGGAGGTGGCTCTGGTTCCGGATCAGGGTCCGGTCCAGGAGTTCGGTGCGGCAGGTCTTTATCCAGCGCTCGATGAGGGAGTTCATCCGGGGTATCTGAATGCCGGTGGTGACGATCTTGAGACCGAGGTCGGTCATCAGGGCGTCGAAGGCGGTTGTGAGCTTCGAGTCGCGGTCGCGGATCAGGAACCGTGCCCTGCTGCCTGCGTCTTCGAGGTCCATGAGGAGGTTGCGTCCGAGCTGCACGATCCAGTGCCCGGTCGGATGTGCGCTGGCACCGAGGATCCTGATGCGACGGGTGGTGTGCTCGATGACGGCGAAGACGTACAGGCGCGCCCCGGTCAGCGTGCGGACTTCGAAGAGATCGCAGGAGAGAAGGGCCTTGGCCTGGCTGCGGAGAAAGTCGGCCCAGGTGGTGCTCTGCCGCTTGGGTGCGGGTGGGATGCCATGATCGTGGAGGATCTCCCAGGCGGTGGAGGCGGCGACCTTGATCCCCAGTGCGGCGAGTTCGCCGTGGATCCGGCGATATCCCCACGAGGCATTTTCCCTGGCCAGACGCAGGACGAGGGCGCGGATCGAGCGGATGGTGCTGGGGCGTCCACGCCGCTTGGGCATGCAGGTCGCGGCATGGCGCTGCCTGAGCAGCTCCCGATGCCAGCGCAAGACCGTCTCGGGGCGGACCAGCAGCAGAAGGTGCCGCAGTCTGTCTTTGGGCAGGTGGTGCAGAAGGCCGGCGAGGACAGCGCGATCGCTGTCGGTGAAGGCAGGCTTGCCGACGTGGCGCCGCAGGACCAGCAGTTGGTGCCGGAGCACGAGGATCTCGATGTCCTTGTCTCTGTCGCTCATCGGCAGGAGGCGTAGGAACGCCAGGGTGTTGGTCGCGGCGAGGTAGGCCAGACGCAGCAGCACGACAGATCATGATGCCGTCGGGGCCTTGTGCAGGTGAAGACGCCGGGGTGAGCGTCGGCCAAAGTCGAAGATCTCTGATCAAGCTCTCGCCTGCGTGGACGATTTACCGGCACCCGCAGGGCTCTCGTATTCAACTGTTGTCGGTTCCCCGGGGCGGCTCACCACCACCGCGACACGCCCTGGAGTAGCTCACCGCCCCGGGCGGGGTCGAACCGGCCGAACGCCGATCTGGAGAATGACCCAGTGGGCGCCGGCGGCCGGTACGGCCAGCCAGCCGAGGGCGACCGCGGCCGCCAGGGTCAGCGCGTAGGCGGGGCACCGGGCTCGCTCGCGGAAGTCGGCGAGGGCGAGCCGGCCAGCGATCGCGCCGGCCGTGCCCCGGGAGCCGGACCTCATCGCCGCACCCCCCCCGCGGCGCGTCCGCCAGGGGGCCGGGGCCGCCCGACCGGTGGACGACGGCGAGGTAGGCGTCCTCCCGGTCCGGGGCCACCGGTTCCGCGTCCGCGTACGGCGCCTGGGGCGCCAGCAGTCGCAGCCGTACCTCCTCCGCCGTGCGCACCGCGCGGCTGACCGAGTAGCGCGGCCTGCGTTGGCGGCGGCCAACTCGCCGCCCTGCGGGAGACGGTTGTCGGGCCGTGAGTGTGCCGACGGGTGAGCGGTCAGCCCTGGCGGGCCTTGAAGCGTGGGTCTTTCTTGTTGATCACGTAGGTCACGCCACGGCGGCGCACCACCTGGGCGCCGGGCTTGGTCTTCAGGGAACGCAAGGACTTGCGTACCTTCATCGCGGTCTCCTTCCAGGATCGAACGGGTCCGGCCGTCAGTGGCGAATGGGAGCGGTGCGACCGTAGCGTCGCTGGAAGCGCTCCACCCGACCCGCGGTGTCCAGGACCCGCGAGGTGCCGGTGTAGAACGGGTGGCTCGCCGACGAGATCTCGACGTCGACGACCGGATACGTGGCGCCGTCCTCCAACTCGACCGTCTGCTGGGTGTCGATGGTGGAGCGGGTGAGCAGCTGGAATCCCGATGCGCGGTCGCGGAAGACAACGGGGCGGGAGACGGGGTGGATCCCGGATCTCATGGGTTGTGCCTCCTCTGGGGGCCTCCGTCGCCGGACGACGGAGGCAGGTGTCAGCGTTCTTCGCGGAACAAGACGTGCTCGCCGGCCACCGGGTCGTACTTGCGCAGGACCAGCCGGTCGGGGTCGTTCACACGGTTCTTGCGGGTCACGTAGGTGACTCCGGTACCGGCCGTCGACTTCAGCTTGACGACAGGCCGCGTGGTGCTGCGTGCCATGGGGGACTCCTTTCGCCACCGACCGGGTCTCGATTGACTCAGTCATGTCAGGAGTCCCCTTCAACCACACGCCCCGGCGCCACATTCCCGGTGGTGGCCGTCTCGGCGGACACCGACCGCCGCGCGCTCCCGGGCGGCGCGCACGGCCGCTGACAGGCTGCCGATGTCGTAGGCACCGTGATGCCTGCGCCCGTTCACGAAGAAGGAAGGTGGGCGTACCGGCCATGCCGCTGAGGTCCGCCGACTCCACATCCTCGGCGATCCAGCGACGAGTTTCCGAACGGCGCAAGGCCAGTCGGGGCAGCGCGATCGATCATTATCACGCGTGTACCATCGGCCACGCTTGAGCGTCTGAACGGGCGATCGTCGCCCACGACCGCGGGATTCGGTGCACCCGCTCCGATCCGGGCTGATGACCTTCTTGGCAAGCACAGTCGTATGAACTGCAGACCCGCGAAATGCTGCCCACCCGGGCCCTCGGCGGCCTCGTCAACTGCGCTGGTACGAGAGGAACGTCATCCGTACCAGGTGATGTTGCAGACATAGATGCAGTGGTGGCGTGGTACTGAGAGGAAGCTGATGAAGCCGCGTCCGCCGAGAATGTCGAATTCTCGGAGTCCGCCTTCTCGGTCGAAGGGTCTACCCACCTTAGCCGCGTCGACTCCAAGCGCGGCAAGTTCGGTCGCCAGCCGCTCGACCTCTGCCACGACGCCTGGCGCAAGTCCGTCGGCGACGTGCTCCTCGCTCGGGTTGTACTCCCAGGTCCAGTCGGTCACAGCCCCGCCTCGGCCTCCGCGGTCTTGCGGATCTGCTGAATTTCGTGGATGGCTGCCGTCGGGTCCTGTTCGGCCATATCGACGACCTGTTCGAGTTCACGGAGGCGGGCGGCGCGTTCCGGATGCCGCTCGATGGCGACGAATACGGCCCATGAGTGGACGAAGGCCCGCAGGGGTGCGAGGCTCTGTGTCTGCTGTGCGTTTGTGGTCGCCTCGAACAAGTGCTGAGTGAGTGCAGGGATCCTGCTGGGAGCGATCCGGGCGACAGCTGCGCGCAGTGCGTCAGGGGTGAGGTCAGGCATGGGGATAAGGGGTCCATACGGGCCGTCTGGCTGCGCGCTCACGATGACCTCCGGTACGTGGTTTGCTCGTCGCACCATACCGTGGGGGCGCGGCAGCCGTGGGAGACTGTGGCTCCGCTCCGCAAGCCGTCGCATGGCGTAACTGTGGCTATCTAGAAGTAACTGATTGCCGCGTTCTCCGTAGCGCGCAAGAGCGCGGTACGGATCCGAACCGAGGGCTACGGTGCGGTACGGATGGTTGCGGAGAGTGGTCGCTGGGCTGGGGGTCAAGGGGTCGCAGGTTCAAATCCTGTCGTCCCGACCAGCATCATCGCAGGTCGGAGGCCGTTTCCGCGGGTAGCGGGGGCGGCCTTAACCGTTTCCGGGCTGGGAGCAAGTGGGAGCCCTCTGGGAGCCCTCGTGCTCCCAACTCGCAGACGTGTCAACGGTGCCCGATTCGTCCGTCACCCGATCCGGTAGACCTACAGTGCCGTACCGCGCCCTCACGCGCCGTCGTCAACCGCAGGCCCCCGACGTCACCCCATCGATTCGGATGTCTTCTGCATCGAGAGGCATAAGGACCCCTTGTCGGCGCTCGAGCACCTTTCGTGGTGGGAGCACGGTGTCGTGCTCCCCATGCGACAGGGGTGAGGCGAACCGCTGCTGATCTTTCCTGGCAGGTTTCCGCAGGCAGTCCGTTCGTGGGGCTTTCGGCCGCGGTGGACGACCTGCGTCAAGGGGCGGTAAAGCCTGAAGGGTGTCTTTATTGCCGCGCGGTGGTTGACCTGGAGCTTTCGTTCGCCCAAGTATGGGCACGATCACTGATCGTGGGTCTACGACTGCTCTACCTGATCTTCTGCCGACTGCTGGGCTGCCTCCTCTTGCTGGGCCGATCGACCGCCGCGAGCAACGCTGAGATCCTCGCGCTTCGCCATGAGGTCGCCGTCCTGCGCCGGCAGATCGAGCGTCCGCGGCTCTCATGGGCTGATCGTGCCGTGCTCTCCGCTCTCGCGCGGCGCCTGCCACCCGTCTTACGCCGCCACCGGCTGGTCACCCCGGGCACGCTGCTGACCTGGCACCGCCGTCTCGTGCGCTGGAAATGGCGCCAAACCCCAACCGGACCCGTGAAGGGTGTCATTACTGCCGTACGGCGGCTGACCTGGGGCTTTGCGATGGCCCGAATATGGGCATGATCTCTGATCGTGGGTCTGCGACTGCTCTACCTGATCTTCTGCCGACTGCTGGGCTGCCTCCTCTTGCTGAGCCGATCGACCGCCGCGAACAACGCTGAGATCCTCACGCTTCGCCATGAGGTCGCTGTGCTGCGCCGACAGATCGAGCGCCCGCGGCTCTCATGGGCCGATCGTGCCGTGCTCTCCGCTCTCGCACGGCACCTGCCATCCGCCTTCCGCCGCCACCGGCTGGTCACCCCGGGCACACTGCTGACCTGGCATCGCCGTCTGGTGCGCTGGAAGTGGCACCAAGCGCCGGTCAGGCCCGGTCGGCCACCGTTGCCGGAAGAGACGGTCGCGCTCATTCAGCGCCTGGCAAGGGAGAATCCGACCTGGGGGTATGTCAGGATCCAGGGTGAGCTGCGTCGGCTGGGTCATCGGGTTGCCGCCGCTACGGTCCAACGCGTTCTGCGCCGCTCCGGTCTACCGCCCGCGCCGCAGCGAGCATCCCAGCAGACCTGGCGCTCGTTCCTCCGCGCTCAGGCCCACACGCTGCTCGCTTGCGACTTCATGCATGTGGAGACCGTCTTCCTCAGACGTCTCTACGTCTTCTTCGTCATGGAGATCGCCACCCGGCGCGTCCATGTCCTGGGTGTCACCGCCCACCCCACCGGCGCGTGGGTCACCCAACTCGCCCGCAGTCTGCTCATGGACCTCGAGGACAGGGCTGGGTGCTTCCGGTTCCTCATCCGCGACCGGGACAGCAAGTTCACCACCGCATTCGACACCGTCTTCGCCGGCAATGGCATAGCCGTCATCCCGACTCCGCCGCAAAGCCCCCGGGCAAACGCGTTCGCCGAACGATGGATACGTACAGCCCGCGCAGAGTGCACCGACCGCCTCCTCATCACCGGTGAACGACACCTCAGTGCTGTCCTCACCACGTACGCCGAGCACTACAACACCGGACGGGCCCACCGCAGCCTCGATCTACGTGCCCCGGACGACCACCCGAGCGTCGTCCCCCTGCCTGCTGCCGTAGTCCGACGGCGGCAGCTACTCGGCGGCCTGCTCAACGAGTACCACACCACGCCACCCCAACGACTTCTCCATCCACAAGAAACGCCCAGCTCAGCGGCCTGATCGGGATATTGACACCCTTCACTTCAGGGGCGGGTGACCTGACCAGTGCGGAGCGCGAAGAGCTCAGGCGACTGCGCAGGCAGAACGTCGAGCAGCAGAAGACGATCGAGATCCTGAAAAAAGCCGCGGCCTTCTTCGCTCAGGACAGCGGCCGGTGAACGAGGTCTACCGGTTCATCGCTGCGGAGAAGGCCACGTATCCGGTGACCCTGCTGTGCCGTGTCCTGGGCGTAGTCCGTTCCTCTTTTTATGCCTGGCTGGAGGCTGAGGAGGCCCGAGAGGAACGCGTGCGCGCGGATGAGGCCCTGGCCCACGAGATCATGGTGATCCACCTGGCCTCGAAGGGTGCCTACGGTGTCCCGCGCGTGCACGCCGCGCTGCGGCGGCTGGGCTGGCCGGTCAACCGCAAGCGGGTGGAGCGGATCATGCGCGAACGCCAGATCACCGGTGTCACGCGCCGAAGACGCCGCTCGTTGACCCGCCCCGGCCGGCAGGCCCGGTCGGCCCCAGACCTGATCGGCCGTGATTTCACCGCCGCCCGGCCAGGAACACGGCTGGTCGGGGACATCACATACCTGCCCACGCGTGAGGGCTGGCTGTACCTCGCCTGCTGGCTGGACCTGGCCACCCGCGAGGTCGTCGGCTACGCGATGGCCGATCACCATCGCGCCGAGCTGGTGGTCGACGCTCTGCGGATGGCCCACGGCCGGGGCAACCTGGAACCCGGCTGCATCACCCACAGCGACCGCGGAAGCGAATACACCTCGGCTGAATTCCGTGCCGAGATAAGCGCGTTGGGTCTTCGCCAGAGCACCGGCCGGACAGGTTCCTGCTTTGACAACGCTGCCGCCGAGAGCTTCTGGGCTGTACTCAAGGAAGAGATCGGTACCCGGATCTGGCCCGACCGGGCCACCGCCCGCGCCGAGGCCTTCGCCTTCATCGAGACCTTCTATAACCGGCGCCGACTACGCAAGCACCCTCTCTTCGGGTATCTCACACCCCACGAGACGCTACAGCGGTTCCGCAACGACCAAGTACTCGCAGCATAGAAGAAGAGTGTCCGGGATCACGGGGAAACTTCACTTCTCCAGCGTGCACTGGTGGAAGATGCGTGGCATTGGGAGACGTATCAACGGCCGATCTCAGCTGAGACGCTACGGAAGCGACTGCACGTCGGGGCGGCCAGGTCCCGGATGCTGGTGGCGGCGGTGCGTTCGACGAGGACCGATCATCTGGCGGTCGAGACATCATCTGGCGGGGTCGACCGTTCGATCGCTCAGGCTTACCGCCAGGTCGACGGTGCAGGCGAGGAAGGCCTGGCGGATGAGTGATCCTTCCACACGGTGCTGTGCGAGGAGATCTTCTTGATGCCTTCTGTCGATCCGCGGGCGTCTGGGCGGTGGCCTGGTCGCCGCCCGCGTCTGGGACATTCCGGCAGCGGGCGGCACGGTGCTCCAGAAGTGGCCGGCCATCGCTCCGGAGTTAGCCGTGCACGTTGCCGCGTTCGCGTTCGACGCGGCAAGCGGGCAGCTGGACCTGCGCCCGGACTCCTCCGCCTGCGGGGTCCAGGCCCGGCTGAGCGCGGTGCACGCTGGTTGCGGCCGCCAACAAGGCGGTGGGCCAGGACGTGGTCCGCACGATCCGATTCTTGCCGCCCGGCCCGGCCACGCCTGCCCCCGTCGGCACCGTGGCCGCGCCGCGGGCGGCGGGTGCGGACGGCGCCGACGCTTCGGTGCGCGCGCGTGAGGCCGCCTCGCCGGGGTACCGCCGCAGGCTGGCCTGAGCAGCGGATTTGACTGGGCGTCCGAGTACGGCCCCGACTCATCCGGGAAGTCTTTGGACTGCGGTGCCCGGTGATACAGGTTCACTGCAGAGTGCCGTAGTGACGATCACGTCCGATAAGTACTCACTGAATCGAATTTGCCATAGTGCCACACGAATAAGCCAATTGTGTCGAATACATATTCGGTAGAAGCTTGTGTTCTCCATACCCTTCACCCCGGCACGGCCCACCGGGGGCTGAGACGCGGGGCGAGCGGCAGGGGACGGTGGCGTGGTCCGGCGCGGAACGCGTCCGGGGCACGGCGGCTCCCTGGCCCTCCCGGCAGCAGTCGGCACCGCGCACGCCAGGAAGCGGAGAAGGAGATGACTGTGCCCTTAAGACGGTTGGTGCGCATACGGGCTGGAGGGCTGGCCGCGCTGGCGGCGGCCTTCCTGCTCGTCGTCACCGAGGTGGCGTGGGCGGCTGTCACCGACAACATGTATCCGACGTACAACGCATCGCGCCCCTGCAGAGACGATCCTGACGGCGGTGATGGGATTCTCTCCTGCCAGACAGACAACCGCGAGGTCTACTACTACATGGACAGCGGCGGCACCTACGAACTGGAGTCCCCGGACCGGACGATCGTCTCTGACATGCTCCGGGACGATTACGCACCGACCGACCTGGCGCGCCACTATGACTCGTCGCCGACGTTTAGCGGAGATGCCGAGACCGACATCATCTACCAGGAGGGATCCACCAACATCGGCTCCAGTTCCGATGGTGTCACCTGGTGCAATGACGCTGTCGACGCCCGCCGCTGCGATCAGCAGTACATCCGCATCCGCGGCAACGGTTACTACACCCCGGGTCTGTCATGCCACGAGACGGGACACGCCGTCGGGCTGACTCATGGTCAGCAGGCCGACCCGAAGCTCAACCAAACCGACTCCCGTCTCGGCTGCTTGCAGACGCCTGTCTCGTACGGCACCGGGCTGGGCGCCAATAATCGGGAGAACATCAATGGCGCGTACTGAGACGCCCGGGAGTGGCCGCATGCGACGCAGCACCCGCCGTACGCTCCTCGGTATGGCCATGGCTGTAGCTCTGGGCGTAGGCCTGACGGCCTGCGGCCACAGCCAGGCCTCGGGAAACGCCGGGGACATCGTCCTTGGGCAGGGCGCTGATCACCTGCCGAACCAGACGGCCTCCGACTGGGTGACATACGCCGACCACGTCGTGGTCGTCTCGGCCACCGGCGAGAGAGAGATCGCCCCTGCTGCGCAGGAAGTGGAGCGCGGAGAGGGGACAGTCGGTCGCACGGTCACCCTGTCGGTCGACAAGGTGCTGTGGTCCCGGTCCGACGCTCGTCGCCCGGCGCCGGATGTCTGGGAGTACAGCGCCATGGGTTGGCAGTTCCTGGACGGAGACACCGAGAAACGTACGAAGATGGCGCTGGTCGACCAGCCCCGGGTCGAGCTGGGGCACCGCTATGTCATGGCGATCACCTGGGAAGAGGCCGCATGTTCCCCCGGTGACGCCGCGGAACCCGCTCAGTGGCGTGGGCTCGGCGAGGGCTCAGAGCTGCCATTCGACGGAGGTGTCATCGGCCAGGGCGAGTTGGAAGGACGTCCCCGCACGGCCGCACAGGCACGCAGCACACGGGAGGCCGGGGATGACGCCGGGCTGGAGGACCAGCTGGCCGGCCGCGGCGAGGAGGCACTGATCCAAGCACTGGAAGCGGCTCAGCCACGCGAGCCGGAAGCCTTCGGCCCTACACGGCCGCGCCTCAACTGCGACTGATTTGACGATCCCGATGCGGTAGTCGGTCAGTGGTCTGTCCCGCGCCCCGGCGCAGGACAGACCACTGACCGGAAGCACCCCTCCTCACGGCTGAACGTTCCCACGTGCTCCTCCGTCGTAGGAGGGACAAGACGCCCGCCACAACAAGGACAAGGAGGGACGGCCCATGACCCAACGCCGCCGCACGGCACGCCGCACCCGGCGGCACGCGGACACCGCCCACGCCCACGAGCCAGACGGGCACACGCCCGGCTCGCAGACGCTCGATGGGACCGACATAGACGTGGCACGTGTGCGCGCGATCCTGACACTGGGCGGCGTGCCGTGGGGCGACCTCGACGACGGCGTGCAAGAGGTGCGGCTCAAGCTGCTGGAACAACACGCCGATCGCAGCCGTGCCGTCATCCGCGACGCATCCGCGTGGAGCAGCGTCGTCGCCGCCCGCGTCGCTGTCGACTGGCACCGGGCCGGTGCCCGCGACGACGGGCTTCGTGCCCGCCTCGCTGCCCGCTGGGTGCGGCAGCCCGCCGCCGAACACACCCAAGAGGACCGCACCCTGGCCCTCGCGGTAGCGGACGGACTCGGCACCCTGCCCCGCCACCAGCGCCAAGTACTGACACTGCGCTACTACATCGACCTGCCGGTGCGCGACATCGCACAACTGCTCGGCATCCCCGAAGGGACTGTCAAGAGCCGCCTGCACACGGCCGTGGCCGCACTGCGCACCCAACTCCACGAAACGGAGGTGATCCACGATGACCGAACCGACCGAAACTGAGGAGACCCGGCTGCGGCGGGCGCTCACACTGATTGGTGAAGAAGCCGGGCGCCCCGATCCCGTCACGGCCCCCACGCCGCCCCGTACGGCCACTCCGGCTCACCCGCCGCGACGACGGCGGCGCATCCGGGCGGTGCTCGCCGTGGCAGCGACCGCCTGCGCCGCCGCCATCGCCACGACGGTTGCCGTAACCGTCGGCGGCGACTCCGGGACCGAACCCGACACCACAGGCCGGGGACAGACCTTCCCGGAGGCCCTGGCCTGCGCGACCAATATCGTGGAGGGGGACCTCACCTCAGTTCGCCCAGCCGGTCACGATCGCGTACGGGTGACCATGTCCGTGGACCGGTGGTTCAAGCCCGGCAAGGGACCCACCACGACACAGTTCGACCTTGCCGATCCCACCGTCGCGGACCCAGCCGAGGCATACGCCGTCGGCGAACACCTCCTCCTGTTCGTCCCTCGGCGGGAAGGCCAGATCGCTGACGTCTATCAAGGCAAGGAGGTACGCGCGATGCGCGAGCGGATCACCCGCACCCTGCCAGAAGCCGCCCACACCACCTGCCCCCCAGAATTCCGCTGAGGGACGCAGGACAGAGATAGAGGCTGCGGCGATACCGGTGAAGGCCTTTAGCCCGTAGCGACGGTGCGGGCGGCGGCAATTGGTGAGGCAGGACAGAGATGCGCTCAATCACTCAGGGGTGCCGGCTGCGTCGGCCGGATGTCTCGACACCACGGCGGGCGACACGCGGCACAATCTGTGACGCAAGTGACCGCGCGGTGCCCGGCCTGCGGGTGGGGGCACCGCGTCGCTTTCGGTGTCAGCACATTTTGTAGTCGTACCGGCTGCTGCTTTACGAGCAGGGGTCGACCTTGGTGCCGCTCGCCCTTCGCAGGGTGGCGGTGTCGGAGACGTTGTTCCACACATAGGCGCGGCGATTCTGGTACTTCGTGGAGGTGGTGTCGGCTCCGCGGCCGGTCCGAGGTGTAGCGGTGGTTGCTGGCGTCCGAGACGGTCCAGCCCTTGAGGCTGACGCCGCGCGAGGTGCTGTTCTTCACCTGCACGTACTCGGCGTTCAAGCTTGTGTTGGAGCGGGTGTCCGAGCCGGGCGAGTCGTAGTAGATCTTGTAGATGCGCAGCAAGCCAGCGGCCTGCTCCTGGACAAGCGCGGCTACGGACGCCGCGCGGGCCTCGGCCGTCTGCTGAAGCTCCTCGCTCACACTTCTCCCCACCGCGTCAATTGTCCCGCACCGGCAGCGCGCGGACGGCCTCGATCGTCTCCACCGGCCGCGCATCGGGTTGGTTCCGTAGAGGCCGACGTATTCGGTGTACTGGTCCTGGGCGGTGCCTGGGACCGTCCACTCGCCTTCGACGGCGGGGCCGTTCATCTTCCGCACGCCCTAACCCGAAAGACGATCACGCCGACCAACCCGAAAACCCTCGCGAAGGCCGGTCCGAGCAGACGCGGCTGTACCTCCTGCTGCTCGCCCTGGCGGTGATCCTGCTCGCCGTGGCGGGGCTGGTCTACTCACCTACCAACACCCGGCACTCGCCGATCCCCTGGTAGTCGGCGGGACGGCCGCCGCAGTCCTGATGACCGGACTCGGATTCGCCGTCACGAGGCGGTGAGGCACCGGCGGCCGCCGCACGCGGACCGCCGGCTGGTGCATGGTGAGCTCGGCCGGGCTCACCACGCATGTCTCCGAGATGACGTACGGCGGCGAGCGCCAGGAGCACAACCACTCGACGGGTCGCAGGCTCAGGCAACCAAGGCCCTGACGCCACCTTTGCCCCGGTAGTCCGAGGGCTGCGTCTTCTTCTGAATTCCCGCCAGATCACGCGTTCTGCTCGCTTCGCCGACACTCGCTTGATCGCGCGCCGCAGCGCGTCGGCTACTGGAAGCGGCTTACATGGAGCTGGCAACCAGGTACGAGGGGTGAGGCGTGGCTCGTCGATCAACCAGGTCGAGTGGGCCGTCGACATGGCCATCCGTGGCAACTTGACCAGCGCCTACGTGCGCCAGGGCGGATGGCGCACCGTCGCCGGGCTCGGCACGGTCAATCCGCAGGGGATGTTCCCGCTGCCGAGTTTGGAGGGAACCAGCGGCGGACGCATTCCCGCTCAGGTCCTCCTCGGTGTGCTGGCTCAGGAGTCCAACCTGTGGCAGGCCGAGGGCGGGGCCCTGCCCGGCCAGACCAGCTCGACCCTCGCGAGCACCAACGGCTTCTACGGGCATCCGAGCGACCCGGCGACGCCCGAGGACCACTGGCGGATCGACTGGTCGAAGGCGGACTGCGGCTACAGCATCGGTCAGCAGACCGACGGCATGAAGAGTGGTGAGATCGGCGAGTTGCCGGCCGCGCAGCAAAAAGCCATTGCGCTCGACTACACCTCCAACATCGCGGTCGCCGCGCGCACTTTGGCCACCAAGTGGAACGAGCTGCACGACAACGCCATCACGCCGGGCGATATCAGGCTCAACACCGACGATCCCTCGGCCCCGGAGAATTGGTTCGCGGCGCTGTGGGACTACAACCCGGCCTCAACTACTACGTCCCGGCCAGCCCGACCGAGTACTGGGGCCTGGGCTACCTGAACAACCCGTCCAACCCCCTCTACCCGCCTGACCGGCACGCCTTCCTCGACGGCAACACCTACGCCGACGCCGCACATCCACAGGATTGGTCGTAACGCGGAGAAGGTGCTGGGCTGGGCCGCCTGGCCGATTGACACCGGACGCGCTTACGCCGACGACGGCACCGCCAACAACAGCAACACGGCAGGATATTCAGCGGCCTGGTGGGATTCCGACATCCACCGCTCCAGCGTCAAGCCGGAGATGGACACCTTCTGCAACCCACAGATCAACGCCTGCAACCCGGCCAACCCGCCGCGCTGCGAGGTCGACCACCTCGGCGAGACCTGCGATCCGCCGCACTGGTACCACACCCCCCAAACCACCTGGAAGGTCGCCTGCCCCACCAGCTGCGGGCACGAGTACCTGACCTACAAGACCCTCAGGACCGAACTCGGCAACGGCAACAACGGCGCGGGCACCATGTGCAACAACTCCACCGCCGGCTTCACCATCGTGGACGACGTGCCCAGCAGCGTCCCCACATACACCGACGGATGCGGCAAGACAGGCTGGACCAACTCCGGCACCCTCAGCTTCCGCTTCAACGCCGACGCGCAGAACCACTGTCGGGCAAAGGGCGATCTCCATCAGATCGGCGGCGGCTTCGGCGACCACTTCTGGTACGCCCACGCCCGCGACGACGCCCACGGCGCCTCCGCGAGCCTCTACGACCCGGAGCAGGATCCTGGTCCCGCCTCCGGTGTCATGGCCGTCACCGGCACCTGGAAACTGAACACCCAGCGCACCTCCTGGACACGGGTACTGGTGCACCTGCCGAACACGGGCTCGGGGAGTCAGCAGGCCGTCTACACCATCCATCTCGGTGACGGGACCACGCACACCCGGATCATCAACGCGATCTCCCATAAGAACCAGTGGGTGAGCCTGGGCATCTACCACTTCACCGCCGGCTCCGACTTCCAAGGCGTCTCGCAGTCCAACTACACACCCGAGGGGCAAGCGGACAACGACATCGCCTGGGACGCCGTGGGCTTCCAGTGGCTTTCGGCCAAACCGCAGCACATCGTGGCCGCGCTCGGCGACTCCTACTCCTCCGGTGAGGGCGCGAACGACTACGACGAATCCAGCAACCAGAAACACGGCACCATCGACTGGAACGCCTGCCGCCGCAGCGCCAACGCGTGGCCGCGCAAGCTCGTGCTGCCGGGGATGTCCGAGCGCCTGTCGCTGCTGTCCGACAACCACAGCCCGAACGCGGAACTCGGCTTCGTCGCCTGTTCCGGGGCTCGCACCAGGCAGGTCGACGGAAGCGTCCCCGCGAGTTACCCGGAGGGCGGGGACATCGGTGTCGGAGACGGCGAGTTTCGGGAGATTCCCCAGGTCGACTCAGGTGTCCTCACCAAGGACACCACCTTGGTGACACTCACCATCGGTGGCAACAACTACGGCGCCTTCGTCAACGCCGTCACCGACTGCGCGTACCCCACGGACTGTGCCGACGACGACTTCATCCACAAGTACGAGGCACTCATCGACAAGACGAAGGAGGACATGGTCTACACCCTGAAGGCCATCGCCGAGCGCGCCCCCCACGCCGAGATCCTTTTGGTGGGATACCCGGAAATCCTCAGCCGGACGGTCAAGTGCATCGGATCCGCGTGGATCGACGGCGGCGAAGCCGCCGCGCTGGCCACCCTGGCCAACTACATGAACGACGCGCAGGAGACCAAGGTGGACGAACTGCACGCCGCGGGACCCCGCGTGTCGTACGCCAACCCCGTCGACGCCTTCGTCGGCCACGGAGGATGCGACAGCGACGAGTGGATCAACAAGATCGTGCTCGGTCCCAACGGGGACGGCGACTTCCACGAAGGCGACCCGCACGCTGCCCTGCATCGCCTTCTCCGGCATCGGCCAGACGTGCCTGAGCCGCGAGGCCTTCCACCCGAAACAGGCGGGCACCACCGGATATGCACGCGTGGTGGAAAGCCGCCTGACCGCCATCGGGTATACGGGATCATGACGGGATGAATCCCACCGCACAGCAGCGCGACGGCCGGCCGGCCGGGCTTCTCGCCCGGGCGGCCGGCTGCGTCGGCGCCGTCGTACTCGTCTGCTTCCTCATCGCCGCGATTCTGGTGGTCTTGTTCTTCGCCAACCTGCACCACGTCACGCAGCGTCGTGACCGCGACGCACACGCCGGTGTCGTCACCACGGCCGAACGGCTCAGGCTCCGGTTCCTCAACGCCAACTCCGACGGCACACTCACCAGGCACGAAATCGACATGGCCTTGGACCACAGACCGGCCATCCGTTCCCTCCGGCAGGAAAAAACGCGCACCGTCCTGGTGATAGAGATCGGCGCGTCGGACTGGGTCCAGTGCTACTCCTACACCGCGCTGCCCACCGGTGCCGTGAGCAGCGCCCCTCTCAAGGCCTGTCCGCACTCCTCCACCTTGATAAGACCGGGCCCCTGACAACTCTCGTCCACAGCGCAGAAAGAATAGGTGCCAACGGCGACGACCACTGAAGGGTGTCTTTATTGCCGTAGGGTGGTTGACCTGGGGCTTTGCGATGGCCCGAATATGGGCATGATCGCTGATCGTGGGTGTGCGACTGCTCTCCCTGATCTTCTGCCGACTACTGGGCGTCCTCCTCTTGCTGGGCCGATCGACAGCCGCGAACAACGCTGAGATCCTCACGCTTCGCCATGAGGTTGCTGTGCTGCGCCGACAGATCGAGCGGCCGCGGCTCTCATGGGCCGATCGTGCCGTGCTCTCCGCTCTCGCACGGCATCTGCCATCCGTCTTACGCTGCCATCGGCTGGTCACCCCGGGCACGCTGCTGGCCTGGCATCGCCGTCTGGTGCGCTGGAAGTGGCGCCAAGCGCCGGTCAGGCCCGGCCGACCACCGTTGTCGGAAGAGACAGTCGCGCTCATCCAGCGCCTGGCAAGGGAGAATCCGACCTGGGGGTACGTCAGGATCCAGGGTGAACTGCTTCGGCTTGGCCATAGGGTTGCCGCCGCCACGATCCGGCGTGTTCTGCGCCGCTCCGGTCTACCGCCCGCACCGCAGCGTACATCCCAGCAGATCTGGCGCTCGTTCCTCCGCGCTCAGGCCCACACTCTGCTTGCCTGTGACTTCATGCACGTGGAGACCGTCTTCCTCAAGCGCCTCTACGTCTTCTTCGTCATGGAGATTAAGACCCGGCGCGTCCATGTCCTGGGTGTCACCGCACGTCCCACCGGGGCATGGGTCACTCAACTCGCCCGCAATCTGCTGATGGATCTCGAGGAGAGGGCTGGGTGCTTCCGGTTCCTTATCCGTGACCGGGACAGCAAGTTCACCGCCGCGTTCGACGCCGTCTTTGCTGGCAACGGCACAGCCGTCATCCCGACTCCACCGCAAAGCCCCCGGTCCAACGCGTTCGCCGAACGATGGATACGCACAGCCCGCACCGAGTGCACCGACCGCCTCCTGATCACCGGTGAACGACACCTGCGCACGGTCCTCAACCAGTACGCCGAGCACTACAACGCGGGACGGGCACATCGCAGCCTGGACCTACGAGCACCCGACGACGACCCGAACATCATCCCCCTGCCCGCCGCCGCGGTCAGGCGCCGCCAGGTACTCGGCGGACTACTCAACGAGTACCACACCACGCCACCCCGGCTGCCTCACCGTCCACAGGGAAAGCCCAGTTCAGCAGTCTGATCGGAATATTGACACCCTTCAGGACTCTGTTGGCCGATGTGATGGTTCGCCTGAAATGACCTTCGGGTGCGGTGGACACTGCTCGTTGTCGGGTCTGTTTCCTGGGGGCGAGGGGGAGATCATGTCGAT
>NZ_JBIRSJ010000025.1:0-144055 GCF_044334165.1 Streptomyces sp. NPDC020845 | reverse complement strand
GGCACCGGGCCGCCCTGGCGCCCCGGCTCGGCCCGGTGGTGCAGTCGGCCGTGCACCACGCCCGGTGTCCGGTCGCCGTGATCCCCCACGAATAAGGCGCGTGCACGAAGAGGCCGTGTCACGGACAAGCCGCGTGCAGGGATAACCCGTCCGCTCCTTGTGGCAGGGGCAGCAGGCAGGTCTCGCCCGGGGGCACGGAGGCCGTACGGCCGGCCAGGGCCACATCGATCGGTCCGCGGTCGGAGGCCGGTACGGTGATGCGCAACTGCCCGGCGCTCAGCCGCAGCCGCACTCCCCAGTGGCCCCGGTAGCGGATGGACAGCCCGAACCGGGACAGCTCGGGCAGCGGCGCGGGATCCAGCCGCAGCACCCCGTCCCGGGGCTCGAGTCCGGTCAGGGCGCGCTGTACGAGGTCGAGGGTGCCGGCCATGGCGCCGAGGTGGATGCCCTCCCCGGTGGTGCCGCCCTGCAGATCGGCGATGTCGCTCTGCCACGGGTACATCGCGCCCGCCCGCCCGGCGTCCCGGGCCACGAAACACGCCCGCTCCAGCCGTCGGTGGCGGTAGTCGAGCAGCGCCCGGGAGACCTCGGGGAGGTGCAGGTTCAGATAGGGCAGGACGAACAGCTCGTCCCAGAACACGTGCCCCCGGTACGCCTCGCCGTGCAGTCCGCGCGCGGGCACGCCGACGTCCAGGTCCGCGGTGTGCGGGGAGAGCGTCTGCAGCAGATGGAACAGATGCGGCCGCAGGATCCGCCCCGCTTGGCCGGGTACGTCCATCTCGCCCGCCCGCCACAGCTGCTCCCACGCCGCACGGTGGGCGTCGGCGAGCGCTTCGAAGTCCGGCGCACGGCCCACGCGGTCCACGGTGGCGTGCAGGGGTCGCTGATGGCCGGGTCGCGGGAGGTGTGCAGGGCGACGCATTTGTCGACGGTCACCGTCCGGCCCGGCTCCATGAGCGGCCGCAGCAGGAGGCCGGCGCGTTCCTGCCGGTGGATGGTGGTCGCGTCGGTGTCGCCGTCGGTGGTGGTGCGGGCGGCTATGCCGACGCGGATGTCGGAGGTGGTGGTGCGGCAGCGCAGCCAGACCACATCACGGCTGGGCGCGGTGCCCGTGTGCACATGCGTCAGATGCCGGTTGGCCAGCTGGCGGTACCGGGTGACGCCGGTGTTGGCCACCGCGCCGTCCAGCGCCGACTCCACCTCCAGCCGCCCCGACCAGTCCTCCGCCGTGAACTCGGTCCGCAGCGCCGCCAGATGCGGGTCGCCCATATGGACGAGGCGCAGCTGCCGCACGGCCAGATGCCGACCGGTGTCGTCGACGTATCGCGTGGTGCGTTCCAGGATGCCCGCGCGCAGGTCGAGGGTCAGCCGGTGGTCGAGCGGGGGGTGGGTGTCCGGTGAGAGCCACGGTGTCGGGGAGTTGTCGGCGGTGTCCTCGCCACCGGCCCGGAAACGCAACGGCAGCCAATTGGGCAGGTTGACCAGGTCCTCGTTCTCCACCCGCCGGCCCGCCACCCGTGACTCCAGCCGGTTGTAACACCCGGCCACATAGGTGCCGGGGCTGTGCACCGCATCCGCGCCGCACTCCGGGAGGGCGCCCCGGGTGGCGAAGTAGCCGTTGCCGAGGGCGCACAGGGACTCCCTCAGCCGCTCCTCGGCCGGGTCGTAGCCCTCGTACGCCCAGGTCCACCCGGGCGGTGTCCAGCTCATCCACCGCCCTTCCCGCGTGCTGCCATGTCTCCACCCTGCCCCCGCCTTCGCGCGGTGTCAGCTCGGGACGCGGTGGCGGCGGAGCGGCGGAGCGGTGTGTCCGGTGCGACACTGACCACATGGGACGGCCCCGGGTCACGGAGGGGGTGTCAGGGGAGGAGGCGGCGCGGCGGCTGGGGGAGTACGGGGCCAACGTCGTGGCCCAGGAGCGGCGCACCCCCGTGTGGCGCCGCGTGCTGCAGCAACTGCGCGATCCGCTGATCGTGGTGCTGCTCGTGGCCGCCGTGCTGACCCTCGCCACCGGAGACCTTCCCGACGCCGCGGTGATCCTGCTCGTGATCACGGTGAACACCACGGTCGGCGTCGTCCAAGAGGTACGGGCGGAACGGGCCGTGGCCGCACTCTCCGCGTTGAGCGCTCCCGCCGCCCGCGTGGTACGCGACGGTGAGGAGTGTTCCGTACCGGCCGCCGACGTGGTGCCCGGGGACCTGGTCCTCCTGGGCGAAGGCGACATCGTGCCCGCGGACGGCACGGTGCTCGACGCGGCTCTGCTCCTGGTCGACGAGTCGGCGCTGACCGGCGAGTCCGTCCCGGTGGAGAAGACCGCGGCCGGGGACGGAGCGCTCGGCACCGTGGCGGCGGGCACGGTCGTCGTCCGCGGCCGCGGACGTGTCCAGATCACCGGCACCGGGGCGCACAGCGCGCTCGGCCGGATCGCCGCCCTGATGGGAACCGCGCCCGGCCTGACCCCGCTGCAGCGCCGACTGGCCCGGTTCGGCCGGGTGCTGGCGGCCGTCACCGTCGCGCTGTGCGCGGTGGTGCTCGCGCTGGGGCTGGTCCGCGGACAGCCGGTGGAGCTGATGGTCGTGGCCGCGATCAGCCTCGCCGTCGCGGCCGTACCCGAGTCCCTGCCCGCCGTGATCACCCTGGCCCTCGCGCTGGGGGCCCGGCGGATGGCGGACCGGCACGCCATCGTCCGCCGGCTGCCCGCGGTGGAGACCCTGGGGTCGGTCACGGTGCTCGCCACCGACAAGACCGGTACCCTGACCGAAGGCCGGATGGCCGCCGAAAAACTGTGGACGCCACAGGGCGAGGCCACGGTCACCGGCACCGGCTACGCCCCCAAGGGCCGTGTCACCCGCGACGGCCGGACGGTGACCGCGAGCGACGCCCCCGACCTGGCCGCTCTGCTGCACGCCACGATGCTGTGCAACGACGCCGCGCTCGAACCCCCGCCGGATGACGACACCCCGTGGCGCGCGATGGGCGACCCCACCGAGGCCGCCCTGCTGACGGCCGGAGCGAGACTGGGTCTGGACCGGAGCGCGCTGGAGAGCGAACTGCCACGCGTTTCCGAGATCCCGTTCGACAGCGCGCGCAAGCGCATGACGACCGTGCACCGCACACCGGGCGGCGGGCTGCGCATCGTCTGCAAGGGAGCGCCCGAGGCCGTCCTCCGGCCCACGGTCCTCACCGACACCCCGGACCTGCTCTCCCAGGCCGCCGCCCGGGCCGAGGAACTGGCCCGCGGCGGATACCGGGTCCTCGCCGTCGCCTCACGTGACCGCCAGGGACCACAGCTCCAGGGCCCCGACACCTGGGAGACCGGCCTGTCGCTGCTCGGGCTCGTCGGCATCCTCGACCCGCCCCGCGACACCTCCCGGACGACCGTCGCCGCCTGCGAACGCGCCGGCATCACCCCCGTCCTCATCACCGGCGATCACCCTCTCACCGCACGCGCGGTGGCGGCGCGTTCCGGCATTGTGGCCCGGGCGGACGAAGTCACCACGGGCGAGCGCATCCGCCAGGGCACCGCGGGCGAGCTCACCGCCCTGCGCGTCTACGCCCGGACCACGCCCGAGCAGAAGCTGGACATCGTCCAGGCGTGGCGCACCGCGGGCCAGGTGGTGGCGATGACCGGCGACGGCGTCAACGACGGTCCGGCCCTGCGCCGGGCTGACATCGGCGTGGCCATGGGACAGCGCGGCACCGAAGTGGCCCGCCAGGCGGCCGACCTCGTGCTCGCCGACGACAACCTGGCCACCGTCGTCGCCGCTGTCGAGGAGGGCCGCCGCGTCTACGCCAACGTGCGGCGATTTCTGCTCTACGCCCTCTCCGGAGGCACTGCGGAAATCCTGGTCATGCTCTTCGGCCCCTTCTTCGGTATGCCCCTGCCCCTGCTCCCCGCGCAGATTCTGTGGATCAACCTGCTCACCCACGGTCTCCCCGGAGTGGCCCTCGGAGCCGAACCCGTGGCCCCGGGCGTGATGCGCCACCCGCCGAGACCTCCCGAGGAGAGCGTGCTGGGCGCGGGGCTCTGGCCCCGGATCCTCGCCATGGGGGCCTTCGTCGGCGGCGTCACCCTGGTGACCGGGGTGTGGGCGCTGGAGACCGACCGCCCCTGGCAGTCCCTGATGTTCCTGGTGCTCGGTGCCACCCAACTGGGCGTCGCCCTGGGCTCCCGCGCCCGCCCGGGCAGCCTCGCCAATCCGTTTCTGCTGGTCGCCGTGGTCACGGCGCTGGCCCTCCAGGTGGCGGGCGTCTATCTGCCGCCCCTGCGCGCCCTGTTGGGCACCGAACCGCTGCCACCCGCCGACCTTGTGATCGCCTTCGCGCTCTCGGGCCTGGGACACGTCGTCATGTGGGCACAGCGGCGTCTCACCGACACCTCGAGCTCGGCCGCGGGCCTCACATGTGTACGACGGGTGCCGCGTCGGCGCCCTGGGTGGGTGCGCCGCGTCGGAAGAGGAGGGCGCTGACGACCACACCGGCGGCGAAGAAGACGGCCGACCACCAGTAGGCCGTGGAGTAGCCCTCCAGACCGGCGTGGGCGAGGACAGCGGGGTCCTTGGGGTTCCTGCCGTCCAGGTAGTTGGTGACGGCGCTGGTGGAGAGGGTGTTGAGCAGGGCGGTGCCGAGGGAGCCGCCGACCTGCTGCATGGTGTTGACGGCGGCCGAGGCGACGCCGGAGTCCTCGGCGGCCACCCCGGAGGTGGCCAGGCTCATCGCGGGGGCCATCACCAGGCCGAGGCCGAGGCCGGCCACGATCAGCGGGGGCAGGATGTCGGCCGCGTAGCCGCTGTCCAGGTCGAGGGCGGTCAGCCAGGCCATGCCGGCGGCGGCCAGACCCATGCCGAGGGGCACCACGGGCTTGGGGCCCAGGCGCGGGATGAGCGTGGTGGTGGCGAGGGTGGAGGTGAGCATGAGGGCGGCCACCATGGGCAGGAAGGCCAGGCCGGTCCTGATGGGGGTGTAGCCGAGGCTCTGCTGCAGGTAGTAGGTGAGGAAGAGGAAGACCCCGAACATCCCGGCGCCGCTGATCAGGACGGAGACGAAGGAGGCGCCGCGGTTGCGGTCGAGCAGGATGCGCAGCGGCAGCAGGGGGTGCGGGGAGCGGGTCTGCCACCAGGTGAAGGCGGCGAGCAGAACGGCTCCGGCGGCCAGGAAACCGAAGGTGGCGGGCGAGTCCCAGTCGTGGCTCTCGGCGTTGGAGAAGCCGTAGACCAGGCAGAACAGGCCGCCGCCGACGAGCACGGCGCCGGGGATGTCGATGGTGACGCTGGTGTCGCGGGTGGAGCGCCGCAACAGGACCGCACCGCCGATGACGGCGACGACGGCGAAGGCGAGGTTGACGTAGAGGGTCCAGCGCCAGTCGAGGTGTTCGGTCAGCACACCGCCCAGGAGCAGGCCGATGGCGCCGCCGGAGCCGGCGATGGCGCCGTACACGCCGAAGGCCTTGGCGCGCTCCCTGGCGTCGGTGAAGGTGACGGTGAGCAGGGAGAGGGCCGCCGGGGCGAGCAGCGCGCCGAACACGCCCTGGAGGGCGCGGGCGGCTACGAGCATGTCGAAGCTGGTGGCGGCGCCGCCGAAGGCGGAGGCGCCGGCGAAGCCGACCAGGCCGACGAGGAAGGTCATCTTGCGGCCGAAGAGATCGGCGATACGGCCGCCGAGCAGCAACAGACTGCCGAAGGCGAGGGCGTACGCGGTGACGATCCACTGCCGGTCGCCGTCGGAGAAGCCCAGGTCCTGCTGGGCCGACGGCAGGGCGATGTTCACGATGGTGGCGTCCAGGACGACCATGAGCTGGGCCACGCCGATGACGGCGAGGATCCACCAGCGATGCCGGGGCCGTGCGTCGGCGGACGGAAGGGGTGTGACGGCCGCGCCGGCAGGCGGCGCTTCGGCCGGGGTTCGAGGCATGACGAAACTCCGGAGGAGGGGTGGGACAGGGGGAAGTGAGGGGTGGGACAGGGGGAAGTGAAGGGTGTGCTCGTCGACGTCGACGTCGGGCGTCGGGCGTCGGGGCGACGTCAGCGCTTGACGGCCTTGGCGATCTTGACGCCGACCGGGCTGGAGATCGCGCGGATGGCGGTACGGCGGGCGAGGTGTCCGAACCGGTTGACGGGCATGAACATGTGCTGCATGAACAGCGCCTGCTTCTGGTAGCGGGTGGTCAGCGGGCGCAGCCGCTGCTCCCAGGCGCCGAGGGCGGCGGGGATGGCGGGGATTTCACCGTGTTCGCCCAGCAGCCGGCCCAGCAGCTCGGCGCCTGCGATGCCCATCCCGGAGCCCTGTCCTGAGTAGAGGGTCATGCACCAGGCGGAGTCGCCGAGCAGGACCACCCGGCCCTGGCTCCAGCGGTTGATGTGGATCTGGCTGACCTGGTCGAAGAGCACGGACTCGGAGCGGTCCAGCGCGTCCAGCACGGCCGGCACGATGGCGCCGCCGAAGTCGCCGAACGCCTCGCGCAGCGCCTCGGAGGGATTCCTGCGGACCTCCGCGGCGGGCCAGGGGGTGCGGTAGAGCAGGAAGGCCACCGGGGGATGGTCGACGTAGGTGTTGATCCAGGCCGAGCGGCCGGGGGCGGTGGCGACCAGGGTGTCGCCGTCGCGTACGCCGGGCAGCTCGCCGTCGATGACGCAGGCGGCCACGGCGTGGTCGAAGTCCTTGCGGTAGAGGTCTTCCGGGCCGAAGACCAGGGAGCGGACGGTGGAGTGGATGCCGTCGGCGCCGATGAGCAGGTCCGCGGTCTCCACCGATCGGTCGGTCAGGGTGACGGTCACCTGGTGGCGGTCCTGGGTGATGGCCGCGGGCCCGACCCCGTAGCGGATCTCGACCAGGTTGTGGACCTCGTCGTACAGGACGCGTTCCAGGTCGCTGCGGAGCAGGATCCGCAGCGGGGTGCCGTCGACCTGGCTCGGAAAGGTGATACCGGGGGTGACGCGCCCGCTGCGGGCGATCTCGTACATGCGCCCGTCGGGGAGGGTGCGCTGGGGGAGCGCGTCCAGGATGCCCAGGCGTTCGGCGGCGGCGTAGCCGGGGCCGAAGAAACGGACGAAGTAGCCGCCGGTACGGCGCCGGGGCGCGCGTTCGACGATCAGCGGTTGCCAGCCGGCCCGGTGCAGGGTCAGGGCCGCGGCGAGTCCGGATATGCCGGAGCCGACGATCACGGCACGCCGCGCGGGGCGTGGGGGAAGTGACTGAGTTGCCATGGGGGCCTTTGAGGTCGGTCACGACGATCTCCCTGTGCCGGAGATCCTTCTGACACTTGTCAGGTTATAGAGAATCTGACAGGTGTCAAATAACATGTTCGTGGGCTCTAAAATTGCGGAGCACAGGCCACACAGGCGCCGGCAAACAGCCATGGAGGCCGGCGAGCAGTCATGGAGGTAAAGGTGGGAGCAAGAGCCGAGTCCGCGCGACGGCCGGGGCGCCCCGGCGCGGACACTCCCGCGGTGCCGCAGGAGGAGAGCATTCTGCTGCGCGGTCTCGAAGCCTTCGCGGAGCTGGGTTACGACCGCGCTTCCGCGCGTGAGCTGGCCCGTCGGCTGGGCGTCAGCCATAACTTCATCAACGACCGGTACGGGTCCAAGGCGGCGTTCTGGCGCGCGGTGGTGGACTCGGCCATGGGCGCACAGCTGGCGCGGCTGCCGGAGGTGGACCCCTCGGTCGACGATGCCGAGCGGCTGCGGCGCATCATCGGCGCCTTCTACCGGACGGCGGCGGACACGCCGCTGATGGCGCGGCTCTTCGTCGAGGAACTCAGCCAGGACACGGAGCGGTTGGACTATCTCTACGAGAACTACATCGAGCCGACCCTGCAGACCCTGGTGCCCAGCATCGAGCGGCTGGTGGCCGCCGGGCGGATGGCGCCCCTCCCGATGCATGTGCTGTTCTTCGCCATCATCGGCCCGATCTCCGGAATGGTGGAGGTGCCTTTGGCGCGGCGCCTGGGCAGGCCCGATGCCACCTCGCCGCACCAGCTGGATGCCACGGCGGACATGCTGGCCGGCTTGGTGGTCAACGGACTGCTCGCGACGTCAGGATGAGGCGGGCGTGAGCGCGGCGGCCTGCTCGGGGGTGAGGGGGCGGGTGGCGTGTCCCCGGAGGAGAAGGTGCAGCTTGGCGGTCTGCTCGAGCTCCTCGATCGCGTCGGCGGCCTTCTCCAGGGTGGCTTCGGCGACGACGGGTCCGTGGTTGGCCAGGAGGAGAGCATGGTGGCCGCGGGCCGTCCGCTCGGCGAGCGGTTCCAGGCTGCTGTCGCCGGGGGCGTGGTAGGGCAGCAGCGGCAGGGTGCCCACGCGCATGGCGTAGTACGCGGTCAGCGGGGGCAGGGCGGCGGCGGGGTCGACGCCGGCGAGGCAGGAGACCGCGGTGGCGTGGGTGGAGTGCAGATGAACCACCGCGTGGGCGGCGGGGCGGGCCCGGTAGAAGGCGGCGTGCAGAAAGGCCTCCTTGGTCGGCCGGGGCCCGTCGAGGTGTCGGCCGGTGAGGTCGGTGCGGGACAGCTCGGCCGCTTCGACGGTGCCGAGGCTGGACCCGGTGGGGGTGAGCAGAAGGCTGCCGTCGGCGAGACGGACCGACAGGTTGCCGGTGGAGCCGTGGGTCAGACCGCGGGTGAACAGCGAGCGGGCGGTGCGTACGACCAGCGCGTGGGCGGCCTTCTCATCGGTGTAGGCGGTCATGTCTGCTCCTTGCCAGTGGTGCTGAGGGCGCGGGTGAACAGGTCCGGGGCGCCGAAGTTGCCGGACTTGAGCACGAGGGCGAGCTCACCGGCCTCGGTCTCGGCGTACGTCCACGGCACTCCGGGATCGGCTTCCTCGCCGACCAGCACCGCGCGGATGCCCAGGGCGGTGGTGACGGCGCCGGAGGTCTCCCCGCCCGCGACGAGAAGGCGTCGTACGCCGCGTTCGACGAGGTGGGCGGCGAGCGTGCCGAGCAGTTCCTCGGCCTGGGCGGCGGCTGCGACGACGCCCAACTCGGCCTGGACGGTGGCGAGTTCTTCGGGGGAGGCGGAGGCGTGGATCAGGACGGGCAGCTCGGGGTCCTGGGCGTCGTGCCAGTCGAGGGCTTCGCCCGTGATGTCGCGGCCGGCCGCGGCGGCCAGGACGTCGAGGTGGCGGGAGGGCAGACCGGCGGCGCGGAACCGGGCGATCTGCTCCAGGGTGCGGGCGGAGCAGCTGCCCGCCAGTACCGCGGCGCGGCCCTGGTACGGCGCGGGGGCGCTGGCGGCAGTGCCGGTGGCCGGGTAGGCGCGGCCGAGCCCTTCGGCCAGCCCGGCGGCGCCCGCGACGACGGGGAGTTCGAGGGCGGCGGCGCCGAGGAGGGCGAGGTCGTCGTCGGTGAGGGCGTCGGCGACGATGTGCCGGGCACCGGCCTGCTGATGCGCGGTGAGCGCGTCGCGGACGGCGCCGACCCCGAGGCGTACGGTCGGCCAGTCGATCAGGGCGACGGGGTGCGGGGTCTGCGCGGACAGCAGGCGCACCAGGGCGGAGTCCGTCATGGGGCTGAGGGGGTGGTGGCGCAGGGGCGAGTCGGACAGCAGTTGGTCATGGACGAAGAGGTGGCCCTGGTAGACCGTCCGGCCACCCAGCGGGAAGGCCGGGCAGTGGAGGGTGGCGCCGGCTCCGCCGACGTGCATGAGGGCGTCGGTGACCGGGCCGATGTTGCCCTGGGCGGTGGAGTCGAAGGTGGAGCAGTACTTGAAGTAGATCTGTGCCGCGTCCATGGCCCACAGCCAGCGCTGGGCGGTGATGGAGCCGGCGACAGCCTCGTCGGTGGGGACGGAGCGGGGCTTGAGGGCGACGACGGCGGCGTCGCAGTCGGCGGGCAGCGCGGTGGTGACGCCCGGGACGCCGAAGACGGCGCGGTCCGGGACGCCGCCGCCCTGGCCCGCGTGTCCGTCGGTGTGCAGGCCCTCGGCACCAACCCGCGCAAGAGCGGGAAGGCCGGGCAGGGCGAGGTCGACGTTCCGGTGTCCTTCGGCGGTGTCACCTTCACCACCGGCGACATCCTGCACGCCGACGAGGACGGGGTGGTGCTGCTTCCGGCAACCACGTCGATCGGGTAGCTGTGGATCTACGCCTGCGTGGACGCACCCCGTACCCTCGTGGCGACCGGGATCACCGACTGAAGACGGAGAAGAGTATGATCACGGAGATCGCCCAGATCGAGGTCCGCCCCGGCAGCGAGGAGGAGTTCGAGAAGGCCGTGGCCGAGGCCGTCCCGCTCTTCCTCGCCGCGGACGGCTGCGAGGGAGTCGACCTCACCCGCAGCGTCGAGGAGCCGTCCCGCTACCGGCTCATGGTGCGGTGGGAAACCGTCGAACACCACACCGTGACCTTCCGCCAGTCCGACGCCTTCACCCGGTGGCGGGCCCTCGCCGGCCCGTACTTCGCCGCTGCGCCGCAGGTCGAGCACGTACGCTCCGTCCTTGCCCCATGACCGGCGGCCGGGACCGAACCGGTCCCGGCCACCACCGTCAGCGGGGAGCAGACGGACGTGGCGCGTGGGCATGCTGCTTGACGAGTTCGTACGACCGCAGCCGGGCCGCCAACGCATGGACCGGTGTCACCAGCATCAGTTCGTCCCCGCCGGTCGCGTCCGCCAGTTCCGCCAGTCGCCGCACGACGGTCTCGGGTGTGCCGTACGCCTGCTGGGCCCCGAAGGCCGCCAGCGCCTGCCGCTCCTCCGCGGTGAACGGGTGCGCGGACGCCTCGGCGGGCGTGGGGAACGGTATCTCGCTATGTCCCTTGAGGAGCCCGGCCTTGACGACGTTCATCGGGCCGGCCAGCCGTATCGCCTCCTCCTGAGTCTCGGCGCACACCGTCTCCACGCACACCAGCACGCGGGGGCGTTCACACCACGGGGAGGGGGAGAAGTGCGCGCGGTAATGGTCGAGCGCGGCCAGGGTGTTGTCGGGACGGATGTGATGGGCGAAGGCGATGGGCAGGCCGAGTTCCGCGGCGAGCGCGGCACCGGCGGTACTGGAGGACAGCAGCCACGGCTCCGGAAGCGGGCCGAGCGCGACCTCGTCGACCAGGAACCGCAGTGTCGACGCCACATCGTCCCGGTACTCGTCGTCCGTCATCGGCCCGGCGCCGCGCCGCAGTGCCCGGGCGGTGGACTCGTCGAAGGTGCCGGGACCGCGGCCGATGCCCAGATCGATCCGGTCGGGGTGCAGTGCGGCGAGTGTGCCGAACTGTTCCGCCAGCATGATGGGGGCGTGGTTGGGCGCGAGGACACCTCCCGAGCCCAGGCGGATGGCCGAAGTCGACGCGGCCGCATGGGCGGTGAGCACGACGGGTGGGAACGCGCCGATGGCGGGGGAGTGGTGGTGCTCGGCGTACCAGAGCCGGCGGTAGCCGAGGGCGTCGAGACGCTGGGCGAAGGCCGTGGTGTCGCGCAGCGTGTCCACGGCCCGCGTGCCGGCCTGGACCATGGCGACTTCCAGCGCGGAGAGCGGCAGGTCGATCATGCAGCGAGCATAGGGAGTACCGGCCGCCTCGGGCGGCTGTTCGCCCCAGGACGGTCCCGAAATCGGGCCTGGGACAAGGCGGTTGGTGCGTGTCTCAGGGCGTACCGGAATCCGCTGGCAGCACGAGCCGGAAGACGCTGCCGCGGCCCATGACCGTCTCGAGTTCCAGCCGGCCGCCGTGGCCCTGGGCGATCGCGCTCGCGATGGCCAGGCCGAGGCCGGAGCCGCCGTGGTCGTGGGCGCGGGACGGGTCGACCCGGTAGAAGCGTTCGAAGACCCGCTCGGCGGCTTCCGGGGACAGCCCGGGGCCATGGTCCGCCACCTCCAGCACACAGATCCGCGCCCCTTCCCGTAGCGGTGGCGACGGGCTCGTCCGGCCGGGGCGGTCCGTGCCGCCGGTGGCGGGGCCGGCCCGTCCGGTGCCCACGCGTACGTCCACCCGCGTGCCGGGCGGAGTGTGGGTCAGCGCGTTGGACAGCAGATTGCCCACGACCTGCCGCAGCCGGTGGGGATCGCCGGTCGTCTCGACCAGCTCCAGATCCTCCTCCTCGGAGGCTGCCCCGGTGCCAAGGGCGCCCAGCCTGATCGGGTGCCCATGGCTCTGGTGTGCCGCCGCGCTCACGGAGTCGGCGGCGACCGACAGCAGGTCGACCCGCTCGCTGCGGTAGTCGGGTTCCTTGTCCAGCTTGGCCAGCAGCAGGAGATCGTCGACCAGCAGGCTGATCCGCTCGGCGTTCTGGGCGATCAGCCGGTCGGCCTCGCGCCGTTCGGCGCTCGGCCGTCCCTCATGGCGCAGGGCCAGTTCGGCAAAGCCCTGGATGGACGTCAGCGGTGTGCGCAGTTCGTGTCCGGCATCGGCGACGAACCGGCGCAGCCGGGCCTCGGAGGACTCGCGTTCACGGAGGGCTTGTTCCAACCGGTCGAGCATCGTGTTCAGCACGGTGCCGAGGCGGCCCGTCTCGGTACGGGGGTCGGTGTCCGGCAGCCGCAGGCTCAGATCGCTGACCGTGATGTCCTGTGCCGAGCGCTCCATACGGGTCAGCGGCAGCAGCCCGAGCCGGACCACCCACCGGCTGAGCGCGATCAGACCGGTGAGGGTGGCGGCCAGCACGATGGCATTGAGCCACAGCAACTTGGAGGTCGCACCGTCGAATGTGTCCAGGGGCAGCGCGACGACATACGAGGTGTGATCGGGTGCGGCCTTCTTCTGGATCCGCCAGTGGCCGTCACCGGAGACCGCGGCAACGGTGGCCGGGCGGCCGTCGGCAAGATGCAACCGGCCGACGGAACCCGGCAGATCCGGCCCCGGAGCCTTGCCACCGCCGAGAATGCCGCGCTTGTGGCCCGCCGCGTCGAAGAAGGTGAGGCGGAAGTCGGAGGGCAGGGTCACCGAGCCGGGGTTCGGCGGCCGGGGCACCCGCTCGGGATCGACGTCACGGGCGAAGGCCTGCTGCGGCAGGACGAAGTCGTCGAGCTGCTGATCGACGCGGTTGAGCAGCCATGAGCGCAGCACCAGGAATCCGATGGTCTGAGCGGCGAGCACCGCCACGGCGGCCAGCAGCGCCGCACCCCACACCAGGCGGCTGCGCAACGACCCGGGCCGTTTGGCGGCGCCCAGCCGGATCCGGCGGATCATCCCTCGGTCCACGGGGTGTGGTCGCGCGGCAGGCGCAGGCAGTACCCCACGCCCCGCTGGGTGTGGATCAGTGGCGGATCGAGGCGGTCGATCTTGCGCCGCAGGTATCTCACATACGTTTCGACGATGCGGCCGTCGCCGGAGAAGTCGTAGCCCCAGACGCGGTCCAGGATCTGGGACTTGCTCAACACCCGGTTGGGGTTCTCCATCAGGAAGGCGAGCAGCTTGAACTCGGTCGGGGACAGCGGGATGTACTGCCCCGCCCGATGGACCTCGTGTGCCCGCTCGTCCAGTTCGAGGTCCGCGTAGCGCAGCACCTCGGCCTCGTCCTCGCCCATCTCGTACGGGACATCGTGCCCCGTACGGCGCAGGATGGCGCGGATGCGCAGCAGCACCTCCTCGATGCTGAACGGCTTGCCGACGTAGTCGTCGCCGCCCGCACCGAGGCCGGCGATGCGGTCGCCGACCTCGGTGCGGGCCGTCAGGAACAGGACCGGGGTGCGCACGCCGACCGCGCGCAGGCTTCGGGTGACCTCGAAGCCGTCGAGGTCCGGCAGCATCACATCGAGCAACAGGAGGTCGGGGCGGAAACGCTCGACCCCCAGCAGGGCGTCGCGCCCCGTGGCGGCGCTGCTCACCTGGTATCCGGACAGGCCCAGGGCCGACTCCAGCAGCAGGCGGATGCCGGGGTCGTCCTCGACGACGAGGATGCGGTGGGTGAGCTGGGTGGCGGGCTGCTCGGCCATAGCGTGTGGCGGTCCGTTCTGCCGTCGCTCATATCGTGACGGCTACTTCTCGGCGGCGCAGTCGTACAACGTGGTGGCCATTCCCATCATGCCGGTCGGTCCGGAAGCCTTGCTGCCGGAGCTGCCGGAGCTGCCACCGTAGGCGGAGGCCGGGACCTTGGCGCAGCGGTCGCTGATCCACTCGGAGCGCTGGGAAGCAGCGTTGTCGCCGCCCGCCATCGCGCCGAAGGGAGTGCCGCCCGAGCGTGAGTCGGAGCCCAGGACGTAGCGCAGCTCACCCTTGCTGGTCCAGGTCTCCAGCTGGTGGACCGACGGCGCGTCGTCGGTGCCGATGAAGCCGCCCATGCCGATGACCGTCGCGTCGCTGTTCAGGATGAACGTGGACGCGCCGTTGGCGCCTCCCTCGACGGCGAGGCTGATCCGGGCGGAGCCGGAGTGCTCGACGGCGTAGTCGAGGATCTTGCGCTGATCGGCGGTGAGGTCGGTGCCCCCCAAGAGTCGGCCCAGGCCACTCAGGCCACCCATGCCTCCCGCGCTGCCGTTGCCACCACTGCCACCACTGCCGAAGCCGGGCATTCCCGACGGCATCCCGGGCGGCATACCTCCTCGCCCGCCACTCGTACCGCCGCCGAAGCCCCCGGGAAGCTCGAGGCCGCCGGGTCCGGAGCCGCCGGGTCCGGAGCCGCCGGGTCCGGAGCCCCCACCGGGGAAGGAGCCCGAGCCGAACGGAATTCCCCCAGCCGGTCCGGCCATGGGATTGGCGCCGCCCATCGCGGAGGTGGACCCGGGAACACTGACCGCCCAGGCACCGGGCGCCAGCAGCACCGCCAGGACGGCGCCACCCAGCGCGGCCGGCAGCAGTCGGCGCCGCAGCCCCGAGAGCAGCAGGAGCGCGATCGCGACGAGGCCGACGACCACCACCAGCCACGCCAGCCAGCCGTGCCACGACGACTGCCGCTCGATCACGACGACCGCCCAGACCATCGAGACCAGGACCGCCCCGGTCCCCGTCGGCAGGGCCCAGCGGGCACCGGCCCGATGGGCGCGGACCAGCGTGGTCACCAGGCCCCCGGTGAGCGCGGCGACGGCGGGGGCCAGCTGCGTCGTGTAGTACGGGTGAAAGATCCCTTCTTGAGTGGAGAACACGAGCCCGCACACCACCAGCCAGGTCCCCCACAGGACCCACCCGGAGGCGGCCAGCGGCTCGCCCGTGGCCGTGCCGCCGCGTCGGCGCAGCACCGCCACGGCCACCGCCACGCCCAAGGCCACCCCGCAGAGCGGCAGCAACCAGCTGATCTGGCCGCCGACCTGGTCGTTGAAGAGCCGGCCGAGACCGGCGGCGCCACCGAAGGAGACCCCGCCGCCCATCGCGCCGCCGACACCGCTCTCGCCGAAGATCCGGCCGAGCCCGTTGTATCCGATCACCAGGTCCCAGGCCGAGCCGTCCTCGCTGCCGCCGATGTACGGGCGGTCGCCGGGCCACAGCGCCACCATGGCCACCCACCACAGCGAGGACACCGCCAGCACGGCTCCCGCGATCAGCAGCCGGCGCACGCGGACGAACCAGGTCCCGGCCGCGCCGATCAGCCAGGCAGCCGTGAGGGCCGGCAGCACCATCCAGGCGGCCAGCATCTTCGTCAGAAACCCGACGCCGATCAGGAAGCCACTGCCGCACAGCCACCACAGGGCCGTCCGGCCGGCCGGCGCCTGCAAGGCCCGGGTCAGCGCGTACGCAGCCGCGACCAGGGTCAACACCAGCAGCGTGTCCGGGTTGTTGTCGCGGTTGATCGCCACGGTGATCGGCGTCAGCGTCATGACCAGCGCGGCGAGCAGCCCGGCGCCTTCGCCCGCCCAGCGGCGTACCGTCCGGTGCAGGACGAACACCGCCGCGACACCTTCCAGCAGCTGGGGCAGGATCATCGCCCAGCCGTGCAGGCCGAAGATCTTGGTGCTGATCACCTGCGGCCACAGCGCCGCCGGTGGTTTGTCGACCGTGACCACCCCGGCCGGGTCGAACGCGCCGAAGAGGAAATTGGTCCAGTCGCGTCCCATCGACTTCACCGCGGCCGCGTAGTAGCTGTTGCCCCAGCCGAGGGAGCCGAGGGCCCAGCCGTAGAGCACCGCGGCCAGCAGCAGGATCGCGCCGAGCGCGGCCGGGGCGGCCCAGCGAGGCAGCGCGCGGCTTACCACGCGTGGTGGCGGCGCGCTCGCGGGCGTGGTCGACGGCTCTTGCGATATGTGGGTCACGGTGCGCTTCGCTTTCCTGTTCCGGACAGCTGTTCCGACAGAGGTATGGGTACGGGAGGCGGGGCTCATGAGCGCCGGAAGACGGCCAGCCGCAGCACGAGGAAACGCACGGCGGTGACCAGCACGGACGACGCGATCAGCACAAGCGTTTCGGTGCCAGGCGAGGCGTCCGTACTGCTCTCGCGGTACAGCAGTACGGCGGCGGAGGTGACCAGGTAGCCCAGGACGAACAGGGCACCCGCACCCAGATGTGCCCGCCCCACCCCGGTCTCCGACCAGCGGAACGTCAGGCGGCGGTTGGCCTCGGTGTTGAACACGGTGAGCACCAGCAGCGACACCAGGTTCGCCAGTGCGGGCGGCCACCAGCCGCGCAGCAGCCAGTACAGCAGCCCCTGCCCGATGGTCGAGGCCACCCCGATCGCGGCGAAGCAGCCGACCTCCCAGGTGAACCGGGAACGGCCGGTGTCGGGGGCCAGCACCGCGTCCGGGTGTTCGGCGGCCGGAGCGGGACGGCGCGGCAGCGCGACCCGGGCGGCGCCGGACGCCTTCAGCCGCGCCATCCGGTACAGCCCCCGCAGATCGTCGGTGGCGGTGCCGACCACGTCGACCCGGGTGTCCACGTCCTCCACCCAGTCGACCGGGACCTCGTGGATGCGCAGCCCATTGTGCTCGGCCAGCAGCAGGAGTTCGGTGTCGAAGAACCAGGCGTCGTCCCGTGTCTTCTCCAGCAGCGGTCGCAGCACCTCGGTACGGGCCGCCTTGAAGCCGCACTGCGCATCGCTGAACCGGGCCCCGTGGGTCAGCCGGATCAACCCGTTGTAGCAGCGGGAGATCAACTCGCGGCGGGGCCCCCGCACGGTCCGCGCGCCCGGCGCGAGCCGACTGCCGATGGCCAGATCGGAATGTCCGCTGGCCAGCGGCGCTATCAGCGGCAGCAGCCCGTCGAGCCCGGTGGACAGATCGACGTCCATGTACACGACGATGTCGGCGTCGCTCGCGCCCCACACCGTACGCAGCGCCAGGCCGCGGCCCTTGCGGTCCAGGTGGCGCACCCCCACCCCGGGCAGCTCGTCGGCCAGTGTCGTGGCCACCTCGAAGGTCCGGTCGACGCTGGCGTTGTCCGCCACCGTGATCCGCCACGGGAACGGCAACTGCTCACGCAGCCGGGTGTGCAGGGTGCGCAGACAACCGGGCAGCGCGCGCTCCTCGTTGTAGACGGGAACGACGATTTCGACGGTCGGGGTGTCCGTCTGGGCCGGGTCGGAGGGATCGGGGCGGGCCGCGGGCTGGAAGCCGGCTGCGACGCCCGGGCGGGTGGAGGTCTGGGGCATGGATTCCTCGTACGGAGAGGCGACGGTGGGGGTTGCACCCTCGCGGCCCAAGCCGGGAATCCCGCGACAGCAGGCTGGGAATTCGCCGAGAGTCCGCTGGGTCCTCGCTGAGAGCCGTCGTCCCGGGGTGTTCCAGTGGTACCGCGGTACCACTCGGGCGCCGAAGATTCCCCCGCGGTCCCAGGGTTGCCACCGGCCGCCCCCATAGCGTCGATCGCAGACGCCGCAGCGCTTGCGCGGCGGCCGGTTCGAGGCGAGAGAGGCCCACTCCCATGATCGAAGCCCGTGAGCTGACAAAGCGGTACGGCGACAAGACGGTCGTCGACACCTTGAGCTTCACCGTCAAGCCCGGAGAGGTGACCGGCTTCCTCGGCCCAACGGCGCGGGCAAGTCCACGACGATGCGCATGATCGTCGGCCTGGACGCCCCCACCAAGGGTTCGGTCACCGTGGGCGGCCGCTCCTATGCCAAACACGCCGCCCCGCTGCACGAGATCGGCACCCTGCTGGAGGCCAAGTCCGTCCATCCCGGGCGCAGTGCGTTCAACCACCTGATGGCGCTCGCGTACACCCATGGCATTCCGCGCCGCCGGGTGGAGGAGGTCATCGAGCTGGCCGGGCTGACCAGCGTGGCCGGCAAGCGCGTGGGCGCCTTCTCCCTCGGCATGGGCCGGCGGCTCGGTATCGCCTCGGCCCTGCTCGGCGACCCGGCGATCGTCATGCTCGACGAACCGGTCAACGGCCTCGACCCCGAGGGTGTGCTGTGGGTGCGCAACCTTCTGCGCGGGCTGGCCGACGAGGGCCGGGCCGTGAAGCTCTCCTCGCATCCGATGAGCGAGACCGCGCTGATCGCCGACCATCTGATGATCATCGGACGCGGCCGGCTGCTCGCGGACACACGGCCTGTTCACCCGCGAGGCCGACGGCGGCGGTGTGAAGGTCGCCACCACCGAGGCCATGAGGCTGCGCCCGCTGCTGGCCGGCCCCGACGTCACGATCAGCTCGTCCTCCGCTGAGGACTTGCCGGTCACCGGGCGTGACGCCCATGAGATCGGGGCGATCGCCGCTCAGCACGGGGTGCCGCTGTACGAACTCACCCCCCAAGGCCGTGTCCCTGGAGGCGGCCTTCATGGACCTCACCCGCGACGCCGTCGAATACCAGAGCGCCCCCGCCGACACCGAACGAAAGGCCGCCTGATGCCCACCACCGCACTCCACCGCAGCCCGCGCCCGGGCCCGGGCAAGGGCCGGAACCTCTCCGCGGCGCCCGAGCCCAAGGCCCCCGCAACCTCCAGGACCCCCTACAAGGTGACCGGCATCCGGGTGCTGCGCTCGGAGTGGGCCAATTTCTGGTCGCTGCGCTCCACCTGGATCACCCTGGGTGTCGCCGTCGTGCTGCTGATCCTCTTCGGGGCGATCGCCTCGTACACCTACAGCCCCGACGCCGTGGCGACCGGCGGACCGCCCGGCCCGGGGGGTTCCGGTGGCGACAGCGACGCGGTCAGCCTGGCCCTGACCGGTGTGTCCTTCGCACAGCTGGCCATCGGTGGGCTCGGGGTGCTGCTGTCCGAGGGCGAGTACAGCACCGGCATGATCCGCTCCACCCTCGCCGCGGTTCCGCGGCGGCTGCCGGTTGGTGCTGATCGTCGTCTGGGTCACCCTGCCCGACCTGCTGTGGGGCAGCGGCAGTTCGCCCTTCGGCGACACGGACTCCCGTGACAAGAAGTCACCGTGGCCGCCGAAGTCGGCACGGTGCGCATACGGATCGCCGACAGCGGAGCACCGCCGGGGGCGCCCGCGCGAGCGGTGTCGAGGCCGGGGCCACGGACCGGCTCGGGCGACGCCGGACACGGTCTGGTCGGCATCCGGCAGCGGGCCGCGATGTACGGCGGCTCCGTCACCATCGGCCCGCGCGAGACCGGGCACGGCTGGCTCATGGACGTCGTCCTCGATGTGCCCACCCCACGCTCCACCGATTTCTCGGCCCCGTTCGACCGGCAACGACCCCGTCCGTCGGCATCAGGAGAACAACTGCCATGACCACCGTGCTGATCGCCGACGACCAGCCCCTCCAGCGCATGGGCTTCCGCATGCTCATGGAGGGCACCCCCGGCCTCAGCCCGATCGGCGAGGCGGAGCACGGTGCCGAGGCCGTCTGCCTGGCCGAGCAACTGCGGCCCGACGTCGTCCTCATGGACATCCGTATGCCCGGCATGGACGGCCTTGAGGCCACGCGCCGGATCGTCGCCGCCGGCGGCCGCACCCGTGTGCTCATCGTCACCACCTTCGACCTGGACGAATACGCCTACGAAGGGCTACGGGCCGGAGCCAGCGGCTTTCTGCTCAAGGACGCCCCGCCCCGAGGAACTTGTGGCCGGTATCCGCGCGGTCGCCACCGGCGACGCCGTCGTGGCGCCCAGCCTGACCCGGCGTCTGCTGGACGCCTACGCCCACCGGGTACTCGCCCCGGCCGAGGCTCACGCGCCGGAGGACCCCGGCTGCGCACCCTCAGCGACCGCGAACGCGAAGTCCTGGTCGCCATCGGCCAGGGCTGGACGAATAGGAAGATCGCCGAACGGCTCGTCCTCACGAGTCCACGGTGAAGAAGCACGTCGGACGGGTCCTCGCCAAGATCGGGGCGCGGGACCGTATCCAGACCGTCATCATGGCGTACGACGCCGGGCTGGTCAGGGCCCAAGTCATAGCCGAGCCGGGCGGATACGGCCCTCTGCCGCAAATCGCGGAATGGCGCAGCGAGTTGTCCGCACGACAAAGGGTAAAAGCTTCACTGCGGCGAATATGCCGGTGAGAAAACCTTGACTTCGTATCAGCCCCGCGGGTTAGGGTGGCGAGGTCTCTGATGGGTTTTTCTCGGAGGTTCCGGAACGCGGGGGCCGTCTTCCGATGGGAGAAGGCGCCGGCGGGCGCAATGTCCACTTTTCGCGCGGGGCGGGGGAATTTCTGCGTGTTGTCGAGCATGTCCTTGCTGCCGGTTGGCTGCATTGCGGTCAATGGAATTCCCTGTCGATTCTCGGGGTGTCTTCCCGGGCCAGGTTGACGAATTCGACCCCCGGCTTCTTCCTGATTTCCCCGCGTGAGGCTGCCGCGGTTCCCGCTGTTCATCGCGGACCACGCGCGTGTCGAGGTGGCCGTACGAGACCCATGGAACTATCAGAAGGGGGAACGGTCATATGACCGACCAGCGAACCGATATGAGACAGACCGCCGTCGTGACCACGATGGCCTCGGACTCCCACACCTGGAATCTGGTGTTCCTTCAGTTACTCATCGAGGAACTGGGTTTTTCCGTGGTGAACCTGGGCCCCTGCGTCCCCGACGATCTGCTGGTGGCCCGATGCGCCGAAATCGCCCCCGCGTTCATCGCGGTGAGCAGCGTCAACGGCCATGGCTACCAGGACGGACTGCGGGTCATCAAGAAACTGCGGGCCGACCACCGGCTCACCGCCACCGCGGTGGTGATCGGCGGAAAGCTCGGCGTCAAGGGCGCGGACGGCGTCCGCGCACAGGAGCTTCGGGCGGCCGGATTCGACGAGGTCGTCGAGGAGGGCAGCGACCCGGCCGCCACCCTGCGGGCCTTCGCCGCCGCGCTGCCGGTCACGGTCACCCACAGCCCGGGCCGGCCCCTCGCCCAAGCCCACGGCGCGCGATGAGCGAGCGGTAGGCCGTGGTGGACTTCGGGGCATTCGTCCGGGCCGGTGCGGCGCATGGCCGACTCGTCGTACAACCCCGCATGGGGTTCAGCGATCCGGCCACCATGCGCGCCGGGCTCGCCGCGACCCGCGGGGCCGCCGCCCGTACCGTCGGCACCATCACCGTCGACGCCCACACCCGGGTGGGACGCCTGGACGCCGTCGCCACCGCCCTGCGCGAGGGAATCGACCTCAACGGCTACCCGTTGGTCAGCCACCCCGCCGCCACCACCGCACAGGTGCTGTCCGGCATCCAGGGCGAGGACTTCCCCGTCCAGGTGCGGCACGGCTCGGCGAACCCGGTGGACATCTTCCGCGCACTGCCCCCCGTACGCCTGGGCGCCACCGAGGGTGGCCCCGTCTCCTACTGCCTGCCCTACGGCCGCACACCGCTGTCCGAGTCCGTGCGCAACTGGGAGGTGAGCTGCGAACTCTTCGCGCAGCTCCGTGACACCGGTGTGGAGCCCCACCTGGAGACGTTCGGCGGCTGCATGCTCGGACAGCTGTGCCCGCCCAGCCAGCTGGTGGCCATCAGCGTGCTCGAGGCCCTGTTCTTCGTCCAGCACGGCCTCCGCAGCGTGTCCGTCAGCTACGCCCAGCAGACCGACCCGACGCAGGACCGGGAGGCCATCGCGGCGCTGCGGCGGCTGTGCGGCGAACTGCTGTCGGCCGTCGACTGGCATGTCGTCGTCTACACCTACATGGGCCTCTACCCCGAAACACTCGACGGCGCCTACCGCCTGCTCGGGCAGGCGGCGGAGCTCGCGGTCGTCGGCGGCGCACAGCGGCTGATCGTCAAGACGGCTTCCGAATCACGGCGCATCCCCACCATCGACGAGAATGTGCGCGCTCTGGAATACGCGGCCTGGGCGGCCGGACGCGTCCCGCCGGCTCGCGCCCGCGCCGCCGACGACGCCGACTCCCGTACGTACGAGGAGGCGGCGGCGCTGGTCGGCGCGGTGCTGAACCTCGCCCCCGATGTGGGCCGCGCGCTGCTGCTGGCCTTCAAACGAGGGTATTTGGACATCCCCTACTGCTTACACCCGGACAACAGAGGAGACACGCGCAGCTTCATCGACGACGACGGCCGGTTGCGCTGGGAGTCCACCGGCGCCCTGCCGCTCGGCGGCTCCCCGCGGCGGGGTGGTGGCGGGCGGTTCACTTCGGCAGACCTTCTCAAGGATCTCTCTTATATGCGCCGGAAGTTCGATAATCCCATGGCTGTCGATTTGGTGTGAACTCCCCGCACGGCGCCAGGTTCAGCCTCGGCTGACGTTCGCTCCCTCGGCGGGAGGGGCGGTGCTCTGCCGTACGACGAGCTGGGGAGTGGGGGCCTGGACGGGGCGGGGTTGGGGTCGTTCGGCCATGACGCGGAGCAGTTCGGTGGCCGTGAGCGTGCCGAGTGCGAAGGTGTCGCGGGTGAGCGCGGTGAGGGTGGGGCGCGCCATGGTGGTGAGGACGGAGTCGTCGAAGGACACGACGGACACCTCGTCGGGCACGGGGATGCCCATCTCGGTGGCCACGCCGAGTCCGGCGACCGCCATCACGTCGTTGTCGTAGACGACCGCCGTGTAGCGCGGCTGCGCTTCGAGCAGTCGACGGGTCGCCGACGCGCCCTGGGCGTCGGAGTAGTCGGTGGCGATGGACGTCACGTCGATGCCGGCCGAGTCGCGTACTTCGTCGATCGCCCGCAGCCGGCGCTGGGTGTGCTGATAGGACGTGGTGCCGCTGACGTGGCCGATGCGCCGGTGTCCGAGGCCGACCAGATGGTCCAGGATGCTGACCGTCGCGGCGTGGTCGTCCACCCAGACGCTGGTCAGCGGCATGGGGTTGCCATGGCTTCCCAGCACCACCGCGGGGATGCCGAGATCGGCGACGAGCTGTGGCCGTACGTCGTCGACCGCGAGGTCGAGCAGGACGAGCCCGTCGACGCGGTTCTCGGCCGCCCAGCGCCGATAGACCGCGATCTGGGTCGCGGTGTCCTCGACGATGAGCAACTGGGTGGCGATCCCTCGGTTGGACAGACAGGACTGGAGCCCGGAGAGGAACTGGGCGAAGAACGGCTCGACGCCGAGGGTGCGCGCGGGACGGGCGATGACGATGCCGACCACGTCGTTGGTCGCGCCCTTGAGTGCCCGAGCGGCCAGGTGCGGGCGCCAGTTGAGTTCATCCGCGACATCGAGGATGCGCTTGCGGGTCGCATCGCTCAGACCGGGGCGCCCGTTGACCGCGATGGACACGGCCGCGACGGAGACGCCCGCGAGCCGTGCGATGTCGGTGCTGCGCAGCCGGGGCGGCGGCTCCCCGGCGGGCGTGCGTCCGGGGGAGCCCGAGTCCGCCTCCGCTCCTGACGAGGCGTTCTTCTTCGGTGACATCGACCCTCCATCGTGGCGCACATGGACTTTACACAAACGTGACAACGCGCTGCGGTGACCGCCGAACTGAAACGTATTAATCTGCGGCCACTCGCGCTACTACTAAAACGTATTAGATGGCCTGTCGCTCCTCCTCCGCGGAGAGAACCACGCATGCACAATCACTTCAGCAGGACACTCGAGCGGCTCGACCGCGTGCGTCGGGAACGCATCCTTCCCCACGTCCACCGCCGTCTGGGGGGCGTTGAGGTCGAGGCCTGGGCGGTCGGGGACGACGGTGAGCCGGTGAGCCCCCGTCATGCGCTCGGGCTGACGCCGGAACCCCATCGCGGCCGTCCCGACTACCGCCCCTTCGCCCTGGGCGACGCCTGGGGGCCCGCGTGGTCCACGACCTGGTTCCGTATCCGCGGCAAGGTCGAGCCCCAAACCCCCGGAGCGATCGACCTCCTGCTCGACCTGGGCTGGTTCGACCACTCCGTCGGCGGTCACTGCGAGGGCCTGGTCTTCACGCCGGACGGCACCATCGTCAAGGGGCTGCACCCGCGGCAGACGGCGATCCGGCTCAGCGAAGGTCCCGCCGGCAGCGGATTGCTCGACTCCGACGGCCACTTCGAGCTGTACGTGGAGGCCGCGGCCAACCCGCTCCTGTTGGGGCTGCCGCCCTTCGTCGTCACCGAGCACGGTGAGAAGGGCGCGCAGGAGCCGTTCGAGCAGTTCCGGCTACGGCGCGCGGAGACCGCCGTGTTCTCGCCGGAGGTGTATGCGCTCCTGTCCGACCTGGACGTGCTCGGCGGTCTGGCCGCCGAACTCACCGAGGACGAGCCGCGCCACTGGCGGCTGCTCCGCGGAATCGAGCACGCTCTGGACGTTTACGACGAGGCGGACGCAGAAGGCAGCGCCCACCGGGCACGCGCCGTCCTCGCCCCGCTCCTGGCCGCGCCCGCGCACTCCTCCGCCCACCGCATCACCGCGGTGGGGCATGCGCATATGGACTCGGCGTGGCTGTGGCCGCTGCGCGAGACCGTGCGCAAACTCGCCAGGACCGTCTCCAACGCCCTTACCCTGCTGGACGCCCATCCCGATCTCGTCTACACCATGTCGGCGGCACAGCACTTCGCCTGGCTCGAAGAGCACTACCCCGAACTCTTCGCACGGGTACGGGACCATGTCGAGCGCGGGCAACTGGTGCCGGTCGGCGGCATGTGGGTGGAGCCGGACGGCGTCATACCCACCGGCGAGTCCCTGGTGCGCCAGCTCAGCTACGGCAAGCGCTACTTCCTCGACCGCTTCGGCATCGAGGCGCGGGAGGTGTGGCTGCCGGACTCCTTCGGCTACTCGGGCGCGCTGCCGCAGTTGGCGCGCCGGGCCGGGGCCCGTTGGTTCCTGACCCAGAAGATCTCCTGGAACGACACCACGACCTTCCCGCACCACTCCTTCTGGTGGGAGGGCATCGACGGCACCCGGATCTTCACCCACTTCCCACCCGCCGAGACCTACGCCGCCGAGGTCACCGCCCGCGAACTGCGCCACGCGGTCACCACCTTCAAGGACAAGGCGATCGCCTCCCACTCGCTGTTGCCCTACGGCTATGGCGACGGCGGGGGCGGGCCCACCCGGGAGATGGCCGAACGGCTGCGCCGCTTCGCCGACCTGGAAGGCGCGCCACGCGTGGTGTCCCGGACTCCGGCGGAGTTCTTCGAGGACGCCGAGGCGGAGCTGCGCGAGGTCGAGTCGGTCGCGCCGCCGCTGGCACCCGTCCACCGCGGCGAGCTGTACCTCGAGCTGCACCGGGGCACCCTGACCTCCCAGGTGGCGATGAAGCGGCACAACCGGGCCTGCGAATCGCTGCTCAGGGCGGCCGAGTATCTGAGCGCGGCGGCCACGGTCCTGCGCGGGGCGCCCTATCCGAAGGATCGCCTCGACGAGATCTGGCGCGGCGTGCTTCTGCACCAGTTCCACGACATCCTGCCGGGGACCTCGATCAGCTGGGTGCACCGCGAGGCACGCGACACCTACCGGGCGACCGAGGCCCGCCTGCGGGAGCTCATCGACGAGGCGGCCAAGGCCCTGGACACTGCGACAGACGGAAGGACGTACGGGCAGACGGCAGAGTTGCTTCCTCCGTTCGTATCGGCACGCACCGCCGACGCCGAGAGCGAGCCGGACCCCGTCCGGATCGCCGACGGGGAAGCCGGTGCGACTGTCCTGGACGACGGCCTGCTGCGGGTCGTCATCGACGCCGACGGCCACATCACCTCGCTCGTCGACCTGCGCGGCGGCCGGGAGGTGGTGCCGCCCGGCGGGCGCGCGGGCGTACTGCAGCTGTTCCGCGACGAGCCGGTGCGGTGGGACGCATGGGACGTGGACCGGCACGCCCTGCGGCACTTCCAGGTGGTCGACGACGTCACCAGCCGGACGGTGGTCCGGGACGGACCCGACGCCGGCGTCGAGGTCATCCGGCGGTTCGGCGCGTCGACCGTCACGCTGACGATGTGGCTGCGGGCGGGCACCGGACAGTTCGAGACGGAGTGCGAGGTCGACTGGCAGGAGCGTGAGCGCCTGCTCAAGGTCGCTCTGCCGGTCCACGTCATGGCGCGCACGGCCCGGTACGAGACGCAGTACGGCTACGTCGAGCGGCCACTCCTGGTGAACACCGGGGCGGAGGACGCGATGTTCGAGGCCGCCATGCACCGGTACATCCAGGTGGCCGACGGCGCCTTTGGGCTGGCGATCCTCAACGACACCATGTACGGCGCCGACGCACGCGCCGACCGCGACTCCACCGTCGTCCGGCTGTCGCTGCTGCGCGGCAGCCGCTTCCCCGATCCGGACGCCGATCTGGGCCGCCACCACTTCCGCTGGGCGCTGCTGCCCGGCGCGGATGTGCCCGCCGCGGTGGAGGCCGCGTCCTTGTTCAACGCGCCCGACATCGCCGCGATCCCACCACGGGAACCCCTGGTGGCCATCGAGCCGCTGACGGGTCACGCCATCGTCGACTGGGTCAAACTCGCCGACGACGGCTCCGGCGACCTCGTCGTGCGGGTCTACGAGACGCAGGGCGCCCGGGCGCGAGCCCTGCTCCGTCCCTGTGCTGGACTCGCCGCGGACGCCGTCGTATGGGAGACCGACCTGCTGGAACGCGAACTCCCGGCCGAAGAAGCCGCCGAGGACACCGCCAAGGACCACCTGTCCACGGCCCTGCCCCGGACCTCGGCCGGCGCGCGCCGTCCCGCCGACGGCGCGGCCCTGGAACTCGGCCCCTTCCAGGTGGCGACCCTGCGCATCGCCCCCTGACCCGAAGGCGCCATCACACACCCCATGTGAGGAGAAGACGAATGAAGTCAGCGGGAAGACGGGCCGCGCTCACCGCGGGACTGGCCCTCGGTTCGTTGCTGCTGTCCGCCTGTGTCACCGGCGGCGGTGGCGGCGGCGACACCTCGGCGAAGGCACCGGACGGAAAGGTGTCCGGCAAGATCACCTTCCAGACCTGGAATCTGAAGAACGACAAGTTCACCTCGTACTTCAACGGCCTCATCGCCGCGTTCGAGAAGGCCCATCCGGGCACCGACATCAAGTGGGTGGACCAGCCCGCCGAGGGCTACCAGGACAAGCTGTCGGCCGATGCCGCGGCCAACTCCCTCCCCGACGTGGTCGACATGGGGCCGGAGGCCGCCTACACCCTGGCGCAGGCGGGTGTCCTGCTCGACCTGGGCAAGGCCGATCCGAAGGCCAAGGGCAAGTATCTGGACAAGGCGTGGGAGGCCATGACGTTCGACGGCCTGGGCGGTGGCACGTACGGCTATCCGTGGTACCTGAACACCGGTCCGTCCTTCTTCAACAAGGCCCTGTTCAAGAAGTGCGGGCTGAACCCCGACAAGCTGCCCGCCACCTACGACGAGCTGTTCGACCAGGCGGAGACCATGGCCGAGAAGTGCTCGGACACGATGATGATCGCCAGGATGCCCGCCATCGAGACCTTCGGCGAGTACGGCGTGCCGCTCATGGACGAGCGCGGCGAGAAGTTCACCTACGACGACGCCAAGGGCGTGGAGTACGTCCAGCGGTTCCGCAAGCTGTACGCCAAGAAGGGGATGGACGAGGAGGCGCTGAACAACCTGCAGACCAAGGAAGTCGAGGAGTTCAAGGCGGGCCGCCTGGCCTACCTGCCCGGCAGCTCGTACACGCTGGACGATCTGAAGGCCACCGCGCCCGAGGTCTACAAGAACCTGGGCATCGGGCCCCGGATCAACAACAGCGCGCCCAACATGTACATTGAGTCCCTGGTCGTCAACGCCAACAGCAAGAACCAGTCCCTGGCGCTCGCCTTCGCCAAGTATGTGACGGACTCGACCAACCAGCTCGCCTTCGCCAAGAAGGCGTCGGTCTTCCCCTCGTCGGCCGGGACGCTGGACGACGCGTACTTCACCAAGGACGACGGGGACCCGGCCACCAAGGTGCGGCTGGAGAGCACCGCCCAGGTGAAGAAGGCCGTCGTGTGGTGGCCGCCGGCGTTCTCCGGGTCGGCCGACAGCCAGACGCTGCGCGAGCAGATAGCGCAGGCGCTGCTGGGCAAGAAGTCGGTGAAGAAGGCGCTGGACGACTCCGTCCGGTACTCCAACGAGCGCCTGGACGCGAACAAGTGACCATGGAAGCCCGGCCTGGGACCTCCCTCAAGCGAGGCGGCGGCCGCCCGTCTCGCCGAGGGGGGACCGTCCTGGCCACGCACCGCTGGTTCCTGACCCCGTGGCTGTTTCTGCTGCCCGGGCTGACCGTCATCGTGCTCATGGTCATGGTGCCGTTCGCGAACACCCTGGGGCTTGCCTTCACGGACTCGACCCTGCTGCGGCAGGGGCAGTACGTCGGCTGGGAGAACTTCCACCGGATGTTCGCCGACGAGCGCTTCACCACCGCCCTGCTGAACTCCACGCTCTACACCGTGTGCGTGGTGCCCTGCATGGTGGTCCTCCCGCTCATCCTCGCCACGCTGGTGAGCGGCGCGGGACGGCTTTCGGGTTTCTTCCGCACCACCATGTATCTGCCCGTCGTCATGTCGCCCGTGGTCGTCGGGCTGATCTGGACGAACATGCTCGACAAGCGGGGTCTGGTCAACGCGCTGTTCGACACGCTCCACCTGGTCGCCGAGCCCGTACCCTTCCTCAGCGACCGGTGGCTGCTGCTCTTCAGCGCGATGTTCGTCACCGTATGGACCGGCCTGGGCTACTACATGGTCATCTACCTCGCGGCCCTGGCCAATATCGACCAGAGCCTGTACGACGCGGCGGCGATGGACGGCGCCGGTGTGGTGCGCACCTTCCTCAACGTCACGGTCCCCGGGGTGCGTTCGACGATGACGCTCATCGCCGTGCTGTCCTCCGTGGCGGCCTTCCGGGTGTTCGGCGAGATCTACGTCCTCACCGGAGGCACCGGGGGAGTGGGCGGCGGCGATCTGACCATGACCATGCTGATCCAGCGGGAAGGCACCGGGCTGCAGGCGCGCACCGGGTACGCGGGCGCGATCAGTCTCTTCATGTTCGTGGTCCTCGGCGCGCTGCTGCTCGTACAACTCGCCGTGCAGCGCAGGCAGAGGAGTTCCTGATGGCTCAGCTCTCTTCCCGATCGCGCACCACGGCCACCCGGCGGCGCAGGGCCCGGCCGGGCTCCGTGGCGCGCTATCTCATCCTCGTACTCATGGCCGTGCTCCTGGCCGGACCGCTGGTGTGGCAGCTCTCGCTGTCCCTCAAAGGCTCCGGTGAACCGCTGTACACCCGGCCGCCCGCGGTGATCCCCGAACACCCCACGCTCGACCACTTCGCCACGGTCCTCGACCGCGTACCCGTGCCGCGCTATCTGCTGAACTCGCTGGCGGTGGCGGCCATGGCCGTGGCTGGCAACGTTGTCGGCGCCACCTGCGCCGGCTACGCCCTGGGCAAGCTGCGGTTCCGCGGCAGGGGCCTGGCGACCGCGGTCGTCGTGGCCGCCCTGCTCGTCCCGTCCGAGACCGTGCTGATCGCCCAGTTCCTCACGGTCAGGACCGCCGGTCTGGTGAACACGCTGTTCGGGGTCGCCCTGCCGACCCTGGTGGCGGCGCTGAACGTGCTGCTCATGCGCAACGCGTTCCGCAACCTCCCCGCGGAGTTCGAAGAGGCCGCCATCGTCGATGGCGCCAACGCCTGGCAGCGGTTCATCCGGGTATCCGTGCCGCAGGTCAAGGGCGTGATCACGGTGGTGGCGATCTTCGCCTTCGTCGGCTCGTGGAACGACTTCCTCTGGCCCCTGATCGTCCTGTCGGACGAACAGAACTACACCCTCACCGTCGGCCTGAACCGGCTGCGCGGCACCTTCTACGACGACCCGCGCCTGATCGCGGCCGGCACCATCATCGCCCTGCTTCCCATCGTGGCGTTCTTCGCCGCCTTGCAGCGCTACTTCTTCCGCGGGCTGGAAGCCGGCGGCCTGAAAGGTTGACATGCTGAGGTTTGGAGTCAACTACACGCCTTCCCAGGACTGGTTCTACTCCTGGCTGGCCCCGGACCGGGAGGCTACCCGCCGCGATATGAAGGCCCTGGCCGGCCTGGGCATCGACCATGTACGCATCCTGCCGCTGTGGCCCGTGGTGCAGCCGAACCGGACCCTGATCCGCCGCCGCGCCCTCCAGGACATCCGCGAGGTCGTGGAGATCGCCGGCGACGCCGGACTCGACGCCAGTGTCGATGTCCTCCAAGGACATCTGTCCGGCTTCGACTTCGTGCCGAGCTGGCTGGCGAACTGGCACCGGTGCAGCATGTTCAGCGACCCCGACGCCATCGCCGCCCAGGCCCTGCTGGTCGAGGCGTTCGACGAGCAGCTGCACGATCTGCCCAACTTCCTCGGGCTGACCCTGGGCAACGAGGTCAACCAGTTCACCTCGGCGGTGCACCCCAACCGGATGCCCGCCACCACCCCCCAGGTGACGTCCTGGCTCGACGCCCTGCACGGCACCGGGCCGCGCGACCCCCGCCACTTTCGGCTCAACGCCGAATACGACGCCGTCTGGTACGCCGACGGCCACCCCTTCGTCCCGGCCCACTCCAGCCGGTACGGCCAGATGAGCGTGGTGCACTCGTGGATCTTCAACGGAACGGCGCAGGGCTACGGCGCCATGTCCCATGAGAGCGTCCACCACGCCGCCTACCTCATCGAGCTCTCCCGCGCCTTCGCCACCGACCCCGCCCGCCCGGTGTGGCTCCAGGAGGTCGGAGCCCCGCTGAACCACCTCACCGAGGACCAGGCGCCCGATTTCTGCGAACGGACGGTACGGACCGCGGCCGACAGCGAGGCGCTGTGGGGCATCACCTGGTGGTGCTCGCACGATGTGTCACGCCGACTCGGGGACTTCCCCGATCTCGAGCACAGCCTCGGTCTGATCGACGCCGACGGCGCGGTGAAGCCGATCGGACAGCGCTTCGCCGCACTCGCCGCCGAGCTCCGCGACCGCCCCCGCCCCTCGCCTCGGCGGGAGGCCGTCGTAATTCCGGTCGACGACGAGGACGTCCCCGTCTCCAGAGCCGAACTGGCCCCGGGCGGCGGAGTGTTCGAGACCTGGATGGACCGTGCCCGCGCCGGAGCGCGCCCCGCCCTGGCCACATCCACATCCGCCGCCGACCCCGGTGCGCTGAGCGCCCGCGGCATCGAATCCCTCATCCCTGCCAAGCCGACCGGGCGCACCTTCTACAGCTCGGTCAGCGACGCGGAAGTACTCAACCGAGCACACACGCAGGCCGGACGCCCCCTTTGACGACAGACCCTAGGGAAAGCGAAGGAAAGCGAGGAAGCGATATGGCACGACAAGGCAACGCCAGAAGACGGGCCTCGGTCCGTGCACGCACCGGTGCCCTGGCAGCGGCACTGGCCCTGACCCTGGGCGCGGGCACCGCCGTGGCCGGCGACACCCTCCCCTGGCCGGGAGAGAGCGCCGTCGGCGCCAACCAGCCCTACCAGCACGGCTACTCCTCCACCGACCTGCTGCGCTGGAACCCCGCCGACGACACCGACGCCGAGCTGCTGCGCGCCAAGGTGCCGCTGCAGACCCGGATAGCCCCCGATGCCACCACCCAGCGCAACCCGGCGCTGCCCGCCGACACCCAACAGCTGACCCTCGCGGGCGACTACGGCAACGCGTTCTTCGAGAGCCACCCGTACACCAACGAGTTCAGCCAGTACCTCTTCAACTACTGGCAGTACTCCGATGTGTACGCCTCCTGGCACGGCATGCCCACCGAGGGCGTGCCCGTGAACTACTACGACCCCAACCTCGACTGGAAGGAGAAGTGGTTCGAGTTCGGGGCGGTCAACCTGCCCAACCCCGGTTACACCAACGCCGCCCACGCGAACGGCGTGCGGTCGCTGGGCTGCATCTTCTTCTCGCCGAACGACCGGGGCGACCAGACGTACTCCGAACTGCTCGTCCGGGACGCCGCCGGCAACTTCCCCGCCGCCGCGAAGCTCGTCGAGGTCGCCAAGTACTACGGCTTCGACGGCTACTTCTTCAACCAGGAGGACGCGGTCGCCGCGGCCGACATCCCCACCTTCAAGCGCTTCCTCAAGCAGCTGCGCGACGGCGGCCTGTATGTGCAGTGGTACGACTCCATCGACAACACCACGGGCCGGGTTTCATACCAGAACGAGTTCAACGCGGTCAACGCCCCGTTCGTCCGGGACAAGGCCGAGGGCGATGTGTCCGACTCGGTCTTCCTCAACTACTGGTGGGACAAGTCCAAGCTCACCCGGTCGAAGAGCTATGCCGAGAGCCTGGGCCTCAACCCCCGCAAGAGCGTCTTCGCCGGCGTAGAGGCGGGCATGTACCAGTTCGACCAGCCGTACGACCTCGACAACAACCTCGGCACCGACGGCGCGCCCATGAACGCCATCGCCACGCTGGGCGCCGACTTCGTCTCCTCCGACTACGCGAACAAGACCGACGACAAGGCCCAGTCGGCGGTCTTCGACCGGGAACGCCGCTGGTGGACCGGCTCGTCCCAGGGGTCCACCACGCCTGAGGGCAGCTGGAAGGGCATCTCGAAGTACGTCGCCGAGCGCTCGGTCATCAAGGGCAGCACCTTCGCGACGTCCTTCAACACCGGACACGGCCTGTCGACCTGGAGCGACGGCAAGCTCTCCAACGGCGCCGAGTGGGGCAACATCAACCTCCAGGACATCCCGGTGACCTGGCAGTGGTGGATCGACGCCGCGAGTTCGCCGCTCAAGGCCGACTTCGACTACGGCCCCAAGTACACGCCGGCCGACCGATTCTCTTACCAGAAGATCGGGGCCTACAACGGGGGCAGCTCGCTGGTGCTCAGTGGCAGGCTCGACAGCGACAACACCGTACGCCTCTACAAGACCGACTTGAGCGTCAAGGCGGGGTCGTCCCTCTCCCTGACGTACAACAAGCCCTCGGCGGACGACGACTCGCAGCTCCGGCTCGCGCTGGTGCTGGCCTCCGATCCGAGCAAGGTGGTGCAGGTGCCGCTGTCCGGCTCCGGAAAGCGTACCGAGGGCTGGACCACCGTGTCCGCCGACCTGTCGAAGTACGCCGGTGAGCACATCGCGTCCCTTGGCCTCGTCGTCGCCGCGGGGGCACAGCCGATCGAGAACTACCAGGTCAACCTGGGCGCCCTGGCCCTGCACGACGGCGTCGACCGCACCCCGGCCAAGCCCGAGAAGCTGCGCATCGACCAGCTGCTGCCGGACAGCGACGAGCTGTTCCTGTCCTGGCAGCGAAGCGACTACGACACGGTCCGCCGCTACGACGTCTATCTCGACGACACCTACCTCGGTGGCATCTACGACGACGTCTACTACGTCAAGCGGTTCACCGCCACATCAGGGACGATCAAGCTCGTCGCGGTCGGCCCCGACGGATCCCGGAGCAAGCCCGCGACCGTGTCCTTCGATCTGTCCTCGGCCCCGGCCGACCTGACCGCCAAGGCAGGCTCCGACGGGACGCTGAAGGCGACATGGTCCCCGGGGCAGACCGGCCGGCCGCTCACGCTGGAGGTCCGCAGCCTCGACACCGCCAACCCGTTCACCAAGAAGGTCACGGTGACCGGTCAGCAGACGAGCGCGACCCTGACCGGCGTACCCGTCAACGGGGACGAATACCTCCTCACCGCAAAGACCGACAACGGAACGGCCGGCACGGCCACAGGCCTACGTGGCACCTTCGCCGACACCGAGATCAGCCCCTACCCCGCCACCGCCGTCAAGATCTCCGGCAACACCTTCACGTTCTCCCGCCCGACACTTGCCGACTGGCACACGCTGACCGTCCTGGAGGACGGGCAGCCGAAGTCGTTCGCCACAACGTACGGGTCGGGCAACAAGCCGTATATCGTCCGCGGCCGCACCACCCGCCCGGCGATGACGGTGACCATGGCCGGCTCCACCAGCAAGGTCGTCGCCGTGCTGGAGGACTACGCCGGGAACAAGGTCACGACGGTGCTGCGCGGCAACTAGAGCGCGTAGCGGGGGAAAGGCGGCCTGCCCGCGCTTGGACGATCGGGCTCGCGCGGGCAGGCCGAGGACGCCGCGCCCGGTACGACATGTGCCGGGCGCTCCCTCATTCCTGGTGGCCGGCCGTCGCGAGGCGTCCTTCGGCGAGCTGCGGTCCGCCATCCTGGGCGACGCGCTGTTCGGCGCGGGCAGCTGGGCCCTGGTCCGAGGCCAGGAGCGGCGGGCCTGGAGCTGATCCGTCGCGGCGCGGTCGGTTACGCCGGCCGGTTGGTCGGGAGGTCGGCGATCGGCGCGCTCACGGCCGTCGGGACGGCGGCCATGAGATCCGCCGTATCGATCTCGATGCTGCTGTCGGGCCGGCCGCTGCCGCAGTGCACACGCCCCAGGCCCCTTATGGTCTCGTCGAACACCACCGCCGCGGCCCGGTCCGCGGACACGGGGCAGACCCCGCCGGGCCGCATCCCCGCCCGCGCCAGCCGGTCGGCCCCGGCCGGGGACAGATCGGCGCGGCGGATCCCGGCCGCGCGGGCCAGCGCGCCGTACCGCAGCCGTGCGTGGCCGGGCAGCGCCGCCAGCAGGAGTTGGTCCTCGGGGGTGACGAAGGCGAGGGTCTTGACGGTCTGCTCCAGCGGAACGCCCAGCTCGGCGCACGCCTCCAGGGAGCCGAGAGCGTCGGGGTGCTCATGCAGCCGGAAGGGCGCGCCGAGCGCCGTAAGGATGTCCAAGGGGCCGATGGGCGAGGGGTTGTTCATCTCGCCGAGATTACCGTGCGTGGAAAGTCGCGGGTTCTCCTAGCGGGACGTCATTGCGGGAGGTTCAGCCGCTGACGACCGGCTCACCTGTACGTATACTCCCTGGACTTCCCGACTCCTTCGCCCCGGAGCTGACAGCGTGACGAACGTGCACCACCCCTCGCCGGTCGACGGCCCATCGTCTCTCACCGGCTGCCCGGCGCACCCCGGCGCCGTACGGATGCACACCGAGGAGCTTCAGGCCGACCCGGCTGAGCTCTACCGGCGGTTGCGCCGGGACCATGGCGCGGTGGCGCCGATCCTGCTCGACGGCGACATCCCCGCCTGGCTTGTGCTCGGCTACCGGGAGCTGCACCGTGTCACCTCCGATCCCACGCTCTTCGCCCGTGACTCGCGCCGCTGGCACGCATGGGAGTACATCCCGGCCGACTGGCCGCTGATGCCGTTCGTCGGCTACCGGCCGACCATGCTGTTCGCCGAGGGCGCCGAGCACGAGCGGCGGGCCGAGGCGATGTTCGACGCGCTGGCGTCGGTGGACCAGTTCGAGTTGCGTGCCGAGTCCGAGCGCGTGGCCGACGAGCTGATCGACGCCTTCGCGGGCAGTGGCCGCGCCGAGCTGGTGGCCGACTACGCCAGCCAGGTGCCGATCCGGGTGGTGACCCGGCTGTTCGGCCTGGCCCCGGACACGGCGGTGGCCATCCAGCGCGACACGGTCGAGATGGTCAGCGCCAACGAGGGCAGCGTCGCCGCGTACCAGCGGGTGCACAACCGCATGGTGACGCTGATGGCCGAGGTGCGGAGCAACCCCGGTATGCCGGGGATCCCGGCGCAGATGGCGGCACACCGGGCGGCGCTCACCGACGAGGAGATCGTCAACGATCTGATCGGCACGGTGTACGCCAGCCATCAGAGCACGACCGACTGGATCGGCAACGCGCTGGGGCTGATGCTGACGGACGAGCGGTTCGCGGTCACCATGGCCGGCGGGCGGCGCAGCATCGGCCAGGCGCTGAACGAGGTGCTGTGGGAGAACACCCCGGTTCCCGCCTTCATCGGGCGCTGGGCCGCCGAGGACACCATCCTCGGCGGACAGCGCATCAAGAAGGGCGACTGCCTGGTTCTGGGCCTCGCGGCGGCCAACGCGGATCCGAGCGTACGTCCGGATTTCCGGGCCGACGCGACGGGCAACCAGGCCCATATGTCGTTCAGCCACGGAGAGCACAGCTGCCCGGTGCCGGCCCGGGAGCTGGCCGAGGTGATCGCCATGACGGCGATCGAGGTGCTGCTCGACCGGCTGCCGGATGTGGTGCTGGCCGTGTCGCCCGAGGAGCTTGTGTGGCGGTCCTCCATCTGGTTGCGGGGCATCGCGGCCCTCCCGGTGGAGTACACCCCCGCTCTGGGCTGACCCGCGCTCTGGGCTGACCTCCGCTCCGGGTCGGCGGGGCTTCGGGCACACCTTCTTCGAAGGTGTCCGTTAGGCCCCGCCGTCCAGGCGTTTTCGATATTTCGAACGTTATTCGCAATACCGCAAGTTGGTGCTAGCTTTCGTCTTGTCATGTACTGGTTCATCGAGGAGGTGTTCGGTGGATAGTCGCAAGATGACGCGCCGCGCGGTGCTGACCGCGACGGCGGGGGTGGCAGCGTTGGGCTCCGGGGTGTTGACGGGGGTCGCCGAGGCGGCGACGGGGGCGACGGCGCGTACGGCCGCCGCCCCGCCGTCCAAGACCGTGCGAGTGTTCTGGCTCAAGCCCACGGATGTGGCACTCGACCAGCGGTACCCCGATGGCATCACCAATGTGATGAAGGAGGCGCAGCGCTACTACCGCCAGGAACTCGGCAAGACCTTCACACTGAACAACCCGGCGGTCGAGGTGGTGGGCGGCGACCACAACCGGGCCTGGTACGAGAACACGCGGAACGGCGACGACCCGTACTGGTGGGTGGTCTTCAACATGCAGCAGGAGCTGATGCGCAAGCTGGCTCTCAACGCCCCGGACTCGCGCTGGCTGTGTGTCGGCGAGATCAGCGCCGAGGCCCAGGGCGTCTCCGGTGGCGGCGGTGGCGGTGGCTGGGTGATCCTCAGCGGTCACGACGCCGACGGTGCCGCCGGTACCAACGGCAATATGAACCGGTGGTACGGCGGCATGGTGCACGAGCTGGGCCACGCCTTCGGGCTGCCCGACTCCACGTCCACCGACGGGACACCGATGTCCGCGTCGTTCTACGACTACCCGAACTGCCACTTCAGCCAGTCCCAGAAGAACGGGATCCTGAACGGCCCGTACGGCAGTTTCCTGTCCTGAGCCACCGCTGACCGGGAGCCGCTCACGCCGGCCGGCGGTCAGCCGGCCGGCGTCTGCTCCCGCTCCTTCCGCGGCTGCGGCGGGTTCGCCTCCTCCCGCAGGCCGAGGCGGGAGTGCAGCTGCCGAAGCCGTGGCGGCGCCCACCAGGTGGCCCCGCCGCCCAGCCGCATCGCGGCGGGGAGCAGCACACCGCGGATGAGCGTCGCGTCCATCAGGACCGCGAGCGGCAGCCCGACACCGTACGCCTTCACCAAGGAGATGTCCGACGCCGTGAACGCGAGGAAGACGATCGAAATGGCCACCGCGGCGGCGGTCACGATCCGACCCGTGTGCTCCAGAGCGTGGGTCACGGCCTTCGTCGGGGAACCCGTCAGCTCGTACTCCTCCCGCATACGGGACAGCAGAAACACCTGGTAGTCCATGGCCAGACCGAAGGCGAGGCCGAAGAGGATCACCGGGATCGTCGCCGCGATATTGCCGGTCCCGGTGAAACCGCCGAACAGCCCCGCCAGATGGCCGTCCTGGAACACCCACACCAGCGCTCCGAACGTCGCCGTCAGACTGAGCAGGCTGAGCACCACGGCCAGGAAGGGCAACAGAACGCTCCCGGTGACCAGGAACAGCAGCACCAGCATCGCGAGCAGCAGCGTGCCCAGCGCGTACGGCAGCCACTCCACCAGAGCGGACGCCGCGTCCTCGTTGGTGGCCGCCATGCCGCCCACCAGGACCTCGAACGGCGCCTCGCTGTCCCTGATCTCGCCGACGATCCGCCCGGCCTCGTCCGGGCTGTCCGACGCCGGCATCACCGAGAAGTAGACGGCGCCCTTGCCGGCGAAGCCCCGTGACTGCTGGTCAGCGGGGGTGACGAGGTCGCCTTCCGCGTAGCTTCCGGTGGAGGTGCGCACCGCGGCGACACCGGGCAGCGATGACAACCGCTTCGCGTACCCCGCGACGGCCTTCTCGTCCGATCCGCCCTCGGGCGCGATCACCACCAGCGCGTTCTGCCCGCTGCCGACGAAGTCCTCCTTGACGGCGGTCGCGACCCGGCGCGCGGACGACGACTCCGGCATCACGCGCTCGTCCGGCATGCCGATGTTGATGCCGAGGAACGGTGCGCCGAGCAGCAGCAGAAAGAGCGTGACCGCCGTGGCGATCGGCAGGGGACGCCGCATCACCAGCGTCGCCAGACGGTGCCAGAACCCGTTCGCGGCGGCACCCTCACCGTCCGCGGCCCCGGCGGCGCGCTTCTTGCGGCCGATGACCCGGCCGCGCTCGATCCGGTCACCCAGCATGGCGAGCACCGAGGGGAGCACGAGCAGCGCGGCCGCACCGGACAGCACCGCGGTCAGCGCGCCCGCGTAGCCCATGGACCGTACGGCCAGAAGCGGAAACCACACCATGGAGCTGGAGGCCACCGCGACCGTGAGCGTCGAGAAGAGCACTGTCCGTCCGGCCGAGGTCATCGTCGCCCGCAGCGCCTCCTCGGTCTGCTTCCCGGAGGCCAGTTCTTCCCGGTAGCGGTTGACGAAGAGCAGGCTGTAGTCGATCGCGAGCCCCAGACCCAGCAGGGTCACGACGCTCGCGGAGAGGGATCCGACGGCCGTCACCTCCGCCAGGAGCCACATCAGCCCCATGGAGAGCATCATCGCGACGACGGCGACGATCAGCGGAAGGGCGGCGGCCATCAGACTTCCGAAGACGAAGACCAGCACGACCAGGGTGAGCGGGATGGCGATGATCTCGCCGGTCTGGGCGTCCTTCTGGCCCTGCTCCAGAAACTCGGCTTGGAACTTCGTATTGCCGCCGAACGTCACGTCGAGACCGGCTCGTTCGCCTTCGTAGGCATCCGCCAGTTCGGCCACGCGCTTCTGCGCCGTGGAGTCGTCGCCGGTCACCGTGCCGGTGATCAGGGCCGCATCGCCGTTTCTGCTCTTCATCCGGGGCGGTTTGCCCGCCGTCCAATAAGAGGTGACGTTCTCCACCCCGGGCTCCTTGCTCAGCTCCCGGGTGAGCTCGCCGGCCGCGGTCCGGGCGGCGGGATCGTCCACGCTGCCGTCGACGGTGACGAGCACGGTGAGGTTGGGCCGGCCTTGGCCGAACGTGTCGGAGAGCATCTTGACGGCGCGTCCGGACTCCGAGTGCGGGTCGTCGAACCCGCCCGCGGCCAATTTGCTGAAGAGGGTCGTACTCGCGATTCCTCCGGCCACGGCGAGTACGAGACTCACCACAAGAACCGCCACTCGGCGCCGGATGACCAGTCTGGCCAGCCTGTCAAGCATTTTCCTGTCCCTTCCGAAGTGCGGCATCTGATGCATCACCGACGTCTGGACGGACCGGGAGGCCCCGGATGTGACATCGCGGGTGGGTCCTGGGGGCCTTCGGCCGTACCTCAAAAGCCCGTCCGGCGGGGGCTGCCGGGGTAGAGTGCCGTGCCCCTGAGGCTGGTTTGACCGGCATCGAGGAAGGGGCCGAGCGGCAGACCGGCCGCGGCGACCGATGCCGGGGTCGCGCTTTCTCGCATTTTCAGCCGTATCTGACGCCGTTTAAAGTTGACCCGGAAATCCATGTATGGCAGAACTATGTCAGTTTGAAGTGACGGGGACTGAAAACGGACTATGGGCCACCGTTCATCGGAGGAATAAAGTGGTGCACGTCACAGTGACTGCTTTCTCTGGTGCAGGCTAAGCTTCCTCCGTCGAGGCATCCCTTTCCATGTGAGTCCGTCGACTGTCGACGAGAAGAAATTCAAGGAACAGTGCGATTCCTGTTTTCCTTCCCCGAGCCGGGACCGCCATGCGCGCTGCCTGGCCATCGACGAACTGGATTTCCCCATGCCCACAGGGATCATCAGCATCGGATCTCATATACCCGATCGCGTGGTCGGAAACGATCAGATAGCCGAATGGGCCGGCGTATCGGAGGAATGGATCCACAAACGCACGGGAATTCTCGAGAGACGTTATGCGAGCACCGGAACGGCCACCTCGGATCTCGCGGTCCACGCGGTGCGGCAGATCTTCTCCGAATGCGACGGCGCCGCGGAGCTGATCGACGCTCTGATACTGGCCACCTGTACGCCCGATGTGCCCCAGCCGGCAACGGCAGCCATTGTGCAGCACAAGCTCGGGCTGCGCGTCATGCCGGCCTTCGATGTCAACGCGGTATGCAGTGGCTTCCTGTACGGCATGGCCGTCGCCGACGGTCTGCGGTCGGCGACGCCGGATACCGAGCATGTGCTGGTGGTGGGCGCCGATATGTTCTCCACCATCATGGACCGCACCGACCGGAGCACCGTGAGCCTCTTCGGGGACGGCGCCGGAGCCGTGCTGCTCGGCCCCGTACCGGAGGGCTACGGACTGCTGGCCATGCGGACCATCAGCGATGGCGCCCTCCACCACCTCGTCGGGGTGCCGGCCGGCGGCACGGCCCTGCCGCTCGATCGGGCCGCGCTCCAATCCGGGCAGAATTTCCTGAAGATGGACGGGCGTGCGATCCGGCAGTATGTGCACACGACTCTGCCCAAGATCGTGGACCAGGTCCTGGACGACGCCGGTCTTGGCCTGGGAGGAATTGACCGGTTCATCTTCCATCAGGCGAACCCCCGCCTGTTGGAGTCCTTCGCCGATATGACGGGAATCGACCGTAAGCGTATGCCGCTCACCGCTCCCCACCTGGGGAACACTGCGGGCGCCTCCATTCCCGTCACCCTGTGTGCGGCGGACCGGGACCGACCCCTGGAGCGAGGGGAAAACCTCCTGCTGGCCTCCATCGGCGGCGGTATGAACGCCGCCGCGGCACTGGTGCGCTGGTACTAGTCCGCCCGCCCTGCCGGTCCTTCGCGTTCTTTGTTCCGCCGTCCTTGCCATTCCTTCGTTCGACCGGTAGCCGGCCCCCCAACGTCTCACCCGGAGATCGTGACAATGAATTCACCCGAGCCGCCCTTCCCTTTGACGCGATATCAGCTCGACATCTGGGTCTCCGCCGCACAGTCCGAGGACTCACCGCAGTACAATGTCTCATTTCACGAGAAGCTCACCGGGGATGTGAATCTCGGTGTCCTCCGCCAGTGTGCCGAGCAGGCCCTGCGGCGCCATGACGCTCTGCGCCTGCGATTCGACGACCGGGATGGGACACCCCGTCAGTGGGTCGAACCCCAGCCGCCCGCTGTAGAAACGACCGACCTGTCACGGGAAAGCGATCCGGCGGCGGCCTGCCGCCGCTGGGTGCGCGCATTCCAGCAGCGCCCGATGCCGCTGCGCGATCAGCCCATGGTCCGGGTGGCGATCCTGGTGGAGGGCCCCCGCGTGGCGCACCTCCAACTGGTCGCGCACCACCTGGTGATGGACGGCTGGTCGCTCGCCCTGACGAGCGGCCGGATTCTCGACGATTACGCGTCGATGGTGGCGGGCGGAGCCGCCGCGGAGAGCGGCGCGCCGCCGTACCGCTCGTTCTCCGCACGGGATGCCGCCTACCAGGGATCCGGAGAGAACACCGCGGACCTGGAGGCCCACCGCTCCGGCCTCGTCGGCGCGGTCCCCGCGCTGTTCCCCAGGAAGCCGGCGAGCGCCCCCCGCGCAGGCGCGCGCCACTCCTTCACCCTGGACCGTTCATGGGCGGAACGCGTCCGTAGGGCCCAACTGCCGCTGTTTCCCTATATCGCCACCATGCTGGGCGCGTATCTGACGCGGGTGCATCGCACCGAGGAGGTGATCCTGGGCGTTCCGGTCCTGAACCGGCCGGGTGAATTCATGGACACCGTCGGGCATTTCGCGAACACGCTGCCCCTGCTTCTGCCCGCGCACGACGGGAAGCCGCTGCGCGACATCGTCAACCGGACGCGGAGCGCCACCCGTGCACTGCGCCGACACGAGCGGGCCGCGCTGGGGGACGTCGTACGCGCGTTACCCGGACTCCACGGCGGTAACCGGCAGTTGTTCGATGTGACATTGTCCTACCTCCGGGCCGGACGCCCGGACCCCGGCCCGGGCATCGACCTCGAGACGTGGATGGAATCGCCCTGCCATGAGCAGGATGCCCTCTCGGTGGTGGTGCTGGACTTCGGCAACGCGCAGGAGATCCGCTTCGACCTGGACTACGCCACGGATGTCTTCGACGACGACTACCCCATCGAGGCGATGGCCGGGCACCTGAAGTATCTGCTGGAAGAGGGCGTGGACCTGGCGGACGGGCCGGTGTCCGCGGTGCCGATGCTCCCGGCCTCGGATCGGGAGGAGCTGATCCGGCGCGGCCGGGGAGACCGCGTCGCGTATCCACGGGACGCCACCCTGTGCGGGCTCTTCGAGCGCCAGGTCGCCCGCGGTCCGGAGCGGATCGCCGTGGTGGGTCCCGGCCCGGACGACGCCCTGACCTACGCCGAACTCGACGCACGGGCCAACCAGGTCGCCCGGGCGCTGCGAGCGGACGGCGTGGGCCCGGGCGACCGGGTCGCCGTCTCCCTGGAGCGCGGCCCAGACCTGCTCATCGCGCTGATGGGCGTGGGCAAGGCGGGCGGCGCCTATGTCCCGGTGGACCCCGGATATCCACGCGAGCGCATCCGCTTCCTGCTCGACGACAGCCGTCCGGCCGCCGTGCTGACGTCGGACGGGCGCATGCCGGAGAGCGCGGTGGCGGCGGGCGTGCCCGTGCACCGTGTCGCGGATCTGCTGCACGGCGACGACTCCCCGCTTGAGCGGGCGGCCGACGGCTCGGACCTCGCGTATGTGATCTACACCTCCGGCTCCACCGGCAAGCCCAAGGGCGTCCAGGTCCGGCACCACTCGGTGGTCAACCGGCTGGCCTGGATGCAGCGCGCGTACCCGATCGGCGAGGGCGACGTACTGCTCCAGAAGACACCCGTGTCCTTCGATGTGTCCGTATGGGAGCTGTTCTGGTGGGCGGTTGAGGGAGCGAGCGTGGCCCTTCTGCCGCCCGGCGGTGAGAAGGACCCTCGGGTGCTCGGCCGGACCATCCGCGACCGGCGCGTCACCGTCGCGCACTTCGTACCGTCCATGCTCGGTGCCTTCCTCGACGCCGCGGAGCAGACCCCGGACATGCGCGACCGGACGGAGACGCTGCGCCGTGTCTTCTGCAGCGGAGAGGCGCTGTCGACTGCCCATGTCGACCGGTTCAACCGGCTCTTCCACGACGGCGAGCGTGTTACGCCGGACCTGGTGAACCTGTACGGACCGACCGAGGCGACCGTCGATGTGACCTTCCACGACTGCCCCGGGGACCCCAGCCGCCCCGTCGGCCGCGTGCCCATCGGACGGCCGATCGACAACACCTGTCTGTACGTGGTCGGGGAGGACGGGCAGCCGCAGCCCACAGGTGTCCCGGGCGAGCTGTGGATCGGCGGCGCCGGGGTGGCCGCGGGATATCTGAACCGGCCCGACCTGACGGCGGAGCGGTTCATCGCAGATCCGTTCACCGGCGAAGGCAGTCTGTACCGTACCGGTGACCTCGTACGGTGGCTCGCCGACGGCTCCCTCGAATACCTCGGCCGCCTCGACGACCAGGTGAAGATCCGCGGGAACCGGGTGGAGCCGGGCGAGGTCGGCCGGGCCCTGATCGCCATGCCCGGTATCCGGGACGCGCTGGTCGTGGACCGCACCGATGACGAACGGGGCGTCCACCTGGTCGGCTACTACGTCGCCGACGACGAGATCGACGCCGCCGATGTGCGCCGCCAACTCGCCGACGACCTACCGGCTTTCATGATCCCGGCACTGCTGATGCGGCTCGACCGCATTCCGCTGACCCCCAACGGCAAGGCGGACCGCCGGACGCTGCCGGAACCGGTGGCCCGCGGCGGCACACCGGCCACACGCCCGCTCACCCCTGCGGAACAGATCCTGGCGGACGTATGGTCCGAGGTCCTGCGGTGCGGTCCGGTGGGCGCCGAGGACGACTACTACGCGCTCGGCGGCGACTCGCTGCAGATGCTGCGGGTCCGCGCCCTGGCCGAGCAGCGTGGTCTGCGCTTCCCCCTGGCCGATCTCGTACGGCACTCCACCGTCGCCCGCCTGGCCGCGCGGGCCGTCCTCGACGCATCCCCCTCCGACCCCTTGGAGGAACCGAGCCCCTTCGACACCGTCTCCGGTATCGACCGGGCGCGGCTCGGCTCGGTCTCGGACGCCTATCCGCTCACCCGGATGCAACTCGGCCTGATCTACCACAGCCGTCAGCGCCGGGGATCGTCCCTGTACAAGGACGTGTTCCGCTATACGCTGCGCTGCGACTGGGACGAGGGACGCTTCCGCGCGGCCTTCGGCGGGCTCGTACGGCGCCATCCGGCGCTGCGCACCAGCTTCGGCCTGGCCGGGTTCACCGAACCGCTGCAGCTGGTGCACCCGGCCACGGACGATGGCTTCGACGGCCTCGACGTCGTCGATCTGCGGTCCCGTGAGGTCGACGACGCGGAAGCGGAGGTGGCGCGGCATATCGAAGAGCGCCGCCACCACGAGTACACCTTCGACACTGCCTCCGCCCCGCTGTACGCGCTGCGCGTCCACGTCCGCCGCAGCGCGATCGACCTGGTCCTGAGCTTCCACCACGCCCTGTTCGACGGGGCGAGCGTCGCCAACCTCATGGGCGAACTACTGCGTGACTACGGGCATGCCCTGGGCCTGCATCCGACCCCGGCGCCCGAGGTCCGCCTGCCCTCGCCCGCCGCACACCTGCTGGCCGAACGCCGGGCCCTGGCGTCGGAGGAAGACTGCCGGTACTGGCGCAAGGAGCTCGACGGTGGCGAACCCACCGCACTCGGCTCGTACCGCCCGCACCAGCCGCCGTCGGCCGCGGGCGGGCGCGGATCACACCGCTTCGATCTGCCGACCCGGCTGGTCGACGACGTACGGGCCTTCGCCCGAGCTCAGGCGCTGCCGGTGAAGTCGGTGCTGTTCGCCGCCCACTGCATGACCCTGCGGCTGCTGTCAGGGCGCGACGACATCATGACCGGTCTCATCGCACACGGCCGCCCGGAACACCCGCATGCCGAGCGCATGGTCGGACTGTTCCTCAACACCCTGCCCATGAGGGTGAACACGGCCCAGGACAGCTGGCTGGACGCGGTGCGGGAGGCGTTCGGGCGCGAGCAGGGCGCGTATCCTCACCGCCACTACCCGATCAGCGCCATCCAGGAGGAGCACGGCGGCGGTCCGCTGTTCGAGACGGTGTTCAACTACGTACGGTTCGAGCAGCTCACGGACGCGCTCCGGGAGCCGGGGCTGGAGCTGACGGATCTGCGCACCGTCGAGGAGACCAACTTCTCGCTGCTGGTCAACGCCGTGACGGACCCCGTCGACCAGAGCATCTGGCTGCGTATCGACAACGACGGCCAGACGGTCACCCGGGACCAGGTCCGTGTGTTCGCCGACTACTACATCCGCGTCCTGGACCGTATGGTCCACCACCCCCTGGAGCTGCCCGGCTGGGACTTCCTCACCTCCGTGTCACAGCCGCTGTCCGCTGGCACAAACGCGCCACTGAGCGTGGTGGACCGCTTCGCGGACCAGGTCGTACGTACCCCGGAGGCCCTCGCCCTGGCAACCGAGGACGAACAGTGGACCTACGCGCGGCTGGACCGGACGACCGAGGCCGTGGCCCGCAACCTGCTCGCCCTGGGGGTGTGCTCCGGCGATGTCGTCGGTGTCGCGGCCGACCGGTCTCCCGAGGTGATCGCGGTCATCCTGGGCATCATGCGGGCCGGAGCGGCGGTCATGCCGCTGGACACCGGATACCCCGCCACCCGGCTCTCCTACATGATCGAAGCGGCGGATCCCCGTCATATCGTCACCACCGGCCGGTACGACGCCCTCCTCGGTCGCGCCTCGCGGATCGTACGGTTCGAGGAGATCGCCGAACCGCCCACCGAGGACACCTCCGCCTCGCCGCTCCCGGCGATCGCCCTGGACGGCACCGCGTGTGTCCTGTTCACCTCGGGCTCCACCGGGCGGCCCAAGGGGGTCGACATCCCCCATCGCACCCTGGCCGCCCTCGTCTCCTGGCAGAACCGCGCCCCCAGCGCCGCGAAGGGCATCACCCTGCAGTACGCGCCGCTGAGCTTCGACGTCTCCCTCCAGGAGATCTTCTCCACTCTGTGCGCGGGCGGCGCCCTCCGGCTGGTGCCGGAGGAGATCCGCAGGGACATGCCGGCCCTGGTGCGCCTGTTGCACCGGGAACGGGTCGAGCGCGTCTTCGTTCCCTCCATCGCCCTCCAGCAACTGGCCCTGGCCGCCGAAGCGTTGGGCCTCACCCCGGCCGCGCTGCGCGTCATCGTCTCCAGCGGCGAACAGCTGAGGATCACCGACGAGGTCCGCCGGCTGTGCTCGGCCCTGCCCGGGATGGTGCTGGAGAACCAGTACGGCCCCACCGAGACCCATGTGGTCACCCGCCACACCCTGACCGGACCGCCGGCCGACTTCCCGGACCTCCCCCCGGTGGGGACCGCCGTCGACGGTGCCCAGGTGGCCGTGGTGGACCCGCGACTGCGCGCCGTGCCGCCCGGGGTGACGGGCGAGCTGTATCTCGGCGGCGCCACAGTCGCACGGGGATATCTGGGCCGCGACGATCTGACCAAGGAACGCTTTGTCACGCTGCCCGGCAGGTCCGGCCGCTTCTACCGCTCCGGCGACCTCGGCTTCGCCCTGCCGGGCGGCGACATCGTATGCACCGGCCGCGCCGACACCCAGGTCAAGGTCCGCGGATTCCGGGTCGAGACGGCCGAGGTGGAACTGGCGATCCGCGACCTCGTCCCCCGCCACCCCGGTATCGCGGAGGTCGCCGTCGTCGCCCACAACCGCCCCGGTACGGACACGGTCCTGGTGGCGTTTCTCACCGGCGACTCATCGACGGTGGACACCGGTGCGCTCCGCAGCCTGTTGCGCGAAACGCTCCCCGACTACATGGTCCCGTCCTACGTCCAGTGGCTCCCCGCCATGCCGTCCACCCCCAGCGGGAAACGCGACGACGCCGCCCTGCGGGCCATCCCCCTCGAAGCGCCGGCCGACCACGACACCACCCCGCCCCGCACCCCGCTCGAGAAGGCCCTCGCCGAAATCCTCGCTGACCTGCTGCATCTGCCCGAAGTCGGCATCCACGACTCCATGTTCGACCTGGGTGGCACCTCACTGACCGCTATGCGGCTGATCGCCACCCTGGAACAGCGCTTCGGCACCGTCATCCCGCTGTCGGAGTTCATCGCCGCGCCCACCGTGGCCGCCATGGCCGACCGGCTGGGATCCGGCGCGGCGACACCGGCCCGCTTCGACCCGATCGTGCCGCTCAACCCGTCGGGTGGCCGGACCCCGCTCTTCATGGTCCACCCCATGGGCGGCAATGTGCTGTGCTTCCTGCCCTTCGCCAAACACCTCGACGCCGACCAGCCGCTGTACGCCCTCCAGGCGGCCGGCGCAGACCCCGGCACCGAACCGCTGGACACCATTCCGGACATGGCCCGCAGCTACCTCGCCGCGGTCAAACGGATCCAGCCCGAAGGCCCGTACAAGATCAGCGGCTACTCCTTCGGCGGGTTCGTCGCCTTCGAAATGGCCCTGCAACTCCGCGCGCAGGGCGAGCAGGCCGAGGTGCTGATCCTGGACACGGTCATCCTCAACCCCCGACTGCGCGAGCTGTACACCGATGACGCGCTGCTCGGCTGGTTCTTCTGGGAACTGCTCTGGCCCGTACGCGGCGGAGCCTCGCCCCTGGAGGAGATACCCGAGCACGCCACCTCGCTGGACGAGAAGTTCGCACATATCGCACGGTGCGCCGTCGACCTGGGTGTGCTGCCCGCCGACAGCTCGGGGACCGTCATCCGGCGCCTCTTCCGCCTCTACCGGGCGAACTGGCTGGCCACGCTGGACTACCGGCCGGGCACCAACGACCAGGACGTCATCCTGCTGCGGGCCGACGAACCGCTCCCCGCGATCCTCGAAGCCATGCACGGCGCCGCGGGCAGCCTGCACTACGAACCCACCAACGGCTGGCAGCGGGTGACCACCGGCCGTATCCAGGTCATCGGCATACCCGGCGATCACCTCTCCATCATGGAGGAGCCCGGCGTCGCCCATGTGGCCAAGACCATGGCCGACATCCTGCACCGCTCAACCCATCTCCGAAGGGAAAACCGAGTTCTATGACATCCCACCGGCCCAAAGCAGTGGTCATCGGGGCAGGGATCGGCGGTCTCACGCTGGCCGCCGCGCTGCGCCAGGTCGACTTCGACGTCGAGGTGTACGAGCGCGCCACCGAACTGAAAGCCGCCGGCTCCGGCCTCGGCGTGCTGAGCAACGGCGGCGCCGCGCTGGAAGCCCTCGGCCTCGACATCGGCCTCGAAAAGCGCGGGCAGATACTCCAGCGCTTCGGCATCAACGACGCCGAAGGCAACCACATCACCTGGTTTCCCATCCCGGAGCTGAGCGACGAACTGGGGCTGCCGCCCACCGTGGTCATCAGCCGCAGCGCCTTGCAGCAGGGCCTGCTGGAAGCGGTGGGGGACACCCCCATCACCCTCGGCGCCGCCGCCCTCGGCTACGAGACCCGGCCGGACGGGGCGACCGTGCGCTTCGCCGACGGCAGCGAGGCCCACGGCGACATCGTCATCGGGGCCGACGGGATCAACTCCGCCATCCGCCGCCAGATCACCGGTCCGGAACCGGTGCGGGAGGCCGGATATGTGTGCTGGCTCGCCATCGTCCCGTTCAGCCACCCGAACTTCGAGACCGGATCGGTCCTCCACTACTGGGGAAGCGGGCAGCGCTTCGGCCTGCTGGACGTGGGACACGGACAGACCTACTGGTTCGGCACCAAGAACATGTCCGTCGAACGGGCCGCGGACTGGCAGGGCACGAAGGAGGAGATCGTCCAGGCGTACGCCGGCTGGGCGGACGAGGTCCAGGCGGCCATCCGCGTGACCCCCGAAAAGGACATCATCGCCATCCCGGCCCGTGACCGCGACTTCCTGGAGCAGTGGGGCGACGGCCGGGTCACCCTCCTCGGAGACGCCGCGCACCCCATGCTCACCAGCCTCGCCCAGGGCGCCGGGATGGCCATCGAGGACGCCGTCGTCCTGGCCGGGACACTGGCCCGGGCCGGCGATCTGACCGCCGGACTGCGCAGCTACGAGGACCAGCGCCGCGAGCGCAACCGGGCCATGGTCCTCGGCTCCCGCGCGCTGAGCGAACAGGAGCAACTGGAGGACCCGGGGCAGCGGCACGAACGGGACGAGCAACTGCGCGCGACGACCTACGCGGCCTTCGTGGAGCAGCAGCGGGACGTCTTCACGTTCCCCGGGATCCACGTCTGACAGCGCGACCGTCGTGACGGGGCCACAGCGCACACCGCTGTGGCCCCGTGGTCCTCGGCCGGTACCGTGACCGGCATGGACTTCTCTCTGCAACAGCTCCGTGGTTTCGTCGCCGTCGCAGAGGAACAGCACTTCGGCCGTGCCGCGGCACGGCTCAACATGACCCAGCCGCCGCTGACCCGCCAGATCCAGGCGCTGGAGCGAAGCCTGGGCGTCGTGCTCTTCGAGCGCACCGGCCGGGGCACCCGTCTCACCGCGGCGGGCCAGGCCCTTCTCGACCACTGCCGCCGGGTCCTGGCCCTGCTGGACGCCGCCCCGGTCGCCGCCCGCCACGCCGCCGAGGGCCGTACCGGGACCCTGCGGCTGGCCTTCACCGCGATCGGGGCGTACGCGATACTCGCCGACGTCCTCGATCTGGTGAACCGCCACCTCCCCGATGTCTCCGTGGAACTGACGGAACTCGTCAGCCCGGACCAGTTCGCGGCGCTGGCCGATTTGGAGATCGACATGGGCCTCGTCCGGCCGCCGATCCCCGATCAGTACCAGTCGGTCCTGGTGCACTCCGAGGACCTGGTGCTCGCCGTCCCCGCCGACCATGCGCTGGCCCGCGCCGAGGACCCCGTCGCCCTCGCGGACGTCGCCGACGACTACATCGGCTACACCCCCGAGGGCTCCCGGTATCTGCACGACATCTGCGCCGCCATGATCGGCGTGGACCGCTACGCGGTCAGTCAGCTGACCTCACAGGTGCCGACCATGCTGGCGCTGGTGCGGGCGGGGCTCGGCTGTGCGCTGATACCGCGCTCCATCATGACGATGGGGGTGCACGGCGTCCGGTACCGGGAGCTTGCCCCGGCCGACGCCCACTCCGTGACCCTGCACGCCTGTTGGAGCCCGGACAGCCCGAACCCCGCCCTGCACCGACTGGCCGCCGCCCTCACCCGCGAGCCACGGCTCGGGGTGTCCTGAACTCACAGACCGTCGGCCACCATGGCGACGACGATCTGGACATGGCGGTCGGCGGCCGTGTTCGAGAACTCGTTCTCGTAGTTCAGACCGTAGGGCCAGAAGTGTCCGCCACCGGTGGACAGCGTGGCACCCGAACCGTCGAACCGCTTGACGAGCGCCGTGGCCTGCGCACCGCGCCAGGTGCCACTGCCGCCGAGAGAGGACCAGCCCGAGCTGGTGCCCACGCCGATGGTGTGGGCGATCTCGTGCAGGGCGGTCCGCTCCGTCATATAGGCGCGTTGGCCGAAGCGGATGGTTCCGTTGATGTTTCCGTCGGCGGTGGGCACACCGGGGTCGTAGCGCACGGTGATGTTCTTGCCCAGGTCGCTGAGGTTGTTGTACCGGGCCACCGCGGCGTTCATGGCCGCCGTGATGAGGTTGTAGGCCGTCTGCTGGTCCGGGGTGGGGTTGCCGGCCCGTTCGAGCGTCCAGGTGATGGTGGCCGCTGCCGCCTGCTCCTGGGCCGCTGCCGGGGCCGCCGGTGCGGCCTGCGCGACACCCGGCCCGGCCAGCGCGGCGGCCACCAGCGCGGCGATGGCCGCCTTGTTGCGCCAGGTACTCATGAGGGTCCCTCCTGTGGGGGGTTGATGTGGGGGGTTGGGGGTGGGGTACGTCAGTGCCTCAGGTCCGCCCCGACCGCGGCCGCGACGACGCCGTCCCGTTCGGCGCGGCTGAACAGCCCCTCGGACAGCCAGGTGTCGGCGAGGGTGCGTACCGCCTGGACAAAGCTGCCGGAGGTGGCGAAGGGGGCCTGCGCCCAGAGCACGTCCAGGAAGGTGAGACCGTTGCCGCGGGCGCGGTTCGGCACGCGCGAGTCGGTCGCGCCGAACACGACGGTGGGTTCCGAGCGCTTGAAGTAGGCGTGGTAGGGCGCCACGTCCCCGACATAGAACGGTGCGAGGGTCAGGCCGTGCGTGGTGAAGTACATCGGCCGGCCCCCGGGCTTGATCGCATCGGCCAGATCGCCCCGGAGCGTGAAGTCCTTGTAGAACGAGAACACGCGGAACTGCGTCTCCTGGCTCTGGGCGGTCAGCAGCACCGGACCGTAGAACACCGACTGGACGGCGGGGTCGTCCAGGGCCCGCTCGATGCGCAGGCTGTAGGGGGCGGAGATCCGGACCCGGTCGCCGGGCCGCCAGTCCCTGCTCAGGGGGAGATAGCTGCCGGGCTCCGCCGCGACCCGCTGCCGGACCCCGTTGACCGTGACGGTGAAGCCCGCCGTGGCCCAGGCCGGAACGCGGAGCCTCAGATCGAGCCGCCCGCTGCCCCCGCGGAACGTCAGGGTACGGACGCCCTCGGCCGGGAAGTCGCTGGTCTGCTCGATGACGAAGCCCCGCTCCGGCCACCGCAGTGTCGAGGCGAGATAGAGGTTGACATACAGCGCGTTGCCGTCGGCTGAGCGGAAGTACACCGAGTCCTGGTACTTGGTGTGGTTCTCCATCCCGGTGCCACCGCAGCAGGTGCCGGTGTTGTCGAACTCACGCCGCACCCCCGGGCCCATCCCGACGAAGTAGGTGACCTCCGGGCTGTCCGTGGCGGCGGCGTCCCGGCGGGAGGCGAGGATGTGGTTGGTCAGGCCCCGCTCGTAGTAGTCCATATAGGCGGGGTCCGGCTGGTGGAAGAACAACTGCCGGGTGAGTTTCAGCATGTTGTACGTCGCGCAGGTTTCGGCGTTCTTGTCGTCCAGAGTGGCCGCGATGGCGCCACGGGCGCGGAACATCTCGCCCTGCCCCGTGCCGCCGAGGCTGTACATCCGGGAGCCGGTGACCATGCCCCAGAAGTTGCCGGCCGCGCTGGAGTACTCCTGCTTCGCCGTGTGGTCGAACAGCCGCAGATAGCCGGTGAACTGCGGGATGTGCTGGTTGGCGTGTCTGCCCTCCAGAATGTCGCGGTTCTCGGCGCAGGCCTTCAGCAGCGCGGTGTTGTCGAAGCAGCGGGCGGCGGCGAGGTGTTCCGCCCGGCCGGTGAGGGCGTACAGGTCGGCCAGCACCTCGTTCATCCCGCCGTACTCACCGGCGATATAGATGGACCACATGCGCTCCAGCTGGGCCGCCGGCAGATGGCCGAGCCGGCTGTGCACCCAGTCGCCCATCCCCGAGGCGATCTCCAGGGCCTGCTGGTTCCCGCCCAGGGTGTGCGCGTCGAGCAGACCGCGCATGATCTTGTGGCAGGTGTAGTACGGCGCCCAGATGGTCGGGTACGTCGTATAGCTCTCCAGCAGGATGAACTGGGTCTCCGGGTACGCCGCCAGATAGCCGGGGTGGCTGGGGATCGGCGAGCCGTGGTCGGCCAGGGCCTTCTGACACTCGCCGAGCGCGCCGACCAGATAGTCCAGCTTGGTCTTCAGCGCGGCCTCTCCGGTGTCGGCGTACGCCTGGGCGATGAGGGTGAGGAAGTGGCCGCCGTAGTGGCCGCGCAGATTGCCGTCGGAGGTCTCCCAGCCGCCGGGCGGCCGGGCGCCGCGGGTGTCGAGCCCGGCGTTGGCCCGGAACACGGCCAGGATGCGGTCGGCCGGATAGGACCTGGCGTAGCCGAGCATCAGATCGCGCTTACGGCGGAAGACACCGTCGCCGAGCGTCACCCCGTCCAGCGGGAAGGGGCGGACCGACCAGGTGTCCGGGACGGGCACCGGCCCGGCTGTGACCTGGGAGGACGCCGCGGCGGTGGTGGCGGCGTGCGCCGACGGAACGGCGGTCGCGAGCGGAGCGGCGGCCGCGGCCCCCGCGGCGAGTCTCAGCGCGTGGCGGCGGGATGGAGGGTGGGACATGCTGGTGACTCCGATCGTCGGTCGTCGGCGGGCAGGGCAGAGGGGTTACGAAGGGGCGGTGGTGTTCGGTTCCGCCGTCGGCAGCCACACCCGCATCGTCGAGGGCCCGCGGTTGGCCCAGGAGCGGTAGGGCACCAGGACGATCTCCGCGCGCTCGGGCGCGGGCGGGGGAGTGGCGGCGGGGCGGTCGAGCGGTGCGTACGGCCATGGCGTGTCGCTGTCTTCGGCGTGTCCGGTCAGCTCTCCGGCCACGATGACGGTGCCGTCTGTGCCGGCCGTGCCGTCTGTGCCGTCTGTGCCGTCGGGGTCTCGCCCGTCCTTCGGCTCGACGGACGGATCCACGCGTACCGCGTCGGCCTCGTGCCCGTCCGGCAGGTCCACCGACTCGGCGCAGTACACCAGCGGCCCCCGCTGGACGGCCACCGTGCCGCGCACCGCGTCGATGCGCGGATCGGCGCCGATCCAGCGCGGCGCCACGGGCAGTTCGAGCCGTACCTCGTCGCCGGGCCGGAAATGGCGGCTGACCGTGGCGGTGCCCGTGGGGACGGAGCGGCGTGTCCCGTCCGGCTCGACCAGCCACGCGGCGGCGCCCCGCGCCCACCCTGGGACGCGCAGCGACAGGGTCCACGGGCGGTCCGGGGAACGGTCGATCCGCACGGTCACGGCCCCGCCGGACGGGTAGTCGGTACGCACCCGCAGCGCGACGCCATGGCCTCCGGTGAGCGATGTGGCGATCTCGGCGTCGGCGTACTGGTGCAGCTGCACGCCGTCGTCGTCCGCCGTCGCGAGGTAGGCGGGCAGTTGGGCCAGGGTCCGTGCCACGTTGGTCGGGCAGCAGGACACCGCGAACCAGGGCGCGCGCAGACTCGACTCGGCACGCGGGCTGTCCACGTCCGCGGCGGGCACGCTGCCCCGGCGGCGCCGGTGCAGGGTGTTGGCGTAGAAGAAGGCGCGGCCGTCCTCGGACGGGGAGGTGGCGACCACGTTGAACAGGGTCCGCTCCGCCAGATCGGCGAACCGCGGCTCGCCGGTGGCCAGCAGCAGCCGCCAGCTGAGCATCACGGAGGCGACACCGGCGCAGGTCTCCGAGTAGGCGCGGTCGGGCGGCAGCACGAAGTCGTCGCCGAAGGACTCGTCCCGGTGGTGCGAGCCCATGCCGCCCGTCAGATAGGTACGCCGGGCGACCGTGGCCTCCCACTGCCGTACGACCGCGGCCAGCAGCGCGTCGTCCCCGGTCTCCACGGCCACGTCGACGGCGCCGGCCGCGAGGTAGAGCGCGCGGACGGCGTGGCCGCGCAGCACCGTGGCCTGACGGATGGGCAGGTCGTCCTGGTAGTAGGCGCGGCCGAACTCGGTGTCGGCGAGGGTGTGGTGGCCGCGGCGGTCGACGAACAGGGCGGCCTGGTCGAGGTAGCGCTGCTCTCCCGTGAGCCTGGCCAGTTCCACCAGGGCCGGCTCGATCTCCGGATGGCCGCAGACGCGCTCGATGCTCCCCGGCCCGAAGGTGGCGCAGACATGGTCGGCGGCCCGCCGGGCGATCTTCGTCAGCTCGCCCTCACCCCGGGCCCTGGCCTGGGCCACCCCGGCCTGGATCAAGTGGCCGTAGCAGTACAGCTCGTGACCCCATTCGAGATCGCTGTACCGGGGCTGCTGCCCGGGGCGGCCGAAGGCGGTGTTCAGATAGCCGTCCGGTTCCTGGGCGGGCGCGATGGACTCGGTGAGCTCGGCGATCTGTGCATCGAGCGAGCTGTCGGTGCCGTGACCGGCGGCCTCCCAGGCCATGGCTTCGAGCAGTTTGTAGACGTCGGAGTCGGCGAATTCACGGCCGCGCCGGTCCCGTTCGATCCGGCCCTCGACGGCGGCCCGGAAGTTGCCGATCCAGCCGACGCGGGCCATCCAGTCGCGGCAGTGGCCGAGTGTGGCGGTCGCGTTGATCTCCCGGCGCCGGGCCCAGAAGCCTCCGGTGATCCTGACCTCGTCGAGCCCGAGCGGCCGCAGCCGGCCCCGGGTCGGCGCCACCGGCAGGACGAGTGACCGCGCCATGTTCTCCCTCACCAGTTCATGCCTTCGGTTCGTCCTTTCGGTTGTCCGTCTCCGCACAGTCAAGGTGGTCCTTCTCCGTGGTCCGGCGCCTCAGCCCTTGAGCGCGCCCGACATGAACCCCCGTACGTAGTGCCGTTGCAGCAGCAGGAAGAGGAGGAGGCAGGGCACCGCGAGGACCACCACACCCGCCTCGGTGGCGCCGTAGTCGACGGCGCCCATGCTCTGCTGCCGCAGATTCGCGACGGCCAGCGGCAGGGGCGCCTTCTCGCTGTCCGAGATGAGGATCAGCGGGGCGATGAAGTCGTTCCAGGCCGCGAGGAAGGCGAAGAGCCCCACGGTGATCAGCCCCGGTCGCACCGCCGGGAGCAGCACCCGGCGCAGCGCGCCCGCCGTGCCGCAGCCGTCGACGAGCGCCGACTCCTCCAGTTCGCGGGGCACCGCCTCGAAGGAGATCCGCATCATGAAGGTGGCGAAGGGCAGTTGGAACATGGCAAGCACCAGGCTCAGCCCGAGCAGCGAGTTCTGCAGTTCGAGCCTGCCGAGCAGTACGTAGAGCGGGATGAGGAGCGTGGCGTACGGGACCATGAGAATGGCCAGCGTCAGCAGGAACAGCAGGTTCTTGCCCGGGAAGTCGAAGCGGGCGAAGGCGTAGCCGCCGAGCAGCGACACCGCGAGGGTCAGGGCGACGGTGAGCGCCGAGACGATCGTGCTGTTGAGGAGGTACCGCCACAGGCCCGCGTCGTAGTCGAGCAGCGTCCGGTAGTTGCCGAGGCCGTAGCCGGACTCCTGCGCGGTGCCGGGCTGTCCGCTGACCGACGCCCAGGCGTTCCACAGCAGGGGGAAGAGGAAGATGACGGCCAGTCCTCCGGCGAGGACGTAATGGGGCGTCCGGCCGAGGGCGCGGGTGAGCACCGTGGTGTCCCTTCTCATGAGGTGGGTGTCATGACTCGTCGGCGCGGCGCAGACCGCGGAACTGGGCGACGTTGAGCAGGAGCAGCGCGGCCAGCACGATGATCGAGAGGGCCGCCGCGGTGCCGAGGTTCATCCGCTGGAAGGCCTCGCGGTAGATCAGCTGCACCACGGTGACGGTGCTGTTGTCCGGTCCGCCCTTGGTGAGGATGAAGAACTGGTCGAACGCGAGCAGCGAACCGGTGACGCAGAGCAGCAGGGACAGCGCGAGGGACGGCCGCAGCAGCGGCAAGGTGATACCGCGGAAGATCTGGCCGCGGCTCGCACCGTCCATCCGCGCCGCCTCGTACACCTCGTGGGGGATGCGCTGGAGGCCCACGAGGAGGATCAGCATGTAGAAACCGGCGAACTTCCAGACGATGAGGAAGACCGTCGACAGCAGGGCGGAGGTCGGCGAGCCGAGGAAGGACACCGGTCCGTCGGCGATGCCGAAGGTTTCCAGGATGTCGCTCAGCGGTCCGGTGGTGGGGCTGTACAGGCCCCAGAACAGCAGGGACGCGGAGGCCAGGCCCAGGGCGCTGGGCAGGAAGTAGACGGTGCGGAAGAAGCCCGCCCCGGGGCGGGACTCCTGCACCAGCAGGGCGAGGAGGAGGGCCAGTCCGAGGAGGACGACCGTGACGATCACGGTGTAGAGGAGGGTGAAGCGGACCGCGGGCCAGAACAGGGTGGAGTCGGTGACGTCGGTGTAGTTCTCGGGGGCGTTGCCGCCCCGGTCGCCGGCGAGCAGCGGCCAGTCGTGGAGCGACATCTGCCCGACGAGCAGCAGGGGCAGTACGAAGAAGACCGCGACGAACACGGCCGTGGGGGCCGCGTAGCCGAGCCCCTGGACCTTCCGGGACCGCCACCACCGGGGTGCGGACGGTCGGGGGCGGCGGGCCGGGCGGGCCGGGCGCGCCGACCGGGCCCGGTGCTCGGCGGCCGTGCGGTCGGGCGCCTTCACCTGCATGGCTCTCCTCTGCCGGGTGACGTGGGAGGGGTGATGCCGCGGACGCGGGATGCGGGGATGCGAGGGTGCGGGGTTCACGGGCCCCGGAAGGCTGCGTGGCTCAGTCGGTCAGCGAGGCGTTGACCGCCTTGTTGTCCTCCTCCACGGACCCTCCGTCGCCGAAGACGGCATGGCGCATCAGGGTGAGCCACGGCCCGTTGGGGTCGTTGAAGGTCTGGCCGAACTTGAGCGCGTACGGGGTGCGGCCGTCCGCCACCAGCCGGTTGATGGTCACCAGCCGCGGGTCCGCGGCGGAGAACTTGTTGGAGGCGAGGTCGGTGCGCGCCACCACGTCCTTGTGCGCGGCGACCACGTCGACCTGAGCCTTGTCGCCGAGCGACCAGGCGAGGAAGTTCCATGCCTGATCCGCCGACTTGCTGGTGGCGGAGATGCCGATGGCGTCACCGCCGACGAAGGTGGACTTGCCGCCGTCGGGTCCGGGGATGGGCGCGACCCCGAGGTCGAGGTCCCCCGGCATCAGCCCCAGGGTGGTCGACGGCATGGGCATCACGCCGACCTTGCCCTTGGGGAAGACGCCGGTCCAGGTCGTGCCCGTCTCCTCGCGCGCACCGGGGGCCACGATGTCGTCCTTCACCCAGCCGCGGTAGGTCTGGTAGACCTTCTTCGCGGTGTCGGAGGACAGTTGTGCCTCGGTCCCGTCCTTGTTCAGCACGTCTTCCCCCGCGGCCCAGATGGACGGCCACCAGGTGAACACGCCGCAGCCACCGCAGTTTCCGCCGAAGAAGGTGCCGTTGACGTCTCCGCCGAGCGCGTCCACGGCCCGCGCCTGCCGGTCCCATTCGCGCAGGCTGGTGGGCGGCTTCTCGGGGTCCAGCTTGGCCCGCCGGTAGAGCTCCTTGTTGTAGAAGAGCACCGACAGGTCGAGCGTATGCGGTACGACGTACTTCTTGCCCTCGTACGTACCGGCCTTGATATGCGACTGGGCCAGGTTCTTGGCGTAGGGCAGGGCGTCGATGCGCCCGGTGAGGTCGGCGAAGAGCCCGCTGGAGGTGTAGTTGGGAACGAACACCACGTCCGAGGCGAACAGATCGGGCAGATCGCGGGAGCCGGCGGCCGCCCCGACCTTGGCCTGGTAGTCGTCGGTGGGGATGACGGTGAGCTCGATCTTGTTCTTGTGGCTCGCGTTGTACGCCTTGACCAGCGCCTCGCTCTGCGGCCGGGTCGCCGCGCGCGTCCACAGCGTCAGCTTGGTGCCGTCGTCGAGACCCTTGACGCCGCCCGCTCCGCTCCCTCCGCCGCCCGAGCCCCCGTCCGATCCGCAGGCCGTGACCATGCTCGCGGCGGCGAGCAGTGCGAGGGCAGCGGTGGCGAGTCGGCGTATGCGTCCACGTGGTCCGGCCGTGCTCCCCATGACGATCTCCCTTGTGTGACGGCGGGCCGTGGGCAGGCCGAACCGGAGGGGACGATGGCTGTGGTGGCACTGAACTCTGCGACGGAAACGAACCGAAAAGGCTTTCCGAGAAAGTAGGACCGAGCTCATGACTCGTCAATCCCCTTGTAGAGAATGGCCGTGGGAGAGTCATCGAAACCTCGGAAACGCCGCGAGTACACCCCGACCTGAACAAGTCACGTACGGTTTTTACGCGCGATGTGCCACGCTCGACGGCCCGGCACGCGACGCGAGACAGGAGTACAACCCATGACCCAGGCCACCGGCCCCTCTCGTTCGCATCCCGTCACCCTCAGCGACGTCGCCCGGCTGGCCGGGGTGTCCATCGCCACCGCGTCCAAGGCCCTCAACGGCCGCAGCCAGGTACGCGCGGAGACCAGGCAGCGGGTGATCGAAGCGGCCGAGCGGCTGTCGTTCCGGCCCAATCAGCTGGCCCGCGGCCTGCTCGCCGGGCGTACGGGCACCGTCGGTCTGCTCACCAGCGACCTGGAGGGCCGCTTTTCCATCCCGATCCTCATGGGCGCCGAGGACGCCTTCGGAGCCGGCGAGGTCGCGGTGTTCCTCTGCGACGCCCGCGGTGACGCGATCCGTGAGCAGCACCATGTCCGCGCGCTGCTCGGCCGCCGGGTCGACGGACTCATCGTGGTGGGCAGCCGGACCGACCCCCGTCCGTCCCTGGGCCGTGAACTGCCGGTCCCCGTCGTCTACGCGTATGCCCCGTCGGAGGATCCGGAGGATCTGTCCATCGTGCCCGACAGCGTCGGCGCCGGCCGGATCGCCGTCGACCATCTGCTCGCCTGCGGGCGTACCCGGATCGCGCATATCACCGGCGACCCCGGCTATCTCGCGGCACAGGAGCGGGCCGAGGGGGCCCGAGCGGCGCTCGCCGACGCCGGTCTCGGCCTCGTCGGCGAGGTGCGGTTCGGGGCGTGGTCGGAGGGGTGGGGGCGGGCGGCCACCGCGATGCTGCTCGACCGGAACCCGGATGTGGACGCCGTGCTGTGCGGCAGCGATCAGATCGCCCGCGGCGTCATGGACGTACTGCGCGAGCGCGGCCACCGGATGCCCGAGGACGTGGCGGTCATGGGCTTCGACAACTGGCAGGTCCTGACCTCCGCTTCCCGTCCGCCGCTGACCAGTGTCGACCTGAATCTGGAGCAGGTCGGGCGCGCGGCGGCGCGCGCGTTGTTCAGCGCGATCGCCGGGGCAAGGCGTTCGGGGGTCGAGACGCTGCCCTGCCGCTTGGTGATCAGGGGGTCCACGGCACCGCTGTCCTGAGGCGTGACGCTACTTCTGTTGACAGTGGCGTGGCACGCGCTTACCTTGCGACTTTGCGAAAACCTTTTAGGTCTGTTTCACGCACGACCCCGGTACGCCTGATCGAACCCCGTCCGCCGGGGCTCCCGGGAGTCCTCGTCGGAGAACGTCAGCACCATCGCGAGCAAACGCCTGCTGTCAACCGGACAGGGAGCCCCCGATGAGAAGACGCACGATGACGGCTCCGCACGGGGCCGCCGCCATGGACCACACGCAGCACCACCACACCGCACTGGCCTTGCCATGAAGCGCCTCCTCGTCGCCCTGGGGCTGATCATCGCCAGTGTCTGTTCCGCGACCACCCCGGCCGCCGCGGACCAGACCATCGGGTTTCCGACCTTCAGCGGACCCGCCGTCCCGGCTCCGCCCGTCGCCTACACAACAGGCGACATGATGCGGTCCATCTACGACGCGGAGAGCTCGGGAACCGACTTCTGGATGGACCGCCTGCTGGCCCGCACCGGCAACGACCCGGCCGGATCCTGGCTGATGAGCCGTGGCCGTGCGGTCTTCATGAAGACCCACGACCCCGCGGTGCTCGGTTTCGGCGGCCATGTCGCCTACTGGGAGAGCATCAGCGACAAGAACGCCTACAGCATCGCGATCTCTCCGGGCACGTTCACCGAACAGGTCTCCCAGCGCAAGCAGATGCCCAGCCACTGGAAGAGCGTGCACACCAGCGGCTCGATCACGGTCGATCAGACGAAGTTCATCACCGACAACAACGTCGCCGTGACCAATCTGTCGATCAAGAACAACGGCTCCAGCTCCACCACGCTGCAACTGCGGGCGACCTCCCCGTACGCCACCTCGGGCACCGGCAGCGAGCTGACCGGCCAGGTCAACGCCTACAACAACCTCACCACCATCCGCCCGCGGCTGACCGGCGACGGTTTCACGGCCAACAGTGGCGGCCTGAACCGGTCCGTGACCATCGCGGCCGGGGCCACCGTGACCGCCAAGGTGGTGATGGGCTTCATCACCGATGAGATCCCCGACTCCCTCACGGAGTACAACGCGTACGCCGGCTACTCCAACGCCACCGCCTTCGCCACCCACGTCAAGGCGTACAACCTGTGGTGGGCGCAGAACGTGCCGTACATCGACGTACCCGAACCCGCGATCAAGAAGAACATCTACTACCGCTGGTGGCTGATGCGCTTCAACAGCCTCGACGCCAACATCCCCGGGCAGACCTTCCAGTTCCCGAGCTCGACCGAAGGCGTCCTCGGCTACAACAACGCGATCGCGCTCACCCAGCCCATGCACATCGACGACCTCAAGTATCTGCGCAACCCGATGTACGCCTACGGGGACTGGCTCAACGTCGGCCAGGTGTCCAAGGGCGCCCGCTTCCTCGACAACCCGGGCGACCCGGAGAACTGGTCCAACAGCTACACCCAGTACATCGCCGAGGCGGCGTGGAAGAGCTACCAGATCCACGGCGGCCAGCCGGCCATCGCCGGCAACCTCGCGCACTACGCGGAGGGCGACGTCAAGGGCCAGCTCGCCTACTACGACCACGACAACAACAAGCTCATCGAGTACGACTGGGGCGCCCTGACCGGCAATGACGCGGACGCGGTCTCCTTCCACTGGAAGCCCGGCAACATGGACCGCGCCGAATCCGCGTACCAGTACAGCGGTGCGATGGCCGCGGCACAGGCGTATGACGCGATCGGCAACACGGCCAAGGCCGCCGAGATGCGTACGCTGGCGAACCAGATCAAGGACGCCATCGTCAACGTGTTGTGGAACCCGAGCCGGCAGCTGTTCGAGCACCGGCTCAAGTCGACCAACGAATGGGTGCCCTGGAAGGAAATCAACAACTACTACCCGTTCTCGGTCGGAGCCGTCCCCAACACCTCGACGTACAAGCAGGCACTGCGGCTGTTCAACGACCCGGCCCAGTACCCCGTCTTCCCCTTCTACACGGCCAACCAGGTCGACAAGAAGGCGGCCGCCGACGCCGGGAACCCGGGCTCCAACAACTTCTCCACCATCAACTCCACCGTGCAGTTCCGGCTCTACTCCTCGGTGTTGCGCAACTACTCCAACTCCTGGATGACCGCCACCGACTACAAGAAGCTGCTCTACTGGAACACCTGGGCGCAGTACGTCGGCGGCAACACCCAGTGGCCCGACGCCAACGAGTTCTGGGCCGACTGGAACGGCAGCGGGATCGACTACCGCTCCTGGATCCACCACAACATCCTGGGCAGCAGCAACTGGACGGTGATCGAGGACGTCGCCGGGCTGCGGCCGCGCAACGACGCCAAGGTCGAGGTGTCCCCGATCAACATCGGCTGGGACCACTTCACCGTCAACAACCTCCGCTACCGCAACGCCGATCTGTCCATCGTCTGGGACGACCCGGCCGACGGCGTGGCGCGCTACCCGGGTGTCCCCGAGGGCTACTCGATCTTCATCAACGGCAACCGGGTCGCCACCGTCAGCACGCTGACGCCCTTCACCTGGGACCCGGCCACCGGCGAGGTGACGACGAGCGGCACGGTCACGTACCACACCGCCGTCCCCGGACTGCAGGCCCCCAACCAGGTCGTGCAGAACAGCCCCCGGCTCGTCGACATGTTCGCCAAGGCCGGTGTCGACCTGACCGCCGACTCCACCAACCTGGCCTCCGGGGCGACCGTGTCCGCCTCCTACACCGGGTCCGGCAGCAATGTCTCCGGCGCGGTCGACGGCTACCCCACCAATGAGCCGTTCTGGGGCGCCGGTGGCTCGCCCAACAGCCAGGACTGGTACGAGCTGAACTTCGGCACCACCCGAACACTCAACGAGGTGCGCCTGCACTTCAAGGACAGCCGCCCGGCCAGCGCCACCTACCGGGCCCCGTCCGCGTACACCATCCAGTACTACAACGGCAGTTCCTGGGTGGACGCGCCCGGCCAGACCAAGACGCCGGCCGCGCCGCAGGCCAACTACAACGTGGTGCGGTTCCCGTCGCTCAGCGCCCAGCGCATCCGGGTCCTGGCCACCAACGCCTCCGGAGCCAAGACCGGCCTCACCGAGGTCAAGGTCTACAACCGGAGTGGCGGACCAGGGGCCCGCCCACCGATGAAGGATGTGCACCATTGAACCCTCCCCCAGCTGAAGCAGGGGATTCCTGGCTCACGTCGCCTGCAACCCAGCGGGACAACAGGACTCACACGACCAGCACCAGCCGGGTTGGAACCAGCCCGGTTTGGTACGGCAAAGCAGAGGAGTTGCTGTGCTGGCTTGGTTCTCGCTCAGCACGTCAGAAATCCCACCAGCCGTCTCGTGGGCGGCCCTTCGCCCTGGGGGCGAAACCCCGTTTCCTGTCCTGATCCGCAGAAGTCCGATTCCTCCCCGGCCTGACGGCCGGGGCATCCTCGGAGGTACACGGTGACTCGAGCCAGATGTCTGTCCGCGCTCACCGCTGTTCTCACCATGGTGGTCGCGTTCCTGGTGGCGCCGTCCGCATCCAGCGTCGGCACTGCCGCTGCCGTCGGGTATCGGGACGGCGGCAATTGCCTGGACGTCCCCGACACCGCGTCGACCAGCGAGACCCAGCTGCGGGCCACGTGCAACGCCGGCGGTGGCACGAGCGCGGGCACCTTCACCAACCCGCTCTCCCAGCGTGGCCCCGACCCGTGGCTCACCTACCACGACGGGTACTACTACCTCGCCACCACCACCTGGAACTCCACGATCACCATGCGCAAGGCCAAGACCCTGGGGGGCCTTGCCACCGCCGCCGACCAGGTGATCTTCAACCTCACCCGGCCCAACGGGGCCGGCACCATGTGGGCCCCGGAGTTCCATCTGCTGGACGGCCCGAACGGAAAGCGCTGGTACTTCTACTACACAGCTGGACGGGAGCCGTACGACCTGGGCACCCAGCGGATCCATGTGCTCGAAAGCGCCGGTACGGACCCGATGGGGCCGTACACCTTCAAGGCCGATCTGCTCGACCCGACCCAGGACAACACCTGGGAGCTGGACCCGAGCATCCTGCAGCTGAACGGCAAGCTCTACCTCCTCGGCACGTACTACAACGGTTCGCAGCCGATGTTCATCCGGCCGCTGTCGAACCCGTGGACCGCGAGCGGCACCCGCCATCTGCTGTCCACCCCCACCTACAGCTGGGAGACGGTGGGCGGCGCGGTCAACGAGGGTGGCGAGGTCCTTCAGCGCAACGGCAAGACCTTCATCATCTACTCCGCCAGCCACTGTTCCACGCCCGACTACAAGCTGGGGATGCTCACCTACAACGGTGGCGACCCGCTCAACTCCTCCTCCTGGGTCAAGTCACCGAACCCGGTCTTCCAGCGGTCCAACGCCAACGGCGTATACGGCCCCGGCCACAACGGCTTCTTCAAGTCGCCCGACGGGACCGAGGACTGGATGGTCTACCACGCCAACAGCTCCGCCGGCGGTGGCTGTGACATGAACCGCAGCACCAGAGCGCAGAAGTTCACCTGGAACGCGGACGGCACACCGAACTTCGGCACCCCGGTGGCCACCGGCGTTCCGCTGACCGCACCGTCAGGGGAGTAGCCGGACGAGACGCGCCATCAGCGTCAGCGGGCCATCGCTGCGATGGCCCGCTGACCCGCGGTGACAGGTCGATCAAGAGGGAACGGCCGCGAGCGGGGCGCCCGGGGTGAAGGTGACGGGCAGCCGCTCGGGACCGCGCAGACCGGTGGGCCGCCACGGCAGCTCGTCGGGTGCCACGCTCAGGGCGAGCTGGGGGAGGCGGCGCAGGACGGTGCCGATGGCGACCTCCCCCTCCATCCGGGCCAGCGACGCCCCGAGGCAGTAGTGAATGCCGTGGCCGAACGCGAGGTGGGCGCTGTCCCCGCGCGTGATGTCCAGCCGATCGGGGTCGGGGAAGCGCTCCGGATCGCGATCGGCCAAGGCCGAGCCGACCAGCACGGTCGCGCCCCGCGGGATGTCCACACCCGCGATGGAGACGTCCTCGCTCGCGAACCGGGCGATCCCGGGGTTGAGCGGCCCGTCGTAACGCAGCAGCTCCTCGATCGCGTCCGGCAGCAGCGCCGGGTCCTCCCGCAGCATCCGGAGCTGATCGGGATGGGCCAGCAGCGCGGCGATGCCGCCGCCGATCAGATTGACCGTGGTGATGTAACCGGCCGCCAGCAGCAGGAACGCCATGGAGACCAGCTCGTCCTCGGTCAGCCGATGCTGCTCGTCCCGCGCCTCGATCAGCGCGCTGAGCAGGTCATCTCCGGGCCGGACCCGCTTGGTCGCCAGCAGCCCGGTCAGATACGCGCGCATCTGCCGCCATGCGCGCTCGACGACCGATGGATCCTGCGGTTCCGCCCCCCACGGGAGCAGGTCGTCGACCCACCGCTGGAACGCGCGCCGGTCATCGGTGGGCACTCCGAGGAGCTCGCTGATCACGGTGACCGGAAGCGGCAGCGCGAAGTCCTCGATCAGATCCGCTCGACCGGTCGGCACGACCGCGTCCAGCAGCCGGTCGGCGATCTCCTGGACATGGGGCCGCAGTTCGGCGACCCGGCGCGCGGTGAACGCCCGTGAGACCAGCCGGCGCAGCCGGGTGTGGTCGGGCGGATCGGCCCGCAGCATATTGCCCAGCATGGACTCACGCTCCGCCACGGGCAGCTGCCGCATCAGACGGGGGTCCGACGCCAGGCGGACATCGCTGCTCAGCCGCGGGTCGGACAGGGCGGCCAGGCATTCCTCGAAGGTCGTGACCAGCCACACCTCCAGGCCGCCTGCGATAACCGCGCGCCGCACCGGACCGCCCTCGCCCGGCCGCCCCTGGCACAGCTGCCGGTAGAAGGGGAAGGGGTCCGCCACGAAGGCGGGGTCGCCATAGGGCAGAGCAATCGGCTGCTGGGTCATTGCGGCCTCCCGAAGCACACCACAGACACATGAAGCGCACTTATCGTCTGCAAGGGTATATCCATGAACATAAACAGGCGGCACAGGGCGCGACACGGGAGATGCTGATGGACTATTTCGACCTCGGGACCCTCACCCGGCCCGTCTCGACACGTTCACCCGAGGCGCAGCTCTGGTTCGACCGGGGGCTGGTGTGGACGTACGCGTTCAACCACGAGGAGGCCGTGGCCTGCTTCGAGGCCGCAGCGGACGCCGATCCTGACTGCGCCATGGCCCACTGGGGCGTCGCGTACGCGCTGGGACCCAACTACAACAAGCCCTGGGACTTCTTCGACGGCGCGGATCTGGAGCGGACGGTCCACAGGACGCACGAGGCGGTGGAGCGGGCTCATGCGACGTCGGCGGGCGCGACGCCGACCGAGCGGGCGCTGATCGAAGCGCTGCGCGCCCGCTATCCGCAGTCGCACGCTGCGGAGGACTGCTCGATCTGGAACGCGCCGTACGCCGAGGCCATGCGCGCGGTGTACGAACGGGCGTCCGACGACCTCGACGTCGCCACCCTCTACGCCGACGCGCTGATGAACCTGACTCCGTGGAAGCTGTGGGACCTGCGCACCGGCGAGCCCGCCGCGGACGCCCGGACGGTCGAGGCCGGGGCCGTCCTCGACCGGGCGCTGCGGAGCGAGGCCGGCGCCCGCCATCCCGGCGTGCTGCATATGTACATCCATCTGATGGAGATGTCACCGACGCCCGAGAAGGCGCTCGTCGTCGCCGACCGGCTGCGCGGGCTGGTCCCCGACGCCGGCCATCTGCATCACATGCCGTCACATCTCGATGTGCTGTGCGGCGACTACCGGCATGTCGTGGAGGTCAACACCGACGCCATCGTGGCCGACGAGAAGTATCTGCGGCATGCGGGCGCGATGAACTTCTATACGCTGTACCGCTCCCACAACTACCACTTCAAGATCTACGGTGCGATGTTCCTGGGGCAGTGCGGGACGGCGCTCGACACCGCGGCCCGACTGGAGGCATCGATCCCCGAGGAACTGCTGCGGGCCGACAGCCCGCCCATGGCCGACTGGCTCGAAGGCTTCCTCGCCATGCGCGTGCACGTCCTCATCCGCTTCGGCCGCTGGGAGGACATCCTCGCCCTGTCGTTGCCGGCCGATCCCCAGCTCTACTGCGTCACCACGGCGATGCTGCACTACGCCCGCGGAGTGGCGTACTCCGCCATGGGGATGATCCACCAGGCCGAGGCCGCACGTGACTCCTTCCGCTCCGCGCGCGAGCGTGTCCCCGCGAGTCGCATGCTGTTCAACAACACCTGCCGGGACATTCTCGACATCGCCTCGGCGATGCTCGACGGTGAGCTCCACTACCGGAAGGGCGAGTACGGACTGGCCTTCGCGTCGCTCGCCCGGTCCATCGACCTCGACGACAATCTCCCCTACGACGAGCCCTGGGGCTGGATGCAACCGACCCGTCACGCGTACGGGGCGCTGCTTCTCGAGCAAGGGCGGGTCGAAGAGGCGGAGGCCGTGTACCGGGCGGACCTCGGGATCGACGACACGCTCCCCAGGGCCTCACAGCACCCCGCGAACGTATGGGCGCTGCATGGCTACCACGAGTGCCTGGTGCGGCTCGGCAAGGCGGCGGAGGCGCGGATCGTGGCCAAGCAACTGACCGTCGCCGCCGCGCTCGCGGACGTCCCGATCACGGCGTCCTGCTTCTGCCGCCTCGATTCCGGGAGCCCGGCGGACACGCCGTGCTGCCAGCCGGTCATCCGATGACGAGCGGGAGTTTGGAGGCCAGTTCGCCCAGTTCGGCCTTCTCCGCGCCGGTCGGGGCGCGCCGTCCGGTGCCGACCAGCAGCGTGTCCTTGTCGGACCACGACGCGGGAAACGCCGCCCCGGCGATCTTCTCCAGCATCTCGCGTGACCGGGCCAGGCCCTCGGCGGGCGGTTCCGCCACCTGCGGGAGATGCGCGATCAGGTCGAGGTGGTGCAGGGTCCACTCCAGGACGTACGCCCTGAGGTAGTCGCCCGAGGTCAGCACCATGTCCTGGGTGCTGACCCGCAGGGCCGGGTCGGCGAGTTCGGCCGCGCGCCCGGCGGCCGAGCCGACGTCGTCGAGGTGGAACTTGAGCAGCCCCGGCTCCTCGTACGCAGCGGCCAGCCGGACGGTCAGCGCGTCCAGCGGATCGTCACCGGTCGGCGGCGTGTCGCTGACCGCCCAGTAGGTCACCGCGTCGCGTGTCGGCTCCGCTTCGGTGGGCGTCACCAGGGTGATCAGGACGTCCTGAGCGTCGATCACCAGATGGCACACCAGATCCCGCACGAGCCAGCCGGCACAGCCGGACGGCTGTGCGAAGTCCTCGTCCGCGAGTTCCGCGACCGCTGTGCGTAACGCTGTCCAAGAACGTGAGAAGAGGTCCACGGCCGCAAGCTAGCAGCGCCCGGCCCGCCCCGCGACCGATTTCTACCAGCGCAGCGGGAGGGCGGTGAGGTAGTTGTCGAGCTGACCGGAGATGATCCGGTGGTCATGGGCCGAGGGGTGCCAGTCGCAGCCGAGGCGGTCCAGGGCGGGGTCGTCGTAGTACCAGGAGCGGACCCGGGTGTCGCCCCGCCGGTTGCGCTCCTGGACGATCCGCAGGGCGGTCTCGGCGAACGCGGTGGTGTTGGCGAGGTAGGTGGCGCTGACCACGAGGAATGTCTCGGGGCCGTAGCGGGCGCGCAGCTTGTCGAGGAAGCCGTGGTAGGCGCTCTCGTAGGCCGCGATCAGCTGGTCCTGGGTGGTCCAGCGCTCGCCCGGGTTGAGCGGGGTCGAGAAGTCGTTGATGCCCAGGCCGAGCACGACGACCCGCGGCCGCCAGGTGTGCGGTTTCCGCCAGACGTCGCCGTCGACGTTCAGCAGGGCCCGGTCGTAGTACGTGCGGAAGTCGGTGTCGGGGCTGCTGCCGTTGTAGTTGCGGACCATGCCGAGGCCGGAGTACGCGTTGAGCTGGTAGTCGGCGTCGAGGCGTTGGGCGGTCAGGGCGCCGAAGGCGAGGTCGGCGTTGGTGTTCCGGTTGACTCCGCCGTTGCTCGAACAGTCGCGTGTACCGGAGACATTGCCGTAACCAGCGGTGAAGGAGTCACCGATGAACTCGATCTGTCTGCTCCGGGCCCGGGGTGCGGCCAGGACCGCGCCCCCGGGAGCGGCGACGAATCCGCCGAACCGGCCCACGGCCCAAGGGCTTTCCGTGCGTTTGACGAGGCGTACGCGGTGCTCGGTGTCGGGGAGGCCGCCGATCCACGAGGTGGTCCGGCCCGGGGTCACCAGGGTGGCGGCGGTCGTTCCGTCGATCTGCACGTCGTAGTCGTTGTCGGAGTCGTCGAGGACGACGCCGACACCCGTGCCGCGGAACCGGCCCTCGAAGTAGATGCCGGGCCAGGTGTACCGCACCGACCCGTCGGCGGTGTTCTTGACCCGGCCCGCCGTGTGGAACCGGGCCCGGGTTCCGGCCGCCTGCGCGGGGGAGGTGGCGGCGGTGACGAGGCCCGCGGCGGCGGCCGTGACCAGCGTTCTTCGGGGGATGTGACGGGGCGTCCGCATGTGGCCATCCTTTGACGGTGGGGCGAGCACATGATGGTGGGACACAGCACAGAGCCGCACCACTGTATGCGTGGGGCGGGGAATGCGACAGGTCGCCGAGGGTTCATCCGCCCCCGTGCTCGGGGCCCGGGTCCCCGGGCGGCATGTTGTACGGCGTGACCACCTGGATCGCCGAGGGCAGCAAGGGCCCGTCGCCCGGCGGCAGCGCCTGGTGGGCCCGCATGATGGTCTGGCAGGCGCGGCGCATGTCCTGGCGCAGATCGTGGTGGAGGACCGCGGACAGCCGACGCTCGCGCAGCAGCCCGGTGTTGTCGTGGTCCAGGTCGTGGGCGATGAACACGGCGCACTTCCGGCCCAGGGCGTCGAAGGCGTCGAGGGTGGCGAGGTTGCCGCCCCCCATGGAGTAGACCGCGACGATGTCCTCGTCGCGTTCGAGCGCCGCGAGGGCGAGTTCGCGCTGAGTGACGTCCAGACCGTCGCTGTCGGTGACCTCCACCAGGGACCGGGTGGGCTGGGTGAGGCGCATGGCGCTGCGGAAGCCCATCTCGCGCTCCTCCTCGCCGCGGAAGGAGCCCCGGCTGATGGTGGTGAGCACATGGCCGGGGCGGTCGCCGAGCCACTGCCCGATCAGGTACGCGGCGGTGGCCCCGGCCGCGCGGTTGTCGATGCCGACGTACGCCATGCGGGCGCTGTGGGGCAGATCGGTGACCAGGGTGACGACGGGAATGCCGGCCGCGGCCAGCCGGCCGACGGCGGCGCCGATCTCCGGGACGTCCGGGGCCTTGAGGAGCACGCCTTGGGACCCCCGCTTGGCGACCTTGTCCAGGGTTCCGATCAGCTCGGCGGGGGGACAGGTCTCGCGGAAGTGGAAGCGCGAGCGGACGACCGCGGGGTGCAGGGAGGGCAGCTCCGCTTCGAGCGCGTCGCGTACGGCGCTGGAGAACCGCTCCGGCGCCTGCATCACGATGTCGATCATGAAGGTGCGGCCCCCGATACGGATCTGGCCGCGCTGCCGGTCCAGGTCCTTGATCGCCTCATGCACCTCCCTGACTGTGCTCTCCCGCACACCGCCGCGGCCGTTGAGGACCCGGTCGACCGTGGCCGTGCTCAGCCCGGCCTGACGGGCGATTTCCCTGATCGGATAGGGGTGCCCCATGAGTGTTCCCTCAAGTGGATGATGGTTTTTTGATGTACTGCTGAGGATTGAATGATGGGTTGGGATTCACCAGACTGACAGAAGGGCACGGACTGCGAAAGGACCCGGGATGTCCCCTGTACCTGCGGGATCACGGACTTGGCTGACCGAGGAAGACTGCGATCCGAGCACCTTCCGGTCGCTCGTCGAGCAGCGGACCGATGCGGGCGACTACCCTTCGGCCGAGCGGGTCGAACGGAACGTTCTGCTCTACGACAGCGGTCGGCTGCGCGCCCTCGCGGACACGCCGGAAGGGCGTCGGGCCGTCCAGAGCGAGCTGGTGCGGGCCCTGCTGGACGGCCCCGGCATCGTGGTCCTCAAGGGCGCGTTCCCCGACGCGGCCGTCGTGGACCGGGCGTCCGAGACATTCCATTCGCTGATCGAGGAGGAACGCGCCACGGGCGGGGCCCGCGGCGACCACTTCGCCAAGCCGGGCGCCAACGACCGGGTGTGGAACGCCCTTGACAAGGTGGCGGTGCGCGCACCGGAGGCGTTCGCCGACTACTACGCCAACGACATGCTGGAGCTGGTCTCCGAAGCCTGGCTCGGCCCTGCCTACCAGGTGACCTCACAGGTCAACGTGGTCAACCCGGGCGGCGCCGCGCAGCGCGTGCACCGCGACTACCACCTGGGCTTCCTCGGCCAGGAGCGGGCCGCCGGCTACCCGGCGCACGTCCACCGGCTGTCGCCCGTGCTGACCCTCCAGGGCGCGGTGGCCCACTGCGATATGCCCGTCGAGTCCGGCCCGACGATGTATCTGCCGCATTCACAGAAGTACGAGCCCGGCTATCTCGCCTGGCGGCTCCCGTGGTTCGCCGAATACTTCGAGGCCCACTACGTCCAACTCCCGCTGGACAAGGGGGACGCCGTCTTCTTCAACCCCGCGCTCTTCCACGCCGCCGGGCACAACCGCTCCGCCGACATCAGGCGCATGGCCAATCTGCTGCAGGTGTCCTCCGCCTTCGGCCGCGCCATGGAGACGGTCGACCGCGAGGCGATGGCCAACGCGCTCTTCCCGGTGCTGCTGCGCCGCAAGGCCGAGGGCGCCTCCGAGGACTGGCTGCGCCGGGTGGTCGCCGCCACCGCCGAGGGCTACCCGTTCCCCACCAACCTCGACCTCGACCCGCCGGTCGACGGTCTCGCACCGTCCTCGCAGGCGGACACCGTCTGGCAGGCCGTCACCGAGGGCTGGGCCCCCGACCGGCTGCGCCAGGAACTGCACGCGGGCGCCGAGCGCCGCCAGGGCTGAAGGGGACACCACACTCATGGGACTGCTCGACGACAAGGTCGTCCTCGTCAACGGCGGCAGCCAGGGCGTCGGCGCCGGCATCGTACGGGCCGCCGTACGGGAAGGCGCGACCGTCGCCTTCACCGGGCGCCGGGCCGAGGTCGGCGACGAGCTCGCGGCGGAGACGGGCGCGCACTTCCTCCGCGCGGACCTCGCGGATCCGGCGCAGGCGCATGGCAGCGTCACGCGGACCGTGGCCGCGCACGGGCGCGTGGACTGCCTGGTCAACGCGGCCGGGCTGACCTCGCGTGGCTCGCTGCTGGACACCACACCGGAGCTGTTCGACGCCCATATTGCGATCAATCTGCGGGCGCCGTTCTTCGCGATGCAGGCCGCCGTCGCCGACATGGTCGGGCGCAAGGCGCCCGGTACGGTGGTCAACATCATCACCACCTCGGCGCACGGCGGACAGCCCTATCTGGCCCCGTACGTCGCGGCCAAGTCCGGGCTCGTCGGCCTGACCCGCAACGCCGCGCATGCCCACCGCTTCGACCGCGTCCGGATCAACGGCCTGAACATCGGCTGGACGGACACCGAGGGCGAGGACGCCACCCAGCGCGCCTTCCACGGCGCGGGTGACGACTGGCTCGAGAAGGCCGCCGAGCAACAGCCGATGGGCAAGCTCGGCCAGGTCGACGAGATCGCCGACTTCGTCGTCTTCCTGCTCTCCGACCGCAGCGGTGTGGTGACCGGCTCGGTCATCGACTGGGACCAGATCGTCATCGGCGGCCTCGACTGAGCCGCCCCTCGGGCTGAAGGAACGAGAATTTTCATGCGCATTGGCATCATGGGTCTTGGCCGGATCGGCGCCTTCCACGCGGCAACCCTCGCCGGGCTCGACGCGGTGGACTCCCTCGTGGTCACCGACCCGGTGGCCGCGGCCACCGCCACCGCGGCGGAGCGGTTCGGGGCCACCGCCGTCGGCTCCCCGGAGGCCGTGTTCGCCGCCGGTGTGGACGGCGTGGTCATCGCCGCCGCGACCGACGCCCACCCGGAGCTGATCCTGGCCGCCGTCAAGGCGGGCGTCCCCGTATTCTGCGAAAAGCCCGTGGCCCGCGGCGTCACGGAGAGCCTGGAGGTGCTGCGCGCCGTGGCGGACGGCGGCGTCGAGGTGCACATCGGCTACAACCGGCGCTTCGACAAGGGATGCGTCGCCGCCCGCGCGGCCGTCGTCAGCGGCGAACTCGGACCACTGCACACCGTACGGTCCACCACCCTGGACCCCGCGCCGCCGCCGGCCGCATATGTGGCCACCTCAGGCGGCATCTTCCGCGACTGCGCCGTGCACGACTTCGACATCGTGCGCTGGGTGACCGGCCGCGAGGTCACCGAGGTGTACGCCACCGGCGGCAACCGGGGCGCGGACTACATCCGAGCGGCGGGCGACGTCGACACGGCCTCGGCCCTGCTCACCCTCGACGACGGCACCATCGCTGTCATCTCCAACTCCCGCCACAACGCGCGTGGTTACGATGTCCGTCTGGAGTTGCACGGTATGAAGGACAGCATCGCGGTGGGCCTGGAGGACCGGCTGCCGCTGCGCTCCGTCGAACCCGGCGCCACCTTCCCGGCCGGACCGCCACACGACTTCTTCATGGACCGCTTCGCCGACGCCTACCGCGCCGAGCTCACCGCGTTCACCGAGGTCGTGGCGGGCACCCGCCGCTCACCGTGCACGGTGGCGGACGCCATCGAGGCCGGCTGGATCGCCGAGGCGTGCACCCTGTCCCTGCGCGAGCGGCGGCCCGTACGGCTGGAGGAGGTGCGTACGGCGGTGTGAGGGAGGCAGCCGGGGCCCGGCCGCGGATCGCGCGGTCGGGCCCCGTGCCTCTTCCGGAGGGTGGTCCGGGTACTCCCTGAGAGTGGCTGCCTATGCGGCGAGCTCCTTGGTGATGCGGTCCAGCATGAACGCCGAGGACTCGCGCGCCCGCTCCTCCCAGGCGAAGACGCATGCCGTGGCGACGCCGTCGAAGTTCAGCTCGAGCAGGGTGCCGAAGAAGGCGCCCCAGTCGACCTCGCCCTGCCCGATGTCCAGGTGCTGGTGGATACGGGCCGCGGTGCCGGGCGGGTTGAGGATATAGCGCAGGCCCGAGGACCCCTTGTGGTTGAAGGAGTCGGCGATGTGCACGTGCTGGAGCTTGTCGCCCGCGTAGCGCATCATCGCCGCGATGTCCGCCGTGGGGTCGGCGCCGGAGAGATGGAACGAGTGCGGGGCGCAGTAGAGGTAGTTCACCCAGGGTTTGTTGATCGCGCGGACGAGGTCGACCGCGGGGGTGTTCTCCTCGCAGAAGTCGTCCGGATGCGCCTCCAGGTTCAGGGCGATGCCCTCCCGCTCGAACAGCGGAAGCAGTTCCTCCAGCGAGCGCCAGAAGGCCGCCTCGCTCTCCGCGGCCCGCTCCGGGCGTCCGTTGAACTCCGAGTTCATCAGCGGGCATTCGAGTTCCGCGGTGATCTCGATCATCCGCTTCCAGTAGCGGACGGCGGCCTGCCGTTCGGCCTCGTCGGGCGAGGACCACTTGTACAGGGGGAGTACGGAGGACAGCCGCACACCGTGGGTGCGCAGGGATGTCCTCAGAGCGGCGATCCGCTCGTCGTCCGCCCGCGGATGCAGGAAGAACGGCATGAAGTCGTCGCGTGGCGACAGCTCGATGTAGCCGTAGCCGAGTTCGGCGACCGTGCGCACCATGTCGTCGATCGGCAGGGCGCGGAACATATACGGGTCGAGGGCGATTTTCATGCGGTGCCTCCGTAGAAGGCCGGGCGGGGCTTCATGTCGACGGTGATGACGTGGCTGTCGGACTCCAGCGAGCGGACGGCGGCGTCGGTGATGACGGTGGCGGCGTAGCCGTCCCACGCGGAGGGACCGGTGGGCTCGACGCCGGCCGCGATGCCGTTGATCCACTCGCGGAATTCGGTGTCGAAGGCGTCCGCGAACCGGCCCTTCCAGTCCTGCGGGACCGCAGTGCCGTGCGCTCCGGCGGTGCGGACCCCGACGGCGGCCGGGTCGGGCAGCCGGACCAGGCCCTTCTCGCCGACGGTCTCGCACTGGATGTCGTAGCCGTACTGGCAGTTGACGAACACCTCCAGCTCGATACGGACGCCGTTGGCCGTCTCGAAGTACATGAGCTGGGGGTCCTTCAGATGCTCGAACCGCATGCTGGTGGCGCGCGGTGTGATCACCTGGGCGGAGACGATCTCGTCGTCGAGCAGCCAGCGCAGCACGTCGATCTCGTGCACGGCCGTGTCCTGGGCGGCCATCGCCGAGGTGTACGACTCGGGCGCCGTCGGGTTGCGGTGGGCGCAGTGCACGATCAGCGGTGTGCCCAGCGAGCCGGCGGCGATGACCTCCTTCATCTGGCGGTATCCGGCGTCGAACCGGCGCATGAAGCCGACCTGGACGAGGCGGCGGCCGTGGGCGCGTTCGGCGTCGACGATGCGCAGACAGTCCTCGGCGGTGGTGGCGAGGGGTTTCTCGCAGAACACCGGCTTGCCGGCCGCGATCGCGCCCAGCACATGCTCGGCGTGGGTGGGGCCCCAGGAGGTGACGAGGACGGCGTCCACCTCGGGAGAGGCGATCAGCTCGGCACCAGTGGGCAGCGCCACCGCGCCCACCGTGGCCGCGACCTCGGCGGCACGGGCCTGGTCGATGTCCGTCACGGCGGTGACGGTGGCTCCGGTGACGACATCGGTGAGGCGCCTGATGTGGTCCTGGCCGATCATTCCGGCGCCGATGACGCCTACACGTACGGTCATGGTCGTTTCCTTAAGAACGGGAGGGTCAGGAGAAGCGCGCCCGGAGTTCGGCTTCGAGGGTTTCGAGGGAGTGGCCCCTGGTCTCGGGGACATAGCGCTTGACGAAGGCGAAGGAGAAGACCCCGGCCACCACGAAGAGGAAGAAGGTGTTGGAGACCCCGATCCCGGAGACCAGGGACGGGAAGACCAGGCCGATCACGAAGTTGGTCAGCCACAGCACCACGGCCGCCACGCCCATGCCGAAGCCGCGCATCCGCATCGGGAAGATCTCCGAGAGCATCAGCCAGGTCACCGGCGAGATCGCGCCCTGCTGGAAGGCGAGGAAGGTCACCGTCATGGCGAGCACGGCGTACGCCCTTCCGTCCCCGGCGGGCAGCACCAGGGAGAAGACGCCGATGAGCAGCAGGGCGGCCGTCGTGCCGATCTGCCCCGTCATCAGCATGGGGCGGCGGTCGACCCGGCCCAGCAGCCAGATGCCGACGAAGGTGGCCAGCACCGAGATCACACCGTTGGCGATGTTCGCGGTCAGCGCGCTGTCGGAGGCGAAACCGGCGTCGGTGAGGATCTGGGTGCCGTAGTACATGATCGTGTTGACGCCGGTGATCTGCTGCACGATGGCGATGCCGAAGCCGATGAACATCAGCCTGCGCACCCACGGCACCGACTTCATGTCCTTCCAGCCGCCGAGCTTTTCCTGCTCGTCCTTGACGGCGAGCGCGGACACCTCGGCGAGCTCGGCCTCGGCCCGCTGTTGCGAGCGTACCTGCTTGAGGACGCCGAGGGCGTCATTGAAGCGGCTCTGGGAGGCCAGCCAGCGGGGGCTCTCCGGCATCACCAGCATGCCGAACCAGAGGACGACGGCGGGGATGGTGGCGATCACCAGCATCCAGCGCCAGACACCGCCGCTCTCGCCACCGATGTTCGCGATGATCGCGTTGGAGGTGAAGGCCAGCAGCTGACCACTGACGATCATGAGTTCATTGCGGGTGACCAGCGCACCGCGCCGTTCCGAGGGGGAGACCTCGGCGAGATAGACGGGCACGGTCACCGACGCGCCGCCGACGGCGAGGCCGAGGACGAACCGCGCCACGATCATCACCGCGGTGGTCGGCGCGAGAGTGGCGCCCAGCGCGCCGACGAAGAACAGCACGGCGAGGGTGAGGATCGTACGGCGTCTGCCGCGCGCGTCCGACAGCCGCCCGCCGGCGACCGCGCCGAGCGCCGCGCCGAGGAGAAGAGAGCTGGTGACCATGCCCTCGGTGAACGGGGTGAGGCCCAGGTCGTCGGTCATATACGGCAGGGCGCCGTTGATGACGCCGGTGTCGTAGCCGAAGAGGAGTCCGCCGAAGGTGGCGATGACGGTGATGATCCGCAGCCGCCGGGAGACCGCCTGGGGCGCGTCGTCGATGGTGGCGGCGGGTGCGGGGGCCTTTGTCGCGTCGTCCCTGACGTCCATGGCCGCCTCCTAGCGGTGGTGATTCGGGCGTCGGATTCCGGTCAGGCCGCAGCCGGCCAGATGCTCACGGGTGCGTACGGCGATGGGGAGCGGTACCTCGGGAGCGCACGGGTACAGATCCTGCTCGACGATCACGAACAACTCGGCGTCCAACTGGGAGAGTTCGACGACCACATCGGCCGGGTTCGGCACCCCGGCCGGCGGCGAGACGCACACCCCGCGCCTGACGGCCTCGCCGAAGGACAGGTCCTCGGCGGCCACCTGGGCCAGGATCTCGGGGTCCATCTGCTTGATGTGGACATAGCCGACGCGCTCGCCGAACCGGCGGATCAGGTCGAGATTGTCCCCGCCGCCGTAGGCGACATGCCCGGTGTCCAGGCACAGATTCGTGTACCGGCCGTCCGACTCGTTGAGCAGCCGCTCGATCTCCGGCTGTGTCTGGATATGGCTGTCGGCGTGCGGGTGGATGACGAGGCGGACGTCGTACTCGTCGAGGAGCAGCTTGCCCAGCCGGTCGGCGGCGCGGCCGCAGCCGGCCCACTGCTCGGCGGTCAGTTCGGGGGACTCGGTGAACGCGCCGGTCTTCTCGTCCCGGTACATGGGCGGGATCAGGACCAGGTGGTGGGCGCCCGCGGCGGCCGTCAGGGTGGCGACCTGGCGGACGTGGGCGAGCATGTCGTCCCATGCCTCGGGGCGGTGCAGCGCGCCGAAGGCCGTACCGCCGGAGACCTGGAGCCCACGGGCGTCGAGCTCCCGCTTGAGGCGTTCCGGGTCGGTGGGGAGGTAGCCGTAGGGACCGAGCTCCAGCCAGGTGTAGCCGGCCTGGGCGAGTTCGTCGAGGAAGCGGGTGTACGACACCTGGTGCTCGTCCTCGGGGAACCAGACGCCCCAGGAGTCGGGGGCGGAGCCGAGGCACAGATTGCCTGCGGTGGTCCGGAGGGGGGATGGCGCCGTTGCCATGACGTGTCCTTCCTTTCAAGTCCTGTGGGGAGAGGGACGGGGGACTTGTCCGCGGTGTTCCTTGCGTGCTCCTTGCGGGGGGTGTGCGGCGGTCAGCTGGAGGTAGGGAAGGTGAACCCGGCGGCGACCTGCTGCTTGGGCTGGGGCCAGCGGGTGGTGACGACCTTGGGGCGGGTGCAGAAGCGGATGCCCTCGGGGCCGTGGATGGGGGAGTCGCCGATGAGGGAGTCCTTCCAGCCGCCGAAGGAGTAGTACGACATCGGCACCGGCACCGGCACGTTGATGCCGATCATGCCGACCCTGACCTTGCGCTGGAAGCGGCGGGCGGCCTCACCGGAGCCGGTGAACAGGGCGGTGCCGTTGCCGTACGGGTTGGCGTTGATCAGCTCGATCGCGTCGTCCAGGGTGTCCACCCGGACGATCGCCAGGACCGGGCCGAACAGCTCTTCCTGATAGGCATCCATCTCGGCGGTGACGTGGTCGAGGAGGGACGGGCCGGTGAAGAATCCCTCCTCGTGCCCGTCGACCTTCAGCCCGCGGCCGTCCACGACGACGGTGGCGCCCTGTGTGGCGGCGGTGCCGACGGCGTTCTCGATGCGCTCCTGGGCGGCCTTGGTGACCAGCGGCCCCATCTCGGTGCCCGGGGCGTCGCCGGGGCCGACCTTCACCTCCCCGGCCTTGCGCTCCAACACCTCCACCAGCCCGGCGGCCGCGGAGCCGACCGCGACCGCCACGGACAGGGCCATGCAGCGCTCGCCGGCCGAGCCGTAGGCGCCCGCGGTGATGTGGTTGGCGGCGAACTCCAGGTCGGCGTCGGGGAGGACGACAGCGTGGTTCTTGGCGCCGCCGAGGGCCTGGACACGCTTGCCGTGTGCGGTGGCCTGCTCGTGGACGTACTTGGCGATCGGCGTGGAGCCGACGAAGGACACAGCGTGGATGCCGGGGTGGGTGAGGATCGCGTCGACCGCGTCCTTGCCACCGTGCACGACGTTGAACACACCGTCCGGCAGCCCCGCCCGCTGGTACAGCTCGGCCACGAAGACGGCGGCCGACGGGTCGCGCTCGCTGGGCTTGAGGATGAAGGTGTTGCCGGTCGCGATGGCGATCGGGTGCATCCACAGCGGCACCATGGCCGGGAAGTTGAAGGGCGTGATGCCCGCGACCACGCCGAGTGGCTGACGGAAGTTGTGCACGTCCACGCCGCGGGAGACCTGGTCGGAGAAGCCGCCCTTGAGTATGTCGCCGAGGCCGCAGGCGAACTCCACGACCTCCCGGCCACGCACGATCTCGCCGCGCGCGTCGTCGACGGTCTTGCCGTGCTCGGCCGAGATGATCCGGCCCAGCTCCTCCTCGTGCTCGACGAGGAGTTGCCGGAAGGCGAACATCACCTGGGTGCGCTGGGTGAGCGACGACTCCGACCAGGTCTCGAAGGCGGCGGTGGCGGCCTGGACGGCGGCGTCCACATCGGCGGCCCCGCCGAGGACGACCCGGGCCTGCTCGGCGCCGGTGGCCGGGTTGTACACCGGCTGGGTGGCGGTGGCGGAGTTCCGGGTGGCGGAGTTCTGGGTGGGGGAGCCGCCGATCCAGTGCTCGATGGTCTTCACGGTGCGGGTTTCCTTTGCGGGGGACGGGAGGGGACGGGATCACAGGTAGTGGCGCTGCGCCCGCTTATGGGCGGCGTACGTCTCGTACGCGGTGCGCGTGGTGTCCAGGGCGGAGGTCTGGCCGACCGGTACGTCCCACCAGCCGTGGCCGGGCGGGTTGGGCCCGTACAGATCGGTCTCGACGTGCACGACGGTGGTGCGGCCTGCGGCCTTCGCCTTCTCCATCGCCGTACGGAACTCGTCGACCGAGGCGGCGTGCAGGACGTCCGCGCCCAGGGACGCGGCGTTGGCGGCCAGGTCGACGGGCAGGACATCCCCGTCGAGGAGGCCGGAGCCGCCGTCGCGGAAGCGGTACTTGGTGCCGAACCGCTGTGAGCCCAGGGCTTCCGACAGCGAGCCGATGGAGGCGAAGCCGTGGTTCTGGACCAGGACGACGATGACCTTCAAACCCTCGGACACCATGGTCGCGATCTCCTGGGCCATCATCAGATACGAGCCGTCCCCGACCAGGACCACGACCTCACGCGACGGATCGGCCATCTTCGCGCCGAGGCCCGCGGCGACCTCGTAGCCCATGCAGGAGTACGCGTACTCGACGTAGTAGGCCTTGGGATCCCGGGCCCGCCACAGCTGCTGCAGATCGCCGGGCATGGAGCCGGCCGCGTTGATGACCACGTCCCGTGGCCAGCACACCGGTCACACCCGGCCGCTAGCGCGGTGCACAGCCGGTCCAGCAGCTCGAAGCGGTCGGCCATGGCGGTGGGGTCGCCCGCGACGCCGTTGGCGCCGCGCGCGGGATGGTCGGCGGCGATGATCATCGCCTTGCCGTGCTCGCCCAGCAGCGAGGTGGCTTTCACCCGCCGCTCGGCCGCCGCCGCGATGGCGCCGGGGTCGCTGACCCGGGCCTCCACGATACGGCTCACCTTGTCGGACAGCACGTCCTCACACCTCTCGCTGAAATTCGTCATCGGTCGCATCGGTCGCATCGGTCGCATCGGTCGTCTCGCGCAGCGCCGCCGCCACCTCGGCCTCGGTCGGCATCGCCTCCGAGCAGGCCAGGCGGCCGGCCACGAGCGCGCCGGCGGCGTTGGCGAAGGACACCGTGCGCCGGGTGTCCCAGCCGGACAGCAGCCCGTGGCACAGCGCGCCACCGAAGGAGTCGCCGGCGCCCAGACCGTTCACCACCTCCACCCGCACCGGCGGGACCTCGACGGCGAAGCCGTCCCTGTCCATGGCCAGCACACCCTTCGGGCCCTGCTTGACCACGGCCAGCTCCACCCCGGCGGCCAGCAGCGCCTTCGCGGCGGCGTACGGCTCGCGCTCGCCGGTCGCCACCTCGCATTCGTCGAGATTGCCGACGGCGACGGTGGTGTGGCGCAGGGCCTTCGCGTAGTACGCACGGGCCTCGGCGGGGTCACCCCCGGGCTCTTCCGGGCTGTGCTCTTCCAGAACGTGGGCCGCCAGTCGAGGTCGAACACCGTCGTGCCCGCCTTCGCTCGGTGCTCGAGCGCGGCAAGGGTGGCCGTACGGCTCGGCTCCTCGCTCAGCCCGGTGCCGGTCATCCAGAAGATCCGGGCGTCGCGCACTGCTGCCAGGTCCAGCTCCTCGGGCCGGATGTCCAGGTCGGGTGCCTTGGGCAGCCGGTAGAAGTAGAGCGGGAAGTCGTCCGGCGGGAAGATCTCGCAGAAGGTCACGGGGGTCGGCGCGATATCCGACGTGCCGACGAAGCGGGTGTTGACGCCGTATCCGTCCAGGGCCGTGCGGACGAAGTCCCCGAACGGGTCCGCGCCCGTCTTGGTGATCACGGCCGAGGTGCGCCCGTACCGGGCGGCGGCCACCGCGACATTGGTCGGGCTGCCGCCGAGGTACTTGCCGAACGAGGTGACCTCGGCCAGCCCCACGCCCGTTTGGAGCGGATACACATCCACTCCGACGCGGCCCATGGTCAGCACTTCGAACGGCATAACACGGTTTCCCTTCGCTCCGGAGACCCGGGGAAATGGTCAGGAGAGGGGTTGCTGTCGCGCTCTACTAGCGCGCTCTAGTGCGAGTACGATGACCTCTGTCCGAATGTCATGTCAATAGCTTGTTGCCGGAGGATTTCGATGCTGTCCTAGGGTGGGCTCCGTCGAGGGTGGTGGGAGATCAGGTGGGATCAGTGGTGGATACGGCGGGCAGACAGCGGCCCACGATGGCCGATGTCGCCGACAGGGCGGGGGTGTCCCGTGCGCTGGTCTCGATCGTGTTCCGCAATCAGCCGGGGGCGAGCCAGGAGACCCGCGAGCGGGTGCTACGGGTGGCCGATGAGATCGGCTACCGCCCCGACAGTGCGGCCCGGCTCTTGGCCCGTGGCCGCAGCCGCACGCTCGGCGTGATGTTCACGGTGCAGCAGACCTTCCACAGCGACCTCATCGAGGGGATCTACCCCGAGGCCGAGCGCCTTGGCTATGACGTGCTGCTCTCCGCGGCGGCCGGGGGGCGGAGCGAGGCCAAGGCGGTCGAGGCGTTGCTCGGCCACCGCTGCGAGGCGCTGATCCTGCTCGGCCCCGATGTGGTCCCCGGCTACCTCGATGAGCTCCGGCAGCGCGCCGTCACCGTGTCGGTCGGCCACCGGGTGCCGCGCGCCCGCGTGGACTTCGTGCACAGCGCCGAGGCCAAGGGGGTCCGGCAGGCCATGGACCACCTGGTCGAACTGGGCCATCGAGCGATCGTGCACATCGACGGCGGCCGGGGGCCCGGGTCGGCCGAGCGGCGGCGCTCCTACCGGGCGGCGATGCGCCGGCACGGACTGGAGCCGGAGATCCGGGTGATCCCCGGTGAGCACACCGAGCAGTCCGGTATCGAGACCGGCCAACTGCTCCTGGCGGAGCGCGACCGGGGCCTGCCCCTTCCGACGGCGGTCCTCGCGGGCAACGACCGGTGTGCCATGGGGGTGTGGATGGCCCTGGCGCGGGGTGGTGTCGAGGTCCCGCGGGACATCTCGGTCGTCGGCTACGACGACAGCCACCTCTCCCATCTCATGCCGATAGGGCTGACGACTGTCCGTCAGGACGCGGTGCTGATGGCCGAGTACGCGGTCCGGTTCGCCGTGGAGCGGCTGGAGAACCCGGAACTGGAGCCGCGGGAGGCGGTGTTGGATCCCAAGCTCGTGGTGCGGGGGACCAGCGGGCCGCCGCCGGGGGCGGCCTGAGCGCTCAGCCATCGGCCTGGGCGCTCACTCCTCGGCCTGAGCGCTCACTCCTCGGCGTGATCGTGGCCGAAGAGCAGCCGTACGAAGTCGGTGACGGGCCCGACGATATCGAGGTCCTGGTCGAGTACCCACTGCAGTTGGAGCCCGTTGAGCACGGCGTGGAAGAGGATCGCGGCGCTCTCGGGGCTCAGGTCCTCGCGCAGCCGGCCGCGGGCCGCTCCGTCCTGCAACCCCTCGGTGAACTGCGCCCGCCCGCGCTCATAGCGCTCGACGAAGTAGTCGTGGGCGGGGTGGTCCGAGCGTGAGGCCGCGGCGGCGAGCTCGATCCACAGGCGCATCAGCTCGGGTGCCTTCTGGTGGTGGCGGATGAGCTCGCCGAGGTAGGGCGCGAGCCGGTCCGCGCTGTCGACCTGGGACGCGCCGTGGTGCCACTCCTCGGAGTCGCGCTCGGCAAGCACCTCGGCAAGGAGCTCGTCCTTGTTGCGGAAGTGGTGGAGGAGGCCGGCGTGGGTGATCCCGGCCCGTTCCGCGATATCGCGCAGGGATGCCTTGGCGTAGCCGTTCTCGGCGAAACTGTCGCGCGCCGCCCGTACGATCTCCGCTCTGCGGGCCGGTGTCTTGGCGTACGGGCCGCGTGCTTTTGCCTGACTCACGGTGCGCTCACTCTCCTCGACGAAGCCGGGCGCCAAAACTTACCAGACGGTAGATATTCATGGAGCCGCATCGCGGGCGGTCGCTGGATAACGCTCTGATTACGAACGCCGATCGTACTCTTTCCGGCGCTTGCGACGCGGGCTTAACTTCCCAGCGAAAACCAACCAGCTGGTAAAGGTTGACGCCATCGCTCCCCGTGGAGCCGACAGGGAGGCAGCCGTGCCCATGGAGGAAGGAATCCACCCCATGCGCATACGACACCCGCACTCGCGGTCCCACACTCGCGCCCTGGCCGCCTTGGGCGTCGCCGCGCTGATGTTCACATCGTCGGCGTGCGACAGCGAGTCGACAGGAGCGTCCTCGTCCTCGGGGACGACGCTGGCACTCTCGATCTTCGGTACGCCCAACTCGCTCGCCCCCACCCAACTCCTGGAAGGGCAGCAGACCTACGTCTGGGACTCGATCTACGACACGCTGCTGATCCAGGACAACAAGGGCGAGCTGCGGCCCGGCGCGGCAAAGAGCTGGCGCTACTCCGGTGATGCGCGCACCCTGACCCTCACACTGCGCACCGGCATGAAGTTCAGCACGGGCACCCCCGTCGACGCGGCCGCCGTACGGACGACGCTGGAGCGGATCAGGACCACGCCGGGGCCGAGCCAGGGCGTGCTCGCCTCCGTCACCTCGGTCGAGGCACCCGACGCCACCACCGTCGTGATCAAGCTCAAACAGCCGGACGGCTCGCTGCTGACCTCGCTCACCACGGCCGCCGGCGTCATCGGCGACCCCAAGACGATGAACGCCAAGAGCGCCGCGCTGAATCCGGTCGGCTCGGGCCCCTACACCCTCGACAAGGGGGCGACGGTGAACGGGTCCGTCTATGTGCTCAAGCGGCGCGACGACTACTGGAACAAGAAGGCATACCCCTTCCGGACCGTCAAGGTCCGGGTGATCTCCGACCAGACCGCGATGGCCAACGCCCTCAAGGCGGGCGAGACCAATGCCGGCACCGTCGATGTCGCACAGGTCTCCACCTTCAAGTCGACGGGCTTTGAGACCAAGCACGTCCAGGCGACCGCGGTGGCGACGCTGGTCCTGGGCGACCGCTCGGGGGACGTCCTCAAGCCGCTCGGTGATCTGCGGGTCCGCAAGGCGATCAACATGGCCTTCGACCGCACCAAGATGGTCAAGCGGCTGCTGCGCGGCTCTGGCCGGCCGACCGAGCAGATCTTCAACCCCAAGGGACCGGGGCACGACCCCGCGCTGGACCAGACATACGCGTACGACCCGGCGGCCGCCAAGCGGCTGTTGGCCGAGGCCGGCTACCCCAACGGCTTCTCCGTGACCATGCCGAGCCTCGTCGTCAGCAAGCCGTTCGAGCCGACGTTCACCCAGGCGCTCGCCGACATCGGGATCAAGGTGATGTGGCAGCCCGTGCCCGCACAGCAGAGCGTCTCCGCCCTCGCCTCCAAGAAGTACCCGATGTTCCTGATCGTCGACGGGCTGAACACCACCCCGATCGAGGCGCGCAACTTCTACAGTCCCACCGGCTACCGCAACGTGTTCAACTCCACCGACCCCGAGCTCACCAAGCTGCTGGACCAGGCGAACCGGGAGCTGGACCCGGCAAAGGCCGCGGACAGCTACAAGGCGATCAACAAGTTCGGGGTCGAGAACGCGTGGTACGGCCCGGTGTTCTACATCGGCAGCGACTGGGCGACCAGGAAGGGCATCACCTACCTCGGAGACGGCTCCTCGACGATGGCCACCATCCGGCAGTTCGGCGCCGCCGACCAGGCCCGCGGTTGAACCGCGTCATGACCCTCTACGTGTTGCGCCGCCTCACCGCGGGCCTGGTGCTCGCGGTCCTGGTGACCATGATCACGTTCCTGTTGCTGAGCACGTCGTTCGACGACATCGCGAGCAGCATCGTAGGAAACGGGGCGACACCCGCCCGCGTCCAGGCCCAGAAGGCCCAGCTGGGACTCGACCGCCCGCTGTTCACCCAGTACCTGGACTGGCTGTCCCACGCCATCCGCGGCGACCTCGGCCTCTCCTACTTCACCAGCGAGCCCGTACGGTCGGCCCTCGCGGCCCGCCTCGGGGTCACGCTGTCGATCGTGCTCGCCGCCCTGCTCGTCACCACGGTGATCAGCGTGGTGCTCGGCGTGCTCGCCGCCACCCGCGGCGGCGCCGTCGACCGGATCGCACAGGGCGTGTCGATGGTCGGCTATCTGGTGCCGAATCTGCTGATCGCGATCGCCCTCGTCTACGTACTGGCCGTCAAGCTGCACTGGTTCCCGGCCACCGGCTACACCCCGCTGGCGGAGAACCCGGCAGGCTGGGCCTCCACCATCGCCATCCCCGTCGTCGCTCTGATGATGAGCGGCGTCGCGGGCCTCACCTCCCAGATCCGCGGCGCCATGATCGGCGAACTGCGCAAGGACTACATCCGCACCCTGCGCACCCGGGGGATACCGACCCGGTCGATCGTGCTGCGCCACGCCCTGCGCGGCGCGGCCGGGCCGGCGCTCACCGTGCTGTCGCTGGAGTTCATCCAGATGCTCGGCGGCGCCCTCATCATCGAGCAGGTCTTCGCGCTGCCGGGCTTCGGCCAGTACGCCTTCAACGCGTCCCTGCAGGGCGACATCCCCATCATCATGGGCATCAGCCTCTTCGGTGTGCTGCTCGTGGTGTGCGTCAACCTCGTCGTCGACCTGGTGAACGGCTGGCTCAACCCGAAGGCGAGGGTCCTCCAGTGACCGCCGAACACCGCACCGCCGAACACCGCACCGCCGAACACCACACCGCCGAACACCACACTGCCGAACACCGCACCGCAGCCCCCGGCCGCAGATCGCCGCTGCGCCGGCTCCTGACGGACCCGCAGGCCGTCATCAGCGCCGGCCTCCTCCTCGCCGTGGTCCTCTTCGGCCAACTCTCCCCGCTGTTCACCGACCACGGCGCCAACCAAGCCTCCCTCGACGCGGTCAACGCCCCTGCCGGAACCGACGGCTACCCGCTGGGCGGTGACAAGAGCGGGCGTGACATCTTCGCCCGGCTGCTGGCCTCCATCAACACCAGCGTGGTCGCCGCCCTCATCGGCACCAGCATCGCCCTGGCCATCGGCGTCACCTTCGGGCTCGTCGGCGGCTACTACGGCCGCCGCGTCCGGGGCGTCACCGAATGGGTCTTCAGCCTCGTCATGACCTTCCCCGGGCTGCTGCTGCTCATCGTGCTGCTGCCGGTGACGGGCGGCGACTACCGCGCCACGATGCTGATCTTCGGGGTGCTGCTCTCGCCCGGGATCTACCGCCTCGTACGCAACCTCGTCCTCGGCGTGAAGAACGAGCTCTACGTGGACGCCGCCCGCGTCTCGGGCCTGTCCGACCGGCGCATTCTGTGGCGCCATGTGTTCTCCGTGGTCCGGGGCCCCGTCGTCATCGCCACCGCCTTCCTCGCCGGATCCTCCATTTCCGTCCAGTCGGGCCTCGCCTTCCTCGGCGTCGGATCGAGCACGGTCCCCAGCTTCGGCGCGATGATCTCCGAGCGCTTCAGCAACCTGTACGAGGAACCACTGCAGTTCCTCTGGCCGAGTCTGGCGCTCGGCATCATCACCGCGTCTCTGGTGCTGCTCGGCAACTCGCTCAGGGACGCGCTGGACGGCGGTCGGCCGGTGCCGTCTCGGATCGCCCCACCCGAGCGCCGGCCGACCGCGCAGCCGGCGCACACCGGGCCGGGCTCGACACCGACCGGGGCCCCTACGGGGACGGCTCCGGGCCTGCTCACCGTCGAGGACCTGGCCATCGCCTACCCGACACCGACGGGCGAGCTGAAGGAGGTCGTCAGCGGCGTCACCCTGACCCTGGAAGCGGGGCAGACCCTCGGTCTCGTCGGCGAGTCGGGGTCTGGGAAGACCCAGACCGCGTTCGCCGTCCTCGGTGTGCTGCCCGCCGAGGCGGTCGTCACCCGCGGTTCGATCCGGCTCGACGGACGCGAACTCCTCGGCCTGGACGAGCGCGCACTGCGCGCCGTACGCGGGACCTCCATCGCGTACGTGCCGCAGGAGCCCATGTCCAATCTCGACCCCAACTTCACGGTGGGAGCACAGCTCGTCGAGGGGCTGCGCGCGTCGTCGCCGATGACCCGGCGCGAAGCGCGGACACGCGTCCTCGCTCTGCTGGACCGGGTCGGCATCCCGGATCCGCGGGGCACCTTCTCCTCCTATCCGCACCAGATCTCCGGCGGCATGGCCCAGCGCGTGCTCATCGCCGGCGCGATCGCGAGCCGCCCGCTGCTGCTCATCGCCGACGAGCCGACGACGGCGCTCGACGTCACCGTGCAGGCGGAAATCCTCGACCTGCTGCGCGACCTGCAGACGGAAACGAACATGGCCGTGCTGCTGGTGACCCACAACTTCGGTGTGGTCGCCGACAGCTGCGACCGCGTCGCGGTCATGCGGACGGGCCGGATCGTCGAGACCGGTGACGCGCTCGACATCTTCAGCGCGCCGCGACAGGACTACACCCGGATGCTGCTGGATTCCATCCTCGACGAGCACACCCTGCGCGCCGATGGGCCCGGCGTGGACACGCGTAAGACGGACACGTTCGAGACGGAGGCGCGATGACGACGGCCCGGGCCCTGCTCGACGTGAGCGATCTGCGCGTGGCATACCCGGGGCGCGGAGTCCGCGCCCGCCCGCGGGAGGTGCTGCACGGGGTGTCCCTGGCGGTGGACGAGGGCGAGACGCTGGGCATCGTCGGCGAGTCCGGATCCGGCAAGACGACCATCGGCCGGGCGGTGCTCGGCCTGGTGAAGCCCAGTGGCGGACACATCGGCTTTCTCGGCCAGGACATCACCCACCGCACGGCGAAGGAGCGCCGCGCCCTCGCCCGCCACATCCAGGTCGTCTTCCAGGACCCCTACTCCTCGCTCAACCCGTCCCTCACGATCGGCGACACCCTCGCCGAGCCCCTGGTGGCGCAGGGCGCGCGCCCACGCAACGCCCGGACGCGCGTGCGCGAACTGCTGGACCACGTGGGGCTGCCGGCCGACGCCACCGAACGGCTGCCGCGCGAGTTCAGCGGCGGCCAGCGCCAGCGCGTCGCGATCGCCCGGGCCCTGGCCCCCGGGCCCAAACTGATCGTCTGCGACGAGCCGGTCTCCGCGCTCGACCTGTCGACGCAGGCACGCGTACTCGACCTCTTCGTGGACATCCAGCGGCGCACCGGCGTCGCGTATCTCTTCGTCTCGCACGACCTCGCGGTCATCCGGCGGGTGAGCCACCGGGTGAGCGTGGTCTACCGCGGCGACGTCATCGAGACCGGCCCGGCCGGCCGTGTCACCTCCACCCCCGAACACCCATACACCCGGCGCCTGTTGCTCGCCGCCCCGGTCGCGAACCCCGTCGAGCAGCGGGAGCGGCGCGAGGAGCGGCAACGGCGGAAGGCGGCGGAGCGCCCGGTCTCCAGCTCTACGGAAGAAGGAAAGTGACCATGACGACTCGACTCGTGCCCGGTTTTCTCTGGGGTGCGTCGACCGCCCCCCACCAGGTGGAGGGGAACAACCTCAACAGCGACTGGTGGGCCAGCGAGCAGCTGCTGCCCGGCATGGAACTCAGCGGCGACGCGATCGACAGCTATCACCGCTACGCGGAGGACATGCGGCTGCTGGCCGACGCGGGTCTGACCTCGTACCGCTTCGGTATCGAGTGGGCGCGTATCGAGCCCATTCCCGGCAAGTTCTCCCGCGCCGAACTGGCCCACTACCGCCGGATGATCGACACGGCCCGTCAGCTCGGCCTCGAACCGGTGGTCACGCTGCACCACTTCACCAACCCCAAGTGGTTCGTGGACGAAGGGGGCTGGGCGGGGGAGCGGGCCGTCGAGCGCTTCCAGGCGTATATCCGGGCGGCCACCAGCATCCTCGACGACGTCAAGTGGGTCTGCACCATGAACGAGCCCAACATGCTCGCCATCATGGTGACGATGAGCCGCCTCGTGCAGGCATCCGACGCGCCCGCGTCGACCAAGGAGTGGATGAGCCCGACGGTCGAGGGCGCCGCGCGACCGGTCCTGCCGAACCCCGACCCGCAGATCGGCCGGCGACTCGCCGAGGCGCACCATGCGGCCCGCGACATCCTGAAGAAGCACACCGATGCCGCCGTCGGCTGGACGGTGGCCTGCCAGGCCCTGACCCCGACCCCCGGCAACGAGGAAATACTCCGCGAGCTGCGGTACGTCCGCGAGGACCTGTACCTCGAAGCCGCCCGTGAGGACGACTTCATCGGGGTGCAGTCGTACTCCAGCCAGCCCGTCGACGAGAACGGCATCGTCCCGCATCCGCAGGGCCCGGACACCACGCTCACCGGCAACGCGTACCGGCCCGACGCGATCGGCATCGCGGTGCGGCACGTATGGGAGGCCACGGGCGGCATCCCGATCCTGGTCACCGAGAACGGGATCGCCACCGCCGACGACGAGCGGCGGATCGCCTACACCAAGGAGGCGATCGGACATCTCCTCGCGGCCGTCGACGACGGCATCGACATCCGCGGCTACCTCCACTGGAGCGCCCTGGACAACTTCGAGTGGGGCCACTGGGAGCCCACGTTCGGCCTCATCGCCGTCGACCGCGAGACGTATCAGCGCCACCCCAAGCCGAGCCTGGCATGGCTGGGCGAGGTCGCGCGCCGCGGGCGCCTGTGACGATCCGCCGCCACCCGTTTCCCCACCGGAGAGGAACCCCATGCTGAAGCCCCGTCCGACCGCCACCCGCGAACTGGTGAGTCTCGACGGAGTCTGGAAGTTCGCCGTCGAGGGGACCGTGGGCGACACCCCGTGGAACGGCCCGCTCGACACCTCGCTGGAGGCCGCGGTCCCGGCCAGCTACAACGACCTGTTCACCGACAGCGCCATCCGCGACCACGTCGGCTGGGTCTGGTACCAGCGCCAGGTGCGGGTGCCGCGCGGCTGGGAGGGCGACCGCGCCATCCTGCGGGTGGACGCCGCCACACACCGGGGGCGGGTCTACGTCGACGGCGCGCTGGTCGCCGAACACATCGGCGGCTACACCCCGTTCGAGGCCGACATCACCGACCACGTACGCCCCGGCCAGGAGTTCCGGCTCACCATCGGCGTCAACAACGAGCTGACCAACACCACCATCCCGCCCGGCAGGATCACCGTGAGTCAGGACGGCCGCCGGACCCAGACCTATCTGCACGACTTCTACAACTACGCCGGCCTCGCCCGCTCCGTATGGCTGTACAGCGTGCCCGCCGCGCACATCGCCGACATCACCGTGGTGACCGGCCTCGACGGCACCACCGGCACGGTCGATTACGAGGTCACCACCAGCACGACCGCCCCCGTACGCGTCCGTGTCCTGGACCCGTCGGGAGACGAGGTCGCGGTGTCCGACGGGGCGAGCGGAGCCCTGCGCATCGAGAACGTGACACCGTGGCGGCCGGGTGCGGCCCATCTGTACGACCTCGTCGCCGAGGTCATGGACGCCGGCGACGTGGTGGACACCTACGCCCAGCCCTTCGGCGTGCGCACGGTCGAGGTCCGCGGAGCGCGGTTCCTCATCAACGGCGAGCCGTTCTACTTCACCGGCTTCGGCAAGCACGAGGACACCCCGGTGCGCGGCAAGGGCCACGACGACGCCTATCTCGTTCATGACTTCCAGCTGATGGAGTGGGTCGGCGCCAACTCCTTCCGCACCTCGCACTACCCGTACGCCGAGGAGGTGCTGGACTTCGCCGACCGGCACGGCATCGTCGTCATCGACGAGACGGCGGCCGTCGGCCTCAACCTGGCCGTCGAAGGCGGACTGACCGGCGCACCGGTGCGCCCCACCTTCTCGCCCGACACCATCAACGACGACACCCGCGCCGCCCACGCCCAGGCCATCAGGGAGCTCATCGCCCGCGACAAGAACCATCCCAGCGTCGTGATGTGGTGCATCGCGAACGAGCCGTCCTCCAACGAGGAGGGCGCGCGCGAATACTTCGAACCGCTCCTCGAACTCACCCGCGAGCTCGACCCCACCCGTCCCGTCTGCTACGCGGCCGTGATGTTCGCGACCTCCGACAACGACCGCATCGCCGACCTGTTCGACGTCCTGTGCATCAACCGCTACTACGGCTGGTACATCGCGACGGGCGACCTGACCACCGCCGAGAGATACCTGGAAGGCGATCTGCGCGGCTGGGCCGCCAGGTTCGGCAAGCCGATCATCATGAGCGAGTACGGCGCCGACACCCTCCAGGGCCTGCACTCCGTATGGGACCAGCCGTGGACGGAGGAGTACCAGACCGCCTACCTGGCCGCGTACCACCGGACCTTCGACCGGATCGAGGAGGTCGTCGGCGAACACATCTGGAACTTCGCCGACTTCCAGACCGCGAACGGCATCCACCGGGTCGACGGCAACAGGAAGGGTGTCTTCACCCGCGACCGACGGCCCAAGGCGGCGGCCCGCGCGCTACGGGCGCGGTGGCGCGGGCTCGGCGGCGCCAAGCCGTCGAGCGAAGCATGACCCCGGTGTCCGGTCCGGACCGCCCGCCGAGCACAGTCCCCACCTGCCCGAGGAGAGGAATACCGGTTCCATGAGTGTGCAGTTGCGCGACGCCGTAGCGGTGGTCACCGGAGGAGGCAGCGGGATCGGCCGCGCCACCGCGCATTCGCTCGCCCGGCGCGGCGCCCGGGTCGTGGTCACCGACCGCGACGGCGACCGGGCCGACACCGTCGCCGGCGAACTCGGCGAGCGGGGCATCGCCGCGGTCTGCGACGTGACCCGCCTGGAAGACCTTCAGGCGGTCCGCGACCTGGCGCTGGAGCGGTTCGGCCGCGTGGACATCGTCATGAACAACGTGGGGATCCTCGCCGTCGGTCCCGTCCAGGACATCCCCCTCGACGCCTGGCAGCGTGTCATCGACGTCAACCTGCTGGGCATCGTGCGCAGCAACCTGGTCTTCCTGCCCGTACTCGTCGAGCAGGGGGCCGGCCATGTGGTGAACACCGCCTCCACGGCGGGACTGCTGCCCTACGGATATGAGCAGATGCCGTACACCGCGACCAAACACGCGGTGGTCGGGCTGTCCGAAGCGCTCGCCCTGTATCTGCGGCCACGGGGCATCGGGGTCTCCTGTCTGTGCCCCGGGATCGTGGCCACGAACATCGTGGAGCAGGTCACCTTCTACGGCGAGGCCTCGCCGCCGCGCGGACCGAACTCCCCGGTGCTCGACGCCGGCACGGTCGGCGAACTCGTCGCCGACGGCATCGCCGACGACCGCTTCCTCATTCTCACGGTGCCGGAAGTCGCCGACGAACTGCGCGAACGCGGGGCCGACATGGACGCCTATCTGTCGCGTCTGATCGCCGACGTCATGTGATCGAGCCGGGCCGCCGAAAATGCCGAAACGTCGCAGCACCTGAATCGCCGCAGAACCCGAAACATCGCACAACCTTGAAAGGAACTGAGCCGTGCCCGAGGAGAACAGAAGCGCGCTGAGCCGTCGACACATGCTCGGCATCGTGACGGCGGCGGCAGCCGGAGCCTCCCTCCCGCTCGCCACCGCACCCAGCGCCCGGGCGGCGAGCGCGACGACAACCGGCGGACACGGCTCCGCGCCCGTGGATCTGCAGATCAACTCCCGGATCCAGCCCCTGGGGACACAGACCGCGCCGACGTTCGGCTGGGTGCCCCCGGTGGACCGGCAGACCGCGTACGAGATCCAGGTCGGGACCGCACCCGGCCGGGCGGACGTCTGGCACAGCGGCAAGGTCGCAAGCCCACACAGCGTCGACGTGGCCTACGGCGGTGGCGCGCTGCGGTCGGAGCAGCCGTACTTCTGGCGGGTGCGGACCTGGGACGAGAAGGGCGCCCCCGGCCGCTGGAGCGAGCCCGCGAGGTGGGAAACCGGCCTGCTGAAGGGCGAGAAGGACTGGTCGGGCGCGCTGTGGATCGGCGGACGCCAGCCGCAGGACCACGACTGGAAGGACCTGACCGCCACCGTCGTCTTCCGCGGCGGCACGGACCCGACGAGCGGGCTGTCCCTGCTGCTGCGCGCCGAACCCATCGGCAAGACCTGGGGCGAAGGGCTCGACTGGACCATCCGCCAGAGTGGCGACGATATGCAGCTGACCATGAAGACCAGCCACTACGCCGGCAACACCTGGGTGGACGACGGCACATCCGAGCCCAACTGGGGCGTCGACTTCTACGACCCGCAGAGCGAGACCAACCCCACCACCGCCGGCACCCGCGGCGTCCCGGTCGGCACGGTCACCCTCCCCGCCTCGACCGGGCTGACGAAGGACACCTGGGCCTCCCGCGACCACACCGTGAAGGTCACGGCCCGCGGGCTCACCGTGACCACGGAGGTGGGCGGCGTCGAGGTGGACCGCCGCACGCTCACGAAGGACCAGATCCGTCGCCATGGCAGCTTCGGCTTCGGCGGAGCCACCTCCGCCACCGTCCGCAGCGTCACGGTGACGGGCACCGGCGCCCCCGACTTCTCCGCCGACCTCACCACCGGCGCCAACCCGTTCGAGAGCGGCATCGGCACCCTCGACGGCCTGACCTTCCCGCCCAAGAACCCCTACATCCCGGCCAAGAACGCCATGCTGCCCATCGCCAACCCGGCACCGGTGCTGCGCCGCGCGTTCACCCTGCCCCGCGGCCGGCGCATCGCCATGGCACGCCTCCACCTGAGCGCCGCGGGCAATGTCACCTTCACCGTCAACGGCGACCCGATCACCGTGGACGGCAAGCAGCCGGCCGGGGACCGGACCAACGTCCCCCGGCTGCTCACCGACCAGAGCACCTACGACCGTACGGTGCTCTACGACACCTTCGACGTCACCGCGCTGCTCCGGGCCGGCCGGGACAACGTCCTCGCCGCCGAACTCGGCCGCGGCTGGTACGGAGTGACCACGCCGCAGGAGTGGTACTGGCAGCTCGCCCCCTACGCCGGCCCGCCGCGCCTGCGGGCGAAGCTCGTCGTGTCGTACACGGACGGCTCGGCCACCACGCTCGTCACCGACCGGGACTGGCTCACCGCGGACGGGCCCACGACGTTCGACTCCGTTTACTCGGGTGAGAAGTACGACGCCCGGCGCGCGGACCAGCTCGGTGACTGGCGCTCCGTCGGCTACCGCGCCGGCGGTCAGTGGCGTCCGGCCACCGCGCTGATCCCGCCAGGCAGCTGCTCCGGCCCCGCACCGAAGCACCACGGAGCACTGCCTGCCACCACTGTCCCCGAGGGCTTCGAACCGGCCGTCCTACGGGCCCACGAGGCGGAACCGGTCCTGGTCAACCAGACGCTGCGCCCGGTCTCGCTCACCGAGACCGCGCCCGGCTCGGGCGTCTGGGTCCTGGACTACGGCCAGATCCTGACGGGCTTCGTCCGGCTGTCCCTCACCGATGTACACCCCGACAAGGAGGGCGTCACCCTGCGGATCCGCGGGGGCAACCGCATCTCGGGCGGCGACGGCAGCACCGGCTCCCCGCTGTCGGTCGAGGAGGAGAACTTCCAGCACGACGCCAACCTCCAGACGCATTACTACACCGTCGGCAGGCGGCCGGCGCAGATCTGGGAACAGCGGTTCAGCCACTTCGGCTTCCGCTACCTGGAAGTGCGGAACCTGGAAACCGTCCTCGGCCGGACACCCGACCTCAAGCGGGACGCGGACGTACTGACCGTCGGCGTCGCCCGCTCCGGCTTCGCCCGCACCGGCACGTTCACCACGGACAACGCCCTGCTCAACCGCCTCCAGCGCAATCTGGAGTGGGCCGAGCAGAACAACCTGGTCCAAAAGCCCACCGACACCCCCTCACGGGAGAAGAACGGCTGGACCGGCGACGCCATGGCCAGCTCCGAATCGCAGTCCCTCACCTGGGACGTGAACGCCGTCCTCACCAACTATCTGCGCCACTTCCCCGACACCCAGATCTCCACCGGCCAGCTGCCCATGTTCGTGCCCGTCGCCAAGGGCGGCTACGGCTACGACCACACCCCCGGCTGGAGCGCCGCGTGGAAGGCGGTGCCGGCCTGGGACTCGGCGTACTTCGTCATCCCGAGGGAGCTGTACGCGTACTACGGCAACAGCAGCCTGTTCGCCGAGCTCTACGACCACCAGGACACCCTTCTCAAGTACTACGAGACGCTGTTCACCGCCGAGAACCACTACATATTCGAAGCCTCCCTCGGCGCCTACTCCGGCGCCGAGCCCCCCGGCAGCAACGCCGTCATCAGCCTCGCCTTCTACATCCACTTCTGCGACTACATGGACGAGGTGGGCACCCGGCTCGGCCGCACCGAGCGCGCCGCACACTACGCGAAGCTGGCGCGCACCCTGCGCAGAGCGTTCATCGCCAACTACTGGGACACCTCCTCGGGACACTTCACCCAAGGCAGCATCTCCAGCGAGAACGCCCTGGCCATCGCCTTCGACCTGGTGCCCGGCTCCGACCTGGACCCCGATGACCCGCGCTATCTGGCCGGTACGAAGACGCTCGCCGAGAACAAGAAGGCCCTCGCGAAACTGCTCGCCGACCGCATCGTGGCAGCGGACCACCACATCCAGAACGACATGTACGGATCGCGCTACGAGTTCAACATCCTCAGCGAGTACGGCTACACGGACATCGCGCTGGGGGCCGTCACCCAGACCGGTACGCCCGGCTACGTCCACCAGATCGCCAAGGGCGCCACCTCGCTGTGGGAACAGTGGACCGACCGGCTCTCGGTCAACCACCACTACCGCTCCAACGTGGCCACCTGGTTCTACCAGAGCCTGGCCGGTATCAAGCCGACCGCCACCGCCTACGCGTCGCTGCGCATCCGCCCGTACATACCGTCAGTCGCGGTCAACAGCCGCGTCCCCAAGGACACGCAGGACACCGATCTGGCGCCCGCGACGCTCGATCACGTCAGCGCCTCCATCGACACCGTACGCGGAACGGCGTCCTCGCGGTGGCGGCGCCTGCCGGACGGCAGGATCGACCTCGCGGTCACCATCCCGTACAACACCGACGCCGAGATCTGGGTCCCCACCCGGAACAAGCCCGTCACCGCGCCCCGGGGTGTCGCCTTCGTCCGCGACGACACCTCGGGGGGAGCCCCCTACAAGGTCTACCGGGCCCGGGCCGGCTCGTATCGCTTCAACGCCGGATGACCGTGCGGTGATCAGCCCCCGGCCGGACACTCGGGGCGCTTGGCGGTCAGGACCACATAGCCGAGCTTGAGCGACGAGTTCATCCGCGCCCACTCCGCCACGAGCGTGTCGAACCGCTCGGTGTCGACGCCGAAGGCCGCCGCGTAGGCGGCGGAGTTGGCGGCGGCGGCACCGCCCAGGGCATCCATGGACGGGCGGATGATGTCGTCGCCCAGGTCGGCCAGCTCCTCCAGCCGCAGGCCCGCGCCGAGGATCAGCCGGGGGTACTCCACCAACTCGATATGGGCCGGGACCGCGAACATCGAACGGCCGCGCTCGACGGCGCCGCGATCTCGCCTCGCGACCGGCTCCCGCAGCACGACGTCCATGACGGCGAGCCGTCCGCCGGGGCGGAGCACCCGAGCGATCTCCCCCAGCACCTGTGCCGGGCTGGGCATATGGAACATGCACTCCAGCGCCCATACGGCATCGAACGAGGCGTCGGGGAACGGCAGCGTCATGGCGTCGGCGCGGACGAAACGCACCCGATCGGCCACTCCCTCCCGCTCGGCGAGCGCCGTCGCCCGCTCGATCTGTACGGGGCTGACGGTGACGCCGACGACCTCGGCCGGCCCGCTCCGCGCCAGTCGTACGGTCGGCCTGCCGGAGCCGCAGCCCACGTCCAGGACCCGGCGGCCCGCGATGTCGCCGAGTTTGCCGATGAGGTGGTCGGTCAGTCGGTCGGCGGCGACCCCGAGGGAGCTTCCGTCGTGCGGATGCGGCCAGTAGCCGAAGTGGAGGTTGCCGCCCGCCGCCTCGCCGATCAGGTCGGTGAGACGGTCGTAGTAGTCGGCCACGTGGTCGGGGGAGATGTTCTGCGATGCGATGGTCATGGCACTCCAGTCGTTCGTCCCTGGCTTCGAGCGTGTCGTCGTTCAGGAGAGGCCGAGGTCGTTTCTGATGAAATCCAGCACCTCGGCGGCCGTGGCGGACGCCAGCCTGCCCTCGCCCTCGCCGTCACCGCCCGCCGCCGGACCGTCGGACTCGTTCCACTTCAGGAGAAGGGCCTGCAACCGGGCCGTCACCCGTGCCCGGACCGCATCGTCCCCGTACACCCGGGACAGCGCCGCTTCCAGCCTGTCGAGTTCGGCCAGCACCGGGGCCACCCGCGCCGCTTCGCCGCCGCCCAGCACCTGCTCCCCGACGTGACGGGCGAGTTCGTCGGGCGTGGGGTGGTCGAAGACGAGTGTGGTGGACAGCCGGAGACCGGTGGCGGCGTTGAGCCGGTTGCGGAGCTCCACTGCGGTCAGGGAGTCGAAGCCCAGGCCGCGGAAGTGCGCGCCGGGATGGACGGTGTCCGGATCGTCGCGGCCCAGCACGAGGGCGGCGTGAGAGCGGACCAGCGAGAGCAGGATCTCGTGCTGCTCGGCCGGGCCGTGACCGTCGAGGCGGGTATGCAGGGGGGACGGCCCGGTGGTGGCGGACACGGGGCGTGTTCGCCGTGTCCTGGATCCGACCAGGCCCCGGTACAGGGGCGGCACGGTCGACGAACCGGGGTGCGGATCCGGGGTGTCGAGGCGGGCGGGGACGAGGACGGGGCGGTGGTGGCCGAGGGCGGCGTCGAAGAGGTCGAGCGCCTGCCCGGTCGTGAGGGGGCTGATACCGAGCCGGGCCAGCCGGGCGCGGTCGGCCTGGTCCAGGTGCTCGGTCATGCCGCTGCTCTGCTCCCACAGCCCCCACGCCAGCGACACCGCCGGAAGGCCCGAATCGCGGCGGTGGTGGGCGAGCGCGTCCAAGAAGGCGTTGGCCGCGGCGTAGTTGCCCTGCCCGGGCGAGCCGAGCAGACCGGCGACCGAGGAGAAGAGGACGAACGCGGCCACGTCGGCGTGGCGGGTGAGGGTGTGCAGATGCCAGGCGGCGTCGGCCTTGGCGGCCAGGGCGGCGTCCAGGTGGCGGGGGGTGAGGGACCCGAGGGTGGCATCGTCGACGACACCCGCCGCGTGAATGACGGCGGTCAGCGGTCGCTCGGCCGGGATCGCCCCCAGCAGCCGGGCGACCGCCGCCCGGTCGCCGAGATCGCAGGCGGCGATGGTGACCCGCACGCCCAGCTCGGTCAGCTCCCGCCGCAGCTCCTCGGCGCCCGGGGCGTCGGGGCCGCGCCGACCCGCCAGCAGCAGATGGCGGGCGCGTCCGGTGCCCGCCAGGTGGCGGGCGAGGGCTCCACCCAGGGTGCCCGTACCGCCGGTGATCAGCACGGTGCCCTCGGCATTCCAGCCGGCCGGGACGGTGAGCACGTTCTTTCCGATGTGGCGGCCCTGTTGCAGATGGCGGAAGGCGTGTTCCGCCTGCCGAATGTCCCAGCAGGTCATCGGCGGCGGCGCCAGGACACCGCGCTCGAACAGGTCCAGTACGGTGCGCAGGATCTGCCCGACCCGCTCCGGCCCGGCCTCCAGCAGGTCGAACGCCCGGTAGAGCACGCCCGGATGGTCCAGCGCCACCTGCCGCGGGTCACGGATATCGCTCTTGCCCATCTCCAGGAACCTGCCGCCGTCACGCGCCACCAGGCGCAGCGAGGCATCGACGAACTCATGGGCGAGGCAGTCCAGGACGACATCGATCCCGCGCCCGCCGTGGGTCGCCGCGAAGTGTTGCTCGAACTCCAGCGTGCGCGACGAGGCCAGATGGGCGTCGTCGATGCCCTGGGCGCGCAGGATGTGCCACTTGCCGGGGCCGGCGGTGGCGTACACCTCGGCACCCAGATGGCGCGCCAGTTGTACGGCGGCCATGCCCACCCCGCCGGCCGCGGCATGGATCAGCACCGATTCCCCCGGCTGCAACTGCGCCAGATCGACCAGGCCGTGGTACGCGGTGGCGAACACGATCGGGACCGACGCGGCCTGGGCGAACGACCAGCCGTCGGGGACCCGCGCCAGGGTCGCCCGCTCGGCCACGGCCACCGGGCCGAACGCCTCGGGGAAGATGCCCATCACCCGGTCCCCGGGCGCGAGATCGCGGACCTCCGCCCCGACCTCGAGGACGATCCCCGCCCCCTCACTGCCCAGCGCTGTCCGCCCGGGCACCACACCCAGCGCGATCAGCACATCGCGGAAGTTCAGCCCCGCGGCCCGCACCGCGACCCGTACCTCGCCCGGGCCGAGCGGCACCGCCGCGGCCGGGGCCGCGGCCGCCGTCAACCCGTCCAGGCTGCCCGTGCCGGGGCACTCCAAACGCCAGCCTTCTGGCCCCTGCGGCAGGGCCAGACCGCTGTCGTCGGCGGCGTCACCCGGGCGCACCAGGCGCGGCGCCAGCGCCCGGCCGCCGCGGACCGCCAGTTGCGGCTCGCCGAGGCCGAGCGAGCCGAGGCCGAGCGCGCCGAGCAGCGCCGCGCGGGACTCCTGGGCGCCGTCCATGTCCACCACGGTGAAGCTGTCCGGATGCTCCGACTGGCCGGAGCGCACCAGCCCCCAGACCGCCGCCCCCGCCAGATCCCGTACCGGCTCGCCCGGCCGGGTGGCGACCGCGCCGGAGGTGAGCAGCACCAGGTGTGCGTCGGCGAGCCCGTCCTCGCCGGGCCACCGCTGAAGCAGCTCCAGCACCTGCCCGGTCCTCGTGCGCACCGTCTGTGCCTGTTGGCTTGCGCTGTCGGCTCCCGGGGCTTCGTGGCAGGCCGCGATGACGAGGTCCGGGACGGGAGCGCCCGCCGCCACGGAGCGCACCAGCTCCTCCAAGTCCGTGTACCGGTCCACGCCGCCGAGCACGGGTGCCAGGCCGAAGGTGTCCGCTCCGATCAGCGCACATCGGGGCAGGGCCGGGGGCGGCGTCGGCAGCGGCACATCCGTCCAGGCCAGGCCGTACAACGAGGTGCGCACCGCCGCCTCGGCCCCGCGCAAGGCGCCTCGCGGCACCGGACGCAGCGTCAGCGACCCCACCGACGCGGCCGGCCGGCCGGCCGCGTCGGACACGGCGACGGCCACGGTGTCAGGACCGAGCCTTCGCAGCCGTACCCGCAGGGCCGACGGGCCCGCCGTACGCAGCGAGACCCCCTGCCAGGCGAACGGCAGGCCTCGATCCGGGCCGCCGAGGCCACCCGCCGGCCGTGTGCCGTCGGGCTCCACCAGCCACATGGTCTGCAGCGCCGCGTCGAGCAGCGCGGGGTGCAGCGCGAAGCGGGTTGCGTCACCGGCCAGTTGGTCGGGGAGGCAGACCTCCGCCAGCGTCTCGTCGCCGTGCCGCCATGCCGCGGTCAGCCCCTGGAAGGCTTCCCCGTACTCGAACTCGGCCTCGGCGAACCGGTCGTAGACCCCGGTGACGTCCAAGGGCTCGGCGCCGGCCGGCGGCCAGGCCGTGGCCCATGACCCGAACGGTTCGTCGCCCCCGGGGGCGACACCATTGTGCCCCGCGTCATCATCGAGGCCGACGTCGTGGACCGATGCCAGCGTGCCGATGGCGTGCCGTGTCCATGTGCCACCGTCTGTCGGCCGGGCGTGGATGCTCAGCTCACGGCGGCCGGACTCGTCGACCGCCCCCACCGCCACCTGTAGCACCACCTCGCCGTCGGCGGGCAGCGGCAGCGGTGCGTGCAGGGTCAGCTCCTCCACACGGTCGCAGCCCACGTACGCCCCGGCCCGCAGCGCCAGCTCCACGAACGCGGTACCCGGCAGCAGAGCGGTGCCGGCGATGACGTGGTCGGCCAGCCAGGGGTGCGTACGCGGCGAGATCCTGCCGGTCAGCAGACAGCCGTCGCCCTCCGCGAGCCCCACGGCGGCGCCGATCAGCGGGTGCTCCGGCGCGTCGAGCCCCGCGGCCGTCACATCGCCGACCGCCGCCGGGGCGGGCAGCCAGTAGCGCCGGTGCCGGAAGGCATAGGTGGGCACATCGATCTGGTGTGGCGTCGGCCGCGGCCGTGCGGTGTAGTGGCGCGTCCAGCCGATGGGGCGGCTGTGGGCGTGGACCGTGGCGAGCGCGCCGAGGACGCTGTGCGTCTCGCCCCGCTCCGGATGGAGCAGGGAGACGGCCACAGGATCGTGCGCGGCGAGGTTGTGGTGGACGAGGGCGGTGAGGGTGGCGTCGGGGCCGAGTTCCAGGAACGTGGTCACGCCGCGGGCGTGCAGCCGCTCCACAGCCCGCGCGTAGTGGACGGTGCGCCGGGCCTGGAGAGGCCAGAACGCGGCCGTGCCCGGGTCGGGTGTGTCGTCGCCGTTCGCCGACGCGGTGACCAGGGGAGTGTGGGGCCGGTGGTAGGTGAGGGTTTCGGCGGTGCGCCCGATCTCGTCGAGCAGGGGCTCCATATGGGGAGAGTGGAAGGCGCCGCTGACCTGGAGAGGGGTGACCTTCCTGCCCTGCGCGCGGAAACCGTCGGCGACCTGGTGCACGGCGTCGTGGTCGCCGGTGATGACCAGGGACTCGGGGGCGTTGATCGCGGCGATGTCGACCCGGTCCGCCGGTTCGGCGAGGCGGGGCCGCAGCTCGGCCTCGGTGGCCTCGACGGCGACCATGGCTCCGGCCGCAGGAAGGTCCCGCATGGCGCGGGCGCGGGCCGCCACCAGTGCCGCGGCGTCGGGCAGACTGAGGATGCCCGCCAGATGGGCGGCGGTCAGCTCGCCCAGGGAGTGGCCGGCCAGATAGTCGGGGGTGAGCCCGAACTCCTCGGTGACCATGCGGCGCAGCGCGGTCTGGAGGGCGAAGAGGGCCGGTTGGGCATAGGCGGTCCGGTGCAGCAGCTCCGACGTATCGCTCTTCTCGTCGGCGAACATCACCTCCATCAGAGGGTGTTCCAGATACGGGTCCAGATGGGCGCACACCTCCTCCAGCGCCTCGGCGAACGCCGCGGAAGAACGGTAGAGACCGCGGCCCATGCCGGGGCGCTGAGTGCCCTGCCCGGAGCACACAAAGGCGACCTTGCCCTGCCGCCCCACCGCCGCGCCCTGGACGACCGCGCTGTTGGGCGCGCCCGACACCAGGGCGTCCAGGGCGCGCCGGAAGTCGTCGTGGCCGGTGCCGAGGAGCACGGCCCGGTGCTCGAAGGTGGCCCGTCCGCGCGCGAGGGAGTACCCCACGTCGGCGGGTTCGACATCTGGATGCTCGGCCATATACGCCCGCAACTTCCCGGCCTGGGCCCGCAGGGCCTCCTCCGACCTGGCGGAAATGGGCCAGGGGAGCAGGGAGGGCTCGGGGGCTGTCGGTGCCGGGTCCGCCTCCGGCTGCGGCGCCTGCTCCAGGATCACATGGGCATTGGTGCCGCTCACGCCGAAGGACGACACCCCCGCCCGGCGGGGGCGCCCGGTGTCCGGCCACGGCTGGTCCTCGGTCAGCAGCCGCACCGCACCCGCCGACCAGTCCACATGCGGAGACGGCTCGGACACATGCAGGGTGCGCGGCAGCATCCCGTGTCGCAGGGCCAGCACCGTCTTGATGACCCCGGCGATACCGGCGGCCGACTGGGCGTGCCCGATGTTGGACTTGACCGTACCGAGCCACAGCGCCCGGTCCGCCGGCCGCCCCTGCCCGTAGGTGGCGAGCAGGGCCTGGGCCTCGATCGGATCGCCGAGCGTCGTCCCCGTGCCATGCGCCTCGACCGCGTCCACTTCGGCCGCGGCGACCCCGGCGGCGGCCAGGGCGGCCCGGATGACCCGCTGCTGCGAGGGGCCGTTGGGGGCGGTCAGCCCATTGCTGGCACCGTCCTGGTTGACGGCGCTGCCGCGTACAAGGGCCAGCACACGATGGCCGTTGCGCCGCGCATCCGACAGCCGCTCCACCACCACCATGCCCACGCCCTCGCCCCAGCCGGTGCCATCGGCCGTGGCGGAGAACGCCTTGCACCTGCCGTCCGCCGCCAGGCCCCGCTGACGGGAGAACTCCACGAAGTTGAACGGGGTCATCATGACCGTGACGCCGCCCGCCAGGGCCAGCGAGCATTCGCCGGCCCGGAGCGACTGGCAGGCCAGATGGAGCGCCACGAGCGAGGACGAGCAGGCGGTGTCGATGCTGACCGCCGGGCCTTCCAGGCCGAGCGCGTACGAGACACGCCCCGAGGCGACGCTGTTGTTGCTGCCCGTCAGCGCGTAGCCCTCGCACAGCTCCGCCAGCTCCGACGGCGTCTGCCGCAGCCGCGCGCTGAAGTCCTGGGCGTTGCTGCCGGTGAAGACGCCCGTCGGACTGCCCTGGAGGTCGTGGGGGTTGATCCCGGCGCGTTCGAGGGCTTCCCAGGACGTCTCCAGGAGCAGCCGCTGCTGAGGGTCCGTCGCCGTGGCCTCCCGCGGGCTGATCCCGAAGAACTCCGGGTCGAAGTCGCCCGCGTCGTGGAGGAAGGCGCCCTGTCGGCTGTACGAGGTGCCCGGCCGGTCCGGATCGGCGTCGAAGAGCCTCGCCAGGTCCCAGCCCCGGTCGGTCGGGAAGTCCCCGACGGCGTCCCCGTGTGCGGTGATGAACTCCCACAGGTCCTCGGGGGAGCCGATTCCACCGGGATAGCGACAGGCCCAGCCGACGATGGCGATGGGCTCGGCGGGATCCGGTGCGCCATGTGCCGTAGCGGACGAACTGCCGCTCGCGTCGGCCGTCACCCCGGTGACGTCCGGGCCCGTCGGCGCCGCGCAGCGCGCCAGCAGATCCGCTGCGAGCTTGTCCGGCGTCGGACGGTCGAAAGCGACGGTGGTCGGCAGGCGGAGCCCGGTGGCCGCCGCGAGGCGGTTGCGGAGCTCGATGGCCGTCAGCGAGGTGAAACCCAGGTCGCGGAAGGCCCGGTCCGTGGGGATTGCCTGGGGCGCGGCGTGGCCGAGGACGGCGGCCGTGTGCGAGCTGACGAGGTCGAGGAGCGTCTGGTGCCGCTCGGCCGGGCTCTGACCCGCCAGGCGGGCACGGAGGCTCGCGGTGGCGTCGGCCGTCTCGTCCGCGCCGTCGGTGGCGGCCGGGGCCGGGCGGCGGCTCCCCGGGATGTCGCGGGTGTGCGGCGCCGGCGTGAGCTTCTTCCAGTCGACATCGGCGACGACGAGTTGGGGGTGGGGCGAGACCATGGCGCGCTCCAGGGCGGCCAGCGCCAGGCGTGGCGGCATGGCAGGAAAGCCGCGGTTGCGCAGGTATGTCTGCGCGGACTGTGTGTTCGCGAGCCCGTCGCCGCCCCAGTTGCCCCAGGCGATGGAGGTGGCGGCCAGCCCTCGGGCCCGGCGGTGCTGCGCGAGGGCGTCGAGGTAGGCGTTGGCGGCCGCGTAGTTGGCCTGGCCCGCGGCGCCGAAGGGCGCCGCGACGGACGAGAAGAGGACGAACGCGTCGAGGGGGTGATGCCGCGCGAGGGCGTGCAGATGGTGTGCGGCGTGGGACTTGGGCCCCAGAACGGCGGCGAGGTGGTCGGGGGTCTGTACGGCGAGGGTGCTGTCGTCCAGGACGCCCGCGGTGTGGACGACCGCGGTGAGCGGGCGGTCCGAGGGGACATCGGCGAGGAGAACCGCGAGCGCGCCGGGGTCGGCCGTGTCACATGCGGCGAGGGTCACCGTGGCGCCGAGTTCGATGAGCTGGTCACGGAGCGCGGTGGCGCCGGGGGCGCTGGGCCCGCGCCGGCTCACCAGCAGCAGATGGCAGTCGGGGTGATGTTCGGCGATGCGGTGGGCGACGCGGGAGCCGAGGGCCCCGGTGCCGCCGGTGATGAGGACGGTGCCACGGGGCGTCCACGGCGGGGTGTCCTCTGCTGCGCCAGTGGACGGTGTCCGCACCAGGCGCCGGGTGCGCGGGCCGGTGGCACGCAGCGCGAGTTCGTCCTCGTCGTGACAGGTGGTCAGCGCGGTGACGAGGCCGCGGAGGACCCGTTCGGTGAGCGTGTCCGGAAGGTCGATGAGTCCGCCCCACAGATCGGGGTGTTCAAGGGCGGCGGTGCGTCCCAGCCCCCAGACCATCGCCTGGAGGGGGTGATCGAGCGTATCGGCGGACGAGGTGGCGACGGCCTCGTGGGTGGCCAGCCACAGCCGTGGCGCGATGTCCTCGCGTGCGATGAGCGCCTGGATCAGAGTGAGGGTGAGGGCGGTGCCGGCGGGCACCTCGGGGTGGCGCGGATGCGGCGCCTCGTCGAGGGCGAGCAGCGAGAGCACACCGCCGATGGCCGGCCCATCGCTCGCGATCGCCTGTGCGAGGTGCCGCTCCAGCAGGGGGAGATCGGTGTGGGTGTGGTCGAGGACGAGGGTGGCGATGGGCAGCCCCTGGCGTTCCAGCGCGGTCAGGACGCCGCTGACATGGGGGTGGTCGGTCAGCCCGGCGGAGATCGCGACAAGCCATCGGCCGGACGGCCGCGGGCGGGCGGCGGTGAGGTCGACCGGCTTCCAGATGTCGCGATAACACCAGGTGTCGGTGATGGCCTGATCGCGACGGCGACCGTGCCAGGCGGACAGGGCCGGTAGCAGCACGTCCAGCGAGGTGCCCGGCTCGACATCGAGGAGCGCGGCGACGGCGTTGGTGTCCTCGCCCTCGACCGCCTCCCAGAAGCGGGCCGCGGCGAGGTCCGTACCCACCGCCTTGTCCTCGGCGGAGTCGTGGAGCCAGTAGTGGTGATGTTGGAAGGGGTAGGTGGGCAGGTCGATGGCGTGTGGGGTGGGGCGCAGGGTCTGGTAGTGGTGTCGCCAGTCGATGGTATGGCCGTTGATGTGGGCCTGGGCGAGGTTGGCGAGGATGTGGTGGGTGTCGTCGTGGTCGCGATGGAGCGAGGCGATGACGGTGGTGGTGTGGTCGGTGGTTTCGGTGGTGGCCGTGATGGCGGGGATGAGTGTGGGGTGTGGGCTGACCTCGATATAGGTGTGGTGGTCGGTCTCGGTGAGGGCGTGGACGGCGTGGGCGAACCGTACGGGGCTGCGTAGGTTGCGGTACCAGTAGGCGGCGTCGAGCTCGGACGGCTCGGCCCATCGGCCGTCGACGGTGGAGTAGAAGGGGATGTCGGCGGCGCGCGGGGCGATGCCGTCCAGCAAATTGGGCAGCCGCTCGGCCACGGCGTCCATATGGGGGCAGTGGGAGGCGTAGTCGACCGGGATGCGCTTGGCCCGTACGTCGTGGGCGTGGTAATGGTCGAGCGCTTCGTCGAGTGCGTCGGTGTTCCCCGAGATGACCGTTGCCGTGGGCGAGTTGATGCCGGCCACCCATAGCCGGTCGGGCCAGTGGGTGTGCAGATCCTCGGTGACCTGGTCCGCGGGCAGGGGTACGGAGGCCATGCCCCCGGCGCCCCGTACGGCTTGGAGGGCCTGGCTGCGCAGGGCGATGACCTTGGCCGCGTCGTGGAGCGTCAGGGCGCCGCAGACGTGGGCCGCGGCGATCTCGCCCTGGGAGTGGCCGAGGACGGCGTCCGGTTCGATGCCGTAGGAGCGCCAGAGCGCGGCCAGGGACACCATGATCGAGAACAGGGCGGGCTGGACGATGTCCGCGCGCTGCCATACGGGGTCGTCGGCGGGCCGGTGGAGGATATCGGTGAGTGTCCAGTCCACGTAGGGAGAGAGGGCCTGTTCGCAGGCGGCCATCCGCTCGGCGAAGACGGGTGAGGCGTTCAGCAGCCGTAGGCCCATGCCCGCCCATTGGCCGCCTTGTCCGGGGAAGACGAAGACGATACGGCCGTCGGCGGTGGTGGGACGGTCCGCCGTCTGGTGGACCGCCGGGTCGGGTCGGCCGGTGGCGAGGGCGTCCAGGCCGTGGAGGAGTTCTTCGCGCTCGGAGCCGATGAGGACGGCGCGGTGGTCGAAGGTGGCGCGGCCGGTGGCGAGGGTGTGGCCGACGTCGGCGGGTTGGAGCTGTGGCTGGGCGGTGAGGTGTTCGTGCAGGCGGCGGGCCTGGTCGCGGAGTGCCTGGGGCGTCTTCGCAGAGACCGCCCAGGGCAGGGGAGGCCCGGCCTCGGCGGCATCCCCCTCGGGAGCCGTCGTGGACGACGGCGTTGCCTGCTCGAGGATGACATGGGCGTTGGTGCCGCTCACGCCGAAGGACGACACGCCCGCCCGGCGCGGGTGGCCTCGCTCTGGCCAGGGCACCGGCTCCGTCAACAGCCGTACTGCCCCCGCCGACCAGTCCACGTAATCCGACGGCTTGTCGACGTGCAGGGTGCGCGGCAGCACACCGTGCTGGAGCGCGAGCACCATTTTGATGACCCCGATGACGCCCGCGGCCCACTGGGTGTGTCCGATGTTCGACTTGATCGAGCCCAGCCACAGCGGCCGGTCGGCCGCCCGCCCCTGTCCGTAGGCGGCCAGCAGCGCCTGCGCCTCGATGGGATCGCCCAACCGGGTGCCGGTGCCGTGCCCCTCCACCGCGTCGACCTCCGGAGCCGACACCCCGGCATTGACCAGGGCCGCCCGGATGACCTGTTGCTGTGATGGACCGCTGGGCGCCGTGAAGCCGTTGCTGGCCCCGTCCTGGTTGACGGCGGAGCCCCGTACCACCGCCAGCACCTGGTGTCCGAGCCGTCGCGCGTCGGACAGCCGCTCGATGAGCAGCATGCCCACGCCCTCGGACCAGCCGGTGCCGTCCGCGGCGGCCGCGTACGCCTTGCAGCGGCCGTCCGGAGCCAGCCCGCGCTGCCGCGAGAACTCGATGAACATGCCAGGGGTCGAGAGGACCGTCGCCCCGCCGACCAGGGCCAGCGAGCACTCCCCGGCCCGCAGCGCCTGGGCCGCCAGGTGCAGGGCGACCAGGGACGAGGAGCACGCCGTGTCCACGGACACCGCCGGCCCCTCAAGACCGAGGACGTAGGAGATCCGCCCCGAGGACGCGGCGCCGATGTTGCCGGTCAGCAGATGGCCCTCCAGTTCGGGCGGCGCCTGGTGCATACGGGGGCTGTAGTCCAGCGGGGCCACGCCGACGAACACCCCGGTGCGGCTGCCGCGCAGCGTGGTCGGGTCGATCCGCGCCCGTTCAAGCGCCTCCCATGAGGTCTCGAGGAGCAGCCGCTGCTGGGGATCCATGGCCGTGGCCTCGCGGGGCGCGATACCGAAGAACTCGGCGTCGAACTTGTCGGCGTCGTGCAGGAATCCCGCTTCGCGCTGGTAGTACGTGCCGGGCCGCGCGGGGTCCGGATCGTAGAGCTGCGGATCCCAGCCCCGGCCCTCCGGGAAGGGGGAGAGGGCGTCGGTGCCCGTGGCGACCAGCTCCCACAGCTCCTCCGGGGTACGGGCATCTCCAGGGAAGCGGCCCGCCATGCCGATGACGGCGATCGGCTCGTCGTCGGCTCTGGCCGGACCGGCCGCCGCCGCGGGGTCGGGCCGGCCGTCGGCGCCCGGCGGTTGGCCGCCCTGGTGGTCGAAGAGCCGGGAGTGCAGATGGTCGGCGACGGCGACGGGCGTCGGATGGTCGAAGGCCAGGGTGAAGGGCAGCAGCAGCCCGGTGGCGTCGTTCAGGCGGTTGCGCAGCGCGACCGCGGCGGCGGAGTCGAAGCCCGAGGCGACGAAGTGCTCCTGCTCCGCGATGCCGCGGCCCGGCGCGTCCGCCCCGGCGACTTCTTCGAGGACCTTGGCCGCCTCGACGCCCACCAGCTCGCGCAGCCGCCGCTTCCGCTCCGCGGCGGAGAGCCGGGCAAGCCGCTCCACCAAGGGGGGCCGGCGGGCCTCCGCCGGGTCCGGGGCGTCGGTGAGCTCTACGGACGCGTCCGCCGGCGGTTCGAGGGGCAGGGCGATCAGGCGGCCGCCCGGCACCGAGAACGCCGCCCGGTGGTCGTCCAGCGCGCCCCGTACGTACAACTCGGCCAGCGCGGTGCGAAAGGACGCCACGGCGGCCTGCCCGCGATGCAGCGTCGGCACGATCACGACGCGCTCACCGCCGATCACCTCTTCGGCGGTGGCCTGCACACACATGGTCAGCATCGGGTGCGGGCTCAGCTCCACGAAGCAGCGTGTGCCCTGCCGCAGCAGCCCCGTGACGACGCTCTCGAAGCGGACCGGGTCGGCGAAGTTCCGGTACCAGTAGGCCGCGTCGAGCCCCTGGGTCTCCAGCGGACCCCCGATGACCGAGGAGTGGAACGGCACCCGCGACGCACCCGCGGTGACCGATGACAGCGACTCCAGCAGGTCGTCCTTGAGCGGGGCCATGAACGGCGAGTGCGCGGGGATGTCGATCGCCACCTCGCGGGCCCGGACACCGGCACGGGCGAGCTCCGCCAACAGCTCATCGGCGGCAGGCCGATCGCCGGAGACGACCGTCGCCATCGGGCCGTTGACCGCGGCGATCGTCAGCCTGCCCGGCCACCGCCGCAGCAACGGAAGCAGCTGCGCCTCGGACCGCGCGACCGCGATCAGTGCACCCGACCCGGAGAGCGTCGCCTGGGCCCGGCTGCTCTCGATCACCACGCGTGCCGCATCGGACAGCGACAGGGCGCCGCAGAGATGGGCCGCCGCGATCTCCCCGATGCAGTGCCCCACGATCGCCGCCGGGCTCACCCCATGAGTCCGCCACAGCTCGGCCAGCCCCACCATGACGGCGAACAGCGTCGGCTGCACCACGTCGGTCCCCTCCAGGGGCGGCGCGCCCGGCGCGCCCCGCAGCACCGCCTCCGGTGACCAGGGGACATACGGCTCGAACGCCCCGGCGCAGGCGTCGACCGCCCGACGGAACGCGGGGGAGACCGTCAGCAGGTCCGCGGCCATACCGGGCCAATGGGTGCCCTGGCCGGGGAAGACGAACGCGACCCCGTCGCCGGCCGCGGCCGCCGTGCCCCGTACGACACTGGGGGCGTCCTCACCCCGGGCCACCGCGTCGAGCCCCCGCAGATACCCCTCCCGGTCCGCCGCGACCACCGCCGCGCGATGGGTGAGCGCCGGGCCGCCGCTCGCCAGCGTGTGGCCGATGTCTTCCGGCCGGAGCCGAGGGTGGTCGGCGACATGGCCGTGGAGCCGCCGCGCCTGGGCCCGCAGCGCGGTTCCGGTGTGCCCGGAGAGGATCCACGGATGACCGGCCACTGCGAACTCATTCTGGGCTTTGGGCAACCGAACCGTCTCCAAACCGGACGAGGCAGCAGTTCTGCGGCAGAGCTGTTCGGTTTATAGAGCAAAGCGGCAGAGAGACGCTGGCATCCCACTTGACAGCGCCTCAGGTGACGGTCGAGGCCGCGGCGGCCGGCGCCCGGGGGAGGCTCCTACGCGCTGGGGGCGGGAGCGATGTTCTTGTTGTGGCGGAGCAGGTTCCGTGGATCCCACACCGCCTTGATCTCCGCGAGCCGCCGGTACTTGGCCTCGCTTCCGTACACGCCGCGAAGCCACGCCTCGCCCTGGTCCTCGGTGAGATTGATGTAGGCGTTGGGGAGGGTGTGCGGCCGCATGGCGAGCGCGGTCGCGTCGGCCCATGCGTCGAAGGGCCCGTCCTGCTCCGGTTCCGTCCACACGGTGGCGGTCTCCCACAGCCAGGTCGCGTCGGCGCGGGAGAAAGCGGTGGCGTCCTCGTCGACGTCCTCGGAGATCGCGCCGCCCAGCGACCAGATGTTGACCGCGGTGATCGTCCCCGGGGGGTTCGGCGAGGCGGTCACGCGCTCGACCAGCGTCTCGATCGCGGATGTGGTGAGCGAGGCGAGATAGCCGCCGCGCGCACCCGTGCGCAGTCCGTAGGGCGCCGTCGCGTCCAGCATGCTGTTCGTCTGGAGCCAGGTGGTGCGCCGCACCGTGTTGGCGACGGGCGTGCCCAGCGCGGCGAGCCTTCCGGTGATCTCCTCGGCGTCCGCGAAGTCACCGGTGTGGACCGGGATGAGGATCAGGACCAGCTTGCCGTGTGCCTCCTCGGGCAGCGTGGGGAGCGGCGGCGCGAAGGTGAGCGCGGTCGCCAGTCCGAGCTTGCGAGGGGCGTCGGCCATGAAGGCGGGCAGCTGGGCCAGGACGGCCGCGGCCTGGTCGCCGGGGAAGACGATCTGGCCGGAGACGACGTCCGGGCCCAGCGGGTGGGCGCGGTACTCGAAGGCGGTGACGACACCGAAGTTGCCGCCGCCTCCGCGCAGCGCCCAGAACAGGTCCGGGTTCTCCTTCTCGTCCGCGCGGACCTTCCGGCCGTCGACGGTGATCATGTCGCAGGCGAGCAGGTTGTCGACGGTGGCGCCGAAGCGGCGCATCAGGTGGCCGATGCCGCCGCCGAGGGTCAGCCCGGCCACGCCGGTGCTGGTGACGGTGCCGGACGGCACCACCAGGCCGTGCTCCTGCGTGGCCGCGTCCAGCTCGCCGAGCAGAACGCCGGCCTGGGCCCGTACGGTGCGGGTGTCCGGGTCGACGGAGATCTCGCGCATACCGGACAGATCGAGGACCAGGGCGCCGCCCGGCATGGCGTGGCCGTCGGAGCCGTGGCCGCCGCCACGCACCGCGACGGGCAGATCACGAGCGGATGCGTAGCGCAGGGCGGTGGCGACGTCCTCCTCGTCGGCGCAGCGGGCGATCAGTGCGGGGCGGGTGTCGGCGGTCCGGCCGTTGAAGACGACCCTGGCCTGGTCGTAGCCGTCCTGGCCGGGGCGCAGGACGGCGCCACGGAAATCGGCCGGGAAGTCGGCGTGGGCGGGGGATGCGGGGGAAGTGGGGGTCGAGCCGGTCGGGCTCATGTGTGTCTCCCTGGAGTCGGGCAGCCCGTGTCCGTGGGCAGCCCCGTCGGCTAACCGGAAATTCATTTTCCGTTACTGCTTCGGGAGCGTAACATCCCAGGCCATGAGAGAAATCGCCCCGTCCGGTGCCCGCCCCCAGCGGGCCGACGCACGCGAGAACGTCCAGCAGATCCTGCGGGCGGCCCGCGCCGTCTTCGCCGACCGCGGCTACGAGGTGTCCATCGAGGAGGTCGCCCGTCGCTCCGGCGTCGGCATGGGCACGATCTACCGGCACTTCCCCAACAAGCGCGCCCTCGTCGAGGAGGTCGCGATCGGCCAGATGCGGGAAACCTCGGACGTCGTCGCCCACGCCCTGGCCGAGGAGCCGGACGCCTGGTCCGCCTTCACCCGGGTGATGCGCCATATGGCCGAGGTCCGCAGCAGCCAGATGTTCCCCGTCTCCCGCAGGCGCACCACGGAGTCCGGCCCGGCCCTCGTCGCCACGCGCGAGGCGCTGCTGGCCGACCTGGACGACCTGGTGGCACGGGCCCAGCGGGAGGGGTCGCTCCGGGCGGACGTGAACACCTACGACCTGGTCCTGATGATGGTCTCGCTGCCCCCGCGGATCCCCGAGGACGGCGCCGGCGGCGGCCTGTCCGCCGACCTCACCGGCCGCCAGCTGTCCGTCCTCCTCGACGGCCTGCGCGCCCCCGGCGCGGAGCGGCTGCCCGGCTCCGCCGCCACTCGCCCGGACCTGGACGAGTTCTTCCGTACGCGGTTCGGAATCTGAACGCGCTCAAGGGCGTGGCGTGGACGCCGTGGAGCCGGTGAAGACGGACCGGCCGGCGACCAGGCCGACCGAGTCCAGGACGCGCATGGCGTGGTCGGAGCGGACGACGAAGCGCTCCTTGCCGTAGATGAGATACCGGTCGGCGTTGCGCCCGTGGGTGAAGTTAATCGTCAGGACATTGGCCCCGGCCAGGAAACCGCTGCGCTGGCCGTCCTTGCGGTTCTTGGCCAGGGCGCTCACCGCGGGGATCAGCCAGTCCGGCCGTACGATGCGGCAGACGGCCAGTGCGTTGAGCGTCGTGTCGACATCGCCGGGTTCCAGGTGCTCCAGCGGGGTGTGCGGCGCCGGTACGAACGGTGAGAAGCTGCACATATGCGCGCCCAGCTCCCGCGCCATGATGATGTCGTCCGCGATATGTGCCAGCGTCTGACCGGGCAGTCCGACGATTCCTCCGGTGCCCACCTTGAACCCCAGCTCGATGAGGTCGGTCAGACAGCGCAGCCGGCTCGCCAGGGTTTCGTGGCGCATCCGCAGATTGAGGTCCGGGTCGCTGGTCTCGTGTTTGAGGATGTAGCTGGTCGCCCCCTGTTCCCGCAGATACGCGTACTCGCTGCGCTTCTTGTTGCCCAGGTTCAGCAGAACTTCGACGTCGTTGTCGTACAACTCCCGGATCCGCGGCAGGGCTTCGCCCACCACACGGGTCGTCTGGGGTATCTCACCGGCCTGGAAGAAGACGACGTTGATGCCGTTGTCCTTGACGACCCGTGCGGCGTCCACGAGATCGTCGGGCCCGGCCAGGAAGGTGTCGTTCTCGCGGGTGTTGTCCCGGCGCATGGGGCAGAAGTCGCAGTTGACCCGGCAGGCGTTGCCGATCTCCGTCACACCGCGTACGACGACGTGGGTGCCGAAGACTTCTTCGCGGATCCGTCGGGCCCGCGCGAAGAGCTCTTCCTGTTCCTTTCCGCGTAAGGCGAGCAGTTCGACCATGTCCTGTTTAGTCAGCACTGAATTGCGCTCCCTTCGGGTGGGGGGTGAACTCGCGTCGCAATCGATCACGGAGCAGGAATTTCTGCACCTTGCCCGCCGGATTACGGGGCAGGGCACCGACCACCTCCACACGCTCGGGCCAGTAGTGCTTGGTCACCCGATGACCGTCCAGGAATTCCTGGACGTCGCTGAGCCTGAGGCTCTTTCCGGGATACAACGCGACGAACAGACAGGCGCGTTCGCCCAGTCGTGGATCGGGCATCGCGACGAGTGCGGATTCGCGTACGGAGGGATGGGCGGCCAGCAATTGCTCGACGGTGCCGACGGGGATCTTCTCCCCGCCCCGGTTGATCACGTCCTTCGCACGGCCGGTGATGCGCAGATACCCGGACGGCTCCAGGACCGCGAGGTCGCCCGTGCGGTACCAGCCGTCGGGGGTGAACGCCTCGGCCGTCTGGTCGTCCCGCCCGAGATAGCCGTCGAAGACGAGCGGGCCGGTCATCTCGAGATGGCCCTCGCATCCGGCGCCGAGCTCGGCGCCCGAGTCGTCGGTCACTCTGAGCCGTACGCCCTCCAGCGGGCGCCCGTCGGTCACCGCCACCGACTCCGCTTCGTCCTCGGGAGCGGACAGCGTGGCCATGCAGGTTTCCGTGCTGCCCCACGCCGCGCAGACCCGCACGCCGAGGCGGGCGCGGGCGCGGGCGAGCAGAGCGCGGGGTACGGACGCGCCGGTGATCACGAAGGTACGCAGTGCGGCGGGCGCCGTCGCACCGGCCTCGACCGCGTCGACCAGGTCGAGCAGAAACGGTGTGGACCCCTGCATAAAGGTGCCGCCCCATTCCCGGAACGCCCGCAGCGCGCGCTCGGCGTTCCAGGTCGGCTGCACGATCTGGGCGCTGCCGAGCAGCAGGGACAGCCACATTCCGTAGAGGAACCCGCTGTGGTGCGCCATGGGCGCGGCGATATGCACCCGGTCGCGCGACGTCAGGCCGAGCCGGTCGGCGGTGAGCAGGGCGGCCCGGTTGAGCGTGTCCATACGGTGCGGGACCCCCTTCGGCTCTCCCGTGGTGCCGGAGGTGAAGAGGAGATGCGCGACATCGTGGGGGGAGGCTCCGGCCGGACGGGCCGATGCTCCGGCGGGCCTGGCCGCGGCCACACATGCGGCGAGCCGGTGTGTGGCGGGGACGGTCGCCGAGGGCGCGGGTGAGTGTCCAGGAGCGATCAGAAGGTGACGCAGGCCCGGGGCCAGCCCCGCCTCCGCCATGGCGATGACTTCACCGGGGTGGCCACGGCCGCGGAACGACTCCGGTACGACCAGGACGTGTGCACCGGACCGGCGCAGCACATGGCCGAGTTCGTGTTCGCGCAGGCTCGGGAGCACCGGGCACACCACGGCTCCGATGCGCAGAAGCGCGAGCGAGACGGTCACGAGGTCGGCGGAGTTGGGGAGTGCGGCGACCACGGTCTGGCCGGGCCCGACGCCCAGACCGGTCAGCACGGTGGCCGTACGGTCTGCCAAGTCGACGAGTTCATGCCAACTCACGGTGAGATCGTCACCGGTGTCGCGCAGTTCGACGAGGGCGAGGCCATCGGGTTGCTCGCCCGCCCGCCGCCACACCACATCGGCAAGGGAGAGCGGTGCGGTGCCGGTTCGCGGGCTCATCTGAGGTCCCTCCCTTCGACGTGTTTGACCAGCCAGGCCACAATGCGGCGGCGGTAGTCCTCCTGGTGGCCGAGGGGGCCGTTGTGCATGAAGAGATGTCCGCCCCCGGGGTAGCGCACGAACTCGACCTCACATCCTTGGGCGCGCAGCGCGGTGAACCACTCCTCGCTCTGGCCGATGGGGTTCATGAGGTCGTCCTCGCCGTGCAGCAGAAGCGTGGGCGCCGTGACACCGCGGACGTACGTCAACGGCGAACTGGCGGCGTAGCGTTCCGGGACCTCCTGGGGGGTGCCGCCCAGGAGGACGGGCGCGGTCGTCGCGCCGAGCGACGACGTCCCGTACAGGCTCGACCAGTTGGCGACACCGGCGACGCTGATGCCCGCGGCGAACCGGTCGGTGCGGGCGGTCAGCCAGTTCGTCATGAACCCTCCGTGGCTGGAGCCCATGACGGCGACCTGGCCTTCGGAGGCGAGTCCGTCGCGCACCATGCGGTCGAGGACGAACAGGAAGTCCTCCTCCTCGCTGAAGCCCGGCCTGCCCAGCGGGGCGCGCATGAACGCTTCGCCGTAGCCGTCGCTGCCCCGCGGATTGAGCAACAGGACGTTCCAGCCACGGGCCGCCAGGGTCTGGTGGTAGAGGTGGCGCGGGGAGAGGCTGGGGCGCCATACGTAGTCGGGCCCGCTGTGAATGTCGAACAGCGTGGGTCCCCGGGTCCCGGCCGGGCGTCCCCGCAGCAGGTATCCGTGCAGTTCCGGGCGGCCCGGTGGGCTGAAGCGGATGTCCTCGGCCGCCGTGACCGCGAACCGCGCTGCCCATGGGCTGAGGTCGGTGAGCCTTCGGGGCCTCGGTTCGTCCGTCGGCGTCAGATATACGTCCCCCGGGGTGTGTGCGTCGCTGACGACCAGGGCCAAGGAGTCGGCGGCGGCCGATGCGCTCATGCCCATCACCACGGTGGAGTCGCCGCCGAACCAGGGCGTCGCCCGGCCGCTTCCCGCCGGGGCCCGGTACACCCGGGTGCCCCCGGCCTCCCGTGCGCAGAACAGGAAGTCCCCGGTGCCGAGGAAGAGCGCGGCGGGTGTGGTGCCGCGTGCGGAGGCGACCAGCCGCCGCCCGAATCCGGCGAGGAGGTCGACGGGTTCTCCGTGCGGGTCGTCAACGACGCGGTACAAGCTGGAATGCTGACAGGGGCCTGGGTGGCGCTGCCCCGCGAACACGATCTGACGCTCCGGGGTCCAGCCGGTCCACACCACCGTGCCGCCCCAGTCGACCAGGTGCCGCAGTTCTCCCGTGGCGGCGTCGGCGAGGCACACATCGGCGAGTGGCCAGGGGACATCGCCCGCCGGTCGGCTCACCCCGAGGCTCAGCGCCGCTCCGTCCGGCGACCACGCGGGGCCGTGGACGTCGAACGCGCCCCGGGTGAGCTGTCTGACGTCCCCCGTGGCGATATCGGCGGTATGCAGATGGCGCCGGGCCTTCGGCACCAGCCCCACGCCGTCGATCTTGTAGCCGAGGTCCCTGACGACATGGGGAGCGCGCCCCGGGGCCTCGCCGCCGTTGTCCTCGGCCGCGACAAAGGCCACCCGCGTGCCGTCCGGCGACCACATCGGGTGCCCGGCGGCCCGCAGGCCCCGGGCGAGCGGACGTACGGTGCGGTCGGCGGCGGACCACAGCGCCAGCGAGACACCGGGTTGCCCCGGCTCCCGGAGGAGATGGGCGAGCCACCTGCCGTCCGGCGACCAGGCGGGGGCGTCCGCCCCTGCCTGTGCCACGACTTCGGGCTCCTTGGCTCCCTCGGTGGTGTCCCGGACGATCAGCGCGGAGGTCCAGCGATCCCGCGCGGTGTCGGCCCAGCGGACCACGATGGCCACGCTGTCGCCACGGGAGCTCAGGGCGACCTGCTCCGCGGTGCGGAAGCGATGGGCATCGGCACTGCCGAGATGGGGTGGGCCCTCCGCCGGGCGCGCTGCTCGCCCGTCCACAGGTATGGCTGATGTGTCCACGCTGCTCCAAGAAGTCAGAGAGGTACAACACGGTCGATTCAGGGGGCTGTCGGGCTGGAGGGGCGCGGAGCGGGCGAGGCCCGGGCCAGCGCCGCGTCGATCTTGCGGTTGGTCGTCATGGCCATGCTGCCGAGGGTGGCGACGGCCAGGACCGCCGCACCGATCAGATACGGGGCGCGCAGCCCGGCCTCGGTCGCCAGCCAGCCGCCCAGCAGCGCGCCGAGCGGGGCGGGGGCGACGGCCATGAGACGGGCGGCGGCGGAGACCCGGCCCATGAGGTCGTTGGGCACGATGGCCTGACGTACCGAAGGCCCCAGGACCATCGTGATGCCGAACGCGGCGGCGCGTACGACGATCGCCGCCCCCGCCGCCCCCGGTCCGTCGCTGAGACCGAGGGCCAGTTGGGCACCGACCAGGAGGAAGGCGCTCAGCGTGAGCGCGCCACCGATGCCGATCCGGTCGGCGAGCCGCCCGGCCAGCGCGGCGCCCGCCAGACCGCCGACCGCCTCGGTGGCCAGCAGCAGTCCGTACCCCGTCGGGCCGAGGCGCAGTTCCTCCTGGGCGAACAGGACGAAGACCGCCGTGCCTGCGCCGAAGGCCAGGTTTCCGACGGCGGGGCGCAGCGACAGCCCGAGCAGCACGGGGTTGCGCACCAAGTAGGCGGCCCCGGCCCGCGCTTCGGCGAGCAACGGACCCTTTTCGGTAGCTGGCTTGGGAGGTGTTCTCGGCAGCGAGCGGATGGTCAGGGCGCTGAAGAGGAACGTCAGGGCGTCCGCGAGCAGGGGTACGGCACGGCCGAGGGAGAACATGGCGGCCCCCGCCGGCGGGCCGAGGAAGCCGTTCACGGCGGTCTGTGTGCCCTGTAATCGCGTGTTGGCCCGCTTCAGCAACTCGGTGTCCCGGTCGAGCAGTTCGGGCAGATAGGCGGAGGCGGCGGTGTCGTACAGGATCTGGCCGATGCACAGGAGCAACGCGAGCGCGATGAGCAGTGGGACGCCGATGAGCCCGGCGCATACACCGGCCACCGCCGCGAGGAGCAGCGCGGCGCGTGCGGCGTCCGAGATCCACAGGGTGCGGCGGCGGTCCCAGCGGTCGACGAGCGCGCCGCCGATCAGGCCGAAGAGCAGCCAGGGCACCCGGGTCGCGGCGGCGACCACGGAGATCACCACCGGGTCGCGCGTCACGCTCGCCGCGAGCAGGGGGAGGGCGGCCAGATGGACGCCGTCGCCGAACGCCGAAACGCCCGAGGCGGCCCATAACCACCGGAACGCCTTCGGCAGTGTCGCCGGGCCGCGACACCCCGGCGTCATACGCATGGCGGGTCGGCGAGCAGGTCGAGTAACTGTGTTCTGAGCTCCGGTGAGCCCAGGAGATCCCGTCGGGCCGAGGCCGTCTGCCGGTGGCCCACCGATGGCAGGCCGGGCCAGTCGGGCGGCATCGTATGGCCGGTCGAGGAGAGGGCCACGCAACGGCCGGGGTAGGGGGAGAAGTCGGCGGATCTGGTGGCGAGCACGAAGTCCAGATAGGCGGTGTACCGGCTCGACAGCCCCACCACGGTCTCGTCGTCGGTGGCACAGCCCAGCGCCTCGGCCAACGCCGCCCGTACGGTGCGCAGCACCCGGTCACGCCACAGCTCCGGCTCTGCGTCCAGGCTGTCGTCCCTGATCAGCGCCTCGATCAGGTCCTCCACATCGTCCCGGCCGATCTGCCCCAGCGTGTTCACGAGCGCGTCGCGGAGGGTGAACTCGCCCGGGACAACGGGATCCGCGAGCAGCAGCCCCAGGGTCGGGACACCGCACGCGGCGAGTTGCGCGATCGCGTCCTGGGCCAGCGGAGCCGCGGAGCAGAAGGCCGCGGCCAGCACGACCGCCCCGTCCGGGACCGCCGATACGGCCGCGTCCACGTAGCAGGCGGCGGTGAAGGGGCGTACCGCGTCCGGCACCGTCACCAACCGACCCGCCACTTCGGGAAGTGGAAGTTGCTTGAACAACAGGTCGAAGCCGCTCGCGACCCGGCGGCCCGGGAAGTCGAACGCGAGCACCACGGCGGATGGGTCGGGCCTCATTCACGTCCTCCGGGGTGGATACACATGGCGTCGGCCGCGCCGCGCCCGGTCGCGTGGCGCGTCGTCCACGGCGGCAGCGGCCGTGGCGGCGAGCGCCGACTTGTCGGTCTTGCCGTTCGGCCCGAGCGGCAGGTGGGGAATCTTCCGCAGCCGCTGGGGCCGCAGATGGGCGGGGAGCGTCGCGGCGAGGTGTCTGTTCAGCGCGGCCGGATCGACCGGGGCCCGGTCGTCCGCGTCCACGACATAGGCGACCAGGATGGTGTACCCGGACGCGATGACCTCCGTGGCACACGCGGCGTGGCGGACCCCGGGGAAGGCACGTACGGCCGATTCCACCTCGCCCAGCTCGATACGGAAGCCACGCAACTTCACCTGGTCGTCGCGGCGTCCGATGTAGTGCAGATCGCCCTCCGCGTCCCGCACGGCCCAATCGCCGCTGCGGTAGTGGCGGACCTCTCCCTCCCCGGGCCCTCCCTCCCCGGGCCCTCCCTCCCCGGGCCCGCCACCCACGAACCGCTCGGCCGTCAGCTCGGGCCGACCCAGGTAGCAGGCGCAGACACCCTCGCCCGCCACCCAGATCTCACCGGGTGTCCCGGGTGGCGCGGGGTAGCCGTCCTCGTCCCGCAGGGACACCTCGAGATGGGGCAGTGGCCGTCCGATGGGGCTGCGGCCCGGCTGTACGGACTCCAGCAGCTGAGGTGTCAGCCGGCAGAAGGTGACATGGACCGTGGTCTCCGTGATGCCGTACATGTTGATGAGCGCGGCCCCGGGCGCGATGCCCCGGCGCAGCCAGGCGAGCAGGTTCTCGGACTGCAGCCCCTCGCCGCCGAAGATCAGATAGCGCAGGGACGGCCAGGCCGGCCCCTCGTCGGACACCTGGTCGAGTCGGCTGAAGACCGACGGCACCTGGTTGAGCACGGTGACGCCCTCAGTCGCGACGAGAGCCTTGAACGCATCGGGATCCGCCGAGGTCTCCTTGTCCACCACGACCAGCCGCGCGCCGTACAGCAGCGCGCCCCAGATCTCCCAGACGCTGAAGTCGAAGCTCATCGAGTGGGAGAGCGTCCAGACGTCGGCGGACCGGAAGCGGAACAGCGACCGCGTATGGTCCATCAGGCTCAGCACGTTGTGGTGGCGGACCACGCACCCTTTGGGGAAACCGGTCGAGCCCGAGGTGTAGATGACGTACGCCACATCGTCGGGCACCCGCGGTGCGGGGCCCGCCGGGCGGGCCGCGACGGTCAGGGCTCCGGCCGTGGCCACGGCCTCCTCACCGGGGTCGCACGGTCCGTCGGTGACGATCAGCCGGGCCGCGGAGTCGTCGAGGATGTAGCGCCGGCGGGCCTCCGGGTAGTCCGGGTCCACCGGCACATATCCGCGACCAGCCTTCAGCACTCCCAGCACCGCGACGAGGAGCTGCGCCCCGCGCCCCACCCGTATCGCGACCAGCCGGTCCTCCCGCAGCACCGGGGAGAGTGCGGCGGCGAGTTCGTCGCTGAGCCGGTCGAGTGTGCGATAGGTCAGGGGCCCGCCGGTCCCGGTGACGGCCGTGTGGTCGGGGTGGGCCCTGGCGACGGCCTCGAATCTCGTGTGCAGGGTGTCGGACGGCACGGCGCTGACTCCTGGTCTTAACGGGACACGACGTTCATATACGGAGGGAAGCCCTGCAGATTCGTGAAGTCGTGCTCCAGGATCACCAGGTCCCCCTCCGTGCGGGACTCGACGAAGCCGGAGAACTTGTACGTCACATACATCGCCCGGTTGCGATCGGTGGGCAGGAACTCGGCGAACAGCCGGACACCGGCCCCGCGCGCCTCGTGGACCAGGTGGTTGAGCAGCACGGAACCCACCCCGCGCGACATCACCCGGCACGACATGAGCAGCAGCTTCACGGTCCAGGCGGCCGAGGTCCGCTCGACGAGCGCGAGACCGATCTTCCCGTAACCGCCGTAGCGGTCGGTCAGTTCGGTGATCAGGAGCAGATGGTCCGGTGATGTGCGCAGCGTGTCGAGTTCGTCGTACGAGTAGGTGTAGCCGGTCGAATTCAGCTGGTGGGTGCGCACGGTGAGCTCTTCGAGCCGGCGAAGGTCCTCCTCGCGCGCGGGGGAGATGGTGAACGTCATGTCCAGCGAGGCAAGGAACTCGTCCGCCGTCCCCGAGTGGCGCTCCTCGGCCTGCTTGCGCCGTTCGTCGGCCCGGTAGAGCAGCCGCCGGTTTCTGGCGTCCGCGGTGACGTCGCGCACCTGGAATTCGGGGAGGTCGGGCAGGAGTGGTATCTGCGTGGCGTCGAAGCACCGCACCTCGGGCAGGGCGAAGGCGACCTCGTCGCGCTCGAACGGCTGATCGTCGACGAAGGCGAGGGCGTCCGCGCCGATGTTGAGCGCCGCCGCGATGGCCTTCAGCGACTCCGACTTGCTGCCCCAGGTGATCTGGGGGTGCAGGAAGTACTCGTCCAGGCCGAGTTCGCGCAGCTTCGCCCGGGCGGTCCCGGCGTCGTTGCGGCTCGCGACGGAGTGCAGGATCCCCCGCTCGTCCAAGGCCTCGATGACCAGCGGGACATCGGGGCGCAGCCGGACCTCGGGGTCTTCGAGGAGCACCCCGTCCCACAGCGTGTTGTCCAGATCCCAGACCACGCACTTGACCGTCATATGCCGCTCCTCTCCGCCGCGGGGGCCGGCCGGTGCCGTCCCGGTGAGAACTCCTGGAAGGCGTACTCCGCCAGGTTGATCTCGTGGATCTGGGAACTTCCCTCAATGATCTCCATGACCTTGGCGTCGCCGTAGTGGCGCCTGACCGGATGGCCGGCGGCACAGCCGTTCGCCCCGTGGATCTGCACCGCGTCCGAGGCGCAGCGCACGGCGGCGGTGGACGCGAAGTACTTGGCGAGCGAGGTGGCCGCCAGGGCGTCGGGGGCGCGCTGGTCACGCAGCCGGGCCGCGTCCAGACACAGCAGCTCGGCGGCCCGGTGATCGGTGAACATCCGGCTGATCATCTGCCGGACCAGCTGATGCTCCTTGAGGGGCGCGCCGAACTGCTCGCGCCCGCCCGCATAGCCGACGGAGGCCGTAAGACAGGCGTCGATGATGCCGAGGCAGCCCCAGGCCACGGTGTACCGACCGAGGTCGAGGGCGGCTCCGGCGATATGGGACACCCCCAGGCCCGGCCGGCCGAGAAGGTTCTCATCGGCCACCGTGCACCCGTCGAGGCGCACCTCGGCGGTCATCGAGGCCCGGATCCCCATCAGCTCGGTGATCGGTTCGGTGGTCAGCCCCTCCGTGTCGCGCTCCACGAGGAAGGCGGTCGGCCCCTGCTCCGTACGCCCGATCACGAGGAACACATCGGCGATCTGCCCGTAGGTGATCCACTTCTTGCGGCCCCGCAGCAGCCACCCACGGCCGTCCGGAACGGCGCGCGTGGTGACGCCCGCCGCATCGCTGCCGACCTCGGGTTCGGACAGGGCGAACGCCCCGATCCGCTCGCCCGTGGCAAGGAGCGGAAGCCACCGCTGCCTCTGCGCCCCGCTGCCCCACCGCGCGATCGCGTGCGCCACCATGGTGTGCACGGTGAACAGGCTGCGCACCGACGAACAGGCCCGGCCCAGTTCCGTGGCGAGCAGTCCCACCGTAACCGCGTCACCTCCGCCCCCGCCGAACTCCTCGGGGATCGGCAGCCCCAGGTAGCCGCGGTCGGCCAGCGCCTTGATCACCGCGTCCGGGGTGTGCTGGTCGCGGTGGAAGTCTTCGGCGTACGGAGCGACGACACGGTCGGTGAACTCCCGGAACTCCGCACGGACGGCCTGGTGGCCCGCGCTGACGCTCACTGCGCGGCGGATGTGCTGAGCTTGCCGCTGACGAAGAGATCCAGCGCCTGTACGGATCGGAAGTTGTCCGGGTGCAGATCGTCGTTCTCCACGGTGATGCCGAACTCGTGCTCCACGAATGCGACGATCTGCATGGCGAACAAGGAGTTCACCAAGCCGAGTTTGAAGAAGTCCTCCTCGGGCCGCAGTTCTCCCACCGGAAAGAAGCGGGAGAGATAGTCGGTGATACGGCTGCGCACATCACTTTCCATGATCACTGTCCCCTCTGGATACGCTCGATTTCCCGGGCGAGCCGCGCGACCGTGGCCGGCTGGTCGAAGATGTGGCGCAGGGGGAGGTCGATGCCCAGCTCCCTGCGCAGGCGCCCGATCACGGCGGCGCCCTGGAACGAGTTGCCGCCGAGTTCGAAGAAGTCGGTGTCCATGTCGAGCACGTCGACGTCGAGCTCCGCGGCCCAGACGGCGGCGACGCGCGCCTCGAGGTCGGACGGGGCCCTCGACGGCCCGGCCTGCGGCAGCAGCCGGAACACCGGTTCGCCCGGGGAGGCCACGGCGTTGGCGAGGACGTCCCGGAGGGCGTCGAGCATCCGGTCGGCCGCGTCCTCGCCGAGCACATCCTCGCGCCATCCCACGGTCAGGCCGAGGGCGGACTCCTTTTCCGTAAAGGCGAACTCCAGCGGGGAACGGCTCGTGGCGACGCCGAGATCGAGGACGTCCAGGGCCAGCCCCGGCACCCGCGGAAGGCGCAACTCCCGGCGCCAGCGGAGCGTTACGCGGCCCTCCTCCGGGGGTTCACCGCCCGGCCCCAGGGCCAAGGTTTTGCCGATGTGGTCGAGGACGTCGGCGAAGGGCGGGTCGCCCGCCAGATCGACCCGTACGGGCAGCGCCTCCTCGAAGGGACCGACAGTCCGGTCCAGCCCGGGCCGCGGCCGTTCGTCCGTGACAAGGTCGACGACGTGCTCGCGCCCCCGGTCCGTGGGCGCGTCGGCGTCCACGCGGTCCAGGAGCACGGCGACGGCCGCGACGGCCACGGCGGAGCACGGCACGTCCGCCGCGCGCGCCATGCTGTGGATCCCCGCCGCCGTCGCCCCGGGCAGATCGGCGGACACTGTCCTGATGCGGTGCACCGGGCGGGCCGGCCGGCCCACCTGGCTTCCGGCCGCCGGGGCTGCGGCCGGTAGCGACTCGGGGGCGTCGGCGGCGAAGGCCCCGTACGCCTGCCACAACTCCTCGGTCAGAATGTCCAGCGAGCGGGTGTCCACACGGTCGCGATGCACGGAGGCGAGGACGGCGAACCAGTCCTCGTCGACCTGGAGCGCGGTCAGCCGGACCAGCGGGTGCGTGGCCGTGTCGTACGGCAGCCACATCCGCTCCAGGAGCCGGTCGACGGCCGCCGCGGAGCGTTCCTCGGGCGGCAGGTTCCGCAGATCGACGACGTCCACCGGCGCGGCGGCGCCCGGCTCCCCGTGTCGCTCCGTCAACCAGTCGGCGGCCTGCCGCAGAACAGCCAGGTCGAGCGTCCCCTCCACATCGACCACGACGGTCGCGACATCGTCGCCGGGCCGTACGAGGCGACTGTTCATCTGTCCTCCTCACAGGACCGCGGCGCCGGGCGCCGACGGGTAGACGGCTTCAGGGGCTGCTCAGGCGCCGGACGATCTGCTCGACCACCGCTTCGCGTGACTCGGCCAGGAAGAGATGGCTTCCCGTGAACTCCTCCCAGTCGAAGGCCGCTTCGGTGAGTGCTCCCCAATGCCGCAGCCGGTCCAGGGGCACATGGACATCGCCACTGCCGCGGAACGCGGTAGTGGGACAGGTCAGCCGTCTGCCCGGCGGGCTCTGGTAGGACTCGGCGATGGTGAGATCGGCACGGATGGTGGGCAGGAACAGCCGGCGCAGCTCGGGGTCGGTGAGGATCACGTCCGGCGTGGCCTCCATCCGGCGGAGCTCCGCGATCAGCTCCTCGTCGGGCATGTGGTGCCATGGACGGCGAGGCGCGCCGAGGTTGGGTGGCCTACAGCCGGAGACGAAGAGGTGGTCGGGCTGCACCCGGTGTTTTTCGCGCATCCGGTCGGCCAGGGACCAGGACACGATGGCGCCCATGCTGTGGCCGAAGAACACGAACGGCCGGTCGAGCAGGGGCAGCAGAGCACGCTCCAGGGCGTCGAGCAGCGGATCCAGCAGGCTCGTCGGGGGTTCGAGGAGGCGGTCCTCGCGCCCGGGGAGCTGTACGGCCCACAGCTCGATATGCGCGGGGAGCAGGCGTCCCCACTCCTGGAAGACGGAGGCGCCGCCACCTGCGTACGGGAAACAGAGCAGCCGCGGCCCGGTGTCGCGGCGCGGCCCCAACTGCCTCAGCAGCGGCGGGGGACCGGCCCCGGGCGAGGGTTCGGCCCGGGTGGCCGAGGGCGCGCCGGACGCGTCGGGCACCGGTGAGATCAGCCTGGCGACCCGTTCGGCGAAACCAGCGACGGTGGGCGCGCCGAACAGGCTGACCAGCGGGATGTCCAGGTCGAAGAGCGACCTCACCCGGGCCACGACCTGGGTCGCGAGAAGCGAATGCCCTCCCAGGGCGTAGAAGTTGTCGTCGCGGCCGATGCCCTCGATGCCGAGCACGTCCTGCCAGACGGTGGCGATCGTCGTCTCGCGCTCGCCGTCTGGCGCGACGAACGCCGTGTCCAGAGGGGGGCGCGGATGGCGAGGGGACTCGGGCGCGAGGGAGCGGGCGGGCTCGTGGCCGGGGTGCCTGACCCAGCGGTCGAGGCGCGCTTCCAGATCACTCGTGACCACGCTGACCTGCGGCTCGTCGCACCATTCCATGAGGCGCCGCACCACGCGGACACCGTCGTCGGGTGCGATGGCATAGCGCGGTGTGCCATCGGGCCGCCGCGAGGTGTCCGGCTCCGCCCACTCCTCCAGATTGACGCTGATCCAGCGCCTGCCCGTGAGCGCCCGTTGCCGGCAGGCGGTGGCGTCCAGGTACGCGCTGCCCGCGCTGTGGCCGGTGAGACCGATACCCCCGAGCAGGGCCGCGTTGGACGAGACGAGGAGGCAGAAGTCCAGGTCCGCGTCGCCGAACAGATCCACCAGGACCCGGCAGCCCGCGACCTGCGCGCGCGGTACGGCCTCGGCGCAGTCCTGCCCCGTGGCGAGTTCCCCGAGCGGTGCGACGGCCTCGCGAGCGGGTGCGCCCTCGGCCTGCACCACGGCGTTGACCTGGCCGAACGCCTTCTCCACCGCGTCGATGGCGGCATGTGTCGAGGTGCGGTCGGTGGTGTCGGCCCGCACCACGAGGACGTCCGCGCCACGGTCCCGCATCGCGCGCAGCCGCACGATGAGCCTGCTCGTGGGATCGTCCGGACCGTACTCGGCCAGCCAGTCGGGCCACTGCTCCGCTGCCGGGAAGGAGACACCGGTGGCCAGAGCGAGTCTGGCCCGGGCGCGGGTGGCGAGTTCATCGGCGATGTCCAGGCCGATCCGGGACAGTCCGCCGGTGATCAGACAGACCCCGCCCGGCCGCAGCGGGTAGGGGGCGGGTCCGGTGTCGGACAGCGGCAGCGGTTCGAGCCCCGGCAGCCAGCGGCGGTCGCCGCGGAAGGCGGTCAGCCGCTGGGTGGCCCGCGGGCGCGTGGGTTCCCTGACGACCGTAAGGAGCCGTTCGGCCAGGGCCGCAGGGCGCTCGGCCCATGTACCGGCATCGACGATGTCGACGCTCACCTTCGGGTATTCCTGGGGGGCGCACAGCGCGGGACCTCGCAGGGCGGCCGTTTCCGGGCGGAGTGCGTCACCGCTCTCGACCGTGGCGATCCCGCTCGTCACCACCCAGATCCGCAGTGGCTCGTCCTCGGTACGGGAGGCCGGCGCGCGGCCGTCGGTACGAGGGGCCAGCGCGCGGGCCGTGTACGCCAGGCTCCGGAAGCCAAGGGTCAGGGCCCGTGCCGGATCCTCCTGCGGCCCGTGGCCCGGGTCCAGGCTCCACAGATGCGCGACATGGGTGCAGCCGAAACCGGTCCGGGTGAGGTGGTCCGCGAGTGCGTCGTAGTCCTCGGAGCGCGCCGGGTCGATCCGTATCCGCTCCTCGTCGACCGGCTCGAACCCCGTACCGGGTTCGACCAGGAGCGCCGCCCCGCCGTTGTCGAGGATGCGGCGGGCCAGGGCCCGCGCCACTCCGTCGCCGTCCGCGAGGATCAGCCAACGCTCCCCGGCGGCCGTGGTGTTCGGCGGATCGGCCACCGGAAAGGGAAGCGAGCGCCACGACGGGGCGAAGACCCGCTCCCCGGTGTCCGCGCCGGAAGCGGGGACGGCGCCCGGCGCAGGCGGGTCCACCCAGGCGCGGGTGCGCTCGAACGGATAGCTCGGCAGGGGCACCCGGCCCGGTTTCCGCGGTGCGTGCACGGCGGGCCAGTCGACATCGGCGCCCGCCAGCCACAGCCGGCCCAGGACGTCCTGGAGGAGTGAGGTGTCGCTCTCCCGGTGGTCGTACCAGGTGCGTACGGAAGGGAGGACCAGCCCGTCCACGGGCCGGTCCGCGTCGAGCAGATGCTCGGCGGCCAGCGAGCACAGAGCCTGGCCGGGGCCGACCTCGAGGAGGACGTGATCGCGGTCCGCGCACAACTCCCGCAGCCCGCCCGCGAAGTCGACGGTGCGCGCGCTCTGCCTGCCCCAGTACTCGGGGTCGGTGGCCTCGGCGGCGGTCAGCCACGTCCCCGTCATATTGGAGAGCAGCGGAGTCACCGGCGGCGACAGCTCGACCGTGCGCAGCGCCTCGGTGAACGGGGCGACCATCGGCTCAAGCGACGGGGTGTGAAAGGCGTGCCGGGTCCCGAGGGGCCGACAGGCGATCTCCTCGGCCGACAGCTCCCGCGCCAGTGCGTCCACCGCCTCGGAAGGACCGGCCACCACGGTCAGCCGCAGGCCGTTGAGAAGCGCGATGGAGAGCCCGCTGCCGGTCAGGCGCGGGCGGAGCGCGTCCGGTGACAGCGACACGGCCAGCATCGCCCCACCGGGCAGCTCGTCGATCAGCCGCGCCCGGTGCACGATCAGGCGCAGCGCGTCGTGGAGGGTGAACACCCCGGCGACGGTCGCGGCCACATACTCGCCGAGGCTGTGTCCGATGAGGGCGGCGGGCCGTACCCCCCAGGCGGTCAGCTGCCGGGCAAGCGCGTACTCGACGCAGAAGACGGCCGGATAGGCCAGCGTGGTGGCGCGCAGCACGTCCTCCGGCGGGGCGCCGCTGAACATCCCGGCCATATCGAGCCGGCCGCGTGCGCGGGGCCCCTCGACTCGCGGGGCGCCGCGCTCCGGGTAGAGCACATCGCGCAGATCGAGGCCCAGGTGCGGGCCCAGGGACTCGGCGCACTCGTCGATGGCGGCGGCGAAGACGGGCTCGTCCTCGTAGAGGTCCTGGGTCATGCCGACGTACTGGTCACCGACGCCGGAGAACATGAACGCCACCGTGCGTTCCTGTCTGGCCTCGCGCAGCTTCCGCCAGCGCGGGTCCCCCGGGGCGGACAGCAACTCCACCGCGTCCTTGTGGTCCCGGCAGACCACACTCCTGCGATGGGCGAACCTCGCCCGGCCCACCTGTGTGGTGTACGCGATGTCGACGAGGGACTGGTCCGGGTGGTCGCGCAACTGGTCGGCGAGCTTGCTGGTGGCGTGTTCGAGCGCGTCGGCGGTCTTGGCGGAGAGCACCAGCACCTGGGGGCGCGCCCCGGCGGGTGTCGGCGCCCGTCGGGGCGGTTCCTCCAGTACGACATGGGCGTTCGTGCCGCCGAAGCCGAAGGCGCTGACCCCGGCCCTGCGCGGTGTCGCGCCTCGCGGCCACGCGCGCAACTCGGTGTTCACATAGAACGGGCTGCGCTCGAAGTCGATCTCCGGGTTGGGGGTCGTGAAGTGGAGCGACGCGGGGATCTGCCCGTGGCTCAGCGCCAAGGCGGCTTTGATCAGCCCGGTGACCCCGGCCGCCGTGTCGAGATGGCCGACGTTGGTCTTCACCGACCCCAGGGCGCAGTAGCCCACCTGGTCCGTGCTGTCGCGGAACGCGCGGGTGAGCGCCGCCACTTCGGCGGGGTCGCCGAGCCGCGTGGCCGTCCCGTGGGCCTCGACGTAGCTCACCGTATCGGCCGTGACCTCGGCGACCCGCTGCGCGCGTACGATCACCTCGGCCTGGCCGCTGATCCCCGGTGCCGCGAAGCCGACCTTGCCGGCGCCGTCGTTGTTGACGGCGGACCCCTTGATCACCGCGTGAATGGTGTCCCGGTCGGCGACCGCCTCCGGGAGGCGTTTGAGTACGACCGCCGCCACGCCGTTGCCGAACACCGTTCCGGCGGCCTCCGCGTCAAAGGCCCGGCTGTGCCCGTCGGGGGACGCGGTGCTGCCCGGCATTCTGAGGTATCCGGTCAGCTGCGGCGGGGTGACGGTGGCGCCGCCGACGAGCGCCAGATCGCACTGGTAGCTCAGCAGCGCGTCGACGGCCAGATGCGTGGCGACCAGGGAGGTGGAGCAGCCCGTCTGCACGGCCAGACTCGGCCCGCGCAGATTCAGATGGTAGGAGACCCGGGTGGCGAGGAAGTCCTTGTCGTTTCCCATCAGAAGCATCGGGGAATCGGCGTCCGACACGTCCGGATTTCCGAGGAGATTGCGCAGAAGATAGCGGCTCAGTCCCATACCGGCATAGACACCGATGGCGCCGTCGTAGGCGAACGGATCGTAGCCCGCGTGCTCCAGCGACTCCCATGCGGTTTCCAGGAAGAGCCGTTGTTGCGGATCAAGCAGTGCGGCCTCTCTCGGAGAGTAGCCCCAGAACTGGTGGTCGAAGAGCGATACTCCTGGTATGAGGCCCGCGGCGTTCACGAAATGAGGGTGATGGCGCCGCTCGGCCGAAACTCCGAGGCTGTCCAACTCTTGTTCCGTGCACGGCTTTATGGACTCGACTCCGTCGCGCAGATTCTCCCAGAAGGTGTCGATGTCGTCCGCGCCGGGCACATGGAGAGCCATTCCGATCACAGCGATGTCATCGGCTCCGTACGGCTGCTCGGTCATAGGCGGTCCCCTGGGTCCGGGCCGCGAAAGGTACGGCGGTGCCGTCGCTGCTGCTGGGCGCGGAGCCGGCTCTCGTCGAGCGCGCCCGCTTCCCGGTCCGGTGAGCTGCTGAGATAGGACACCAGCGCGGAAACGGTGGGAAGATCGAAGAGCGCCGTCAGGGGGAGGTCGGGGGCGATCGATTCGCGTAATCGCATATGTACTCGGGCCAGTTGTAACGAGTTTCCCCCCAGGTCGAAGAAGTTGTCGTAGAGCCCGACAGAATCGATCTTCAGCACCTCACGCCATATGGCCACGATGTGCTGCTCGATTTCGGGTGGGGGAGGAACCCGCATTCCTTGCAGCCTCTCCGTCGGAAGGTGTTTCGGCCCGGGTGCCGACCGGTGTCGGTCTCACTCCTCGCGCGCGCGATGCCGTGCGTCGATAAGGCGCTGCAGCCGGCTGCCGCGCGTAACCGCTGCCTGCGAAACCGCCGGCGCTGCCGGACGCAGTTCGGCGAGGGGCACGGACGGATCGGCGGTCACGCGGGCGACGACCGTCCGGAAGGCGGCCGCCAGGGCGGCGGCCCGTTCGGGGGTCAGCCGACCCGTGTCGTAGTTGACGCGGAACGCGAAGCGGTCGGCGTCCGGCTTTCCGTAGAACCCGACGTCGACCTGTGGAGCCATATGCTCGGGCGGCAGGAAGGCGGCCACCTGGAAGATGGTCAGAAAGGTGGGGTTCCGCCCGCCGTCGCGCCGGGGGTTGGCCTGTTCGACCGCCAGGTCGAAGGGGTAGCGGCTGTGCTCGTACGCCCGCAGACTCTTCTCGTTGACCAGCGCCGTCGCGTCGGCAAAGGTGACGGCGCCCGACAGATCGGCCCTGACCGCCACCATATTGGCGAAGAGCCCGACGAGCTCCATCAGCTCCATGGAGTGGCGCCCGGAGAACGGCACGCCGATGATCAGGTCGTCGTCGCCGGTCAGCTGGGTGAGGGCGACGGCGTAAGCGCTCATGAACAGGGTGTTGACCGTGACGCGCACACCGCGCGCCGCCGCCCGGGCCGCCGCGGTGGTCTCCGCGTCGAGATGGAACGTCATGGAGGCGAAGGCGGTGCCTCCCGGCGAGGTGGCGGGGCGCCCGCCGTCGGCGAGGCGCAGCCGGGGCAGCGGAGGGTGTAACTCCGCACGCCAATACGCGGCCGAAGCGGCGCCTTCCGGGCTCGCGAGCCATGCCGGCTCCTCGCGGACATGGCTTTCGTAGGACGTCGGCAGCGCCGGCAGGTCAGGGGGCGCGCCCTTGTCGAGCATGTCGACGAGGGCTATCAGCTCACGCTGCACAATCGCGTTGCTGAGGCCGTCCGATATCAGATGGTGCACATTCAGATAGAGCCGGAATTGGTCACCGGCAAGCTTGAACAGACAACCTCTCAGGAGGGGGCGGGAAAAGTCGAAGGGCTTCGCGTTGTCAGCGCGTACCTGGCGGTCGAACTCTTCCGCTGGATCGGCGTATGACGTGAGATCGGACAGCGGCAGTTCGAACCGGTAGTGGGGGAGTATGGATTGGCGGGGCCCGTCGGGCCCGGTGCTGAATACGAGTCGAAGCGTGTCGTGCCGGGCGATCAGAAAATTTAGCGCAAATTCCGTGCGTTCGCGGTTTGTTCCGGGACCGAGATCGGTCCACATCGGAAGGTTCTGTTCTGTCCCGGTGCCATCGAGCAGTTTGAGGAGCCAGAGTCCGCGTTGCGCGTGTGACAGTGAGAAAGCCGTCCCTTCAGGGCTCGGCGTCGCGGCATCTTTCATCACCCATCCCCGTCTGCAGTCGCACGGTTGAGAGATGCTGCTGCACTGGTTCGGTTGTGGTCATATGCCGCACGTTATTATTGCTTCATGGTGGGCTCATGTCAACTAGTGTGTGTGCGGTGAGGAAATCTGACACGGACCCTGGGGTTCCGGACTCTCGCAGCGCGGGGCGTTACCTATGGTGGCTGATCACCAGCCAGCGCCATCGCATTGTCACCGGCTCGCTATTGGGCAGTTTATGGATGGTTGGACTGACCCTTCCGCCGTATCTGCTGTCCCGGGCGATTGACGACGGCCTCGTGCCCGGCCGTTCGGGGGCGTTCATGGGCTGGGTCGCGGCCCTGCTCGGAGTCGGCGTCCTCAACGCCTGGCTGGGCATCATGCGGCACCGCACGATGACGAAGGTCAGGATGGACGCCGTCTTCCGTACGGTCCGCAGTGTGGTCGGACAGGCCACCCGGCTGGGCGCGGAACTGCCCCGTCATGTCACCGCCGGAGAAGTCGTCACCATCGGCATCTCCGATGTCTGGCGGATCAGCCAGACCTTGACCATCACCGGGCCCGGTGTCGGCGCCGCACTCGCCTATGGCGTGGTCGCCGGGCTGCTCTTCTCCGTCTCCGTGCTGCTCGCCGTCGTGGTGCTGCTCGGTGTGCCGCTGCTGGCCGTGCTGGTCGGCCCACTCCTCGGCCGACTCCAGAGCGTGGAAACGGCGTACCGCGCCCACCAGGGCACCCTCACCGCCCGATTCGTGGACATGGCCGGCGGACTGCGCGTCCTGAACGGGCTGGGCGGCAAGAGCATGTACGCCCAGCGCTACGGGCGCGAATCGCGGCAGCTCATGGCCGAGGGATACCGGGTCGGCGCGGTGACCAGTTGGATCCAGGCGCTCGGACTCGGCCTGCCCACGCTGTTCCTGGCGGCGGTGACCTGGCTGGCGGCCCGGCTCGCGGCCCAGGGGAGCATCAGCGTGGGCGAACTCGTCGCGGTCTACGGCTATGTCGCGGTCCTCGTCGTGCCCGTGTCCTTCTTCATCGAAGGAGGCTACGACCTCGGCCGCGGGCTGGTCGCCGCCCGCCAGGTGATCCGCTTCCTCAATCTGCGCCCCGAACGGCCCGACCCCACCCCCGCCGCCGCCCCGCCTCCGACCCCGTCCGAGCTCCACGACCCGGACTCCGGCGTCACGGTCGCCCCCGGTGAACTGACCGCACTGGTCGGCGCCGTCGCCGCGGAGACCTCGCTGGTGGTCGACCGGCTCGCCGGGTTCGTCGACTCGGCGGCCGTGTGGGGCGGCACCCGCCTCGACACCTTCGCCCGCGCGGATCTGCGCGACCGGATCGTGGTCGCGGACAACGATGCCGACCTCTTCTCCGGCCCGCTGCGCGAGGTCATCTCGGGGCGGCACGACCGGGACGAGCGGACCCTCACCTCGGCGGTGCACACCGCGGCCGCGCAGGACATCGTGCACGCGCTGCCCGACGGGCACGAAGCGGCTATCACCGCGCAGGGCGGCAACCTCTCCGGCGGCCAGCGCCAGCGCGTACGCCTCGCCCGCGCCCTGGCGGCCGACCCCGAGGTGCTGTTGGCCACCGAACCCACCTCGGCGGTCGATGCGCACACCGAAGCGGTCGTCGCGGCCCGGCTGCGCGCCGCGAGGTCCGGCCGTACCACCCTCGTCACCACCACCTCGCCACTCCTCCTCGACCACGCGGACACCGTGTACTACCTGGTCGATGGCGTCGCCGCCGCCGTCGGCGGCCACCGCGAACTGCTCTGCTCACAGCCCGGCTACCGCCGGCTCGTCTCCCGGGGCGGGGAGGACGAGGACGGCGACGAGGGCGGGGACGGGGACACGACTCACGACGACCGGAGACCTGGACCGTCCGCCCGTCCCTCCGAAAGGACCGCCCGATGAAGACCGGGACCAAGGCGGCGTCCTCGCCCGAACCCGAACCCGAACCCGAACCCGAATCCGGACCGGGTTCCGGGCTGCTGCCCGTAGCAGACCCTCGCCGGGCCCGCCGGGCCGCGTTCGGGCTGATCAAAGCGGACGGCCGCGCCTTCACCGTGGTGGTCCTCCTCAACGCGCTGGCCGCGGCCGCCGGTCTCGTCGGGCCCTGGCTGCTCGGCCGCATCGTCGACACTGTCAAACGCGGCGGCACCGTGGCCGACGTGGACCGCCTCGCCGTCACCATGCTCGTCTGCTCGCTGGCCCAGCTGCTCCTCTCCCGGTACGCCCGGTACGCCGGCCACCGCTTCGGCGAACGGACATCGGCGCGGATCCGCGAGCAGTTCGTCGACCGGGTGCTCGCGCTGCCCGCGTCAGCCGCCGAACGCGGTGGCACCGGCGACCTCACCGCCCGCGGCACCAATGACATCGCCACCGTGGGCACGACGCTGCGCGACGCGGGGCCCGAGGTGTCCATGGCCATGGTCCAGGTGCTCTTCGTCCTCGGGGCGGCCTTCGCTCTCGACCCGATCCTCGGCGGCATCGGGGTCGTCGCGCTGCTCGGCATCTGGTTCGCGGCCCGGTGGTATCTGCGCCGCGCCCACCCCGCTTATCTCGCCGAGGGGGCGGCCGACTCCGCACTGGCGGAAGTACTCGTCACCACGGCGGCAGGCGCCCGCACCGTGGAGGCCCTTGGCCTCCAGGAACGCCGCGTCGCGGCTTGTGTGGCGGCCATCGAGCGGGTCCGGAGTGCTCAGCACCGGACCCTGTTCCTGCGCAGCGTGCTGTTTCCCGCCATCGACGTCTCCCAGGTCCTGCCGGTGGTCGCGGTGCTGATGGCGGGCAGCGCGCTGCTCGAACAGAAGGCGGTGAGCCTGGGCACGGTGGTGGCCATGGCGATGTACTTCCGGCAGCTGTCCACACCGATGGACACGGTCCTCCTGTGGATGGAGCAACTGCAGGGCAGCGGGGCGTCCTTCGCCCGTATCGAGGGCGTCGGCCTGGTGGCGAGGGAGCGGCGGACCGATGCCGACGCGCCCACCCCGGCCGACGACCGCATCGAGGTACGGGATGTCCGCTACGCCTATGACGGCGGCGGTGAGGACGTGCTGCACGGCGTGGACTTCAGCGTCCGCCCCGGCGAGCGCATCGCCGTCGTCGGTCCGTCGGGGGCGGGCAAGACCACGCTCGGCCGACTGCTCGCCGGCGTCGACGAGCCGCGGACCGGCGCGGTGACGGTGGGCGGTGTTCCGGTCGCCACCCTCGCCCCGGACAGACTGCGCAGACAGATCGTCCTCGTGACCCAGGAACACCATGTGTTCGCCGGTACGGTGCGCGACAACCTGCTGCTCGCGGCTCCGGCCGCGACCGACGACGAGTTGCGGCAGGCGCTGGCCGTCGTGGGCGCCGAATGGGCGGCAGGGCTGCCCGACGGGCTCGACACACAGGTGGGCGCCGACGGACACCGGATCGACGGCGCCCAGGCCCAGCAACTGGCCCTGGCCCGAGTGGTCCTGGCCGATCCGCACACCTTGATACTCGACGAGGCCACCGCGCTCCTTGACCCCACGACCGCCCGCCACACCGAACGTGCCCTGGCCGCGGTGCTGGAAGGACGTACGGTCATCGCCATCGCGCATCGACTGCACACCGCACACGACGCCGACCGGGTCGCCGTGATGGCCGACGGGCGGCTCACCGAGTTGGGCACCCATGATGAGCTCGTGGCCCACGGCGGCGCCTACGCCCGGCTCTGGAGTTCCTGGCACGGCGGATCCTGACTTGCCACTTCCCCATCCGTCCCCATCCCCCCTTTTTTGAGGCTCGCCTGTCTCCGGGCGCTCAGGTCCCCTGTAGACGCTCCTCGACACTGCGCTCTGTCGCTCGTACCTCGCTCCGACGCTTGGTCTCTCCCCCGCTACCGCTGGGAGGTGCCCCCTCTCCCGACAGGGGCGCGTCCTTTGGCGCTCGCCACTTCGACACCGAGCCGCGCGAGGGCGCCCAGGGCCTCCCGTACTCCGGTCCTGTCGTCCTCCGCACGGCGCATCGTCGACAGGACGGCGGCCGCCGTGGCGCCGTCCGCCACGCTCTGCCGCAGCGCGGGCACCAGCACCGGGTGTGCGCTGATCTCGACCAGGACGTTGTACTTCTCCGTCAGCAGGCGCCTGGTCGCCGCGGCGAGCTCCACCGGCCGACGGAGGTTTCTGACGAAGTAGTCCGGGGTGATGTCCGTCCAGTCGAGCCAGTCGCCCGTCACCGACGACACCATCGGAAGGTGCCCGGGACGCGCCGTGATCCCCTCGACGGCCTTCCTGAGATCATCCGCGATCAGGTCGATGGCCGGGCTGTGGGCGGGAAGGTCGACACGGATCATGGCGCATGGCACATCGCGTTCGGTCAGCTCCGCGACGATCGCCTCCAGCTCGGTCCGGTCCCCGGCCAGCCCCGTGGTCCGCGGCCCGTTCTTCGTCGCCACATGGACCCGGTCGCCGCCGCGCTCCGCCAGATACGCGTCGAGCTCGGCCGCCGACAGCTCGATGGCCGCCATGCCGCGGTCAGGGCCCGCCACGCGGCGCTGCTGACCGCTGTAGTGGCAGATCAGCAGCGCCGCGTCCGCGACGTCGAGGGTCCCCGCGATCACACACGCCGCGATCTCCCCGACGCTGTGTCCGACAACCGCCTCCGGGCGGGCCCCGGCGGCCTCCAGAGCGCGCGCGATGCCGACCTGCAGCGCGAAGACGACCGGCTGCATGACCCCCACGTCACCGGTTCTGGCCTCCGGCTCGTCGAGAAACAGCTCCCGCACCAGGGACCAGCCCGTATGCCGGGCCAGCTCGTGGTCGCACTCGTCGAGGGCGTCGCGGAACACCGGGTCGGCGGCGTACAGCCGGCGCCCCATGCCCACCCACTGCTGACCGTACGGCGAGCAGACGAAGGCCAGCCGGGGGCCACCCGTGAGGTCGGCCGCCGACACCGCCGGCGTGGCGGTGGGACGGCGATCGCGCCGCCGTGCCGGGCGCTGCCGAGCCGAGAGGCGTACGTCGGCTCCGCCGAGCGCGCTGAGCGGCAGGTCGGGCTCGTCGGCCACCGTGTCGAGCAGGGCGATGAACTCGGCCGTCAGCCGCCGCGCCTCCTCGGGCGGGAACAGATCGAGGGCGTACGTGAGCGTGGTGTGCACACCGTCCGGCGCCCGGCCGTCCGAGAAGGCCTCGACCAGCTCGAAACGCAGGTCGAAGCGGGTCCTCTCCTCGTAGACCGGCTCGGCCCGCACCGTCAGCTCCGGCAGCCGGAACTCGGGGGCCGCGTTGTTCTGGAACGCGAGCATGACCTGGAAGAACGGATGCCAGGCCGGCGACCGTGGCGGATTGAGCACCTGGACCAGCTGGTCGAACGGCACTTCCTGATGGGCGAACGCGGCCAGGTCCACATTCCGCACCCGGGCCAGCAGCTCCCGGAAGGTCGGGTCACCGCCCGTCCTGGTCCGCAGCACCAGGGTGTTGACGAAAAAGCCGACCAGATCGTCCAGCATCTCGTCAGTACGTCCCGCCGTGGGCGTGCCGATGGCGATGTCGGAGCCGGCCCCGCGCGCGGTGAGCAGTGTCGCCAGCGCCGCGTGGACGACCATGAACACGCTGGTGCCGGTCTCACGGGCCAGGTCGTACAGGGCCTGATGCGTGGTGGCGCAGACCCTGGCGGTGACGCGGCCACCCCGATGGGAGGGGGTGTCGGGGCGGGGGCGCGGTGTGGGGAGCCCCAGCCGGTCCGGCATACCCGCCAGTTCACGCTGCCAGAAACGCGACTGGCGGCTGAGCTCGCTGTCCGGGTCGTCGGCCCTGCCCAGGACCTCGTGCTGCCACAGACTGTAGTCGGCGTACTGGACGGGCAGCGGGCTCCACGGCGGTGGCGCACCGCCGCGCCGGTGCGTATAGGCCTCGGCGAGATCCCGCAGCAGTGGCACCGTCGACCAGCCGTCGCAGGCGATGTGGTGGATGACGAGGAGCAGCACATGCTCGTGGTCGGAGAGCCGGAACAACCGGGCGCGCACCGGCGTCGTGGTGGTGAGGTCGAAGGCATGACGGGCCTCGGCGGCCAAGGCGGCGGACAGCGCGTCCTCCGTGACCGGGACGACCGGCAACTCCACCGGGGCCTCGTCGGGGTCGAGGACGACCTGCTGAGCCCGGCCGTCCCAGTCGGGGCAGGCCGTACGCAGCGACTCGTGCCGGTCGACCAGGTCCCCCAGGGCGCTGCGCAGGGCGGCGATGTCCACGGGACCGCTCAGCCGATGGGCCAGCGGCATGTTGTAGTTCCCCGTCTCCCCGTGCAGCAGATTCAGGAACCACAGTCGGCGCTGCGTCGGCGACAGCGGAACCTCGTCGCCACGCTCCATGGGGCGCATCCTGGGCAGCGGGGCGCGGTTCACCCGGCCCACGCGCTCGGCCAGCAGCGCCACCGTCGGGGCCTCGAACACTGTGCGCGGGGCGACGCTGATGCCAAGGGTGCTCCTGATCCGGTTCCGCAGCCGGGTCGCGAGCAGCGAGTTGCCACCGAGATCGAAGAACGACGCGTCGGCCGACACCTGGTCGGCACCCAACACCTCCGCGAACACCGCACAGAGGATTTCCTCCCGCTGGGTACGCGGGGCCCGGCCGCCGGCCTGGGCATCGGCCATCTCAGCCTCCGTCCACGGACCGTACGCCCTCGCGCACGGTGGCGGGCCACTCGGCGGTGTCGGTGCCGAACTGGCACAGGAACGCATAGACCAGACGCTCCAGACCGAATCCCACGCATCCGCTGCGCACGGGGCCGTCCGTGCCGTGGTCGATGCCGAAACGGCGTCCGAACAGGTCGTCGTGGAAATTGAAGGAGCCGACGGCGATGGACCGGTCCGGAGCGACATCGAGCCGCAGTTCGTACTTGAGCTCCAGCAGCCGCTGGGACCAGATCTGCTCGGAGGCATCCGTACCGCCGAAGAACGGGTCGTTGCCGACCTCGCAGCACCCCGACAGCCCAAGCTCTTCCATGAACCCGAAGATCTTCCGCATAAAGCGGTCACGCGCCTCGATGACCTGCTGACGCGCCCCCATGAACACGATCTCGCGAATGGTGAAGTCCCACAGGCGCTCCAGCGTCGTCGCATAGCCCGCCTCGAACCGGAACGACTTCCCCCGTGACGTCACCACATGGAGGCGGTCGCCGTCCAGAGTCCGCCCGCTGTGCTGCTGGAAGGTGTGGTAGCACATCGTGGGCGGCAGACAATAGTCCACATTCGCACAGGACCCGAGCACTGCGGAGTCGAGCCCCCTGCCGCCGTATTGCTCCAGGAAATCCCGGTAGACATCAATGTCGTTGTGCAGACGCGTCACGAACATCAAATGCTGGGGGAACGAGGCGAAGTAACCGGCGGTCGCCAGCGCCTCGGCCTTGACGAGCGTCGGATAGCGGTAGGCACGCGCCTGGAAGTCCTGGGCGAGGATGTCTCGTATCGCCCGGTCGAAGTACGCGAACAGCGACAGCAGCGGCTCGCCGATGGCGACCTGACCCTCGCCCGTCTCGCTCACCGCGCCCTCGCGCACCAGCCGGTCGAACAGGTCGGGACGGGTCTGGCGATGGTGCGGCGAGGCCCAGATCGCCTTGGGCCGTGTCGCCAGCTGTGGCCGCACCTCGCTGTCGACCACATGGTTGACCTTCTCGGTCAGGGCGGCCCGGTCCAGCGGCACCGGGGAGTACACGGTGAGCCCCGCTATCTCACCGTCCGCCGCCGTCACCTCGTATCCGGTGATATCCGGGGACACGAAGAAGAGGCGGCGCTCGATCTCCGCAGCCAACCGCTCCGGCACGGGCGTACGCAGCTCGATCCTCATGCCAAGGGGCCTGTCGGGACGGTTCACGCGGCGGTCGCCGTCTTGGACGTGATCAGCCGGACCAGGCCCCCGGTCGTGCGGAAGTTCTCGAAGTCCATGTCGTCGGGGCCGAGTTCCGTTCCGGTCGCCTTTTCCACGAAGACCGCGAGCTGCACGGCGAACAGGGAATTGACATACCCGAGGGCGAATATGTCGTCGTCTTCGGCCGGTGTGTGCCCACCGAGCTGAGGTGCCAGGAAATTCAGGACCAGTTTCCTCGCCTCGTCGTGGTTCATCGCTGCTCCCTGAGTGAAGTGACGGTGCGCTCTGCGTGCTGAGCCGACGGTGCGCCCTGCGTGCTGAAGTGGCGGTGTGGCAGCGGGGGTCAGTACACGTAGAAGCCCTGGCCGCTCTTGCGGCCCAGCAGCCCGGCGTCGACCATCTTCTGCAGCAGCGGGGCCGGCCGGTACTTGCTGTCCTTGAAGCTGTCGTACAGGACGTTGATCGAGTTGAGGATGGTGTCCAGGCCGATCAGGTCGCCGGTCTCCAGCGGGCCCATCTTGTGGCTGAAACACCCCTTGAACATGCGGTCGACCTGTGAGGCGGTGGCCACCTGGTCCTGGACGCAGTAGATGGCCTCGTTGATGGTCAGCATGAGCACCCGGTTGGTGATGAAACCGGGTGAGTCCTGGACCACGATGCCTTCCTTGTCCAGGTTTTTGAGCAGGTCGAGAGCGGTGTCGAGGGTGGCATCGGAGGTGAAGTGTCCTCGGACCACCTCGACCGTCCCGATGAGCGGGACGGGGTTCATGAAGTGCATGCCGAGGACTTCGGCCGGCCGGGAGGTCACCGAGGCGACCCGGGTGATCGGCACCGCCGAGGTGTTCACCCCGAAGATCACCCCGGGGCGGCAGACGGTGTCGATCTCCTCGTAGACGGCGCGCTTGATGTCCCAGTTCTCGGTGACGTTCTCCACGATGAAGTCGGCATCGGCCAGCTTTGCCAGTTCCGTCCCCGTGGTGATCCGGGCGAGAATCGTCTCGGGGCTGCTCTCGAGCTCCTGGGCGCTCAACACCTTCTGGAACCGCAGCTCGCGTTCCATCTGCTTCAGCGCGCCGTCGAGCTGGCTCTGCGCGATATCGACGAGCACCACCTCGTACGCCCCCGCTTGTGCGAGCGACTGCGCGACACTGCGGCCGATCGTGCCGGCGCCGATGACACCCACCGTGCGAATGCTCATGAACTGCCACCTTTTCGTTTGTCGTCGGTCAGGTACGCGGAGAGTTCGGCGATGCTGGCGTAACGGAACAGATCGGCCATCGAAACCCGCAGGGCCAGGCGCTTCTCGATGTTCTGAGCCATGCGCAACGCGTTGAGCGAGTCGATGCCGAGATCGAAGAAGCTGGCGTGGATGTTCAGCTCGGACAGCCCGAGTTCCTTGGCCCAGATCCGGGTGAGTCCGATCTCCAGCTCGCTGTACCGGCCGTTCTCCCTGCCCAGGAGGGTGACGTCGGGGTCCGCAGCCGATTGCCCACGGGGGCCGGCCGTGGATGGACCGTCGCTCTCCGGGGCCGCCGGCCTGCCGTGGTTGATCTCGCCGACGATCACGCGCGTACAGCGGGAGACAAGGACCTCCTCGAAGCTCCCGATTCCGTCCTCGATGGACAGAGAACGGAAGAAGCCCTGGTCCCGCTGGACCCCGTGATCGCTCGCCATGCCCACCCCGATCCAGTCGGACCAGCCGACCGTCACGGTCGGCCGTCCACGCGCCGTGCGGTGTTCGGCGAAGTGGTCGAGATAGCTGTTGGCGGCCGTGTAGTCGCTCTGTCCCGCCACCCCGAACACCGAGGCGGTCGAGCCGAAGTTGACCATCAGCGCAGGGGGTTCGTCGTCGGTGACGAGATCGAGCACGGTGGCGCCCAGCACCTTGGGCGCCAGCGTCTGCCGGAAGGTGTCCCAGTCCTTACGGAAGAGAAAGCCGTTGCCCGCCACTCCGGCCGCGTGCACCACACAGCCGATGGCCCCCCACTCGTCCCGCACTGCACGCACGACCGCCGCCATCTGCGCGAGGTCGGTGACATCCGCACGGTACGTACGCACCCGCGCGCCGTTCGTCGACAGCTCACGCAGCGTTTCGATCCGCGCGCGCAACCGGTCGTCGGCCTCCGGTGTCCCGTCCCAGCGGCCGGGCGGTGGCACCGGGGTCCGGCCGACGAGCGCCAACCGGATCCCGGGGACGCTACGGCTCAGCTGCCGGGCCACTTCCAGGCCCAGCCCGCCCAGGCCACCGGTGATCAGATACACCCCGTCCGGGCGGGGCGCTCCTGGCGGCGCGGTCGCCGTGAGATCCACGGGTACGAGCTCCGCCACATGGCGTCGGCCGTCACGCAGCGCGACCGCGCCGGGCACACGAGCGCCGAGCAGTTCCGAGCATACGGCCTCGAGGGAGGTGTCCGGCGCGATGTCGAGGCAGAGAACGTCCGTATGACCGTTCTCCAGGCCGACCGATTTCGCGATGCCGAACAGCGTGGCGTGAACGGGATGTGTGTCCGCCTCATGCCCGGTGACACGGGATACGCAGGGCGCGACGACGCTCAGTCTGCCCGGTGGGGCGCCATGCTCGGAGAGGGTCTTCACGAGGTGGAAGAAGCCTTCGACACTGTGCCCGAGATGACCGGCCAGCGCCGACGGCTCCCTCTGTACGTCATCGGGGGCCGCCCCGGCGATGTACACGACCTCGTCGAGCCGGCTGAGCTCATCCGGTGAGAGTGTGTCGATCAGCCGACCGAACCCCTGCGCCGTGGGCGGCACGCGGAAGCGCTCGGCCCGAGCGTCCGCGTCCCAGGTCTCGGCGAGGGTCACCTCCGTGACGTCCACGCCACGTGTCCGCAGCCGCGCGCTCAATTCATCGGTGGCCCCCGGGTGGTCGCCGACGACCAGGGCCCTGCGGGGCGGCGGTGGTTGCTCCGGTCCGCCGGGTGTGGCCGGTGAGGCGACCCAGCGCAGCGTATGGTGGCGGGCGGCGCCACTGAGCCGGGCCACGGTCCGGTGCGGGTCCGAGACGCGTTTGACGGTGAACCCGCTGATGTCGATGGCGGTGTTCCCCGCCTCGTCGCAGATCACCACGTCGACCTTGCGGACCTCCTGGGCTCCCTCGTATCCGGGGTGCGGCTGGATGAAGCTCACGCCCCGGGGTGGCAGGGGAGCGTGGATGCGCAGGGAGTCGTATCCGACGGGAAGGAAGAACCCCCGGTCCTCGCGGGCCCGTTGACGGTCGACCTCACTGTCGAGCACGGCGAATCCGCCGAATCCGGTGGCCAGGTCGAGCAGTGCCGGGTGCAGCGGCATATCCGCGCAGTCCGACAGATACGCATCGGGCAGGCACAGGAGACCGAGCGCGCCTCGCACACCGATGTGCACCTCGGTCAGGCTCTTCTGCCAGCGCGGCCCGAACCACATGGACTGGTGCTCGGCCTGGCGCACGCCGACATCGACGACCTCCAGGGCGCAGCGGGCCCGCAACTCCGCAAGGTCCCGGCTCGGGGCCGGCTGCGGCAGAGGGTTGACGCTGACGCTCCCCTGGACGTGCATCGTCCACTGACCGCCGCCGGGCCCTTGGCTGGCGACGGCGAATTCGACGATTCCGTTGCCCGTCTCCCGGATGGTCGTATGCGCTGTCCTGCGCTCCTCGGCACGTACCAGCATGGGGGTGAGGAAGTGTACGTCCTTGATTTCGGTCGCGGGTCGGCCGAAATGCTCCGAAACCGCCGCGCGTGCCATTTCGAGATAGGTGGTGCCGGGGACGATGGATTCGTTGAGTAATTTGTGCTCGGAGAGCACCCACTGCCGTTCCGGTGTGAATTCCGTGAGGAACACCGATTGACCCATACTCTTGAGCAGGGCTTGGTCGAGAAGCGGATGGATTCCGGGTTGATCTGATGCTGTGGTGGTTTTGGTGGGGTGGGGGAGCCAGTGGTGTTGGTGTTGGAAGGGGTAGGTGGGGAGGGGGATGCGTCGGGGGTGTTGGGTTTGTGG
>NZ_JBIRSJ010000024.1:35133-169387 GCF_044334165.1 Streptomyces sp. NPDC020845 | reverse complement strand
GCGAGCCGGCCCGCGTACGGGCTGACGATCACCATGGCGAGGGATACCGGCAGGGTCTGCAGGCCGGCGCGCAGGATCGAGCTGCCCTGGACGTACACGAAGAACTGGGAGAAGAAGAACGACGAACCCATGAGCGCGAACCCCACCACGGTCATGGCGCTGTTGGACACGGTGAACAGCCGCTGCCGGAACAGTCGCGGCGGCAGCATCGGTGCGGAGCGACGCGCTTCGACGGCGACGAAGGCGGCGAGGAGGATCACCGCGGCGGCGAAGCTGCCCAGGATGACCGGTGAGGTCCAGCCGCGGGCACCGCCCTCGATCAGCCCGTAGGTCAGTACCCCCACCGCCAGAACGGACAGCACCGTGCCCGGGATGTCGATCGCGGGGGCGCTCGGATTGCGGGACTCACCGAGGTGGCGCAGGCCGACCAGCAGAAGGACCACGCCGATGGGCAGGTTGACCAGGAAGATGGCGGGCCAGCCGAAGGCTTGTGCCAGCACGCCGCCGGCCACGGGGCCTGCGGCCAGACCGATTCCGCTGAATCCGGCCCACAGCCCGATCGCCTTGATCCGTTCTTGCGGCGCGGGATAGGCGGCGACGAGCAGGGCGAGCGAGGCAGGGCTCAGCGCCGCGGCCCCGATGCCCTGGAGCACCCGGCCGGCGACCAGCCAGCCGACCGAGGGCGCGAGGCTGCACAGCAGCGACGCGGCGGTGAACACCGCCACCCCGGTCAGGTACACCCGCTTGCGGCCGAACCGGTCGGCGAAGACACCGCCGGACAGCAGCAGCATGGCGACCAGCAGTACGTACGCGTCGACGATCCATTGCAGACCGGTCAGCTGAGTGTGCAGCCGGTGCTGCATATCGGGCAGCGCCGCTCCAACGATCGTGTTGTCGAGCAGGACCATGAATTGGCCCAGGCAGGTCACCGTGAGCACCACGGCCCGGTTTGACCGACTGCCTACGGTCGCATGCGTTGCAGTCATGGGATCCCCCTCAATCGTTAGTTGCGCCCGGCCACGGTCGACACGGGTGGCGATACACCTCAGCGACCTAAAGCGCCTAAAGCAGTCGGCGACTGCGTTAGGTGACTGTATGGGGGCTTGCGCCGTAAACGCAAGTCTCGACTGCGTTAAGGTGGGATGCATGAACGAGCGACAGCGAGCCCGGCGACCCGGCGGGCGCAGCGCCCGCGTCGGCGCGCAGGTGCACCAGGCCGTCACCGACCTGATCAGTGAGCGCGGCTACGGCAACTTCACCGTCGGCGAGGTCGCAGCCCGCGCAGGCGTAGCCGACAGCAGCATCTACCGCCGGTGGGGCAGCCTGGAAACCCTGCTCACCGACGTGGCGCTCACCCGCCTCAATGCGCAGTCGCCGATGCCCGACACCGGGAGCCTCGCCGGCGACCTGCGCACTTACGCGGCCCAAGTGGCCCGCGAGATCACCGGACCCGACGGTCCGGCGGTGCTGCACCTGGCCTTCGCCCTGTCGAGCAGCGGTCAGCAGGGCCTGCAGGCTGGTGACCACCTCCGCGCCGAACGCACCCGGCAACTGCAGTCCATGCTCGATCGCGCCCGCGACCGTGGCGAGCCCGCACCCGACGCGTTCGACGTGCTGGACCACATCCTGGCCCCGATGTATATCCGCGTCTTGTTCGGCATGGTCCCGCTCACCCCGGACTACATCGACGGGCTGGTCGACCGATTGCTGTGACCTCAACCCGGTTCCCGCGATCAGCCCTCGGACGCGGTGCCAGGGCTCCGCGAGGTGCTCACCGACACTGCGCTTGCCGGAAATCCCATCCGTGCAGGTCATGCGGCATGTCGGTATTCGTGGAGGATGCCTGAAGGGTGTCATTACTGCCGTAGAGCGGCTGACCTGGGGCTTTGTGATGGCCCGAATATGGGCATGATCGCTGATCGTGGCTCTGCGATTGCTCTACCTGATCTTCTGCCGACTGCTGGGGTGCCTCCTGCTGTTGGGTCGTTCGTGCGCCGTGAACAACGCTGAGATCCTTGCGCTTCGTCATGAGGTCGCTGTGCTTCGCCGGCAGGTCCAGCGGCCGCGGCTCTCGTGGGCCGATCGTGCCGTGCTCTCCGCTCTCGCCCGCCGGCTACCGCCCGCCTTGCGTCGTCATCGGCTGGTCACCCCAGGCACGTTGCTGGCCTGGCACCGCCATCGGGTTGCCGCCGCCACGATCCGGCGCGTTCTGCGCCGCTCCGGTTTACCGCCCGCACCGCAGTGCGCCTCCCAGCAGACCTGGCGCTCCTTCCTCCGCGCCCAGGCCCACACGACGTGGGCCGCCAGTGGTCCGTCGGCGACGGGCCGCCGGGCACGGTGGTTACCGGAGGCCTGCGCGACCTGGCGGCCTGGCTGGCCGGACGTACGCCCGTTGTGTCACCAGTGGCGGCGGAGGAGCTGCCTGCTCTCGGGCCCTGGCCGCCCCACCCTCCACAGCGCTTGGACCGGGCGCGCCCCAAAGAACAGAAGTACGGCCCCTTGCCGCCGCGCGGGGGACATCCGCGGCAGCACTCACCCGCAGACATCGGCCCCGCGTTTACGGATCCTTGACCCCTGCTTCGCTCTCCGCGATGCTGTGTTGCGGAAGACGAGATGTCTACCGTAATGCGCAACATCTCATCCCTGTCGCCCGAGGAGTGGCCATGACTCAGCAGGTCCGTGCTGTCGTCGCGCGGGGCAACGGTGCCCCCGTCAGTCTGGAAACGATCGTGGTGCCCGACCCCGGCCCGGGTGAGGCGTTGGTCAAGATCGAGGCTTGCGGCGTCTGCCACACCGATCTGCACTATCGCGAGGGCGGCATCAGCGACGACTTTCCCTTCTTGCTGGGGCATGAGGCAGCGGGTGTGGTGGAAGCGGTCGGCGAGGGCGTCACGGACGTGGCGCCCGGTGACTTCGTGATCCTTAACTGGCGGGCGGTCTGCGGCCAGTGCCGTGCGTGCCTGCGCGGGCGACCCTGGTACTGCTTCAGCACGCACAACGCGAAGCAGAAGATGACCTTGACCGACGGTACCGAGCTCTCGCCGGCTCTGGGGATCGGCGCCTTCGCGGAGAAGACACTGGTGGCGGCCGGTCAGTGCACCAAGGTGGACCGGGCCGCGTCGGCGGCCGCCGTCGGACTGCTGGGGTGCGGGGTGATGGCGGGCATCGGCGCGGCCATCAACACGGGCGAGGTCGGGCGTGGTGACACCGTCGCCGTGATCGGCTGCGGCGGGGTGGGGAGCGCGGCGATCATGGGGTCGAGCCTGGCGGGCGCGGCGAAGATCATCGCCGTGGACATCGACGACCGCAAGCTGGCCACCGCCAAGAAGCTCGGCGCGACCCACACGGTCAACTCCAGGGAGGCCGACGCGGTCGATGCGGTGCGCGAGCTGACGGGGGGGTTCGGTGCGGACGTGGTCATCGAGGCGGTGGGTCGTCCGGAGACGTACCGGCAGGCCTTCTACGCCCGTGATCTCGCCGGGACGGTGGTGCTGGTGGGCGTACCGACCCCGGAGATGAAGCTGGAGCTGCCGCTGCTGGACGTCTTCGGCCGGGGTGGGGCGCTCAAGTCGTCCTGGTACGGGGACTGCCTGCCCTCCCGTGACTTTCCGATGCTCGTCGACCTCTACCTCCAGGGCCGCCTCGACCTGGACGCCTTCGTCACCGAGACCATCGCGCTGGACGAGGTGGAGAAGGCCTTCGAGCGCATGCACCACGGCGACGTCCTGCGCTCGGTGGTGGTCCTGTGATGGCGGGCGCCCGCATCGAACGTCTCATCACTTCGGGGACGTTCTCGCTGGACGGCGGCACATGGGACGTCGACAACAATGTGTGGATCGTGGGGGATGACGAGGAGGCGGTCGTCATCGACGCCGCTCACGACGCCGACGCCATCGCCCGGACCCTCGACGGACGCACCCTGCGGGCGATCGTGTGCACCCACGCGCACAACGACCACATCGACGCCGCGCCCGACCTCGCCGCCCGGACCGGCGCCCCGATCCTGCTGCACGCCGACGATCTGCCGCTGTGGAAGCAGACCCATCCCGAACGGGCGCCCGACGGCGCCCTGACCGACGGGCAGCGCCTCACGGTCGCGGGCGCGGAGCTGACCGTGCTGCACACCCCGGGCCATGCCCCCGGAGCCGTCTGCCTCCACGCCCCCGGCCTCTCCGCGCTCTTCAGCGGCGACACCCTGTTCGCCGGCGGACCCGGGGCGACGGGAAGGTCGTACAGCGACTTCCCCACCATCATCGCTTCGATCGGCGAACGACTCCTTTCCCTGCCGGACGATACCGTCGTGCACACCGGCCACGGAGAGACCACGACCATCGGCGCCGAGGCGCCGCACCTCCAGGAGTGGATCGACCGCGGCTTCTGACCGCCCGGTGACGGCCCTGCCCCCGTGACGGCCCTGCCCCCGTGACGGCCCTGCCCCCGTGACGGCCCTGCCCCCGTGACGGCCCGCCCCCCCCCGTGACGGCCCTGGCCCGGTGACGTACTGCGTGACGCCACCGGGGCGGGGCCGTCGCCGCACCTGTGGGACGTGTGTTCCGCCTGTTCACCAGCGCTTTCGAGGCCTGTTCCGGCGTGCCCGGAAGACCGTCGTCGACCCCCGCGCACCCCGGCCTCTGGATGCCTTGACAACGGTTCCGGGAGGCCCTCAGACTGGCGTTGCGTTCACCGCAATTCGTTTCGCTATACGCACCCGAGGTGTCATGATGATTCCCGCGTGCCCTCTCGCGGATCTGCCGCGAGGCGAGGCCCACCGGCTCGACATCGATCCGCCGGTGTCGGTGTTTCACACCGACGACGGCGAGCTCTTCGCCATCGACGACACCTGCACCCACCAGGACGCCTCGCTCGCCGATGGCTGGCTGGAGGGCTGCGAGGTGGAATGCCCGTTGCACGCCTCGAAGTTCGACCTGAGGACCGGAGCCGTGGACGCACCGCCGGCCAAGCTCCCGGTCCGCACTCACGAGGTCGTCGTCGAGAACGGCATGGTCTACGTGCGGCTGTCCACGGAGGCGCCCAACCTGCCGCCGTGCATCGCCTCCCGTCTGGCCGGGGGCCCCGCGTGAGGACCGTGGCCGTGGTGGGCGCCTCGCTGGCCGGCCTGTCGGCCGCGCGGTCGCTGCGGAACCGGGGATACGACGGCCGGCTGGTCGTCATCGGCGACGAGGTCCACCGCCCCTACGACAGGCCGCCTTTGTCCAAGGAGTTCCTGGCCGGTGCCATCGGCGAAGCGGATCTCGCACTGGAGAGGGACGACGAGGAACTCGGGGCGGAGTGGGTGCTCGGTGTCCGTGCCACCGGACTCGACCGCACCGAGCGGGCGATACGGCTCGCCGACGGCCGTGAGGTGCGTGCCGACGGAGTGGTCATCGCGACCGGTGCGGCTGCCCGTACCCTGCCCGGCACCGAGGGCCTAGCCGGGGTCCACGTGCTGCGCACCCTGGACGACGCCCGCGCACTGCGGGACGAACTGGCTCGCGGCGGACGGCTGGTGGTGATCGGCGGTGGATTCATCGGCGCCGAGGTCGCCTCCACGGCCCGTGCCCTCGGCCTCGACGTGACCGTGATCGAGACGGCGCCGACACCGCTGGCCGGACCGCTCGGCGAGGCCATGGGCGGGGTCCTCTCCGGCCTCCATGCGGACCACGGAGTGCGGCTGCTGTGCGGGGTGGGGGTCAAGGGGCTGAGCGGGGAGCGCCGGGTGGATTCCGTGCTCCTGGAGGACGGCCGCGGCGTGCCCGCCGACAGCGTCGTGGTCGGCGTGGGCGCGAGGCCCTGTGTCGACTGGCTTCAGGGGTCGGGCGTCGCGCTCGACAACGGCGTGAAGTGCGGCGCCGACGGCCGCACCAGCCTTGCCGGGGTGGTCGCCGTCGGGGACTGCGCCAACTGGTACGACCCGCACGCCGGGATCCACCGCCGTGTCGAGCACTGGACCGGCGCGCTGGAGCGCCCCGACGCCGCCGTGGCCACCTTGCTCGCCCACGGGGCGACGGCGCCGGGCGTGCCCAGGCCTCCGTACTTCTGGTCCGATCAGTACGGCGTGAAGATCCAGTTCGTCGGCCACGCCGCGGGGGCCGACAGTGTGACGGTCGAGGAAGGCACCACCGAGGACCGCAGCTTCCTGGCCGTCTACCGGCGGGCCGACAGGCCGGTCGCCGTGCTCGGGATGAACCAGCCGCGGCTGTTCACCCGTTGGCGGAAGCAGCTCGCGACCGCCGCCTCCTGACGGAGCGTCGGCGACAGCTCGCGCCCGGTTGCGCTTTCCACCGCATGTGTCCGGCGGCCGTCGACCGCACGGTCGTGGACCGCACGGTCGTGGACCGCACGGTCGTGGACCGCGACTGGCTGTGCCTCCCGCACGCCGTCGCCTGGCCGGCCGCGGTGGTGCGGGAAGAGCGGTGGCGCGGGAAGAGGGGGTGCCCATGGCCCGCGCGGGCGCACGCGGGCCGCTCGGCGGGCGTACCGGTGCGCTCAGCCCAGGTATCCCATGCGGTGGCTGATCTCCCCGGCGCCCTTGACCAGCACCGGGGCCAGCTCGTGCATGCGCTCCTCGGTGAACCGGTACGAGGGCCCGGAGGCGCTGATCGAGGCGATGACCTGGCCTTCCCGGTCGCGGATCGGTGCGGCCATGGCGTGCAGTCCGATCTCCAGCTCCTCCAGCGTCCAGGAGTAGCCGCGCTGCCGGGCCTCGGCGAGGTTCTTCTCCAGCTTCGTCCTGGACGAGATCGTGCGGGGTGTCACCTTCTTCAGGCCGGCCTCCGCCAGCAGTGCGGCGCGTTCCTGGGCGGGCAGGTGGGCCAGCAGGATCTTGCCGCTGGAAGTGGCGTGCAGCGGGGTCAGTTGGCCGACCCAGTTGTGCGCGGTGACGGCTCCCGGGCCGCGCACCTGGTAGAGGTTGATCGCATAGTGCTCCTGCATCACCGCGATGTTGACCGTCTCGCCGATTTCCTCGGTCAGACGCTCGCACACCGGGCGGCCCTGCTGGGTGATGTCGATGCGTCCGGTGACCGCGCCCGCCAGGCGTACGATGCCGAAACTGAGCCGGTACTTGCCGCGTTCCCCCGACTGCTCCACCAGGTCGCGCGCCTCAAGGGCTCCGAGCAGGCGGAACGCTGTGGACTTGTGAACACCGATCTCGGCGGCAACTTCGCTGACGCCCGCCTCGCCGCGCTGAGCCAGGATCTCGAGGACGCTGATGGCCCGGTCGACGGACTGTACCCCGCCGGTCTGGGGGCCTGTCGTTTCGATATCTGGGCTGTAGTTGCTCATGGCGAAACTATACGCGGAGTAAACAACACCCAGGTTGCCGGGTCGCCACCCCCCTCGAAGTTGCGTTCACCGCAACCTGGTGCGTATGGCGCTACCCGTACTAGCATGCCTCGCGTATCGACAGCGCGAGCGAGACGAGGCACCATGGCTCCTCTGCAGTACGACTTCGTCATCGTCGGTGGTGGATCAGCCGGCAGCGCACTGGCGAACCGACTCTCCGCCGACCCCGGAAACCGGGTACTGGTGCTGGAGGCGGGTCGCTCCGACTACCCGTGGGACGTGTTCATCCACATGCCCGCGGCGCTGACCTACCCGATCGGCAGCCGCTTCTATGACTGGAAGTACGAGTCCGAGCCCGAGCCGCACATGGGTGGCCGACGCGTCTACCACGCCCGTGGCAAGGTGCTGGGCGGCTCCAGCAGCATCAACGGCATGATCTTCCAGCGCGGCAATCCCATGGACTACGAGCGCTGGGCCGCCGACCCCGGCATGGAGACCTGGGACTACGCGCACTGCCTGCCGTACTTCCGGCGGATGGAGAACTGCCTCGCGGCCGACCCCGACGACGAGTTCCGCGGCCATGACGGCCCCCTCGTCCTCGAGCGCGGCCCTGCGACGAACCCCCTCTTCACCGCCTTTCTCAAGTCCGTCGAGGAGGCGGGTTACGCCCGCACCGACGACGTCAACGGCTACCGACAGGAGGGCTTTGCGCCTTTTGACCGCAATGTCCACCGGGGGCGCCGTCTGTCGGCTTCCAAGGCGTACCTCAAGCCCGTACGGAAGCGGCCCAACCTCACCGTCAAGACCCGCGCCTTCGTCAGCCGCGTCCTCTTCGAGGGCAAGCGTGCCGTCGGTGTCGAGTACCGGCACGGGCGCGGCGCGCCGCAGCAGATCCGGGCGCGGGAGGTCATCCTGTGCGGCGGCGCGATCAACTCGCCGCAGTTGCTTCAGCTCTCCGGCGTTGGGAACGCCGCCGAGCTGTCGGCCTTGGGTATCGACGTCGTCCACGACCTGCCGGGCGTCGGCGAGAACCTTCAGGACCACCTGGAGGTGTACGTCCAGTACGCCTGCAAGCAGCCCGTGTCCATGCAGCCGTACATGGCGAAGTGGCGCGCACCCTTCATCGGGCTGCAGTGGCTCTTCCGCACGGGGCCCGCGGCCACCAACCACTTCGAGGCGGGCGGGTTCGCCCGCAGCAACGAGGACGTGGACTACCCCAACCTGATGTTCCACTTCCTGCCCGTGGCGGTCCGCTATGACGGCTCCTCGCCGGCCGGCCGCCACGGATACCAGGTGCACGTGGGGCCCATGTACTCGGACGCCGTCGGCTCGGTGAAGATCAAGAGCAAGGACCCGCGGGAACACCCCGCGCTGCGCTTCAACTACCTCTCCACCGAGCAGGACCGCCGCGAGTGGGTCGAGGCCATCCGGGTGACCCGCCGGCTCCTCGACCAGCCCGCGCTCGCTCCCTACAACGGCGGCGAGATCTCGCCCGGCCCTTCCGTCGAGACCGACGAGGAGATCCTGGCCTGGGTGGCCAAGGAGGGGGAGACCGCTCTGCACCCCTCGTGCACCTGCAAGATGGGCACCGACGAGATGTCCGTCGTCGATCCGCTGAGCATGAAGGTGCACGGGCTGGAAGGGCTGCGCGTGGTGGACGCCTCGGTGATGCCGTACGTCACCAACGGCAACATCTACGCACCGGTGATGATGATCGCCGAGAAGGCGGCCGACCTGATCCTCGGCAAGGACCCGCTGTCGCCCTCCAAGGCCGCGTACTACCGGCACCGCGACGCCCAGAAGCAGGCCGGGTAGGCCTTGGCCGCCGAGGCCCTGCGGGAGCTGTTGGGCCGCGTCCGCTACGAGGTGCTGCCGACGGAGTCGACCGAGGAGAAGGTCCTCGCCCATGTCCCGCGCGACATCACGGTCACGGTCACGGCGTCGCCGGTCAGAGGCCTGGGGCCGACACTCGGCCTCACCGAGCGGCTCGCGGCACACGGCTACCGGGTCGTCCCGCACGTGCCGGCACGGCTGTTGCGGGACGACGCGCACCTGAAGGACGTCGTCGACCGGCTGCGTGCGGCGGGGGTCGACGACGTCTTCGTCCCGGCGGGCGACGCGGACCCGCCGGCCGGAGCCTTCACCGGGGCGCTGCCGGTGCTGCACCGGCTGAGCGAGCTGGGCAGTCCCTTCGCGGACACCGGGATCACCGGCTATCCGGAGAGCCACCCGATCCTTCACGACGACATCACCGTTCAGGCGATGTGGGACAAGCGGAAACACGCCACGTACATCGTGAGCAACCTGTGCTTCGATCCGCGCGTGCTCGGCGCCTGGGTCTCCCGGATACGACGCCGTGGCGTGGTGTTGCCCGTGTACGTGGGGGTCGCCGGGCCGGTGCACCGGGCGAAGCTGCTGTCCATGGCGACGAAGATCGGGGTGGGGGAGTCGACGCGCTTCCTCACCAGGCATGCCTCCTGGTTCCTGCGGTTCGCCACGCCTGGCGGATACGCGCCGGAGAAGTTCCTCGGCCGCACGGCGGAGGCGCTCGGCGGGCCGTCGCAGGGGGTGGCGGGGCTGCACCTGTTCACGTTCGGCCAGGTCGCGGAGACCGAGCGGTGGCGCCGGGCGCTGCTCGATCGGCTCGGCTGAGCCGGCGGCGCCGTATACGAAACCCGGGCGGAGCCGGAGTCCAGCGACTCCGGCTCCGCCCGATCGGCAGGTGTCCCTCAGCGGAAGACCACCGTGCGGTTGCCGTCCACCATCACGCGGCTCTCGGTGTGCCACTTCACCGCATGGGCCAGTACCCGCGCCTCCACGTCGCGACCGACCGTGACCAGGTCGTCCGGGTCGAGGGAGTGGTCCACCCGGACCACGTCCTGCTCGATGATCTGCCCCTCGTCCAGGTCCGGCGTCACATAATGCGCCGTCGCGCCGACCAGCTTCACCCCGCGCTCGTGGGCCTGCTGGTAGGGCTTCGCGCCCTTGAAGCTCGGCAGGAAGGAGTGGTGGATGTTGATGGCGCGGCCCTCCAGCTCTTTGCACAGGTCGTCGGAGAGGACCTGCATGTAGCGGGCCAGGACCACGAGGTCGACGTTCAGCTCCCGTACCAGCTCCAGCAGGCGCGCCTCGGCCTCGGGCTTGCTGTCCCGGGTCACCGGGATGTGGTGGAAGGGGATGCCGTAGGTGTCCGCCAGTGCCTCGAAGTCCCGGTGATTGGAGACGATGGCCGGGATCTCGATGTTGAGCGCGCCGGTGCGGCGGCGGAAGAGCAGGTCGTTCAGGCAGTGGCCGAAGCGGGACACCATGACGAGTGTCCGGGTGGGGGTCGAGGCGTCCCGGAGGGTCCAGGTGAGTCCGTGGGCCTCGGCGACGGGGCCGAATCGGTAACGCAGATTTTCCAGGTCGACGTCCGGATCGGAAACGTCGAAGTGGACTCTCATGAAGAAACGGGCCTGCAGACGATCGTCGAACTGCTGGCTCTCGAGGATGTTTCCGGAGTTCCGGACGAGAAAGCCGCTCACGGCATGGACCAGTCCGGCGGTGTCCGGACACGACAGAGTGAGGACGTACTCGCGGCCGGGATGCGGGCTAGGGGACATAGAGGATCTCCCTGGGTGCGTATCACACAACTCGATGAGTGATACGCAACATCGTTGGCCCCTGTGCGTCCCGCGGTCAAGGGTGGCAGGGCAACTGTCCCGATGGTGAAACCGGGATCCGCAGACCTCTTGACGTTTGTCCGTTTCCTCGGTCAGGGTGTTCCACCACAAGCAATTCAATGCGCGATGCGCAACGAATTTCGTTCGAAGGGCTCCGCGCGTGGCAGATCTGTATGTGGACGGAGACTGGCGCGATCCGGTGGCCGGTGGCCAGCGGGAGATCCGCTGTCCAGCGGACGGCAGGCTTGTCGCGACGGTCTCCGAGGGTACGCGTCCCGATACCGAGGCGGCGATCGCCGCGGCCCGGGGCGCCTTCGACGAAGGTCCCTGGCCGCACACCCCCGAGCGGGAGCGCGGCGCACTGCTGCTGCGTACCGCCGACATCCTCGAACGCGACGCCAAGGAGTTCGCCCGCGCCGAGTCGCTCGACACCGGCAAGCGCCTGGTCGAGAGCGAGTACGACATCGCCGACGTCGTTTCCTGCTTCCGCTACTACGGCGGTATCGCCGGCACCGACGCCGGCCGGGTGGTCGACACCGGCCGCGACGACGCGGTCAGCCGGGTCACCTATGAGCCCGTCGGTGTCTGCGGACTGATCACCCCCTGGAACTACCCGCTGCTCCAGGCCTCGTGGAAGGTCGCCCCGGCGCTGCTCGCGGGCAACACCGTCGTGCTCAAGCCCAGCGAGCTCACGCCCTCCACCTCGATCCTGCTGATGCGGGCGCTGGAGGAGGCAGGGCTCCCGCCCGGCGCCGCCAACCTCGTGCTGGGCGCGGGCGCGGAGGTGGGCGCGCCGCTGGCCGAGGACCCGGCCGTCGACATGGTGTCGTTCACCGGAGGCCTGGAGACGGGGCGGCGCATCATGGCCACCGCCGCCGCGACGGTGAAGAAGGTCGCGCTGGAACTCGGCGGCAAGAACCCGAACGTCGTCTTCGCGGACGCCGACTTCGAGGCCGCCGTGGACTTCGCGCTCACCGCCGTCTTCCTGCACTCCGGGCAGGTCTGCTCGGCCGGCGCCCGTCTGATCGTCGAGGACTGTCTGCACGACGCCTTCGTCGACGAGGTCGTACGCCGCGCCCGGCTCATCAGGCTCGGCGGCCCCTTCGACCCCGAGGCCGAGACCGGGGCGCTGATATCCGCACAGCACCGGGAGAAGGTCGAGGCCTATGTCGCCGCCGGACTCGCCGAGGGTGCCGTCCTGCGCTGCGGCGGCGCGCGTCCGGACGCCCCCGCGCTGGTAGGCGGCTTCTACTACCCGCCCACCGTCCTCGACGAGTGCCGGCAGGACATGCGCGTGGTGCACGAGGAGTCCTTCGGCCCCGTGCTCACCGTCGAGCGCTTCCATGACGAGGGCGACGCCATCCGCATCGCCAACGACACGGAATACGGCCTCGCCGGAGCCGTCTGGACACAGGACGCCGGCAAGGCCCAGCGGGTCGCGCGCGCGCTCCGTCACGGCACGGTGTGGATCAACGACTACCACCCCTATGTGCCGCAGGCGGAATGGGGTGGCTTCGGGCGCTCGGGCGTGGGCCGCGAGCTGGGGCCGACCGGCCTCGACGAGTACCGAGAGCCCAAGCACATCTGGCAGAACATCCAACCCCGGCCGCAAAACTGGTTCTGCGGCTGAACGCCGAAGAGAGGTCGAACGTGACCACAGCGCAGACCGAGGTGTCGCAGCGGCGCGGCACGTCCCCAAATCCCAAGGACCCGACCCCGGTCATCTCCGTGCGCCGGCTGTGGAAGGTGTTCGGGCCGAAGGCCGACCGGGTGCCGGAATCAAAGGAGCTGTGCGGGCTGACCCGCCGCGAACTCATGGACCGCACCGGCTGCACCGCGGCCGTACGCGAGGTTGATTTCGAGGTGTCCCCCGGCGAGGTCTTCGTCGTCATGGGCCTGTCCGGCTCCGGCAAGTCCACCCTGGTGCGATGTCTGACCCGGCTGATCGAACCCACCTCCGGTGAGATCGTCTTCGAGGGCGAGGACATCCGCGGCGCCGACCCCAGGCGGCTGCGCGAACTGCGGCGCAGCAAGTTCTCCATGGTCTTCCAGCACTTCGGCCTGCTGCCGCACCGCAGGGTCGTCGACAACGTGGCGTTCGGCCTGGAGATCCGGGGCATGGGCAAGGCCGAGCGCATGAAGCGCGCTCGGGAGGTCGTCGAACTCGTGGGTCTGGCCGGATACGAGAACTCCCGCCCCGACCAGCTCTCCGGTGGCATGCAGCAGCGCGTCGGCCTGGCGCGCGCCCTCGCCGGCGATCCGGGCGTCCTCTTCTTCGACGAGCCGTTCTCCGCGCTCGACCCGCTGATCCGCCGCGACATGCAGAGCGAGGTCATCCGCCTTCACCACGAGGTCGGCAAGACCATGGTGTTCATCACCCACGACCTTTCCGAGGCCCTCAAGCTGGGCGACCGCATCCTGATCATGCGCGACGGCAAGATGGTCCAGTGCGGCACCGGCGACGAACTCGTCGGCGCCCCCGCCGACGATTACGTACGGGACTTCGTCAAGGACGTGCCGCGCGGCGACGTACTGACCCTGCGCTGGATCATGCGCCCCGCGGAACCAGACGACGAACTCGACGGCCCCGAGCTGGGCCCGGACGTCGTCGTTCGCGAGGCCACCCGTGCGGTGCTCGCGGCCGAGAAGCCGGTCAAGGTCGTGCGGGACGGCAAGCTCCTCGGCATCGTCGGCGACGAGGAGATCCTCGCCGTGGTCGCCGGACAGGAAGGCGGTGCGTGATGGCCGTCGTCGCCAAGACGACCGCGCCGGTGGCGAGCGTACGCGGGAAGGTCAGCCGCCCCGTGGTGGTGGCGGCGATCCTCATCGCCTGGCTGGTGCTGTTCGCGGTGCTGCGCGGCCGGCAGACGCTGTCGCTCGCGGCGGCCGACCTGACCGGCCTGCACCGCTGGCTGAACGACGTCAACGACACCATCGGCGCGGGCCGTGACTCCAACCCGCTCTTCCTCTACTTCTTCAATGAGATCCGCCTGGCCATCGACACCCTGGTGACCTTCGTCCAGTCGCTGATCTCCCAGCCCACCGGCAGCCGTCCGGTCCCGCAGGTCGGCTGGCTCGGCGTCGTGGCGCTCACCGGCTACGTCTCCTGGGCCGTGGGCAACTGGCGGGTCGCCCTGCTGGCCGTGGCGGGCTTCACCTTCTTCGGACTCCAGGGCCTGTGGCAGGAGAGCATGGACACCCTGGCGCTGACCCTGTCGGCGGTCGTCGTGGCGCTGCTCATCGGCATCCCGCTCGGCGTGTGGGCCGGACTGTCCGACCGGTTCAACCGGATCATGACGCCCTTCCTGGACTTCATGCAGACGATGCCGACCTTCGTCTACCTCGCCCCGCTGACCCTGATCTTCCTCATCGGAGGGGCCTCCGCGGTGATCACCACGGTGATCTACGCGGCACCGCCCGCCATCCGCATCACCGCGCACGCCATCCGCTCCGTGCCGCGGACCACCGTCGAGGCAGCGGACTCGCTCGGCACGACGCGATCCCAGCAGTTGCGGAAGGTGCTGTTGCCGATGTCCAAGCGCACGGTGGTCATGGGTGTCAACCAGACCATCATGGCCGCCCTGGCCATGGTGACCATCGCCGCCCTGATCGACGCCCCCGGCCTCGGCAAGACCGTCGTCCAGGCCCTGCAGTCACTCGACGTGGGCACCGCCTTCAACGCCGGCCTCGCCATCGTCGTCATGGCCATCGTGCTCGACCGGGTCACCACGGCGGCCGCCGCGCGCGCCGAGACGGCCCGCCGCGCGGGAGGCCGCCTCCGCACGTGGCGCCGGCCACTGCTGGCGGCTGGCGGGATCGTGACCGCCGTCCTGGTCTACCTGTCCCACAGCTACGTCTGGGCGGCCGAGTTCCCCGGCGACGGCAGCGTCGGCCGTCACATAGCACGCGCGGCCGACACCGTGACCACCTGGCTTCAGGACCATCTCTCCGGGGTGACCAACGCCCTTCGGGACGCTCTGACCAACGGCCTGCTCAACCCGTTCCAGACGCTGCTCACCGACTCGCCGTGGTGGCTCGTCGGCGTCACGCTGGTCGCGCTCGGCGCGGTGCTCGGCGGATGGCGGGCCGGGGTGACCTCCGGCGTGTGCGTCGGGCTGCTCGTCGGCACGGGTCTGTGGTCGGACGGCATGACGACGCTGGCGTCGACCGCCGTGGCCACGGCTCTGGTGATGCTGCTCGGCGTCGTCTTCGGCGTGTGGATGGGGCGCAGCCCGCTGGCGGACCGGCTGGTGCGGCCCACCCTGGACGCCGCACAGGTCATGCCGCCGTTCGTCTATCTCGTCCCGTTCCTGGCCCTCTTCGGCGCCACACGGTTCACCGCGATCGTGGCGGCCGTCGTCTACGCGGCACCCGTCGCGATCAAGATCATCGCGGACGGTGTGCGAAACGTACCCGAGACCACCGTGGAGGCGGCCACCGCGGCCGGGTGCAACACCTGGCAGGTCATCACCAAGGTTCAACTGCCGATGGCACGCGGCGCCCTGACTCTCGCGACCAACCAGGGGCTGATCTACGTGCTGTCGATGGTTGTCGTGGGCGGCCTGGTGGGTGCGGGCGCCCTCGGCTACGACGTCGTGGCCGGATTCTCGCAGGGAGAGCTGTACGGAAAGGGCCTGGCGGCGGGGCTCGCCATCGTACTGCTCGGAGTCATGTTCGACCGGATCACTCAGGCTGCGGCGCGACGCACCAGGGCATAAGGAGCACGACATCATGGCAAGACACTGGCGACCGGGAGCGGTCGGCCTGACCGTCCTCGGCCTCACCCTCATCACGGCGTGCGGGGGAGCGAAGGTCGGCGACAACTCCTCCTCGGGCTCGAAGGGCTCGGGCAAGTGCGGCACGTTCAACCTCGCCGTCAACCCCTGGGTGGGCTACCAGGCGGACGCGGCGGTCATCGCGTACGTGGCGGAGCACGACCTCGGCTGTACGGTCAACAAGAAGGACCTGAAGGAAGAGATCGCCTGGCAGGGCTTCGGGACCGGCGAGGTCGACGCGGTCCTGGAGAACTGGGGCCACGACGATCTGAAGAAGAAGTACATCACCCAGCAGAAGACCGCCGTCGAGGCGGGGAAGACCGGCAACAAGGGCCTCATCGGCTGGTACGTGCCGCCGTGGCTGGCCAAGGCGCATCCGGACATCGCCGACTGGAAGAACCTCAACAAGTACGCGTCAGAGTTCAAGACCTCCGAGTCGGGCGGCAAGGGCCAGTTGCTCGACGGCGACCCGTCGTACGTCACCAACGACGCGGCGCTGGTGAAGAACCTGAAGCTGGACTACAAGGTGGTGTACGCGGGCAGCGAGACCGCGCTCATCCAGGCCTTCCGCACCGCCGAGAAGAACAAGCAATGGGTGATCGGCTACTTCTACGAGCCCCAGTGGTTCATGTCCGAGGTACCGCTGGTCAAGGTCAAGCTGCCGGCGTACAAGACGGGCTGCGACGCCGACGCGGCCAAGGTGGCCTGCGACTACCCCGTCTACGACCTGGACAAGATCGTCAGTGCGAAGTTCGCCAAGTCGGGCAGCCCGGCGTACCGCCTGGTGGAGAAGTTCAACTGGACCAACGACGACCAGAACACCGTGGCCAAGTACATCGCGGTGGACAAGATGTCGGACGAGGCGGCGGCGAAGAAGTGGGTCGATGCGCACCGTGACAAGGTCGATGCCTGGCTGAAGTAGCACGGGCCGGCGAGGGGCCGGTCGGGATGCCCGCCGGGCGGTGCGCACGTGTGCGCACCGCCCGGCGGGCATCGCCGTGTTCCGGGCTGTTTTCCGCGCGTCACGGACCCCTTGACACCCTTCCGCGCCGACAGGCACATTGAGTTGCGCAACCTGAATCAAGTTGCGCACACAGCAACGAGAGTGGTTTGAAGTTCGGAGGTTGGGCGATGGCAGGACCCCGAGTGGTCATCATCGGAGCGGGTGTCGTGGGAGCGGCCCTCGCGGATGAGATCTCCGCACGCGGCTGGACCGAAGTGACCGTGGTCGACCAGGGCCCCCTGCCGGCCACCGGGGGATCCTCCTCGCACGCCCCGGGCCTGGTCTTCCAGACCAACCCGTCCAAGGCCATGACCGAGATGGCCCGCTACACCGTCGAGAAGTTCTGCTCCCTCGAAGTCGACGGCAAGCCCTGCTTCCTCCAGGTCGGCGGGCTGGAGGTGGCGACCACGCCCGAGCGCCTCGCCGAACTCCACCGACGCCACGGCTGGATCACCGCCTGGGGCATCGAGGCGCGCCTGCTCACCCCCGACGAGTGTGTGGAGCAGCACTCGCTCGTCGACCGCGACAAGGTCCTGGGCGGCCTGCTCATCCCCTCCGACGGACTCGCCAAGGCCGTCCTCGCCGTCGAGGCGCAGATCCGCCGGGCCACCGGACGCGGCGTGCGTTTCCTCGCCCGCCACGAAGTCCTCGACGTACGGCAGGACGAGGGCCGGGTGACCGGCGTGCTGACCGACCGGGGCGAGATACCCGCCGACATCGTCGTGTGCTGCGCCGGCATCTGGGGTCCCAAGATCGCCCGCATGGTCGGGATGAACCTGCCGCTCACCCCGCTCGCCCACCAGCTCGCCTGGACCGGCCCGATCCCCGCCCTGGCGGGCCAGGCCGAGGAAGCGGTTCGCCCGATCCTGCGCCACCAGGACGCCGACCTCTATTACCGCGACCGCTTCGACGGCATCGGCATCGGCTACTACGGCCACCGCCCCATGCCCGTATCCGCGGACGACATCCTCTCCGTGGACGAGGCCGAGGAGATGCCGTCGGTCCTCGAGTTCACGGAGGAGGACTTCGAGGACGCCTGGGACGAGACGCGGTCCCTGCTCCCCGCGACCCGCGAGGCCAAGGTCGAGGAGGGCATCAACGGCCTGTTCTCCTTCACCCCCGACGGCTACCCGCTGCTCGGCGAGTCCCCGGACGTCAAGGGCTTCTGGGTCGCCGAGGCCGTGTGGGTCACCCACTCCGCGGGCGTCGGCCGGGCCGTCGCCGAGTGGCTGGTCGACGGCTACTGCTCCTCCTTCGACCTGCACGAGTGCGACGTCAACCGCTTCGAGCCGCACCAGCTCGCCCCGGAGTACGTCCTGGCCCGCGACTGCCAGAACTTCGTCGAGGTCTACGACATCCTCCACCCCCTCCAGCCGTCCGGCGAGCCGCGCCCGATCCGCACCAGCCCCTTCTACGCCCGCCAGCGGGACATGGGCGCGTTCTTCCTGGAGGCGAGCGGCTGGGAACGCCCGCAGTGGTACGACTCCAACGCCTCCCTGGTCGAAGGCCGCTCCATCCCGACGCCCAACGACTGGGCCGCGCGGTACTGGTCCCCGATCGTCGGCGCCGAGGCGCAGGCCACCCGCGAGACCGTCGCCCTCTACGACATGACGGCCCTCAAGCGCCTGGAGGTGAGCGGCCCGGGCGCCGCGGCCTTCCTGGAACGGCTGTGCACCGGCAAGGTCGACAAGTCGGTCGGCTCGGTGACGTACACCCTGCTGCTGGACCGTGACGGCGGCATCCGCAGCGACATCACCGTCGCCCGGCTGGCCCGCGAACTCTTCCAGATCGGCGCCAACGGCAACCTCGACCTCGACTGGTTCGCCCGGCACCTCCCCGCCGACGGCTCGGTCCAGGTGCGCGACATCACCTCCGGCACCTGCTGCATCGGCCTGTGGGGCCCGCTCGCCCGCAAGGTGCTCCAGCCCCTCACGGAAGACGACTTCTCGGCCGCCGGTCTGAAGTACTTCCGCGCCAAGCGCGCCCACATCGGCAGTGTCCCGGTGACGGCGATGCGCCTGAGTTACGTCGGCGAGCTCGGCTGGGAGCTGTACACCACCGCCGATCTGGGCCAAAAGCTCTGGGACACCCTGTGGGCGGCAGCCGAGCCGCTCGGCGGCGTCGTCGCGGGCCGCGGCGCCTTCAACAGTCTGCGGCTGGAGAAGGGCTATCGGTCCTTCGGCACCGACATGACCTACGAGCACGACCCCTACGAAGCCGGCGTCGGCTTCGCCGTCAAGCTCGACAAGGAGGACTTCGTCGGCAAGGCGGCGCTGGAGCGGCGCAAGGCCGACGTACGGCGCAAGCTGAGCTGCCTCACCATCGACGATCCCCGGGCCGTCGTCCTCGGCAAGGAACCGGTCTACGACGGCGACCGCGCCGTCGGCTACGTCACCAGTGCCGCCTACGGCTACACGATCGGCAAGGGCATCGCCTATGCCTGGCTCCCGGCGGAGCTCGCCACCCCCGGCACCACCGTGCACATCGGCTACTTCGACCAGCGCGTCGAGGCGGTCGTCGCCGAGGAGCCCCTGTTCGACCCCACCATGTCCCGTCTCCGTGGCTAGCAGGCAGTGTCAGCCTCGAAGGAAGGAGCGCCGCCGGTGACCGCACAGCTACTCGACGGCAAGGCGACCGCGGCCGCCATCCGCCGTGAACTGGCAGAACGCGTGGCCGAGCTGACCGCCGAAAGCGGCCGTCCGCCGGGTCTCGGCACCGTCCTGGTGGGCGACGACCCGGGCAGCCACGCCTACGTCGCCGGAAAACACCGCGACTGCGCGCAGATCGGCGTCGCCTCCCTCCGCCGCGAGCTGCCCGCCGACGCCACCCAGCAGCAGGTCGAGGACGTCATCGACGAACTCAACGCCGACCCGGCCTGCACCGGCTACATCGTGCAACTGCCGCTGCCGCGCCACCTGGACGCGAACGCCGTACTGGAACGCATGGACCCGGCCAAGGACGCCGACGGCCTGCACCCGGCCAACCTCGGCCGGCTGGTCCTGGGCGTCGAGGGCCCGTTGCCCTGCACTCCGCGCGGCATCGTCGAACTGCTCCGCCGGTACGAGGTGCCGCTCGCCGGAGCGCGCGTGTGCGTGGTCGGCCGGGGGATCACGGTCGGACGGCCCATCGGCCTCCTGCTCACCCGGAGGTCCGAGAACGCCACCGTCACCCTCTGCCACACCGGCACCAAGGGCCTGGCCTGGCACGTACGCGAGGCGAACATCGTCGTCGCCGCCGCCGGATCGCCCGGACTGATCACCAAGGACATGCTGCGCCCCGGCGCCGCCGTCCTGGACGTCGGCATCACCCGCACCGAGCACGGGCTGTGCGGCGACGTCCACCCGGAGGCCGCCCAGGTCGCCGGATGGCACGCGCCGATGCCCGGGGGAGTGGGACCCATGACCCGGGCGATGCTGCTCGCCAACGTCGTCGAGGCCGCCGAGAGGAACGCGAACACCGCATGAACGCGCTGAACACCCCCCTGGCGGAGCTGGACCCCGAGGTCCACGCCGCCCTCCGCGCCGAGCTGAACCGCCAGCAGTCCACTCTCGAGATGATCGCCTCCGAGAACTTCGCACCCTCCGCGGTGATGGAGGCGCAGGGCTCGGTGCTCACCAACAAGTACGCCGAGGGCTACCCCGGCCGCCGCTACTACGGTGGCTGCGAACACGTCGACGTCACCGAACGCCTCGCCATCGAACGCGTCCGGTCCCTCTTCGGGGCGGGCTTCGCCAACGTCCAGCCGCACTCGGGCGCGCAGGCGAACACCGCCGTCTTCTTCGCCCTCCTCCAGCCCGGCGACACCGTCCTCGGTCTCGACCTCGCGCACGGCGGTCACCTCACCCACGGCATGCGCATCAACTACAGCGGCAAGATGTTCAATGTGGTGCCGTACCACGTCCGCGAGGCGGACAACCTCGTGGACATGGAGGAGGCGGAACGCCTCGCCAAGGAGCACCGCCCCAAGATGATCATCGCGGGCTGGTCCGCCTACCCGAGGCAACTGGACTTCGCGGCCTTCCGCCGCATCGCCGACGAGGTCGGGGCCCTCCTCATGGTCGACATGGCCCACTTCGCAGGCCTGGTCGCGGCCGGACTGCACCCGAGCCCCGTCCCGCACGCGCACGTGGTCACCACCACGACCCACAAGACGCTCGGCGGTCCGCGCGGCGGAGTCATCCTCACCGACGACGCCGACCTCGCCAAGAAGATCAATTCGGCGGTGTTCCCCGGTATGCAGGGCGGCCCGCTGGAGCATGTCATCGCCGCGAAGGCGGTCTCCTTCAAGGTGGCGGCATCGCCCGAGTTCGCCGAACGCCAGGCCCGCACCCTCGCCGGGGCCCGCCTCCTGGCCGAGCGCCTGACCCGGCCCGACGCGGCCGCGGCCGGAGTGAAGGTGCTGACGGGAGGCACGGACGTCCACCTCGTCCTCGTCGACCTGCGTCACTCGGAACTCGACGGAAGGCGGGCCGAGGACCTGCTGCACGAGATCGGCATCACCGTCAACCGCAACGCCGTCCCCTTCGACCCGCGCCCGCCCATGGTCACCTCCGGCCTGCGCATCGGCACCCCGGCGCTGGCCACCCGGGGCTTCACCGAGGAGGACTTCGCCGAAGTCGCCGACGTGATCGCGCTGGCCCTCCAGCCCGAGCCGGACGTGGCCGCACTCCGCGCGCGCACGGAGACACTCGCGGCCAAGCGCCCGCTCTACCCGCACCTTTCGGAAGACGGAGACGTCCGATGAGCCCCCGCACCCCCGGCGCCGACCTTCCCGACCACCCCGACTGGCTCTGGCGCACGCCCGAACCCAAGCGGTCGTACGACGTGGTGATCGTGGGCGGTGGCGGACACGGCCTGGCCACCGCCCACTACCTGGCGAAGAACCACGGCATCACCAACGTCGCGGTCCTGGAGAAGGGCTGGCTCGCGGGCGGCAACATGGCCCGCAACACCACGATCATCCGCTCCAACTACCTGTGGGACGAGAGCGCCGGCATCTACGAGCACGCCCTCAAACTGTGGGAGGGGCTGGAGGAGGAGCTCGACTACCCGATCCTCTTCTCCCAGCGCGGCGTGCTGAACCTCGCCCACAGCCTCCAGGACGTCCGCGACAGTGTGCGCCGTGTCGAGGCCAACCGGCTCAACGGAGTCGACGCCCAGTGGCTCGACGCCGAGCAGGTCAAAGAGGTCTGCCCGATCGTCAACATCTCGCCCGACGTGCGCTACCCGGTCCTCGGCGGCACCTACCAGCCGCGCGCCGGCATCGCCAAGCATGACTACGTGGCCTGGGGCTTCGCCCGCTCCGCGGACGCCGCCGGCATCGACATCATCCAGAACTGCGAGGTCACCGGGTTGGACGTGGCCGGCGGCCGGGTGGTCGGCCTGCAAACCACGCGCGGCCCGATCGCGGCGGGCAAGGTGGCCCTGTGCTCGGCCGGTCACACCTCGGTACTGGCCGCCATGGCGGGTGTCGAACTGCCGATCCAGAGCCATCCCTTGCAGGCCCTCGTCTCCGAACTCCTGGAGCCGGTCCACCCCACGGTGGTCATGTCCAACGCCGTCCACGTGTACGTCAGCCAGGCGCACAAGGGCGAGCTGGTGATGGGGGCCGGCATCGACGCGTACAACTCCTACACCCAGCGCGGCGCGTTCCACATCATCGAGGAGCAGATGTCCGCCGCCCTGGAACTCTTCCCCGTCTTCGCCCGTGCCCACGTGCTGCGGACCTGGGGAGGCATCGTGGACGTCAGCCCGGACGCCTCGCCCATCGTGGGCCTCAGCCCGGTGGACAACCTCTACCTCAACTGCGGGTGGGGAACGGGCGGCTTCAAGGCCACCCCGGGGGTCGGCTGGGTCTACGCCCACACCATCGCCCACGACACCCCCCACCCCCTGAACGCCCCCTTCTCGCTCGACCGTTTCATCACCGGCGCGCTCGTCGACGAGCACGGCGCGGCCGCGGTGGCCCACTAGGGAGCCGAACCATGCTGCTCATCCCCTGCCCGTGGTGCGGGCCCCGCGACGAGGCCGAGTTCCACTACGGCGGCCAGGCACACGTGCCCTATCCCGAGGACCCCGCGGCCCTCACCGACGAGGAGTGGGCTCGGTACCTCTTCTTCCGCGGCAACCCCAAAGGACCGTTCGCCGAGCGGTGGAGCCACGCGGCCGGCTGCCGCAGGTGGTTCAACGCGGTGCGGGACACGGCGACGAACGAGATCCTCGCCGTCTACAAGGCGGGGGAGCCGCGTCCGGCGACTCCTGAGCCGAGGCCTGCCCATCCGGCCTCTCCGCCCCTTTCCGAGCCACATCCGGCCCCCACAGCCCGGCCGGCCCTCAAGGGCGAGGCCGAAGAGCGACCCAAGCGCCAGGGGACGGGATCCACGGGCCAGGCGCCGCCACGCGGCGGCCACCGCACACCGGACGCGGCGGGAACCGGCGCGGTGGGGGACAAGAACCAGCCCTACCGCCTCCCCACCGGCGGCCGAGTCGATCGGAACACCCCCCTCACCTTCGTCTTCGACGGTACCGAATACCAGGGCTACCGAGGGGACACCCTCGCCTCGGCGCTCCTCGCGGCAGGGGTCGTCGCGGCAGCGACGAGCATCAGGCTCGGGCGCCCCCGCGGCATCTTCTCGGCCGGCGTCGAAGAACCCAACGCGGTCGTCCAGATCGAGGCCCCCTTCCCCGAGCCCATGCTCCCCGCCACGGCCGTCGAGCTCTACGGCGGTCTGGTCGCGAGCAGCCTCCCCGGCCAGGGCCGCCTCGCCACCGAACCCGACCCCGCCCGCTACGACGCCGTGCACACCCACTGCGAGCTGCTGGTCGTCGGCGCGGGCCCGGCCGGCCTCGCGGCCGCGGCGGCCGCGGCGAACAGCGGCGCACGCGTCATCCTCGCCGACGACCAGCCGGAACCCGGCGGCAGCCTGCTCGGCACCGGCGAACACCTCGACTGGGTGGAGGCGACGCGCGCGCGGCTCGAAGCCGACCCCGAGGTGCGCGTCCTGCGCCGCACCACCGTCTTCGGCCACTACGACGACAACCACGTCCTCGCCGTCGAGCGCCGGACCAACCACCTCGGCGCCGCGGCCCCGGACCACGTCTCCCGCGAGCGCGTCTGGCGGATCCGCGCCCGGCGCGTGGTCCTCGCGACCGGCGCCCACGAGCGCTCGCTCGCATTCGGCGACAACGACCGCCCGGGCGTGATGCTGGCGTCCTCGGCCCGGACCTACCTCCACCGGTACGCCGTTCTGCCCGGCCGTCACGCGGTCGTGTTCACGACCAACGACAGCGCCTACGCCGCCGCACTCGACCTGGCGGCGGCGGGATTGGACATCGCGGCGATCGTCGACACCCGGCCCGATCCGGGGGAATGGGCCGAGCGTGCCCGGTCCGCCGGGATCGAGGTGCTGGCCGGACACGCGGTCACCGGCACGGAAGGCGGGGACCGCCTCACCGCCGTGACGATCGCCCCGTACGGGGAGTCCACCGGACAGCGTGGGTTCGCCGTCGACCTGCTCCTGGTCTCCGGCGGCTGGAACCCGGTCGCGCACCTGTTCAGTCAGGCGGGCGGCACGCTGCGCCACGACGACGGACTCGGCACCTTCGTTCCCGACAGATGCCGTCAGGCGGTGGAGGTCGCGGGCAGCGCGAACGGGGCCTTCGACCTCGCCACGACCCTCGTCCAGGGCGCGGCGGCCGGCGCCCGCGCGGTCGAGGCGGAGGGCTACCCCGCCGAGGCACCCGCCCTCCCGTCCGTGGCCGCGCGGCCGCACACCGCGCCCATGCGGGTCTTCACCGTCCCCACCTCCACCGGCGCCCCCCGGTTCGTCGACCTCCAGCGCGACGTCACGGTCGACGACCTGGCGCGGGCGACCGGCGCCGGCCTGCGCTCGGTGGAGCACACCAAGCGCTACACCACGGCCGGCACCGCGAACGACCAGGGCAAGACGGCCGGTGTCCTGGCGAGCGGGGTCGTCGCCGAACTCCTCGGCCTGGACATCTCGGCGCTCGGCCTGCCCACGTTCCGGCCGCCGTACACCCCCGTCTCCTTCGCCGCCCTCGCCGGACGGGACCGCGGCGCGCTGCACGACCCGATCCGCAGGACCGCCCTGCACGACTGGCACGTCGAGCACGGCGCCCTGTTCGAGAACGTCGGCCAGTGGAAGCGGCCCTGGTACTACCCGCGGGACGGCGAGGACATGGAGACCGCCGTGCTGCGCGAGTGCCGCGCCGCCCGCGAGGGAGTGGCCCTCATGGACGCCTCCACGCTCGGCAAGATCGATGTCCAGGGTCCGGACGCGGCGCTCTTCCTCGACCGGCTCTACACCAACATGATGAGCACCCTGAAGGTCGGCATGATCCGCTACGGCGTGATGTGCCGCCCGGACGGCATGGTCTTCGACGACGGCACCGTCATCCGTCTCGCGGAGGACCGCTTCCTGGCCACCACCACGACCGGCAACGCGGCCGCCGTACTGGACTGGATGGAGGAGTGGCTGCAGACCGAGTGGCCCGAACTGCGGGTCCACTGCACCTCGGTCACCGAGCAGTGGGCCACCGTGGCCCTGGTCGGCCCACGTTCCCGCGAGGTCCTGGGCTCGCTCGCGCCCCGACTGGCAGTGAGCAACGACGACTTCCCGTTCATGGCGTGGCGTGAGACCGGCGTCGCCGGCATCGACGCGCGCGTGTGCCGGATCAGTTTCTCCGGCGAACTCGCCTACGAGATCAATGTGTCGCCCTGGGACGCCCTCGCCCTGTGGGAGGCCCTGTACCAGGCCGGTGCCCCCTATGGCATCACCCCCTACGGCACCGAGACCATGCACGTGCTGCGCGCCGAGAAGGGCTACCCGATCATCGGCCAGGACACCGACGGCACGGTCACCCCGCACGACCTCGGCATGAGCTGGGCCGTGTCGAAGAAGAAGCCCGACTTCATCGGCAAGCGCTCCTACGCCCGCGCCGATACCGTCCGCCCCGACCGCAAGCACCTGGTCGGCCTCCTCCCCGAGGACCCGGACGCCTTCCTCCCCGAGGGCACCCACCTGGTCGCCGACGGCGAACTGCCCGCCCCACCCGTTCCCATGCTCGGCCACGTCACCTCCAGCTACCGCAGCGCGGCGCTCGGCCGGACCTTCGCCCTCGCCCTGATCAAGGGCGGCCGGGAGCGCATCGGCGAACGCCTCTACGCGCCCGTCGGTGACCGACTGCTCCCGGTGACCGTCGCAAGCCCCGTCCTCCACGACCCCGAGGGAGCCCGCCGCGATGGCTGACACCGCCCTGACCACACGGCAGCGCAGCCCCCTGGCGCATGCCGCCGATCGCCTGGCCGGCGCGACGCGCTCCTCCGGGGGCGCCGTCCGCCTGGCCGAACTCCCCTTCCTGGCGCAGATGAACGTCCGCCTCGACCCCAAGAGTCCGGCGGCGGACGCCGTCGGACTCGCCCTGGGCCTCCGACTGCCCGTGGAACCCGACACGGCCGTGTGTGCCGGGGACCTGACCGCGGTGTGGCTGGGCCCCGACGAATGGCTCGTGGTGGGGCGGCCCGGCGCGCAGCGGGACCTGGAGAGCCGGATCCGCTCGGCGGCCGGGGACGGCCCCGTCTCCGTCACCGATGTCTCCGCTCAGCGCACCACCGTCCTGGTCGCCGGACCGAGCGCCCGCGACCTGCTGTCCCATGGCTGCTCACTGGATCTCCACCCGCGCGCCTTCGGCCCCGGCCGCTGCGCGCAGACCACACTGGCCCGCACCCAGGTCGTCCTGGTCGCCCGCGACCCGAGCGGGGAGGAACTCTGGGTGCTGGTGCGCTCCTCCTTCGCCGGCTACCTGACGGACTGGCTGCTGGACGCGGCCGTGGAATACGTGTGAACGGCCCGCCACGCCCAGTCGCGGCCACGGGAGGCGTCACGTGAAGAGCGCGGCGGGCGCCACCACCCCACCGCGCCCGGGGACGCCGGAACTCCACCCGTACGGGCTCCCGCGGCCCGGCCGGACGCTGGTCATGGGGATTGTGAACGTCACCCCGGACTCCTTCTCCGACGGCGGGCGGTCCTTCGCTCCGGAAGCGGCGGTCGCGCACGGACTCGCCCTGCTCGAGCGGGGGGCGGACATCGTGGACGTGGGCGGCGAGTCGACCCGCCCCGGCGCGGCACGCCCGCCGGCGGAGGAGGAGCTGCGGCGCGTCCTGCCAGTGGTCCGGGAACTCGCCGCGGCGGGCGGGATCGTCAGCGTCGACACCATGCGGGCCGAGGTCGCCACTCGTGCGCTCGACGCGGGCGCACGACTGATCAACGACGTCTCCGGTGGCCTCGCCGACCCCGCGATGCTGCCGCTGATGGCCCGGGCGGGCATGCCGTACGTGGTGACGCACTGGCGCGGCCACGCGGCCGGCATGCAGGCGAACGCCCTCTATGGCGACGTCGTCACCGACGTGGTCGACGAGTTGCGCCTGAGGGTCGAGGCCGCGCTGGAGGCGGGGATCCCGCCCGGCTGCCTGATCATCGACCCCGGGCTGGGCTTCGCCAAGGCGCCCGGGCACAACTGGGAGCTGCTGGGCCGGCTCGGCGAGGTCGGCGCGCTGGGCCGTCCCGTCCTCGTGGGCGCGTCACGCAAGTCGTTCCTGGGGCATCTGCTGGCGGATCCGGCGACGGGACGCGCGCGCCCGGTGCTGTCGAGGGACGCCGCCACCGCCGCCGTATCCGTTCTCGCCGCCACGCAGGGCGTCTGGTGCCTGCGGGTGCACGACGTGTCCTCGACGATCGACGCGGTACGGGTGACCGCCCGCTGGGGCGTCGAGACGGCAGCCCGGCCACGTGACCGCCTGGGCGCCTGACAGCAATTTCACCGGCATATCCACGAGGAGAGACACGGACATGGCACGCAAGGCGCCGCGCGAGGACCCCGGCGAGGACGCTCTGCGGGTGACCGAGCCCAAGGCCTGGGCCGCCGGGATCCCCGCGGTGGCCCATGCGCTGCGCATGGGGTACGACCAGATGGGCGTGCGACGCACCGCGCTCACCCTGCTGAAGGTCAACCAGAAGGACGGCTTCGACTGCCCCGGTTGCGCCTGGCCCGAGGGCGATCACCGGAGCAGGGCCGAGTTCTGCGAGAACGGGGCCAAGGCCGTCGCCGAGGAGGCCACCGTCCGGCGGGTGACGCCACAGTTCTTCGCCGAGCACCCGGTGGGCGAGCTGGCGGGCCGCAGCGACTACTGGCTCGGCCAGCAGGGCCGCCTCACCGAGCCGATGTACAAGCCGGCCGACTCCGAGACCTATGTGCCGGTCACCTGGGAGACCGCCTTCGACATCGTCTCCGGTGCGCTGAAGTCGCTGCGCAGCCCCGACGAGGCCGCCTTCTACACGTCGGGCCGTACCTCCAACGAGGCGGCGTACCTCTACCAGCTCCTCGTACGGCGATTCGGTACCAACAACCTGCCGGACTGTTCGAACATGTGCCACGAGTCCAGCGGCTCGGCGCTCACCGAGACGATCGGCATCGGGAAGGGCAGCGTCCGCCTCGACGATCTGTACCGCGCCGAGCTGATCTTCGTCGTGGGGCAGAATCCCGGCACCAACCACCCGCGGATGCTGTCCGCGCTGGAGAAGGCCAAGCGGCGGGGTGCGCGCATCGTGGCGGTGAACCCGCTGCCCGAGGCCGGACTGCTGCGCTTCAAGAACCCGCAGAACGCCCGCGGCGTCGCAGGTGGCGGCACACCTCTGGCCGACCGGTTCCTTCAGATACGGCTCGGGGGCGACCTGGCGCTCTTCCAGGCGCTGTCCCGGCTGCTGCTGGACGCCGAGGACGCCGAGCCCGGCACCGTCCTCGACCGCGACTTCATCACCGCGCACACCGACGGGTTCGGGGCCTACGCCGCACAGCTTCGCGCACTGGACTGGGACGACGTCGCCGAGGCGACCGGGCTCCCGCGCGATGTCATCGAGGCCACCGCCCGCGATGTCATGTCCGCCCGGTCGATCGTGGTGTGCTGGGCCATGGGGCTGACCCAGCACAAGCACTCCGTGCCCACCATCCGCGAGATCGTGAACTTCCTGCTGCTGCGCGGAAACATCGGGCGCCCCGGCGCCGGGGTGTGCCCCGTGCGCGGTCACTCCAACGTGCAGGGCGACCGCACGATGGGCATCTACGAGAAGCCGCCGCCGGAGTTCCTCGACGCGCTGCGGAAGGAGTTCGGATTCTCCCCGCCCCGCCACCACGGCCTCGACGCGGTGGAGACCATCCGGGCGATGGGCGCTGGCAAGGTGAAGGTCTTCTTCGCCATGGGCGGCAACTTCGTCTCCGCCGCTCCGGACACGGCCGCCACCGAGCGGGCCCTGCGAAGCTGTCGGCTCACGGTCCAGGTCTCCACCAAGCTCAACCGCTCCCACGCGGTCTGCGGCCGCGAGGCCCTCATCCTGCCCACACTCGGCCGCACCGAGCGGGACCTGGGGCCGGACGGGACGGACCGCTTCGTCACCGTCGAGGACTCGATGGGCTTGGTGCACGCCTCCCGGGGCGGGCTGCCACCCGCCTCCTCGCACCTGCTCTCCGAGCCGGCCATCGTCTGCCGGCTGGCACACCGTCTCTTCGGCCCGGGCGGCGACGTGCCGTGGGCGGCCTTCGAAGCCGACTACGATGCCGTCCGCGACAGCATCGCCCAAGTCGTGCCCGGCTTCGCCGACTTCAACACCCGGGTACGGCGCCCCGGCGGCTTCACCCTGCCGCACGCCCCCCGCGACCAGCGACGCTTCCCCACCCGTACGGGCAAGGCCAACTTCACGGTCAACCCGGTCGAGGTGCTGCGCGTTCCGCCCGGCCGCCTGCTGCTCCAGACGCTACGCAGCCACGACCAGTACAACACCACGATCTACGGCCTCGACGACCGCTACCGCGGGATCCACCGCGGACGCCGGGTGGTCCTCGTGCACCCCGACGACCTGGCGGAGCGAGGGATCACCGACGGCGGGCTGGTCGACCTCGTCAGCGAGTGGGCGGACGGCCTGGAGCGGCGGGCGGAGGCCTTCCGCGCCCTCGCCTACGACACGCCCCGCGGCTGCTGCGCGGCCTACTTCCCCGAGGCCAACGTGCTCGTCCCGCTCGACTCCGTGGCCGACACCTCCAACACGCCGACGTCCAAGAGCGTCGTGGTACGCCTGGAACGCCGTGGTACCCCTCCCGCGGATCGCGGGCAGGATCAGCCCACGTAGCCCATGCGGTGGCTGATCTCGTCCGCGCCCTCGAGCAGCAGGGGGGCGAGCTCGTGGATGCGCTCCTCGGTGAAGCGGTAGGCGGGGCCGGAGGCGCTGAGGGCGGCGACGACCTCGCCGTGGTGGGAGCGGATCGGGGCCGCCATGGCGTGCAGTCCGATCTCGAACTCCTCCAGCGTCACCGCGTACCCGCGCTTCCGTGCCTCCGCGAGGTTCTTCTCCAGCCTCGTCCGGGCGGTCAGGGTGTGCGGCGTCAGCTTCTGCGCCCCGGCCGCCGCGAGCACGTCGGCGCGCTCCTTCGCCGGCAGGTGGGCCAGCAGGATCTTGCCGCTGGACGTGGCGTGGACCGGGGTGAGCTGACCGACCCAGTTGTGCGTGCCGACCGCGCCCGGTCCGCGCACCTGGTAGAGGTTGACCGCGTAGTGCTCCTGGAGGACGGCGATGTTGACGGTCTCGCCGATCTCCTCGGCGAGGCGCTCGCACACCGGCCGGCCCTGCTGTGTGATGTCGAGACGGCTCGTGACCGCACCTGCCAGGCGCACGATCCCGAAGCCGAGCCGGTACTTGCCCCGGTCGGCCGACTGCTCGACCAGGCCGCGTGCCTCCAGCGCCCCGAGCAGGCGGAACGCGGTCGACTTGTGGACGTCGATCTCGGCGGCGACCTCGCTGACGCCCGCCTCACCGCGCTGGGCGAGGATCTCCAGAACGCTGACGGCACGGTCGACGGACTGCACCCCGTTCGCCGCGGGACCTGTTGTTTCGCCATCTGCTGTCTTGTTGCCCATGGCGCAACTATAGGCGGAGGCCGGCGTCCTCGCAGTCCCCTCCTGGCCGCATGTCGCGCCGGCCTTTCCCGGCCGACTCCCAACAGGAGGCAACGTTCCTCGGGCAACCCCTTGACAGTGGTCGCTCGCAGGGAAGACAGTTTGGTCGATCGTTGCTTATGACGAAGATTATTGCGTATTGCGCAACAAGAGGCGATGCCCCCCGCCACCCGGCCCATCCGGCCGAAGCTCACGTTCGGCAGTTCCCGCGACGAGGAGATCGACAGTGACACACGAGGTACGCGCCGTCGTCGCCCGGCAGAAGGGCGCGCCGGTCTCGGTGGAGACCGTCCTGGTGCCGGACCCCGGTCCGGGGGAGGCGCTGGTGCGGGTGCGGGCCTGCGGTGTCTGCCACACCGACCTGCTCTACCGGGAGGGCGGGATCGGCGACGAGTTCCCGTTCCTGCTCGGCCACGAGGCCGCCGGTGTGGTCGAGGCGGTCGGTGAGGGGGTCACCGAGGTCGCGCCCGGCGACTTCGCCGTCCTCAACTGGCGCGCGGTCTGTGGCCGGTGCCGGGCCTGCCGCAAGGGTAAGCCGTGGTACTGCTTCGCCACCCGCAACGCCACCCAGCCGATGACGCTGGCCGACGGCACCCCGCTGTCCCCGGCCCTGGGCATCGGTGCCTTCGCCGAGAAGACCCTGGTCGCCGCCGGCCAGTGCACCAAGGTGGACGCGACCGCCTCGGCCGCCGCGGCCGGGCTGCTCGGCTGCGGTGTGACGGCCGGGTTCGGCGCCGCGGTCAACACCGGCGGCGTCGGCCGCGGGGACTCCGTCGCGGTGATCGGCTGCGGCGGGGTGGGCATGGCCGCCATCGCGGGTGCCAAAGTGGCCGGCGCCGGCCGCATCATCGCCGTGGACATCGATGAGCGGAAGTTGAAGTGGGCGGAGCAGTTCGGCGCCACCGACACCGTCGACTCCTCCAGGACCGACGCCGTCGAGGCCATCCGCAGCCTCACCGGCGGCTTCGGCGCCGACGTGGTCGTGGACGCGGTGGGCCGTCCCGAGACCTACAAGCAGGCCTTCTACGCCCGCGACCTGGCCGGCACCGCCGTTCTGGTGGGCGTGCCCACCCCGGATCTGACCGTCGACCTGCCCCTGCTCGACGTGTTCGGCCGCGGCGGGGCGCTGAAATCCTCCTGGTACGGCGACTGCCTGCCCTCCCGTGACTTCCCCGCCCTGATCGACCTCTACCTGCAGGGACGTTTCGACCTGGGCGACTTCGTCAGCGAGAAGATCGCCCTGGACGAGGTGGAGGCGGCGTTCGCCAAGATGCGCCACGGCGAGGTCCTGCGTTCGGTGGTGGCACTGTGACGGCGCGGACCAGGAAGGCCAGTGCGGCACAGCCGAAGGTGGCCGTCATCGGTGCCGGAATCGCCCCAGGAGTCCGCCGCACCGCATCCGGCGGCGCCGAGGCCGCCATCTTCCCCCCGGACGTCCCCAGCGACCCCGACGCCCTCGACCGGTTCTCCGGCGACGGGCCCGAGTTCGTGCCCGTGATCGGCGAGATCCCCGCCGACCTGGCCATTGACGGCACCACCGAGCACCCATCATCCCTTTTCGGCCCTCGCCGCGTGCGGGTCTGACTCTTCCGAAGGTGATCTGATGACCATGATGGATCTGCCCCCGAGCCTGATCTCCACGCTGCCGGGGGAGTACTACACCGACCCCGGACTCTTCGCCTCGGAGCAGGAGCGCGTCTTCGAGGCCATGTGGTTCTGCGTGGCCCGCGCCGCCGAACTGGCCAAGCCCGGCCAGTTCCGCACCTACCAGGTCGGACGGGAAAGCGTGCTGGTCTCCCGCTCCCGGGACGGCTCGATCAAGGCGTTCCTGAACATCTGCCGGCACCGCGGCGCCAAGCTGTGCACCGAGGAGTCCGGCGAGGTCAAGCGCGCCTTCCAGTGCCCCTACCACGCCTGGACCTACGGCCTGGACGGCAAGCTGATCGCGGCCCCGAACCTGACGTCGATGCCGGACATCGACCGGACCGGGTACGGCCTGATCAACGTCCATGTCCGCGAGTGGCTCGGCTATGTGTGGGTGTGCCTCGCCGACACTCCGCCGTCCTTCGAGGAAGACGTGATGGGCGCGGTGGTCGCGCGGCTCGGCGACGCCGAGTCGATCGAGAACTACGGGATCGAAGACCTGCGGCTGGGCCGCCGCATCACCTACGACGTGAAGGCGAACTGGAAGCTCATCATCGAGAACTTCATGGAGTGCTACCACTGCGCCACCATCCATCCCGAACTGACCGAGGTGCTGCCCGAGTTCGCCGACGGCTACGCCGCCCAGTACTACGTCGGCCACGGCGCCGAGTTCGGTGAGGAGATCCAGGGCTTCACCGTCGACGGATCCGAGGGCCTCGACCGCATCCCGGGTGTCGCCGAGGACCAGGACCGCCGCTACTACGCGATCACCGTCAACCCGCAGGTGTTCATCAACCTGGTGCCCGACCATGTGATCTTCCACCGCATGTACCCGATGGCACCCGACCGCACGGTCGTGGAGTGCGACTGGCTCTACCTCCCGCACGTCGTCGAGAGCGGCAAGGACGTTAGCCGGTCCGTGGAGCTCTTCCACCGGGTCAACCAGCAGGACTTCGACGCGTGTGAGCGGACTCAGCCGGGGATGAGCTCGCGGGCGTACACCAAGGGCGGTGTCCTGGTGCCCAGCGAACACCACATCGGCGCGTTCCACACCTGGCTGCGCGAAAAGCTCGGCACACGAGCCGTCGACTGATCCCTCCCCACCCCCGCCCATCTGCGGAGGCGTGCCCATGGCGCACGTGGGCACGCCTCTTCGATCCCACGGAGTACGGCGTGGCAATCAGCGTCTTCGACCTCTTCTCCATCGGCATCGGCCCGTCCAGCTCGCACACCGTCGGCCCGATGCGCGCTGCCGCGATGTTCGCCGCCCGGCTGAAGAGGGACGGTCTGCTCGCCCAGACCTCCGCGGTACGGGCGGAGCTGTTCGGCTCCCTCGGAGCCACCGGGCACGGCCACGGCACCCCCAAGGCCGTGCTGCTCGGCCTGGAGGGCAACGAGCCCCACACCGTCGACATCGCCCAGGCGGAGCTGGACGTGGAGCGGATTCGCAGCACCCGGCGCATTCGCCTCCTCGGTGCCGAGATCGGCCCCACCCACGAGATCGACTTCGATGTCTCGACCCAGTTGGTCCTGCACCGCCGGCGCTCGCTGCCGTACCACGCCAACGGCATGACGCTCTTCTCGTACGGCGCCGACGGCCTGCCCCAGCTGGAGAAGACGTACTACTCGGTCGGCGGCGGCTTCGTGGTCGACGAGGACGCCGCCGGAGCGGACCGGATCAAGCTCGACGACACGGTGCCGGCCCACCCGTTCCGCACGGGTGACGAGCTGCTGCGGCTCTCCCGGGAGACCGGCCTGTCCATCTCCGCGCTGATGCTGGAGAACGAGAAGGCGTGGCGCACGGAGGAGGAGATCCGCGCGGGACTGGTGGGTATCTGGCGGGTCATGAAGGGCTGTGTCTCCAGCGGCCTGTCCCATGAGGGCATCCTGCCCGGCGGCCTGAAGGTCCGCCGGCGGGCCGCGGCGGCGGCCCGGGCGCTGCGCGGCGAGGGCGACCCCGCGGGGCGCGCGATGGAGTGGGTGACCCTCTACGCGATGGCGGTGAACGAGGAGAACGCGGCAGGCGGCCGGGTCGTCACCGCCCCCACGAACGGTGCGGCGGGCATCATCCCCGCGGTACTGCACTACTACCTCGACTTCGTGCCGGGCGCCGACGAGGAGGGAGTCGTCCGCTTCCTGCTCGCGGCGGGCGCCATCGGCACGCTGTTCAAGGAGAACGCGTCGATCTCCGGCGCCGAGGTCGGCTGTCAGGGCGAGGTCGGCTCGGCCTGCTCGATGGCCGCCGGGGGGCTCGCCGAGGTGCTGGGCGGCAGCCCGGAACAGGTCGAGAACGCCGCCGAGATCGGCATGGAGCACAACCTCGGCCTGACCTGCGACCCGGTCGGCGGCCTGGTCCAGATCCCCTGCATCGAGCGCAACGGCATGGCGGCGGTCAAGGCCGTGACCGCCGCCCGGATGGCCCTGCGGGGCGACGGCCGCCACCACGTCTCCCTCGACAAGGTCATCAAGACCATGAAGGAGACCGGCGCCGACATGAAGGTCAAGTACAAGGAGACCGCCCGGGGCGGCCTCGCCGTCAACGTCATCGAGTGCTGAGGAAGCGGGCGGAGCGGGAAGTCCGGCCCACAGCACCCGCACCACCGGGATGTGAGGCCATATGGGACGGGTCACCGAGCGGCGGCGGGTGCTGCGCATCCGGGACGGAGCGATGAGCACCCGGCCGGACACACTGGTGGCCGAGGAGCCGCTGGAGATCCGGCTGGGCGGTGAGCCACTGGCGATCACCATGCGCACGCCCGGCGACGACTTCGTGCTGGCCGCCGGGTTCCTGGTGAGCGAGGGCGTCCTGAGCCGGGCCGAAGACGTGGCGAACATCGTGTACTGCGCCGGCGCCACGGAGGACGGATCGAACACGTACAACGTGGTCGACGTACAGCTCGGCCCCGGTGTGCCGATGCCCGACATCACGCTGAAGCGGAACGTGTACACCACGTCCTCCCGCGGGCTGTGCGGAAAGGCCGGCCTGGAGGCCGTGGCGGCGCTGTACGGCTCCGAGACCCGCTGCTACCGTGTGCTACGGATCGTTGCGGAGAGTTGTCACTGGGCTGGGGGTCAAGGGGTCGCAGGTTCAAATCCTGTCGTCCCGACCAGCATCATCGCAGGTCGGAGGCCGTTTCCGCGGGTAGCGGAGGCGGCCTTAACCGTTTCCGGGCTGGGAGCAAGTGGGAGCCCTCTGGGAGCCCTCGTGCTCCCAACTCGCAGACGTGTCAACGGTGCCCGATTCGTCCGTCACCCGATCCGGTAGACCTACAGCGCCGTACCGCGCCCCCACGCGCCGTCGTCAACCGAAGGCCCCCGATGTCACCCGGTCGATTCGGATGCTCTCTGCATCGAGAGGTATAAGAACCCCTTGTCGGCTCTCGACCCCCTTTCGAGGTGGGAGCACGATCTCGTGCTCCCCATGCGACAGGGGGAAGCTGTGGGCTGAGGGCCTCGGTCGGTGTGTTTCCGCAGGCAGTCGGTGCTGGGGTGTCCCGGCCGCAAGGTGCCTGCCGTGTCAAGACGAGGTAATGCCCCTTGGCGTCCGCCGGCAGACGGGGCACTCCCAGGGCGTGAGCGCCCTATCGGGCTCTGTAGCGCCGTAGCGAGAAAGTCGGCAGATGCCCTCGCGCGCATAAATAGTGTCCAAGCGACTGCTGGGCTGGCCGTAGGGGGTCTTCGTAGGAGGCGGGGCTTCGGCCCGGTCGTCCTTGGGATGGAAGGTCAGCGGGATGGCCAGGCCGTGCCTGGACGGTGGCGCGCGAAGTGACGAGCCACAGGCCATGGCATTTCCGACAAATCTGGTGTCGCCGTTACACGGTGACGGCCGGTTGAGCCTCTCAACTTGTGCCGGGTCGCGGTGGCCCGGCCTTTCGTGAGCGGAACTGGATGAATACGGCAACCGTGATCCTGGCCATCGTCTCGATTGTCTCTGACAAGGTTTGTCTGCTGGTTGGCCTGTGGCTGCGTCTGCGCTCTCACTCATCTCAGCATCCGGCAGTACCAGCGGCCAGGTGCGGAAGTCATTGCCCTACTCGTGGTCGCACCATCCAAAAGTGGCCGGGAACGCAGATCGTCTCCAAGTCCGCAGAATTGTTCGGCGTCATCGCGGCCATCATCCGGCGTCACACGCGGGACGGCCGTACGATCCCACTGCTGCCGCGCTACGACCCTCACGAGCGCCGCAGCAGCGCGCCCATGCCGTTCCTGTTCCAACGGCGGATCGGCACGAACCACGAGTCATCTCCGACACTTACCGTCGTCAACATGCCCAAAAAAGTCAGTGAGTTCACGAATGCTGACGTGCTGATCTCTATGAACCGAAGGTTGATAGGCCGATGAGGACCCTAACTCAAGGGTCGCCGGTCCGCCCGACTCAGGTTGCGGTACCAATCGAATGCCTCGCGCGCATCCGGGACGAACTCCTGCTGTTGTACGAGGGATTCGAGCTCCGTCTCGGTGAGCCAGTCGTGCCAGGCGACTTCCTCGACACTCGGCCGGATGGGCGTCGTGATGACGACCTCGTGCAGTCCGAGCCAGTAGGGGCTGATCACGCCCGCGCAAAGGAATTTGAGCACAAAGCGCGGGGCGGCATGAACGCCCAGTTCCTCCGACAGTTCCCGGGCTGCCGCCTCTTCGTACGACTCGCCGACATCAGCGGCACCGCCGAGCATCCAGTTGTACTGACCTGGGAAGCGGGACGAACCGTCGGGGCGGCGGTGGACAAGGAACCGTCCGTCTTCGTCGCGGCACACGATCGTGGCGATGCGGTGCAGCCAGCCCTTGCGAATCGCTTCGGCTCGGTCAACGACTCCCAGAACCTGGTCCTGCTCGTCGACGCGGTCAACCAGTTCACCCATGGGACACACGATGCCAGGGGTTGCTCGCGGCAGAGCCAACAGGTCCTCGCGCTAGCGCTGTGACCACATACGTTCGCCGGGTTTGGCTCTGACGTCGTCATTCGGCCCCGCCCGGACGGCTAGAGCTGGCCCCGATTCGTGAAGATCCGTGACGGCTTCAAGTGGCTCCTCCTGGTGACCGCCGCCTGGTCAAGGCCAGGTCCGAATGGGGCCGTTCAAGCCGTCACTTCACATTTTGGGGCCGACTGGGACGTCTTGGCGGGGCCGCTGAACAACGTCGAAGCCACCGGGCTCGCACCGTGAGGCGGCGCCCTGTGTTTCGAAGGCTTCGGCGCCGCCTCCGGCCCATGTCGCAGGGTTCTGACGCAGCTCCTGCTGACTTCGCAGTGCTCTCGCACGCGCCGCGCGTCGAGCAGGTGTCAGCAGTAGGCGCGCAGCCCCCAGACGAGACTCCAGTTGATCTCGGTGGGACCGGAGTCGGCGGGCGCGACATGGTTCACGGAGCCGTAGTAGTCGAACATCTTGACTATGCCGCCTCCGGGAAGGCGGTTGTCCCAGTATCCGACGCCGCTCCAAGGCACTAATGCGGACTCGCCGCAGTGCAGGACGAGCTGGTCGCCGCTGCCGCTGGTGGCGCAGAACCCGTCGGGCACGGTGCACGGAGCCGCGGCCGCACGGCTGGTTGAGAAGCTGTCGGTGGCGGCGGCGCCGGTGGTCGTGCCTGTCAGCGCAGCGGCCGAGAGGGCGAGGACGGTGAGGGCGGTGCGTGTCTTGCGCATGTGTGCCTGCTTTCGTGTGGGTCCGGTCGCTGTGGTGGCAGCGTGCTGGAACGGGTGTGGGAGAACCTGGGGCGAATCTTGATTGTGCCGGTGGTCGGCGGTGCGTACCACGATCGGGCACGCTGGGCCTTGTGGCAGCGCTGCGCCCACGTACGCCTAACGCTTGAGGCTTGCGGCCCACCGCGGCGCAGTCCCGTCTGCGGCGGGCCCTTGCGGTCCTGACGGACATCGGCGACCCACGTGCGGCCGCCGTCAGCACCAGGCTCGATCACCTCACCTGGCTTCGACGTTGTTCAGCGGCCCCACCAAGACGTCCCAGCCGGCCCCAAAATGTGAAGTGACGGCTTGAACGGCCCCATTCGGAACTGGCCTTGACCAGGCGGCGGTCACCAGGAGGAGCCACTTGAAGCCGTCACGGATCTTCACGAATCGGGGCCAGCTCTAGCCGTCCGGGCGGGGCCGAATGACGACGTCAGAGCCAGCCGGGTTGGTGGTTGGGGCGATTGGATGGGCGGTGACGTCCGTTCCGACCGCTGGAGGTGTGGTGGCTGAGCCTGTACGGGTGCGCAGACTGACCGATCAGGAGGGCCAGAAGCTGCAGCAGATCGTGCGCCGGGGCAGTACCAGTTCGGTGCTGCCCTTGCCAGAAACCTCATCCGTGCAGGTCACGCCGCGTGCTGATATTCGTGGAGGAGGCCGCCGAGGCGATCGTGTCGGCGTATGTCGAGGTGGGCTAACGTGTCTGGATCGTCGATCGGCGGGGGCAATGGGTGCAGCGGTCTGCCGTTCGCGATGCCCTGGTGTGGTCGGTGTCCGTTGTAGAACTGCTCGAACTCGCGCAGGGTGTGGAGGAGATGTCGCTGGTTCCAGATCAACGTCCGGTCCAGGAGCTCGCGGCGACAGGTCTGTATCCACCTTTCCACGATCGAGTTCATCCTCGGAATCTGGATGCCGCTGAGCACGACTTCGATTCCCGCGTCCTTGAGGACGGCATCGAACAGTTCGGGGAACTTCCCGTCCCAGTCCCGGATCATGAACCGTGCCCGGCAGCCGAGGTCTTCGAGGTCCATGACCAGGTTCTTCGCCGCTTGCGCTACCCAGGATGCGATCGGATGCGTGGTGGCGCCCAGCGCCCGGATCCGGCGACTGCCGTGTTCGATCACCACGAGCACGTACATCCGAACCCCCGACAGGGTGACTGTTTCCATGAAATCGCAGGCCAGCAGCGCATCAGCCTGGGAGCGCAGAAAACTGGCCCAGGTACTGGAGTTCCGCTCGGGTGCTGGGTCGATGCCGGCCTCCTTCAGGATTTCCCAGACGGTGGACGCGCCTACCTTCACCCCCAGTACGAGCAGCTCGCCGTGCAGGCGTCTGTACCCCCAGCTCGGGTTCTCCTTCGCCAGGCGCAGCACCAGGGTGCGGATGGAGCGCACGGTGCGCGGTCGTCCCGGGCGTTTGGGCCGGCAGGAGGCGGCATGGCGGCGTGCGACGAGGTTGCGGTGCCAACGCAGTACCGTGTCGGGGCGTACGAGTAGCCGTAACTGTCGCAGGACGTGCCGTGGCAGCCGGTGCAGGAGCGCTGCCAGGAATGCTCGATCGCTCGGGGTGAACCGAATCTTGTCCTTGCCGAGTTGGCGTTCCAGCACGGTGATCTGGTGGCGCAGGGCGAGGATCTCAGCGCCCTTGTCCCGGCCGGTCATCGGCAGCAGGCGAAGCATCGCGAACGCGTTCGATACACCCAAGTAAGCCAGTCGCACCCGAACCTGATCACGAACATCGCCACCACCCACTCCACACTTCCCGACAGCAAGGCTCTCGACGCCGTCCACCACGCGCTCCAGCAACGCGGGCTGCTGCCCGATGAGCACTATCTCGACTCCGGCTACGCCACCGCCGAACTCATCCACGGCTCGGTGAAGACCTACGGAATCGCACTGATCACCCCGGTCCTGCTGGACACCTCCCGCCAGGCCAAAGCCCAGGCAGGCTTCGCCGCCACCGACTTCACCATCGACTGGGAAGCCAAGAAGGCCACCTGCCCCGCCGGACATACCAGCGCCACCTGGAACCCCGTCGTAAGCGAAGGTATCCCCAAGACCGTGGTCAGCTTCGCCGCCCTCGACCGCATCCCCTGCCCCTTCAAACCCCAGTGCACCACCGCGAAGAAGAACCGCCGCCAACTCTCCCTCCACTCCAGACAGATGACCGAGACACTCCGGCACACCCGAACCTGGCAGAAGACCGAGGACTGGAACACCGACTATGCCCTACGCGCCGGCATCGAGGGCACCATCCGGCAAGCCACCGCCGTCACCGGCACACGCCGCGCTCGCTACCGCGGCCTGACCAAGACCCATCTCGAACACATCTACTCCGCCGTCGCACTCAACCTGATCCGCCTCAATGCCTGGTGGAACGACCGCCCCCTGGACCGCACCCGCACCAGCCACCTCACCCGACTCGAGCACACCCTCACCGCATAACCACAATGGGCAACAGGATCGGGCAAAGTGCCAGCCCCAGATGGCTGGTCAAAGACCTTCATCGATCCCCGGCTCTGCGCGGCGATCGTGGACCGGCTCACCTTCAACGCCACCCTCATCGAGACCGGCACCGAGTCCTATCGACTGGCCCGCACCAGGGCGCACAAGAGCAACGGGATGAAATAGCCCTGAGCCGTTCCCCAATACTGTCGCCGTACTCGCATTGCGGCGCGTGCTGCCGAGGCTGTCGGCCCGCTGGTCTACGTTGCTCAGCCGCCCGGTCCGGTCACCGTGAACGGGCGTACCGCCGGTTCGAGCAGCGACAACGTTCGCTGCTGCGCGTCGAGGGCGACGCGGATGCCGACCGGCATCGGCAGATTCGGTCCGGCGTGTCCGAACTCGACGTTGCCCAGGACCGGGATGTCACGGTCGCCGAGGACGTCGAGGACGATCTCGCGCAGGGTCGGGGACCCGTCGGGCGAGTCGAGTCCGTCGATCGCCTCCGGGATGCCCACGACCATGCCGGAGATCCGATCGAGGATGCCCGCGTGCCGCAGTACCTGCAGATAGCTCCACACATACGCTGCCTGGCCGCCGATCTCCTCCCAGAACAGCACCGCGCCGTCGAACCATTCGAGCGGCAGCGCGTAGGGCGTCGCCTGCGCCAGCACGATGCGGTTGATCACCCCTCCGATCAGCCGGCCTTCGGTGCGACCGGCACGCCAGCACTCCCACGACGGAGTGGCCGGCAGCGCACCGATCGGCTCCGTACCGGTCAGCAGCGTCGAGTAGAGCTTTTCGAGTTCCACCCCGCGTGCTGCGCTCACGCGCTGCCAATGCCCGCCAAGTCCAGGGGTGGCCACGTCAGTATGGAAGCCGACCAGACCCGTGCGCGCGTAGAGCACCAGATGCAGCAGCGAGATGTCGCTGTAGCCGAGGATCGGCTTGGGGTCGGCCACGATCGCCTCGACATCGATCAGGTCGAGGTAACCGAGCACCGTCTGGCCGCCGTCATGCGCGATGATCGCGCGCACTTCGGGATCCCGCAGAAGAGCATTGAGCTCTTCTGCGATCTCCGCCGGCCGAGCCGCACTCCACCAACGGTGCCGTCCCACTTCGAGGAGCGGCGCCCGACGCACGCGGAACCCCATCCGCTCCAGCACGACCACCGCCTGCTCAAGGTCGGGCTCGTAAACGGCATGGAGCGGCCCGGACAGCGATGCGACAACGACGAGATCTCCGGGCCTCAGCGCACGAGGACGAAGCAGTTCAGGCAGCGCAGTAAGGATCACCGAGGCAGTATCCCGGCACCCTAAGCACCACGCGACACATTTACCGGCGTCTATCCACGAAGCCCCCGGGCCCAGAGCAAGCCGCCTTCCGGGGCCACTTCGCGACGCCTGATCTTCGCGAATCCTCCCCAAAATAGGGGCAGTTGGAGTCACCCCGGGTGGAGCCAAATAGCGCCGCCCTGGCCAAGGTGGCCACCTTCACGCCCAGCACGAGCAGCCTGCGCCATGTTCCGTGGTCGGATGGTCATTCGCGCTGCACGGATGGCACGGCGACCGGTGTGCACGTGCGGCGGTACGATTCAGGTCGACCTGGGCGAGGCGGCGGCTTCGTCCGAGCGCAATGAGATCCGGCACACCGCGTATGTTGCTCACAACTCCGTCCCATAACCTCGTGCATGGAGACGTCGGATGCCACGTGTATCCAACTCTGAGGAGGCGATGGTGCTCGGAAGGGACACGCGGTTGTTCGCGGGCGCCGTGTTCGTGGCCTGCATGGTGCTCGTCGGCCCCAGCGCACCAAGCGGCGCGCCCCTCGCCAGGTCACTGCCCGCCGATGCCGTCAGGGGTGTCGTGCCGAACCGGGTCATGACGTGGAACATCTGCAACCCCTGTGAGGAAAGCAACGTCGACCGCGCAGCGGAGATCGCCACGTATGCGCCCCAGGTGATCGGCCTACAAGAAGCGTGCGTGCGTGACGTCGAGAGGATGCGGGACTATCTGGAGGGCTTTTACGGGCTGGTTTACCACGTCGAGTACGGGATGGTTCTTCGGAATTGGGGCCGCTGCGGGGGAGCGCCGTGGAGTCCGGGGGCATTCGGCCAAGCGGTCCTCTCGGTGGCGCCGATGACGAACCCGGTCGACGTGGAGTACCCCGACGGCGGATCCGAGGACCGTGGGTACATGGCAGTCACCACCAGTGTGGGCGGCCGGTCCGTCCGGGTCTTCAACACACACCTCGCTGAACGACGTCAGGAGGCAGTCCGAGCAGACCAGACCGACGTACTCGCCGCAGACGTCGCCCGGCACGACCGCGCGATCGTTCTCGGCGACTTCAACGCTGTGCCGGACGCTCCCGAGCTCACCGGGATGTGGGCACTGGCCGCGGACACAGACCCCCAGTGTCATCCCTCGTCTACCGGAACCTGCAAGCCGACCACCGACTGGCAGAGCAAGTTTGACTACATTTTCCTGCGAGGCATCGTCTCGCTCGAGCACCGTGTGCTTCCGACCCCGTACTCGGACCACCACCTGTTGCACACCGACCTGGACCCAACTTGAGTGGGCGCCTGCGGCTTGGAGGTCCATGGCCATATTGCGGGGCGGCCTGGGTGACTCAGGCCGCGGTGGGGGGTGCGGTTGTGTCGAGGATCCGCACGCGGCGGGTGGCGTGCTCGATCACCGCGAGGACGTACAGCGTCGCTCCGGTCAGGGTTTCGATCTCGAAGAGGTCCGTGGAGAGGATGGCCTGGGAGCGTAGGAAGGTTGGTCGGGTGGTGCGTTGGCGTGTTCGGGTGCGGGGTCGATGCTGTGGTCCTTGAGGATGTTCCACACGGTGCCGGCGGCACCCCGCTGTGCTGCGGGCGGTGAGTTCGCCGTGGATACGCCGGTACCCCCGGCTGGGTTTCTCTCGTGCCGGCCGTAATACCAGGGCGCGCACGGATCGTGCAGTGCGGGGTTGTCCCGGCCGTTTGGGGCGGGAGGCCTTCGCGTGGCGGCGGGGCAGTAGCTCACGGTGGCAGCGCAGCTGCCCTTGCCGGAAATCTCATCCGTGCAGGTCACGCTGCATGTTGGTATTCGTGGAGGATGCCTGAAGGGTGTCTTTATCGCGGTACAGTGGCTGACCTGGGGCTTTGTGATCCTTTGAGGATGGGCGTGATCACTGATCGTGGGCCTGCGACTGCTCTATCTGATCTTCTGCCGACTACTGGGCTACCTTCTCCTCTGTGCGGTTCATCCGCCGTCGCTCAAGTGTGGGCATGATCAGTGATCGTGGGTCTGCGACTGCTTCACCTGATCTTCTGTCGACTACTGGGCTGCTTCCTGTTGCTGGGCCGATCGCCCGCCGCGAGCAACGCCGAGATCCTTGCTCTTCGTCATGAGGTCGCTGTGCTTCGTCGGCAGGTACAGCGGCCGCGGCTCTCATAGGCTGATCGTGCCGTGCTCTCCGCTCTCGCACGGCATCTGCCACCCGTCTTACGCCGCCATCGACTGGTCACCCCAGGCATACTGCTGACCTGGCACCGCCGTCTGGTGCGCTGGAAGTGGCGCCAGACGGCGGTCAGATCCGGGTCGTCCACCATTGCCGCAAGAGAGGTTTGCGCTGATCCAGCGCCTGGCCAGAGAGAACCCGACCTGGGGGTACGTGAGGATCCAGGGGGAGTTGCGTCGGCTTGGTCATCGGGTAGCCGCTGCGACTGTCCGACGCGTTCTGCGCCGCTCCGGTCTACCCCCCGAGGCTGCTATGTCGTGTCAAGCCGCTTGAGGTAGCTCTTCGAGGGCCGGCTGGTTCCTTCGTTCGAGGATCTTGAAGATTTGGCGGCAGATGTTGCGCTTGAGGCATCGCTGCGCGTCGCGGGGGCTCTTGCCCTCGCCGATGCGGCGGGCGACGAAACCGGGATCGGCGCGACGCCGGCGAAGGAGGCGAAGGCGGCCTCGGAACGGAACCGGCCCGGATGCGACCAACTGACCAGGATCTGCGCTGCGGTGATCGGCCCGACGCCGAGCAACTCCAAAAGTTCAGGGGCCTGTTGGCGGATGAGCTGGAGGAGCTCGTTCTCCAGCTCGCGGGCCTCGGCCTGGAGGTGCCGGATGCGCTGGGCAGTGGAACGCAGGGCGCGGATGGTCATCCGGTGCTCGGCGGACAGCGCGAGGCGGTCGCGGAGGCCGGCACAGCGCGTGACCTGCTGCGGTCGGCTGAGGCGACGCAGTTCGGCACGGAGGTCATCCGGCGCGGAGACGATCAGCGCCTTGAGCTGGTTGATGGCTGCGGTGGAGGCGTGCACGGCGCCCTGCCGGGTGGCCAGCAGGACGCGCATCGCCTCGCGTTCCCCGCGGCTTCGGGGCTGGATCACGTGCTCGGTGGCCAGGGCCTCACGCGCCGCGCGGATGGCGTCGAGCATGTCCGTCTTGCGGCCTCCACGGACCGGCGGGCGCTTGGGGCGGCAGACCTCGACGACGCGTTCACCGGCGTCCTCGAGAAAGGCGGCGAGGCCGGCGCCGTAGCTGCCGGTTCCTTCGAGTGCCCAGCAGCGGCGGCCGGGCACGTGCTGGCGGGCGAACGCAAGCAGGCGCTGGTAGCCGCGGGTGTGAGCGGGTGCGTCGGTGGTCTCCAGGACGGCCCCGATGGGGCTGATGGCGGCTGCGGCGAGTGTGTCGCGGTGGGTGTCGACCCCAATGACGCCGTCGACGTGTTCTGCGAGCATGGTCACGCGGTTGTTCTCCTCTGGGCGGACGGTGTGCCGCTCGAAAAGTCATCGCGGCGCGTCATGCCGCATGTCTGTACTCGTTGATGATGCCGCCGAGGATCCGGGTGCGCTCGACTTTGTGGGTGTGGAGGTCATGCGCTGCGGCGGGTTGTTCGTGAGCGTCGGGTGGTAGCTGGTTGCGGGCTTGGTGGGGTCGGTGCTGGTTGTAGTGCCGCTCGTAGGCCGCGAGGATGTGGCGGGCGTGGGCCTGGTTCATGATGAGGACGTGGTCGAGGGCTTCGCGTCGGATGGTGCCGATGATGCGTTCGCAGTGCGCGTTCATCCGGGGAGCTTGTGGCGCACTTTTGAGGATCTCCATGTCCTCGGCTTGGAAGACGGAGTCGAATGCCTGGCTGTACTTGCCATCGCGGTCGCGCAGCAAGAAGTGCGGGGAATCGTTGCGTGTGGCCAGGTCGACGGTGAGATTCCTTGCCTGCTGCACTGCCCAGTCCTGTGTCGGGCGGGCGGTGACCCCGGTGATGTGCAGTCGCCGGGTGCCGTGCTCGAGGGACACCAGCGCGTACAGCCGCTTGCCGAGGGCGGTGTCGATGTGGAAGAAGTCTGCCGCGATGATGCCCTCGGCTTGCGTGGTCAGGAACTCGCGCCAGGTGGGGCCTGCGCGGCGCGGTGCCGGATCGACGCCCGCGGCATGCAGGATCTCCCAGACCGTCGATGCAGCCATCCGATGGCCGAGTCGGGTCAGTTCCCCCTGGATCCGCCGGTGCCCCCACCTCGGATTCTCCCGGGCTAGCCGTAGGACGAGCTTCTTGATCGCTGCCGTGGTGGGTGGGCGTCCGGTGCGCCGGCGCGCGGTGTAGTCCCACTTCGCGGCGATGAACCTGCGATGCCAGGCCAGCAGGGTGCCGGGAGTGACAGGGAAGATCTCGCGCCAGTGGCGCCGGGGTATCAGCCCGGACAGGGCGGCGAACCAGAACCGGTCGGTGGACCCGTAGCGGACCGGTTCGGCCAACTGGCGGCGCAGGAGCGCGTTCTCGTGCCGCAGGACCAGCAGTTCCGCGTCCTTCGCTGTCCCGCGACGTAGGAGCACCGATGGAACCGTCAGCAGCTTTCGGGTCACCCTGTACAGCAAGGGCACGATCACGGAGGACATGATCCCAGCGGACTGGCCGTACCACTCCCACCTGCGACGATGACTTTTCGAGCGGCACAGGACTCTCTCGCCCGATTCGGTCGACCTGGTGAAACCGGTGGGCCGCTCACGATGAACACGCAGCTGAGGCTGATCGAATCAGGTCTCACCACGAATCGGGCGACAGAGCCCCACAGGGTCCGGTCGGCGGCGGTTCGCCGGCGAGCATCCATCCCCACGTCGTGAGGGAGATCCGGTAGATCCGCGCGGAGGACTTCGCGATGCCCGCGCCGGTGAGGTACCGCTCGACCGCCGCGGTGTACGACGACGGCGGGGCGGACAGAGGTGCGACCCGAGCGCGCGGCAACTGAAGTGCGCCCCCGCTCCCGAGTTCGGTCACCGGTTCGATCGTCACGCCGTCCCGCCCTTCCGGTACTGCCGCAGTAAATGCGTACACCTCGCCCCGGCGGCCGGATTGGTCCGCCGCAGGTCGCGGTGATCACGGTAGGGGCTCTGTCGCAGTAAATCCGTTATTTACTGCGATAGTTGTGAATGCGTCTCCGCGGTCGAGTAACCGCCCGAATTGCGTTTCTGCTGTGCGGACTTGAGGGGAGTGGACTGTCAGTGCCCGGGGCCAGCATGCTTACCTGGGTCATGCCCCAGATCCTCCGTCACGGGCAGGCACTCGGCGAGCAGGTCGACGACGTCGCGCCAGGCTCGCTGCGCGTGCCGTGGGTGGTAGCCGACGCCGGGGACCACGGGGTGGCCGACCGGCGGGTGGTGGAAGGCGTGCAAGGCGCCGCCGTAGACCGTGAGGCGCCAGTCGACGCCCGCGGCCTGCATCTCAGCGGTGAACGCGTTCCGTTGCGCGGGCGGCATGATCGGGTCTTCCGACCCGACCCCGGCCCACACCGGGCAGCGAATGCGCGCCGCCTCGCCCGGTCGGCCCGTGGTCAGTGCGTTGACTGTCCCGATCGCGCGCAGGCTGACGCCGCCGCGCCCGAGTTCCAGCCCGACGGCACCTCCCGTGCCATAGCCGACGGCGGCGATCCGGTCGGGGTCGGTCCGCGGTTCGGTGCACAACACATCGAGCGCCGCATGGCCGATGCCTCGCATCCGCTCGGGATCGGCGAGCAGCGGCAGGCAACGGGCCAGCATCTCCTCGGGGTCGCCCAAATAGCGCCCGCCATGAAGGTCGAAGGCCAGCGCTATATATCCCAGCTCGGCGAGAGCATCGGCCCGGCGGCGCTCGACGTCGCTGAGCCCCATGCCCTCTGGTCCGAGCAGCACCGCGGGCCGGCGGTCGACACCGGCCGGGAGCGCGAGGTGCCCGATCATCGTCAAACCGTCGGCCGGATACTCGACCGTACGCGTCGTAATCGCCGTCATGAGACTGGACTGTAGTGATCGTCGAGCCCGGTCCGGCCGGTGTTCTGCCGCTGGCAGAACAGCGCGGGCCGAGACCGGCGGCGGTCAGGTCCTGCTCGCGCAGCGGGGTGAAGTCGACGTCGAGTTTCGGGTCGTACGCCTCGGGCTGGATGCCGAGTTCGTGGGTGCTGTACTCGCCGAACCGGTTGATGTGCTCGGTCAGGTACGGCGAGATGTGCGCCAGGTCTTCCGGGTCGGACCCTGTCGGGAATCTTGAGGACGGACAGTCAATGATCGTGACGTTGCGTCAGGATTGTGGGAGCGTTCTGCCCATGTCCCCCAGGAGCCTGACATGTCCCTCCAGCCCCGTCCCGGGGCCGAGATCCCGGCGCTGACCGCGCGGGTCGCCCGGGCCAGCAGCCCCCACGGCACCACTGCGATGTGGATCCGAGACCGCCTCGACGGCCTGTTCAGCGACGAGGACTTCACCGCCTGGTACCCGCGCGACGGCCGCCCCGGGCTCTCGCCCGCGCAGCTGGCCACCGTCTGCGTGCTGCGGTACGCGCTGAACCTGTCGGACCGCCAGGCCGCCGAGGCGGTGCGCTGCCGCATCGACTTCAAGTACGCCCTCGGCCTGGAGCTGGAAGACCCCGGCTTCCACCACAGCGTGCTGTCCGACTTCCGCGACCGGCTCGCCGAGGGCGACCGCGCCGACCGGCTGCTGGGCCTGGCACTGACCCGGATCCGGCGGGCCGGCCTGCTCAAGGGGCGCGCCGCCCGCGCCAGTCGACCATTTCCATAAACTATGAATATAAAAATGCTATGCTTCGAGCATGAGTCGTCAAGACACCGCTCCTGGCGCGTCCGCCGCCATCGGGGCAGCCCTCTACGGCCTGGCCACCAGGGCCGCGAGACGCCTGCCTCGGGACATGAGCCTGACGTCCGCCGCCACCCTGGCCACCCTGGACCGGACCGGCCCGCGGCGCATCACCGATCTGGCCGCGGTCGAGGGCGTCACCCAGCCCGCGATGACCGCCCTGGTCCGGGTGATGGAGGAGTCCGGCCTGGTCGAGCGGCGGGGCGACGCGTCCGACAAGCGGGTCACGCTGGTGTGCCTGACCGAGGCCGGCGCCTCCTATGTCCGAACGCGGCGCCAGGCGGGCGTCCACGCGTTCGAGCGGTTGATCGGCGAGCTCACCGGCGACGAGGTCGAGGCGCTGGTGGCGGCCCTTCCGGCGCTGAAGCATCTGGCAGAGCTCGAAAGCCAGGACCGCGAAGGGCCGAAGCAGTGACCGGGCAGCCGGTCGGCGGGGTCTCGGTGAAGGCGTTCCCGGTGGCGCGTTCCGAGGCGCGGCTGCTGGTCCCCGCCCTGATGTTCATCGCTCTGGTCGTGGCGGCGGTCGCCAGCCTCGGGACGCCGCTCATCACCAGCGTGGCGACCTCGTTCCACGTCTCGCTCGGCAGCGCGCAGTGGACGCTGACCGTCGCGCTGCTCAGCGGCGCCGTCGCCACGCCGGTCCTGGGCCGGCTCGGAGCCGGTCGGCACCGGCGGGCCACGATCCTCGCCACGCTGGCGGTCGTCGTCGCCGGCAGCGCGCTCACCGTGCTGCCGCTGCCGTTCGCGTGGCTGCTGGCCGGCAGGGCGGCCCAGGGCGTCGGGCTCGGGCTGACGGCGCTGATGATGGGCGTGGCCCGGGACCACCTCCCCGAGGAGCGCAGCGCGGCCGTGATCGCCCTGATCTCGGTGGTCTCGATCATCGGGGCCGGCGTCGGCTACCCGCTGGCCGCACTGCTCGCCGAGCTCGGCGGGGTACGGGCCGCCTACGGCCTCGGCCTGGTCGTCACCGCCGCCGCCCTCCTGACCGCGTGGCGCTCCATGCCCGAAGCCCCCGAAGGCCGCTCCGCCCACGTGGACGTGGCAGGCGCGGTCGTCCTGGCCGCTGCGCTGCTCCTGGTGCTGTTCCTCGCCGGCGAACGGAATCTGTGGAGCCGGCACCTCGCCGTGGCGGCGGGCCTCGCCATCGTCGCGGTGGTGCTGCTCTGCGTCTGGGCCGTCATCGAGCTGCGCAGCACGACGCCCCTGGTCGATGTGCGGGCGGTGCGGCACCCGGCGGTCGCCGGGGCGAACCTCGCCATGTTCGTCGGCGGGATCGGCATGTACCTCCTGCTCACGCTCATCACCCGGTACGCGCAGACGCCGCACGGCGCCGGCTACGGCTTCGGGCTGACGACCTTCGTCGCCGGGCTGGTCCTCATCCCGTTCTCGGTGCTGGGGTTCGTCGCCGGCAAGCTCACGCCGCGGGTCCGGACGCGGATCGCCGACCCCCTGCTCCTGGCCGGCAGCGCCGTCGTGGTCGGCGGCGGGTTCGCCCTGTTCGCGGCGGCCCGGTCGGACCTGGCCGAACTGTTCGCGGCGATGGGCGTGCTCGGCTTCGGCGTCGGCGGCTTCTCGGCCGCGATGCCCGGCGTCATCCTGGCCGTCACCCCCAAGAGCGAGACGTCGAGCGCCATGAGCTTCAACTACGTCGTCCGCAGCGTCGGGTACTCCCTGGGCAGCGCCATCGGCGGCCTGATCCTCGCCGCGAGCACCGGCCCCGGCCACCTCTTCCCCGACGACAGCGCCTACACCACCGCGGCACTGGTCGGCATCGGCGCCATGGCGATCACGACGCTGACAAGCCTCGCTCTCGCCCGCCGACGCTCGTCCGAGACCAACCCGTAAGTCAGATGCACTCATCCCAACACTGGAGGTTCCATGCCCAAGGGCTACTGGGTCAGCGTCTACCGCACCATTTCAGACCCTGAGAAACTGGCTGCTTACAACAAGCTGGCCGCTCCGGCCGTCAAGGCCGGGGGCGGTCGGACCTTCGTCCGTGGCGGTCGGGTCGTGGCGCATGACGCCGGAATCGCCGAGCGCACCGTCCTGATCGAGTTCGACAGCTTCGAGCAGGCCGTCGCGGCGCACGAGAGTGCGGCCTACCAAGAGGCGCTGGTCGCCCTCTCCGACGGCGTCGAGCGCGACTTCCGCATCGTCGAAGGCATCGACTGACCGAGGTCCAGTCGGATCTTCACTGAAGCAGCAGGATTCTGGGGTATACCGGCTCGCTCCCGTGAAGGGCGTCACCAGCTAGTTCCCTCACGGCTCAGGCAGCCTGGCCGAGACCGGCGGCGGTCAGGTCCTGCTCGCGCAGCGGGGTGAAGTCGACGTCGAGTTTCGGGTCGTACGCCTCGGGCTGGATGCCGAGTTCGTGGGTGCTGTACTCGCCGAACCGGTTGAACGACTCGACCTTGTTGGTCGCCGCGGTCACCCGTCGGCGAAGCGGCGCGTCCGAGAGGTAGCGCAGGAGCTGGACGGTGCGGATCACGCGGCCGACCTCGCGGAAGGCGGCGTAGGTGGCGTTCTTCCTCGACCCCGAGCGCAGGCGCTTGAGCAGTGTGGAGGAGGAGATGGTGCCCTCGCGTACGGAGACGGCCACCCGCATCAGGTGACGGAACTGGGACTCGATCAGGTCGAAGTCAATGACGTGCTTGCCCGGCTCGCCGAACAGGGCGTCGATGTGCACGTACTCGCTCTGCTTGGAGGGCCGGTAGAAGGTCAGTTCCTTCCAGTTCCTGATCCTGGGCAGCAAGTCGAAGCCCAGCAGGTGGGCGAGCGCAAAGACAGGGAAGCTCTGGCCCTGCGTATCCGCGTGCACCGTGGTCGGCTGCACCTCGCTGGTGTTCTTCAGCAGTCCCTCGATGATGTAGACGGCCTCCCACACCTGCGGGTGCCGATAAATCATCCACGCAGCTCAGGCCGCATGCTGGTATGCGTGGAGGGTTCCGCCGAGTCGGTCTCTTCGGTCGATGTTCAGGTGGGCGAGCTGGGCTTGTTGGGTGATGGGTTCGGGTAGTGGGCGGCATGGAGCGGCTTGTTCCAGGGCCCTGTGCGGGCGGTGCTCGTTGTAGAAGTATTCGTACTCGCGCAGGGCGTGGAGGAGGTGGCTCTGGTTCCAGATCAGGGTCCGGTCCAGGAGTTCTGTGCGGCAGGTCTGTATCCAGCGCTCCATGAGCGAGTTCATCCGGGGTATCCGAATGCCGGTGGTGACGACCTTGAGACCGGCGTAGGTCATCAGGGCGTCGAAGGCGGCGGTGAACTTCGCGTCGCGGTCGCGGATGAGGAACTTCGCCTTGCTGCCCGCGTCTTCGAGATCCATGAGGAGGTTGCGTCCGAGCTGCACGATCCACTCCGCGGTGGGGTGTGCGGTGGTGGCGAGGATCCGGATGCGGCGGGTGGTGTGCTCGATGACGGCGCAGACGTACAGGCGCGCCCCCGTCAGAGTGTGGACTTCGAAGAGATCGCAGGCGAGAAGGGTCTTGGCCTGGCTGCGGAGGAAGTCGGCCCAGGTGGTGCTCTGCCGTTCGGGTGCGGGTGGGATGCCGTGCTCGCGGAGGATCTCCCAGACGGTGGAGGCGGCGACCTTGATCCCCAGTGCCGCGAGTTCGCCGTGGATACGACGATACCCCCACGAGGCATTCTCCCTGACCAGGCGCAGGACCAGGGCGCGGATCGACCGTAGGGTGCGCGGGCGTCCGCGTCGCCTGGGTACGCAGGTCGCGGCATGGCGCCGCCTGAGCAGTTCACGATGCCGGCGCAACACCGTCTCGGGGCGGACCAGCAGCAGAAGGTGCCGCAGTCTGTCTTTGGGCAGGTGGCGCAGAAGGCCGGCGAGGACGGCACGGTCGCTGTCGGTGAAGCTCGGCTTGCCGACCTGGCGCTGCAGGACCAGCAGCTGGTGCCGGAGTACGAGGATCTCGATGTCCTTGTCTCTGTCGCTCATCGGCAGGAGGCGCAAGAACGCCAGGGCGTTGGTCGCGGCGAGGTAGGCCAGGCGCAGCAGCACGACAGATCATGATGCCGCCCCGGCCCTTTGCGGGTGAAGGCACTTGGGCGAATGACAAGGAGAGCCGAAGATCCGTGATCAGGCTCCCGACCTGCGTGGATGATTTATCGGCACCCGCAGGGTCGGTGAGGGACCGGATTGACCTCGGCTGAGCATGATGCCGTTGGGGCGACAGAATCAACATCACGTCCATAAAACTCGACGTTGTGTAGACTTTCTGGGTGAGGGGGGCAGTCCAGCTCCTCGCGAGACCTTTCTGGAGGAGCAGTGCAGCAGCAGAAGTGGCTCATCACCGGCGTCAGCACGGGCCTTGGACGTGCCTTCGCCCAAGCCGCCTTGACCGCCGGGCACACCGTCGTCGGCACGGTCCGCTCCGAGGAGGACCTGCGGGCCTTCGAAGGGCTCGCACCCGGGTACGCTCACGGCCGCATCCTGGATGTGACCGACGACGCCGCCGTCTCGAGTGTGATCACGGAGGTGGAGCAGAGCGTCGGCCCCCTGGATGTCGTCGTCGCCAACGCGGGCTACGGCCTGGAGGGCACCTTCGAGGAGACGCCGCTGGCCGACGTGCGGCGGCAGTTCGAGGTCAACGTATTCGGGACAGTGGCCACGCTGCAGGCGGCCCTGCCCCACATGCGCCGGCGCCGCCGCGGACACCTGATGGCCGTCACCTCCATGGGCGGGCTGATGGCCGTGCCCGGCATGTCCGCCTACTGCGGCAGCAAGTTCGCCCTGGAAGGCATCCTTGAGGCACTGGGCAAGGAGGTCGCACAGTTCGGGATCCACGTGACGGCGATCGAGCCCGGATCCTTCCGCACCGACTGGGCCGGACGGTCCATGACACGCACCGCGCGGTCCATCGACGACTACGACGAGCTGTTCACCCCCATCCGTGAAGCGCGGCAGAAGGCCAGCGGGAACCAGCTGGGCAATCCGGCCAAGGCCGGGGACGCCGTCGTGCACATCGCGTCGGTCGACCAGCCGCCGGCCCACCTCGTCCTGGGCTCGGACGCACTGCGACTGGTCACCGCCGCGCGCACGGCAGTGGACGAGGACATCCGCGCGTGGGAGACGCTCTCCCGTACCACCGATTTCGCCGAGGGCGCTCAGCTCTGATGCCCGCCCACCACCCCGCGATGCCCGGCCACCACCCCGCGCGGAGCCGACGCACCACCGAACGCAAGGGTGACGTCCGGGAGCGGGCCATCCTCGACACCTGTGAAGCTCTGCTGGCGCAACAGGGCTATGACGCCATGACCGTTGGCGACATCGCGCAGGGCGCCGGCATCACACGCGGCGCCCTGTACTTCTACTTCGGCTCCAAACAAGAAGTGGTCACGGCACTCGTGGCCCGGACCGTGGCGCACCTGTGGGAGCGGTCCAGGGCCACCGCGCAGACCGACGAGCCACGCCAGGCCATCGCAGCAGCCATGCGGCGCACGGTCGAGCTGTGGAACGAGCACGGTCTGGTCATGCGCACGGCGATCGACCTGTCATTGACCGTGCCGGAGATCGGCGAGCTGTGGAGCCACACAGCTGACTTGTTCATCACGGCCATCACCGCCGTCCTGGAACGAGCCGGCGTTGAGGCCGGCACTGAACCAGAGCAAGCGACGGCGATGGCACGCGCCCTGTGCTGGATGATCGAGCGGACTTTCTACCACGCCTCGCAAGAGTCCCGCGAGGAGTTGCAAAAGGCATCTTCGACCTGCGAACACATCTGGCTGATCAGCGCCGGCCTGATCACCTGATGCATCTGGTGTGGACGGTGAGGCGCGAAACCGAACCTGTGCCGTTCAGGAATGCGTCGCTGCAGGTCGTAGGCGGTCTGGCGGGGTCTGCGGGCGCGCTGGGGCCATGTCCAGGTGATCGTCTCACTGGTGTATCAGGTCACACGGAAGCTGCTCTCGGTTCCAGCGGTGTTGCTGCGTCGGCAGACGGCCCAAGACGCTGAATTGCTCGTGCTCCGGCACGAGAACGCGGTGCTGCACAGGCAACTTGCGAGTCCGGAGCGGTACCAGTGGGCGGCCGGTCCGGTTGTGGTTCGCGGCACTGTCCTCGCTGATACCCCGGCGTCGCTGCGCGCAGGCGTTCCCTGTGACGCCAGGGACGTTGCTCCGCTGGCATCGGCGTCTCGTTGCACGCAGGTGGGACTACAGCGAGTGCCGCAGCAGGCCGGGCCGGCCGGCGACAGCGGAAGCCGTGAAGAAGGCGGTGCTGCGGCTGGCGCGGGAGAACCCGCGCTGGGTTGCCGCAGGATTCAGGGGGAACTCGCCCGGCTGGGCCACAGGATCGGCGCCTCCACGGTCTGGAAGATCTTGACGGCAGCCGGTGTCGACCCGGCTCCCCGCCGCAGCGGGCCGACATGGCGCGAGTTCCTGACATCCCAGGCCGAGGCCGTCATCGCCTGCGACTTCCTGCACATCGACCTGGTGGATCTTCGCCGCATCTACGCGCTGGTCTTCCTCGAGCACGGCACGCGCCGCCTCCACATCGCCGGCGTCACCGCTCATCCGACTGCGCAGTGGACGGCCCAGCAGGCCCGCAACCTCGCTCTTGAGGTGGGCGTGCGCCTCGAGTCGCTGCGCTTTGTGGTCCGCGACCGGGACAGCAAGTACACCGAATCCTTCGAAGCGGTCTTCGAAGCTGAGGGCATCGAAACCGTCAGGACCGCCCCGCGGGCCCCGCGGATGAACGCGCACTGCGAGAGGGTGATTGGGACACTGCGGCATGAACTCCTCGATCACGTGCTGATCTGGAACGACACCCACGCTCGCCACATCCTCGACGGCTACGCCCGGCACTACAACGGCCATCGCCCCCATCAGGCCCGAGGACAACGTCCGCCCCTTACCGACAGCCGGACCGCACCATTGACCGACTCGAGCACTCCGCGACGACTACTCCAGACTCGCGTCCTCGGCGGCCTGATCAACGAGTACAGGCACGCGGCCTGACCAGCCACGACGGATTTCTGAACGGCACAGGTTCCCCGACAAGTACGATCAGCACATCAAGGACATGGTGGCCAGCCTGAAGCACAACAAGCTCCTCCAGGCGATGCTCAAGAAACGAGGATGGAGCATCGACGAGAACGCCCTGCTGGCGTGAGAGTCCGGGGCAAACCGAGGGAGTGAGCATGGAACTGGAACTGCTGCCGCATGTCGGCGTCGCGCGATTCCGGCTCGGCATGTCGGTCGAGGAAGCGCGCGGCGCGTTGGACGAGTGGGGGCTCTTCCGGGTGGTCGCGAGTGACGCGGACCCGGGACAGATCACGCTCACGCACGACGCGTCCCGGCTGGGCATCGTGCTCGGGTTCACCAAGGGCGCGCTGAGCGGTGTGGAGCTGTTCCGGTTCCGGAACGAGGACGCCGACGTGCGGGTGCTGCTCGACGGGCTCGACGTCTTCCGCACCCCGAGCGAGGGCCTCTTCGAACAGCTCGCGGAACAGGGCCACACCATCGAGGAGAACGACCTGGGCTTCGACGCCCTGCCGGAGCTGAAGGTGATCCTCGCGAACCAGAGCAGCTACGAGTACCCGATGGACGAAGAGGGCGACCCGATCTACTACGACTACGTCCTGGTCGCCGACCAGATCTGAGCGGCTTCCCGCACGAGGACCGCGGCTGAGCGTGTCAGAGGCGGACACTGCGGGTGCCAATAAATCGTCCACGCAGGTCGGGAGCCTGATCATGGATCTTCGGCTCTCCTTGTCATTCGCCCAAGTGCCTTCACCCGCAAAGGGCCCCGGCGGCATCATGATCTGTCGTGCTGCTGCGCCTGGCCTACCTCGCCGCGACCAACGCCCTGGCGTTCTTACGCCTCCTGCCGATGAGCGACAGAGACAAGGCCATCGAGATCCTCGTACTCCGCACCAACTGCTGGTCGTGCAGCGTCAGGTCGGCAAGCCGACCCTCACCGACAGCGACCGTGCCATCCTCGCGGGCCTGCTCCACCACCTCCCCAAAGACAGACTGCGGCGCCTTCTGCTCCTGGTCCGCCCCGACACAGTGTTGCGCTGGCATCGTGAACTACTTCGGCGGCGCCATGCCGCAACCTGCGTGCCCAAGCGACGCGGACGCCCGCGCACCCTACGGTCGATCCGCGCCCTGGTCCTGCGCCTGGTCAGGGAGAATGCCTCGTGGGGGTATCGTCGTATCCACGGCGAACTCGCGGCACTGGGGATCAAGGTCGCCGCCTCCACCGTCTGGGAGATCCTCCGCGAGCACGGCATCCCACCCGCACCCAAGCGGCAGAGCACCACCTGGGCCGACTTCCTCCGCAGCCAGGCCAAGGCCATTCTCGCCTACGATCTGTTCGAAGTCCGCACGCTGACGGGGGCGCGCCTGTACGTCTTCGCTGTCATCGAGCACGCCACCCGTCGCATCCGGGTCCTCGGCGCCACGGCACACCCCACTGCGGAGTGGATCGTGCAGCTCGGACGCAACCTCCTCATGGACCTCGAGGACGCGGACGGCAAGGCAAAGTTCCTCATCCGCGACCGCGATTCCAAGTTCACCGCCGCCTTCGACGCCCTGATGACCGATGCCGGTCTCAAGATCGTCACCACCAGCATTCGGATACGACGGATGAACTCGTGATGCCACCAGCACCCGACACTTCGCCGTCGGATCGACAGGTCGCGTCACCGGCGTACAAGCTCACGGATGGTCCGAGACCTACGCCTACGACACAGCCGGCAACCAAACCCACGCCACAGCCCCGGCACATGGCTCAGGGGGCGACCGGGCATACAGCGGCACCCTCATCCGCCGTGCGGGCCGTACCACCTACGAACACGACGCCGCCGGCCGGCTCATCCGCAAAGCCTGCAAACTCCCGAGCGGTCAAACCCGCTCTTGGACCTACGCCTGGAACGCCCAGGACCAGCTCACCAAAGCCACCAATCCGCTTGGCGAGGAGTGGACGTACGCCTACGACCCTCTGGGGCGCCGCATCACGAAAACCAGCCCGGACGGAAAACCCCTGACCTTCACCTGGGACGGCACCCGTCTCGCCGAGCAAGCCACCTGCGATGGTGCCACCACCACCTGGAACTACAGCCCTGGCACCCACTGCCCGCTGACCCAAACTCACCGCGAACTGGGCGCCACCCGCCACTACGCCATCATCACCGACGCTGTCGGCACCCCCACTGAACTCCTCTCCGCCGACGGTCGTTTGGCCTGGCAGCACCGCACCACCCTCTGAGGCACCCCGCTCCCCACCCGACCCGTCGATGATGGGAGGAGCGTCGACTGCCCCCTGCGCTTCCCCGGCCAATACGCCGACCTCGAAACCGGCCTGAACTACACCCACTTCCGCTACTAAGATCCCGAAACTGCCCGCTACCTCACCTCAGATCCGATCGGTCTCGCCGGTGGCTACGCGCCGCACAGTTACGTTCCCAACCCGTTCATGTGGCTTGACCCTCTCGGACTGTCCCTCCTCGACGTCAGCAAGAACGGCGTGCGCACCGTCGTGCACGAGTACGACGTCGACAAGCCAGCGCACGCTCATGTCACCGGTGGCGGGGGCCGCGAGGTGCGGATCGGGCCGAACGGCCACCTTCTGCACAACCAACCGGAGCTGAACAGTCGACAGCGACAGGTGGTGGAACATTACAAGTCTGAGATCAGGAGAGCCGTCAAGAAGCTCGGCAGGCGAAATCTTGCGGAGCAGGAAGAAGAGCGGCGTAAGGCCGCCAAGGACCAAACGTGCGGCAAGGGATAAAGCGATGACATTGCATTCCGATGTGGCCGAGTTGCTGGCGGGGGCCGGCATCGTCGACGTGGACGTCGACGATGCCGTCGCGGACGAGCACATCCGATCGTCCGCCTACCAACGCGTCGTCTCGGTAACCGCTTCCTCGCGGAGCCGCGACCGAGACCGCGCGATTGTGGCCACGATCCTGCGCGACCCCATCGACATCGTGTCCAAGACGGCGGTGGTCGCCCTCGTGGACAAAATCGCGATGAAGGTGACCGGTTCCGCCGAGTTCCGGCAGTGGTCGGCCGAACTACTGCCAGAGATCGACCAGCTCAAGGCAGAGGGGTACCGCGAGTTCATCCGCCGCCGCATCCACGACTGGCTGTACCACCTGTCCATCAAGGACGGCCATACGCCGACACCAGCCGAGTTGGCGAAGGTCACGGACTGGATGCAGCGCCGCCTCGCCGAGCATTCGATGTCGCCGGCGGTACTCACCCTGCTCGCCGAGTCGGGCAGAACCAGGAAGACACGAAACATCGCGCAGAACCGAGCCGGAAGCCGCGACCTGAGAACGAAATGAGAACTTCTTCTTGGCCCTAATGAGTCGGTAGCGGGTGCCGCTCGAAAAGTCGTCGCTGCATGTCATGCTGCATATCTGTACTCGTTGATGAGGCCGCCGAGGATCCGGGTGCGCAGGACTTTGCCGGTGCTGAGGCTATGCGCCGCGGCGGGTTGCTCGTGGACGTCGGGTGGTAGCTGGTTACGGGCCTGGTGGGGTCGGTGCGGGTTGCCGCCGCCACGGTCCGCCGCGTTCTGTGCCGATCCGGTCTGCCGCCCGCACCGCAGCGTGCCTCCCAGCAGACCTGGCGCTCGTTCCTCCGCGCTCAAGCCCTGCGCTTGCCGAAAATATCATCCGCCCTGGTGGGATGCGGTGTGCGCGGTGTACCGGGGGTCGACCGGCGTAGTCGCCCGAGCGGGCGCTCTCGCGAGGCTGGCGCTCGCGGGGGCAAGATGATCGACCGTGTTGCTGTGACTGGCCTGCTTGGGCGTGGCGAATGCGTTCGCCATGCTGCGCCTGCTACCGATGGGCGATCGGGACAAGACTGTCGAGATACTCGCCTTGCGCCATCAGATCATGGTGCTGGAGCGCCAACTCGGCAAGGAGCGGGTGCGGTTCGCCCCGAGCGACCGGGCATTTCTGGCGGCGCTGCTGCACCGGCTTCCCATGGACGTGCTCCGCGGAGTGCGGCTGCTGGTGCGTCCGGTCACGGTGCTCCGCCGGCACCGTGACCTTCTCGCCCGCCGCCATGCTGTCGCCTCCCGGCCCAGGCGTTCGGGACGGCCTCGGACCGTGCACTGCGTGCGGGCCCTGGTGTTGCGCCTGGCGCGGGAGAATCCCGGCTGGGAGTATCGGCGCCTGCACGGTGAACTGCTCGTCCTGGGCGTGAAGGTGGCCGCTTCCACCGTCTGGGAGATCCTGCAAGAGGCCGGCATCGATCCAGCACCCGAGCGGTTCTCCAGCACGTGGGCGGACTTTCTGCGCTCCCAGGCCGATGCCCTGCTGGCCTGTGACTTCTTCGAAACGGTCACCCTGTCCGGGGCTCGGATGTACGTGCTTGCCGTCATCGAGCATGCCAGCCGACGGATCCGGGTCCTGGGTGCCACCGCGCACCCAACCTCTTCATGGGTGGCGCAGGCTGCGAAGAACCTCGCCATGGATCTTGAGGACCTCGACTGCCGGGCACGATTCATGATCAGGGACCGGGACGGGAAGTTCTCCGACCTGTTCGATGCCATCCTGGCGGATGCGGGGATCGAGGTCGTGCTCAGCGGCGTTCAGATGCCGAGAATGAACTCTTATCGGCAAGCGCAGGGCCGCCGTCGCCACCGCCCTGGCCTTGACCGCCATAACCACGGCGGCCATGGCCGACACCCACACGCACCACCGTGCAACCGTGAGCGAGCAGGAGCAACTGCAATCGCTCTACAAGGCGGCCAAGGCCGAGGGCGGCAAGGTCACCGTCTACATGGGCGGCAACGCCCCCGGCCAGTGGGACAGCCTGGCCGCCGCGTTCCGGCAGCAGTTCCCGGACGTCGAGCTGCACCTGGTCACCGACCTGAGCAAGTACCACGACGCCCGCATCGACAACCAGCTCTGCGGGTTCCGATACATCATCCGCGCAGCTCAGGCGGCTCTACCTTCTTGGTCGGGTTGACCGAGCCATTCGTAGGGTTGGGTCGCCCAGGGGCGCTGGGTGTGGCTATCAGGCGGCTGCCGATCCATGGCTGAGCAAGCTTTGCCGCCCGGCGCCCCACGACGACTCGGCCGCCGATTAGGAAGCGCGAACAAGTCGCTGTGTAGAGCAATGCCGGCGAGGTCGTCCGTGGCACGAACAGCACGAACCAGCACGTCAGGAGCACGATGAGCCGGATATGGGCGGGGATCGACAGCGGCAAGGGCCACCATCACGGCCTCGCACTGGACACAGACGGAAAGACCTTGCTGTCGCGACGGGTCGCCAACGACGAACCCGAGTTGCTGAAACTCATCGGGGACGTCCTTGACCTGGCCGACGGTCGTCAGGTCACCTGGGCCATCGACATGACGGGCGGGGAACCTGCGCTGCTGCTGGCCCTGCTGGTCAACCACGGCCAGGAGGTCCTCTACATCCCTGGCCGCCTGGTGAACCGGGCGTCCGACGGTTACCGCGGTGAGGGCAAGACCGACGCCCGCGACGCCTACGTCATCGCCGACCAGGCCAGGATGCGCCGCGACCTGCGGCCCATCCGCCCCGGCGATGAAGCGGTCATCGAGCTCAAGCTGCTGACCGCACGCCGCGCCGACCTGGTCGAGGACCGCACCCGCGTGGTCAACTGCCTGCGCGGCACCCTGCTGAGCATGTTCCCCGCTCTGGAGCGGGCCCTGGACGTCACCAACACCGGGCCTCTCAGGCTGCTGACGGGCTACCAGACCCCGGCCGCGATCCGCCGGGCCGGCGTCATACGGCTGACGAAGTGGCTGGCCAACCGCAAGGTCCGCAACGCCCGAGCCCTGGCCGAAGCGGCCGTCGAGGCGGCCGAGCGGCAGCACACCGCGATCCCCGGGGAGAAGACCATCGCGAAGCTGGTCCACACCCTGGCCGAGGAGGTGATGGCCCTCAACGAGCAGATCTCCGAGGTGGACAAGCTCATCGAGGGCGGGTTTCACGAGCACGAGCTCGCCGAGATCGTCCTGAGCGTCCCGGGCATCGGCGCCGTGCTCGGCGCGGAGTTCCTGGCCGCTGTCGGCGGCGGCCTGGACGAGTTCGACTCCCCGGACGCGCTGGCGGCCTTCGCCGGCGTCGCCCCGGCGCCCCGCGACTCGGGCAAGGTCAGCGGCAACCTCCACCGGCCGGTCACCTACCACCGCAGACTCCAGCGGGTCTTCTACACCTCCGCGCTGGTCAGCGTCCGCTACGACCCGAACTCGCGGATGTTCTACGACCGCAAACGCGCCGAAGGCAAGAAGCACGTCCAGGCCGTGCTCGCGCTCGCCCGCCGACGCGTCAACGTCATCTGGGCCCTGATCCGTGACCGACGGTGCTATGAGGTCACACCTCCGGTCACCGAGGCTGCCTGACTGCTGGGCACGCATAATCACAGTCGGCCCATTTCCCGCGTGGCTATCCTCCACGGGATGCCACTTCGCCAGCACGCCTACTTCGCACTGTTCAGCCGGCACACCACGGCAGACGACATGGCCTCCGGGCTGGGCATCCCCCCTGACGAGGTGACTGTTCGCGGCAGCCGGTTCACCGAGCCGGCGGTGGTTCCGGTCGACCACTCGTGGATGGTTGTCTGCCGGGAGTCGGGTCTGCGCGTCGACGAGCAGATCACCTGCATTCTCGACAGACTTCAGCCCCACACGGACCGCATCTGCGACCTCACCAGACATCTGGCCCGCACCGGCGGCGGAGCAGTGCTTCAAATCGTGCGCTACTTCAACGACACCGACCAAGCCCAGCCAGGCGCAGCGGACGCCCCCAACCTCTTCGGCTGGCACCTGGACCGCAAGGTCCTGGACTTCCTCAACGCCACCGGAGCCGAGCTCGACATCGACGAGTACGACATGGCCGGAGCCGAGGACACCACGTGACCACATGACCCCGTACTCACCTCGCACATGCGTCGCACTCCGACGGCTTGACAACAGCATTAGGAAGCGTGCTGGTACTGGTGGAGCGTTCCGCCGAGTCGGTCTCGTCGGCTGACTTCCAGGTGGGTGAGCTGGGCTTGTTGGGTGATGGGTGTTGGTCGCGGCGAGGTAGGCCAGGCGCAGCGGCACGACAGATCATGATGCCGTCGGGGCCTTGTACAGGTGAAGACGCCGGGGTGAGCGTCGGCCAAAGCCGAAGTTCTCTGAACAAGTTCTCACCTGCGTGGATGATTTACCGGCACCCGCAACGTTCGCAGTGCGCGTTCATCCGTGGGGACCGTGGCGCGGTCCTCATGACCTGGATGTCGTCGGCTTTGAAGACCGCATCGAAGGACTCGGTGTACTTCGCGTCCCGGTCGCGGAGCAAGAAACGCAGAGAGTCCACCAGAACACCCGACTCGACGGCGGGGTTCCTCGCTTGCTGCACCGTCCAGGGCCCGGAGGGATGGGCGGTCACTCCCGCGATGTGCAGCCGGCGTGTGCCGTGCTCGAGGAACACCCAGCGCGTACACCCGGCGCAGATCGACCAAGTCGATGTGGACGAAGTTGCAGGCGATGATGGACTCGGCTTGCGCGGTCAGGAAATCGCGCCATGTCGGACGGCTGCGGCGTGGGGCTGGGTCGATGCCCGCCGCGGTGATGATCTCCCAGATCGTCGTCGAGCCGACCGGGTGTCCGAGCCGGACCAGTTCGCCCTGAATTCGTCGACAGCCCCCATGCGGATTCTCCCTGGCGAGCCGCAGCACCAGAGCCTTCACCGCACCCTGTGCCGCTCGGAAATACGATTCGATGCTGTGTACTGCGGCGATGCCGTTCGGTCAGGCAGCCTGGCGGTACTCGTTGATCAGGCCACCGAGAACGGGCCGTCGTTCGACTCGATGGGGCGTGAGGTCGTTGACGTTGGCCAGGGCGGGTAGTTCGGCACTGTCCGGGGGAGTTGCTGCCGCGACTGGTGGGGGCGGTGCTGGTTGTAGTGCCGGATGTACTCGGTCAGCACCTCCACGGCATGGGCTTCGTTGTAGATCAAGAGCCGGTCGAGGACTTCGCGGCGTAGGGTACCCACGGCTCGCTCGCAGACTGCGTTCGCCTTCGGTGCCCGGGGCGGGCTGAGCAGGATCTCCATGTCGTCGGCCTGGAAGACGGCGTCGAAGGCGCTGGTGTACTTGCTGCCCCGGTCCCGGAGGGGAAAGCGCAGGGAGTCCATCCGGCACCCCAGCATCATGGTGAGGTTCCTGGCCTGTTGGACGGTCCACTGGGTGGTGGGGCGTTCGGTGACGCCGGCGAGGTGAACGCGCCGGGTGTCGTGTTCGATGAAGACCAGGGCGTACAGGCGCTTGAGGGTGATGGTGTCGAGGTGGAGGAAGTCGGCGGCGAGGATGCCGTGGGCCTGGGTGGTGAGGAATTCACGCCAGGTCGGGCCGGAGCGCTGGGGAGCGGGATCGATGCCAGCCGCGTGCAGGATCTCCCAGACTGTGGACGGGGCAATCGGGTAGCCGAGACGTGCGAGTTCGCCCTGTATGCGGCGGTGGCCCCACGTTCCGTTTTCCTTGGCCAGGCCCAGGATGAGCTGTTTGACGGTGGGCGCGGTGGACGGCCTGCCGGGGCGGCGGTGCTGGGGGAACGTCCACTTCCGCACAATGAGTTGTCGATGCCAGGCCAGCAGTGTGGTGGGGGTGACTGCGAATACGCGGCGCCAGCGTTCCCGCGGGACCAGTCGGGAAAGGACGGCGAGCCAGATTCGGTCGGCGGGCTCGTAGCGGACTCGGGCGATCTGGCGGCGTAACACCGCGTTCTCGTGCCGCAACGCCAGGACCTCCGCATCCTTGGCCACGCGGCTGCGCAGCACCGCTGCGGGCACCTTGATCAGGTTCCGGACCAGCGTGGTGACGATTGAAAGCGGCATCGGCAGATCACCCAGGTGCCACGCAGGCCGCCACCCTGCGCAGAGAAGTTGCAGGCCAGAACAGAATCGTATTTCCGAGCGGGACAGGGCTGAAGTTTGCGGTGGACGCGCAGCAGGGTGCCGTCCGGGTCGATGAATACCTGACTGTTGAAACAGGTGCGGGTGCCCGCGAGCCGTTCGTTGACCCCGAGCACCGCGCCGACCCCGGCGCGCGCACACGCGCCCTGGACCCGGGTGATCTGCGGGCCGGGCACCTCCACGGCCGCCTCGGCATAGGCGGCGTGCGCCCTGCTGGTCGAGCGGGGCGTAGGCCTCGATCCGGTACGGGTATCCCGGTACTTAGGTCTCGGGGAAGACGAGCAGGTCGATGCCTTCACGGCCGGCCTATTCGATGAAGCCGATGATCTTGTCGACGGTCGCCTCCGTGTCCATGAACACCGGGGCGGCGTGCACCGCGGCGACGGTTCGCTTGGTGGAAGCAGGAGATGACATCGGAGCCCTCCTCAGAGGCAGCGTGCACCAGCTGGAATCAGCCACGGAGAGCCGTCCATGGCGCATAGTCCGGATGCGGATGGATTAGATCCGAGCACGTACGACCTTCTCTCTGCAAGGTCCCGTGCTGCCTGCATCCATCTCTTGTTCGGCTTCACCGGCCGACGGTGCAGGCTAAAGTGCCCGAAAGTACCAGTTCAGGCCAGCTTGGCGCCGAGGTGTGTCGCGGGTCACTGAAAAAACCTCTCAAAAAACAGCTTCGAGTACTTGCCGGATCGAGATCGTCCGTGCTCGGATTAACTCAGTCGATGGCGCCCTCCAGCGTCGCAACCTAGGCATCAGATGCCTCTCGCATGGCTGGATTCATTTCCTCCTTCGTGCGCCGACCCGGAGCCCACGGTCTCTCACCCTCCCCTCTCTAGGAGCGAGACATGTTCGATCTCACCTCCGTTGACCTGCTCGACGCGTTCACTCAGGAGCTGAAGCTGTGCAAGCTCCAGCCCGATGAGCACGTCGTCGTCCTGTCCGAGCCGAGCAGCCGCGGCGACTATGTGGCGGCTGCCTTCGGTGCCGCGAAGGCCTGCGGCGCGCACGTCGTCGCCGCCACCGTGCCGGGTGGGAATCCCTCGCCCACTGACAGCACCCACACCGGTGCCGGACCGGGCCTGACCGCGGTGCTGAACGACTCCACCGCACAGGACCTGCTCAAGTCGGCGGACCTGGTGGTGGATCTGACGAGGGAGGGTTTCATCCACGCCCCGCTGCAGCAGGAGATCCTTCGCACGGGCACCCGCATCCTGTTCGTCTGCGACGCCCCGGACGTCCTGATCCGCAACCTGCCCAAGGAACAGGACAAGGCGGAGGTCCTCAAGGGCGTGGAGCTGGTCCAGAACGCCTCGGTGATGCGGGTGACCTCGGAGGCCGGCACCGACCTGACCGTCGAACTGCCGGGCTCCAAGCCGGAGTTCCAGGTGGGCTTCGCGGACGACCCGGGCCGCTGGGACCACTGGCCCAGCACGATGGTGCTGTGCTGGCCGAAGTTCTCCGACGGCCGGATCGTGCTCGCCGAGAACGACATCCTGCTGCCGTTCAAGGAGTACGTGCGCCAGCCGGTCACCCTGGAGATCACGAACGGCAACATCGAGAAGGTGTCGGGCGGCGCCGAGGCCAAGCTGCTGGAGACCTTCTTCGAGGACGCCAACGACCAGTGGGCGCGCAGCCTGTCCCACATGGGGTGGGGTCTCATGCGCAGTGCCGACTGGTTCGCCACCGCCCTGTACGGCAAGGACGAGCTGATGGGCATGGACGCGCGGGCGTTCGCCGGCAACTTCCTGTGGTCCACCGGCCCGCACCCCGTGCTGCGCCGTGAGTCGTACGCGCACCTCGATATCGCCATGCGGGGCTGCACCGTCTCGATCGACGGCCAGGACGTCGTCACCGCAGGCCGACTTGTCGAGTCCTGATCCCGCCCGCCGCACCTGCATCGGAGTAACACATGGCATCCACCCAATCTCTCGAAGTCGTCATCGTTGGCGGCGGACTCGGTGGGATGACCGCCGCGCTCTCACTGCGGCAGCGGGGACTCATGGTCACCGTGCTGGAGCAGGCACCACAGATCGGCGAGATCGGCGCGGGCATCCAGACAGCGCCCAACGCCAGTCGCATCCTGCTCGGGCTGGGGCTGCGCAAGCAACTGGAAGCCATCCGTACCGAGCCTCAGGACCAGGTGCGGCGCCGGTGGAAGGACGGCAGCATCATCGGGCTGACCCCGCTCGGCGACCGCTGCAAGCAGGAGTACAACGCCCCGTACTGGCACTACCACCGCGCCGACCTGCACGGCGTTCTCACGGACGCCTGCATCGACCCGAACGGTCCCGGACCGGTCGTTCAACTGCGGACCGCGAGCCGGGTCACCGAACTGGACCGCAGCAACCCCCGCCGCCCCGCCGCGGTGACCGAGGACGGCCGTCGCTTTGAGGCGGACGTGCTGATCGGCGCCGACGGCATCCGTTCCCGGGTCCGCGATCTGATGGGCCTGCCCGATACGCTGCTCTTCTCCGGCGAGATGGCCTTTCGGGCGCTGATCCCCGGCGACCTCATCGCAGCCGACCCGTCCACCCGCTTCCTGATGGACCGCTTCCAGAGCACCATCTGGTACGGCCCCGGCCGGCACCTGGTCCACTACATGATCCGCGGCGGCGAGTACCTGAACGTCGTCGGCTGCGTCCCGTGCCCCGATGAGGTGGCCGAGAAGTGGACCGCCACGGTCAGCGCCGAGGACCTCGTGAACGCCTACCAGGGCTGGGACGACCGCGTCGCGTCGATGCTGTCCAAGGCCAAGGACGATGTTCTCGCCTTCGCTCTCTACCACCGCCGCCGCGACCCGGTCTGGGTGGACGGCCGCGTCGCCCTCCTGGGTGACTCCTGCCACGCCATGCTGCCCTACCAGGCACAGGGCGCCTCCCAGGCCATGGAGGACGCAGCCGTTCTTGCCGAGGAACTCGGCCGGGTCACCGGCGACGGCATCGACGTCGCGCTGCGCCGGTACGTCGACCGGCGAGCCAAGCACGCCGGCATGGTCCAGGACGCCTCGCTGCAGAACAAGTCCTTCTACCACTACGAGGACGGTCCTCAGCAGGAAGCCCGCGACGAGCTGCTCGGGCGCGGCTTCGACGGCGAGTCCGACGTGTCCTACGACTGGCTGTGGAGCGGCTCCCCGCTCAACGACCCCGATCTGGGCGCCTACGACTACAGCTTCGCCCGCTGACCGAATCCCCCGGTCTCCGTCCGCTCAACCCCCTTCCCGGCCCCACGGCTTCCCCGCTTTTCGACCCCCGGTGTCCGCCCCACGCGGGCGCGTCCCCCTCGAACACCCGTGGAGTGACCATGAAAACAGGCGACCAGATAGTTCAGGACCTCCCATGGAGATGGGGGGTCCAGGGCAAGATCTTCATCATCGGCGGCCTCGGCTACCTGTTCGATGCCTACGACATCGCCCTCAACGGCTTCCTCATGCCGCTGCTGGGTGAGCACTTCGACCTGGCGCTCTCCCAGCGCGGCCTTGTGGCCACCGCCAACCTGATCGGCATGGCCGTGGGTGCGGTGGCCTGGGGGGCCGTCGCGGACCGCATCGGCCGCAAGAAGGCCTTCAGTATCACGCTGCTGATCTTCGCGCTGTGCTCGGTGCTCGGTGCCCTCGCCCCGAACTACCCCATCTTCCTGGCCCTGCGCTTCGTGGCCGGCGTCGGGCTGGGCGGCTGTATCCCCGTCGACTACGCCCTGGTGGCGGAGTTCTCGCCGAGGAAGTACCGCGGGCGCATCCTGACCGCACTGGACGTGTGGTGGCCGGTCGGCGTGACCCTGTGCGGTGTCGTGTCGACGGCCATGCTGACGCTCGACAACAACTGGCGGTGGATGCTCACCGTGATGAGCCTCCCGGCCCTGCTGCTCTTCTGGGTGCGCCGCGGTGTCCCCGAGTCCCCGGTCTACCTCAGCAAGAAAGGCAGGGAGGCCGAGGCACGAGTTGTCATCGACGACCTCGTGGCCCGCACCGGTGCGCCGGCCGAGCCGTATGTCATCCCGGCACCGCCTCGGCAGGTGAAGGCGAACGGCCCCCGGGCCGCGCTGGAGCAGCTGCGTGACATATGGAAGTTCAGCGCACGCATCACCTCCGCTGCCTGGCTGCTGTTCGCCACCGTCATGCTGGTGTACTACGCGGCGCTGAGCTGGATGCCGTCCATCCTCAAGGAGCAGGGCCTCGGCGACAGGGCCGCCTTCATGAGCACCACACTCATGAGTGGGGTCGGCATCGTCGCCGTCCTGACATCCACCGTGTTGGTCGACCTCGTCGGCCGGAAGTGGCTGATCGGTGCCACGGCCCCGTTCGCCGCGGTCGCGCTGGTGGCGTTCGCCCTGCTACTGGACATGCCGACCGGGTCGGTCGTGGCCATCGCGGTCTTCGGTTTCCTGATGCAGCTGGCCATCCCGGCGATGTACGCCTACGTCTCCGAGTTGTATCCGACCCTGCTGCGGGCCAGCGGCTTCGGCTGGGCGTCCTCCTTCAGCCGTGTGCTGACCGGCTTCGCGCCGCTGCTGTTCGGCTCGGTGCTGTGGCCGCTGCTGGGGCTGCCGTTGACCTTCGCAGTGCTGGCCCTCGCTGTCGTCGGAGCCGTCGTCTGGACCGCGGTCGCGGCTCCCGAGACGAAGGGACGGGCGCTCGACGACGACATCGAGGTCGTTCCGGGGGGCCATCTGGCTCCCGCACCGACACCCGGTCAGGCGGTGCTCTGAGGGTTTGCCCCGGCTGATCGGGCATACCTCCCCGCCAGGCTCCGTACGACAGGAGAGACATGAAGCCCGCTCCCTTCCGCTACCACCGGGCGCGCGACGTCGAGGACGCCACAACGCTCCTCGCCGAGCTGGGTGACGACGCCAAGGTCATCGCAGGCGGCCAGAGCCTGGTCGCGATGATGAACTTCCGGCTGGCCCGGCCCGGACACCTGGTCGACATCGCCGGTCTGCGTGAGCTGGGTCATCTCGGTGTCGACACCGACGGCGGACTGCACATCGGGGCACTCACCACCCACCACATGGTGGAGACCGCCCCGCCGCACCAGCTGGGAGCGGGCTTCGACGTCATCCGTGACGCCATGGCGTGGATCGGCCATCTGCCGATCCGCACGCGTGGAACGGTCGGCGGCAGCATGGCGCACGGTGACTCCACCGCCGAGTGGTGCCTGCTCGCCGTCCTGCTGGACGCCGAGCTCGTGGCCCAGAGCCCGCGCGGCCGGCGCCACATCCCTGCCGGGGAGTTCTTCTTCGGCTACTACACGACCGCGCTGGACCCCGACGAGATCCTCGTCGAGATCGTCTTCCCGCGCCCCGCACCCCGCGCGGCGCTCGCCGAGTTCGCCGAGCGCCGAGGCGACTTCGCCATTGTGGCCGCCGCCGTCGACCTGGACACCGACAGCCGCGCGGTCAACGGCGGTCGGGTGGCCCTCGGCGGGGTTGCCGCGATGCCGGTCCGGGTCCCCGAGGCGGAGGCGGTACTGGCCGCCGGCGGCTCGTTCCGCGATTGCGCGGAAGCGGCCGCCGCCGCGGTGGACCCACCGGGCGACGCCAACGGCAGCACCGAGTACCGCAAGCACCTCATCCGCACCCTGGTCGAACGAGCCTGTGAGGAGGCGATGTCCCGATGAAGCCCGCCAAGGACGACCTGCTGGTCGGCAGGTCGGTCGCACGCCGCGAGGACCCCCGGCTGCTGAGCGGACACGGCCGTTTTGTCGACGACATCGAGCTGCCCGGCCAACTGCACGCGCAGTTCGTCCGCAGCACCGTCGCCCACGGAGTGATTACCGGAGTCGACCTCACCGAGGTACGCAAAGTCCCGGGCGTCGTGGCGGCCTTCACTGCCGCCGACCTGGAGCTGGGCGATATCACCGCCCAACTCGGCCGACCACTCTCCGAGTTCGTCCCTACCGCCATGCCCGTACTCGCCCGCGACCGCGTCCGCTACGTCGGCGAACCCATCGCCGTCGTCGTCGCCCGTGACCCGTACACCGCCGAGGACGGCCTGGAGGCCGCCAAGGTGACGTACGAATCCCTCCCGCCCGTCACCAGTGAGGAACAGGCCTTCGCCGCCGACGCCCCGCTGGTGCACGAGGAAGCCGCGCACAACACCCTCGTCGACGTCACCCCGTTCGCCACCAGAGGCATCGACCGCATCTTGACCAAGGCCGCCTGCGTGGTCCACGTGGACGCGAGGACCGGCCGGCAGAACGCGCTGCCGCTGGAGACCCGCGGTGTGGTGGCGCACTGGGACGACCGGGAGGAACAGCTGGTCCTGCACACCTGTACCCAAGTCCCGCACCAGGTACGGACGGTGGCCTCACGCTGCATGCGGCTCGACGAGCGGGCGGTGCGGGTGATCGTCCCGGACATGGGCGGTGGCTTCGGCCTCAAGTGCGTCGTCGGACGCGAGGAGATCGCCGCCGCCGCGGCCGCGCTGCGGCTGCGGCGGCCCGTCAAATGGATCGAGGACCGCAAGGACGCCCTGTCCGCGTCCTTCCTCGCCCGTGAACAGCACTACACCGCACGCGCCGCCTTCGCCGCCGACGGCCGGATCCTCGCCCTGGACGCCGACGTGGTCTGCGACATGGGCGCCTACTCCTGCTACCCGTTCACGGCCGGCATCGAGCCGCTGATGGCCGCCGCCGAGATGCCCGGTGTCTACAAGCTGCCCGCCTACCGGGTACGCGGCCGGGCCATCACCACCAACAAGGCGCCGACCGCCCCCTACCGAGGCGTGAGCCGCCCGCAGTACGTCATGGTCATGGAGCGGCTCATGGAACGCGCCGCCCGCGAACTCGGCCTGGACCCGCTCGAGATCCGACGCCGCAACATCATCACGGAGTTCCCCTACACCGGTGTCAACAACATGACCTACGACCCCGGTTCGTACCTGGAGTCGCTCAACCTGTGCGAGCAGGCGCTGAAGGAGGCCGGCTGGTACGACCGCCAGGCCGCGGCCCGGGCCGAGGGACGCCACATCGGGATCGGCTACAGCTGCTTCAGCGAACGCACCGGCTACGGCTCGAAGGCCTTCGCCGCGCGCAAGATGGAGGTCGTCCCGGGCTTCGACCTCTCCGAGGTCCGCATGGACACCAGCGGTGCGGTCACCGTGACCACCGGCACCATGAGCCACGGGCAGAGTCACGAGACGACCATGGCGCAGATCGTCGCCGACGCGCTCGGTGTCAACATCGCCAGGGTCAAGCTCCACCAGGGCGACACCGACCGGATCACCTACGGCTGGGGCTCGTTCGCCAGCCGCTCGATCACGGTCGGCGGCAGTGCCGTACGCCTGGCGGCGGTCAAGCTGGGCGACAAGCTCCGTGCGATCGCGGCCGCGGAGTGGGGCATCTCCCCGGAGGAGACCGAACTCGACCGGGGCGGGGTGCGCCGACGTGACGATCCGGACGCCTTCCTCACTCACGAGCATCTGGCCGACACCGCGTACCTCAGGTCGCACCTGCTGCCCAAGGGCATCGATCCCGGCCTCACCGCCACCGCCGTCTTCGACGTCCACAACGACGGCACCTTCTCCAACGCCACCCACGGAGTGGTCGTCGAACTGCACGAGGGCACCGGCCAGGTGGAGATCCTCGCCTACGTCTGCGTCGAGGACTGCGGTGTGGCGATCAACCCCCAAGTGGTGGAGGGCCAGGCCCGCGGCGGCATCGCCCAGGGCATCGCCGGGGCGCTCTTCGAGCAGGTGACCTACGACGCGCAGGGCGAGCCGTCGGCCACCAGCTTCATGGACTACAAGGTCCCCACCGCCCATGAGATCCCCGAAGTCTCCATCCACCACCTGGAGACCCCCTGCGCCTTCACCGAGACCGGTGCCAAGGGCGCCGGGGAGGGCGGCACCATCGGGGCCCCCGCCGCCGTACTCAACGCCGTCAACGACGCGCTGCGCGCCACCGGCGTCGAACTCGACAACACCCCCATCACACCGGAGACCGTCCACCGTGCCCTGACCCCATCCGCACTGGAGCAGACATCATGACCGACACCACCGGTCTGGGCGACGACGTCCAGCTCATCACCCTCGACGTCAACGGCACCTCGTACGAGGTGGTCACCGCGGCGCGCCGCACCCTGGTGGACGTGCTCCGCCACGACCTGCGGCTCACCGGCACCCACGTCGGCTGCGAGCACGGCATCTGCGGAGCCTGCACCGTGCTCGCCGACGGGCTCCCGGTGAGGGCCTGCCTGATGTTCGCCGCACAGGCGGAGGGATCGCGGATCACCACCGTCGAGTCCCTCGCCGACCCCGAGACCGGCGAACTCAGCGATCTGCAGCGGTCCTTCACCGAACACCACGGTCTGCAGTGCGGCTTCTGCACCCCCGGCTTCCTCATGCTCGCCCAGGGCTTCCTCGCGGAGCAACCGGACGCGACCAAGGGGGAGATCAAAGAGGTCGTCGCCGCCAACCTGTGCCGGTGCACCGGCTACCAGACCATCGTGGAGGCGATCGACGCCTGCGCGACCGCCCGGCGTGCCCAGTGCGCCAAGGGCACCGAGGAGACAACATGCAACTGATCAACACCGTTCCCGTCAAAGCCGCGCCCGACGCGGTGTTCGCCCTGATCAACGACGTACAGCGAGTGGCGTCCTGTATGCCGGGAGCTGCCCTCGAAGGACGCGACGGCGACAACTGGCGCGGCGCCGTCAAGGTCAAAGTGGGCCCGATCACGGCCGCCTACGCCGGCACGGTGCGTTTTCTGGAGGTCGACAGCGAGAAGCGGCAGCTGCGCGTCCACGCCAGCGGCGCCGACACGCACGGCAGCGGTGACGCCGAGGCCGAGGTTTTCGTGGAGGTGGTGCCGACCTCGGACGGCGCGCAGCTGAACCTCAACACCGACCTGGTGATCCGGGGCAAGATCGCCCAGTTCGGCAAGGGCGCCATCGCCACCGTGTCCGACCGGATCCTCCAGCAGTTCGCCCAGAACCTCGGCAACCTGCTGCTGGCCGGCGGCGGTACCGAGGCCCCCACAGCCACGTCGGCCGGGTCCACTCCGGTGGCCGCCGCGCCCGCCGCGGCGTCCGCCGAGCTCAACGGGCTGTCCTTGGTCGCCGTCCCGCTGCTGAAGAAGTACGGACCGACTGCCGCCGCCTTCCTGCTCGGTCTCCTTCAGGGCTGGCTTCTGGGGCGGGGGAGGCGTCGGTGAGCGCCGGACTCTACGGTGTCGGCACCGACCGCACCTACAAGCAGGCCGGCTTCGGAGCCCCGGTTCGACGCGGCAGCCGTCCGGCGATCGTCGTGGTCGATCTGACCCGCGGCTTCACTGAGCCTTCCTACCCCTCGGGCGCTGACCTGACCGAGGCAGTCGCCGCCACCACGTGCCTGATCGAGGCGGGTCGCCCTGCCGACGTGCCGGTGATCTTCACGGCCATCGCCTACACGGAGGCCGAGGCCACCGGTGACTCGGTCACCTGGCTGCGCAAGGCACCGGGCCTGCGCGGGCTCGTCGAGGGCAGCGACGCGGTCGCCATCGACCCGCGACTGCCCATGCGGACGGGACACGACGTGCTGGTGGTGAAGAAGGGGGCCTCCGCGTTCTTCGGCACCAGCCTCGCCGCCACCCTCACCGGCCTCGGCTGCGACACCGTCGTGGTCTGCGGCGCCACCACCAGCGGCTGCGTGCGGGCCACCGTCGTCGACGCCGTCCAGTCGGGCTTCTCGGTGCTGGTACCCCGCGCCTGCGTCGGCGACCGGGCCGAGGGGCCGGCCGGGGCAGCGCTCTTCGACATCCAGGCCAAGTACGGCGACGTCATCAGCCTGGACGACGCCGTCCGCTACGTCAGCTCCGTGCCGGCCACCTCAGCCCGGCGCGCCTGATCATGAGGAGAAGTGACATGTCCCAGCGATCGATACCGCAGGCCGCGCTCGCCGACCTCGCCGACGCGCCGGCCATCAGCCGGTGGGTCCGCTCCGGCGGCATCCGACTGCACGCCCTCGACTACGGCGGGGACCTGCCCCCGCTGGTCGTCCTGCCCGGCATCACGAGTCCCGCGATCACCATGGACTTCATCGCCCGCGAACTGACCGACCTGGTCAGGCCCGTGGTGCTCGACGTACGCGGCCGGGGACTGTCCGACGAGGGCGACAGCTACGGACTCAAGGAGTACGCCGAGGACACCGAGGCCCTCATCACTGGTCTGGGACTGGACCGCCCGCTGCTGTTCGGCCACTCCATGGGTGCGCGGATCGCGGCTGTCACCGCGGTGCGGGCCAAGGTGTCCCTGCGCGGGGCCGTTCTCGCCGACCCACCCATGAGCGGGCCGGGCCGGGCACCGTATCCCACTACCCTGGAGGCGTTTCAGCGACAGCTGTCCGAGGCCCTACGCGGCACGGACGCCGACGAGGTGGCCGCGTTCTGGCCCACCTGGCCGCGGCGCGAACAGGAATTGCGGGCGCGCTGGCTGTCCAGCTGTGCCGGGGAGGCCATCGCGGCCACGCACCACGGTTTCGAGTACGAGGACTTCTTCGACTGGTGGCGCCTGGTCCCCGCACCCGCTGCCATGCTCTATGGGGCCGACAGCCCGGTGGTCACCGCCGCCGGAGTTGAGGAGGCGGCGTGCGCGAACCCCCCGGCCACCTTGTATGGCATTCCCAAGTCCGGCCACATGATCTTCTGGGACGCCCCGGAGACCGGCCTGGCGGCCCTGCGTGCGGCGCTGGGCACGATCCTCTCCCTGCCCGCCGGCCACTCTGATCAGCGTGTTTAAGTGTGGTCATGCCTGATGAGACGCCACCCTCCGCGACCACCCCCCGCGCTCCGGTCTCCCTGACCGCTGCCGCCGGCTACCAGGTGCGCCGCCTCTACCAGGCATATCTCGCCGCCTGGTTGCGCGAGGTGGACCCGGTGCTCACCGGCCCGCAGTTCGCTGTGCTCCAGACCATCGAGGCACATCCGGGCCGTGACCAGAGCTCTCTGGCAGCCGCCGTGGCACTGGACACCTCGACGATGGCGGAGTGGCCCGCCGTCTGGAGACCCGGCAGCTGATCACCCGCCGCACTGCGGCCGACGACGGCCGCCCAAACTGCTCTACCTCACCGAGGAAGGTCAGGACCTCCTCCGTGAGGCCGACCAACGCGCACGGGCGCTGGACCGGCTCCTGCTGGAGCCACTCGGCGAGACTCAACGCGGAACCCTTCTGCACACGCTGACGTCCCTCGCCGACCACTGGGTGGGACTGGCCTCGGGCTCGTAGCCCTCCCCGGTCACCCAAGTGCCCTGCTCAGGTGCGCTTGCGGGGCGGGGGAGAGGTACCGGCCCGTGCCGCAAACCGGAGGACCAACCCCATGACGGACCATCACATCGGCCTGATCGTGCCCAGCTCCAACCTGACGATGGAAACCGAACTGCCGCGGATGCTCAACGCCCGCGAGGCCGTCGAGCCCGACGACCGTTTCGTGTTCCACAGCAGCAGGATGCGGATGAAGCACGTCACCCCCGAGGAACTGCGCGGCATGAACGCGCAGACCGAGCGGGCCGCCCTCGAACTCGCCGACGCCCGGCCCGACGTCGTCGCCACTGCCTGCCTGGTCGCCATCATGGCCCAGGGCCCGGGGCACCACTGCGTGGCCGAGGCGGAGATCACCTCCGTCCTGCGCTCCGAAGGCGCCCAGGCACCGGTGGTCTCCAGCGCCGGGGCCCTGCTCAGCGGTATCGGGGCCCTCGGTGCCCGGCGGGTGGCCATCATCACGCCGTACATGAAGGATCTCACCGCCAAGGTCATCGAGTACATCGAGGACGCCGGCATCGAGGTGGTCGACGCGCTCAGCCTCGAAGTGCCCGACAACCTCGCGGTCGCCCGCCTCGACCCCGCCGATCTGCGCGAGCACTGGAAGCGCCTCGACCTGCGACGGGCCGACGCCCTGGTGCTGTCTGCCTGCGTGCAGATGCCGTCCCTCGCGTCGATCCAGCCGGTGGAGGACGAAGCAGGTCTGCCCGTGCTGTCGGCGGCCACTTCGACCGCCTTCCGCATCCTGCAGGAGCTCGGCTTGCCTCCCGTCGTCCCCGGCGCCGGAAGCCTGCTCGGCGGCCGTGTGGCGAGCCCGGCCGCGAGCTGAGCTCACCCACGGCTCAGCCGGTCCCGAGAGGAGTGGATCATGCGTGACGTGCTGGACCCGCTGCTGTCCTGGTGGGCCGAGGGCAAGGCGTCGGCGCTGGCCACCGTGGTGGCCACCCACCACTCCGCGCCCCGTCGACCGGGGGCCGCCATGCTGGTGGGCCCCGGCGGCGAGGCGGTCGGCAGCGTCTCGGGCGGCTGCGTCGAAGGCGCCGTCTACGACCTTGGTCAGGAGGTGCTCGCCGAGGGCCGGCCGCAGCTCCAGCGGTACGGAGTGTCCGACGAGGACACCTTCGCGATCGGGCTGACCTGCGGCGGCACCCTGGACGTATTCGTGGAGAAGATCGACCCCATGACGTTTCCCCAGCTTGGCGAGGTGGCCGAGACGATCCGGGCCGGCCGTCCGGTCGCGGTGGGCACGGTCATCGCAGGGCTGCCGGAACGGCTCGGCCGACGTCTGGTGGTCTGGCCGGACCGGGCGGCGGGCGGCACCGGCTCGGACCGGCTGGACGACCTTCTGCGTCGGGACATGCGCGGCCTGCTGGACGTCGGACGAACCGATGTACTGCGGTACGGCCTCGACGGACCATGCCGAGACGAGGCCCCAGCCGTGTTCGGCCAAGGGCTGGAGGTCTTCGCCGAGACCTTCGCGCCGCCGCCCCGGATGCTGGTGTTCGGCGCCATCGACTTCGCGGCGGCTCTGGCCCGGACGGGAGCGTTCCTCGGCTACCGGGTGACGGTGTGCGACGCACGCCCGGTGTTCGCCACCACCGCCCGGCTGCCCGGTGCGGACGAGGTGGTCGTGGCGTGGCCGCACCGGTATCTCAGGTCCGAGGCCGAGGCCGGGCGCATCGACGGGCGCACCGTGATCTGTGTGCTGACCCATGACCCGAAGTTCGACGTCCCGCTGCTGGAGGTCGCGCTGCGCTTGCCCGACGTCGGCTACATAGGCGCGATGGGATCCCGCCGCACCCACGAGGACCGATGGAACCGGTTGACGGAGACGGGGGTTACCGAGGCGGAGCTGAAGCGGCTGTCCAGTCCGATCGGCCTGGACCTGGGCGCTCGCACTCCGGAAGAGACCGCCGTGTCCATCGCGGCGGAGATCATCGCCTTGAAGGGCGGGGGCAGCGGCTTGCGGCTGGCCGACCGTCCGGGCCCGATCCACGTCGGTTGACGCGCGGGCGTCGTGTATACCCGCAGAACCGGACTGAAGCCGTGCTCGGTGGAAAAATATGACACGAGGGACCGAACGCTCACAGGGACGGAGAGTGCCACTGTGGGGAGATACGAGGATGTCGACACCACCCGGCAACGGTCCGACGTGGCCAATGCCGCACCGTTGCTGCTGGACGCTCACTCCGTGGTGACCAGCTGGACCCCCGACGCCGAGCGGCTTCTCGGCTATCCCGCCCCGGACGTGGTCGGCCGAGCCGCGGCGGATCTCCTGATCCCTGAGGAAGCGGCGCGGGTACCGGAGCTGGCCGAGCGGTGCCGGGCGAACGGAGGCTGGACGGGACTGCTGACGGCCCGGCACCGGAACGGACATCCGGTCAGGCTGATGGTGCGGATCGTCCTGGCCGCGGAGATGCGTGGCCCGGAGCGATGGCTGGTGCTCCTTGAGGATCTGGGCCACGCTGCGGGATGGGGCATGAGCCGCGGAATCCTCGAACGCATGGTGTCCCAGTCCGCGGTGGGCATAGCGATCGTGGACACGGACTTGCAATACGTGTGGTCGAACCCCGCCCTGTCCCGGTTCGGCGGAGGCACTCCGCACGAACGGCTGGGAAAGAGACTCGCCGACGTCCGGCCCGGCCTCGACGCCGCAAAGTACGAAGCCCAGATGCGACTGGTCCTCAAGACCGGTCGGCCCGTCACCGCCTACGAGACGGTGGGCCGGGTGCGGTCGACCCCGGACCGGGAGACGGCGTACTCGATGTCCTTCACCCGACTGGAGGATGACGCCGTACACCCCGTCGGAGTGTTCTACACCGTCGAGGACATCACCGAACGCCACCGCGCCCGGCAGCGCCCGGCCCTGCTCGACCAGGCGGGCCAGCGCATGGGGCGCTCACTGGACGTGACGCGCACCGCTCAGGAACTGGCCGACGTGGCTGTACCCGGCCTCGCCGACTTCGTGAGCGTGGACCTGCTGGAACCGGTGCTCCGTGGCATGGAGCCGCCGTCCGGGACGTTGAACGACCACGACGTTGCATCACTGTGCCGAGCGGGGCACCAGTCGACCAGGGACGGTGTCCCGGAAGCGCTGGTCGACATCGGTGTCGCGACCTCCTACCTGGCCGGATCCCCTCCGGTCCGGTGCCTGACCAGTGGCAGCTCCTGGCGCGAGGAGCGCCTCGACCCGCTCGCGAAACTTTGGATCGGCAACCTTCCGCCCGACCGGAGGGCCACATTCCTTGATCTCGGGCTGCACAGCGCGATGGCCGTGCCGATCCGCACACGCGGCATCACTCTGGGCGTCGCCACGTTCTTCAGGCGCGAGCACCGGGAAGCGTTCTACGAGGAAGATCTCGGCCTGGCAGAAGACTTCGTGGCTCGCGCGGCGGTGTGTGTCGACAACGCTCGCCGGTACACACGGGAGCGACGCGGCCCTCGTCCTCCAGCGCAATCTGCTCCCGCACGGGCTTCCGGAACAGGATGCGGTGGACGTCGCCGCCTGCTACCGGCCGGCTGACGAGCTTACCGGCCTCGGCGGCGACTGGTATGACGTCATCCCGGTGTCCGGAGCGCGGGTCGCTCTCGTGGTGGGAGAGGTGCCGGGGCACGGCATCGACGCGGCCGCCGCGATGGGACAGTTGCGCACCGCCGTACGCACCCTTGCCGACCTGGATCTGTCTCCCGAGGAGGTGCTCGCCCACCTCGACGACCTGGTCGCCCAAGCCGCCCGGGACCAGAACTCCGGATCCGGAGCTGCGGCGGACGGTGCCCGCCGCAGCGTGGGCGCTGGCTGCCTGTACGTGGTCTACGACCCGGTCACGGGGCGGTGTGCTATGGCCAGCGCGGGTCATCCGGTGCCGGCGGTCATCGCCCCCGACGGCACCGTCACCTTTGCCGACATGCCCGCGGTCCGGCCCTCGGCGTCGGCGGCCTACCCTTCGAGGCGGTCGAGCTCGATCTGGAGGTAGGCACCACGCTCGCGCTGCACACGGACGGCCTCCTCAGGGGTGACGGCACGGAGGGCGCGGGTGATGGCGGGCTGACGGACGTTGATGCGCCCAGAGAGCGTCTGCGCAGGAACCTGGAGAGCCTCGATCCGTCACTGGACCAACGGTGTCGCGCTGTCGTGGACGAACTGGTGTCCCCACGACCGCGTGACGACGCGGCCTTGCTGATGGCACGCACCAAGCGCCTGGACGCCGAACATGTCGCCACCTGGGATGTGCCGACCGACCCGGCCCTCGTCGCCGAGGCTCGCAGATCGAGCACACGGCAGCTCGCCGCCTGGGGGCTCGACGAGCTGGCCTTCACGACCGAACTCGTGGTGAGCGAGCTCGTCACCAACGCGATCCGGCACGCCATCGGTCCCGTCCGGGTGCGGCTGATCCTCGTACAGTCCCTGATCTGCGAGGTGTTCGACGGCGGCGCCACCGCTCCGCATCTGCGGCACCCGAAGACGACGGACGAGGGCGGGCGCGGCCTGTTGCTGATCTCCCAGTTCACCCAGCGCTGGGGCACCCGCTATCTGCCGGAGGGAAAGGTCATCTGGGCCGAGCAGCCGCTCACGGAGTCCGCGGTGTGACAGCGCTGTGCAGGATGCTGTGACCCCGTTCTCGCTCGGGATCGGCGATGCGTGCTTAAGTAGGCCTCATGTCCGACCAGACTCCGCCCGCCGAGACCGACCCGGTGATCCCCGCCAGCCTGACGGCCGCCCCCGGCTACCAGGTGCGTCGGCTCTACCAGGCGTACCTCGTGGCGTGGGCGCGTGAGGTCGACCCGGTGCTGACGGGCCCGCAGTTCGCGGTGCTGCAGACGGTGGAGGCCAATCCGGGCCGCGACCAGCGCTCCATGGCCGCCGCCGTGTCCCTGGACACCTCCACCATGGCCGACGTGGCCCGCAGGCTGGCCAACCGAGGCCTGCTCGCCCGCCGCACGTCGCCCACCGACGCCCGCCGCAAACTGCTCTACCTCACCGACGCGGGCCATGAGGCTCTCCGTAAGGCCCACGACCGGGCCCGGATGCTCGACAAGATCCTCCTGGAGTCCTTCGACGAGGCGGAGCGTGAACCCTTCGTCGCCGCGCTGCAGAAGCTCGCCGACCACTGGGAAGGGCTGGCGGAGGATTCCTAGCCAGACGGTCGGGCAGTAACGGTGCCGGACGACTCGTTCATGGATTCTCCTGCGTCGGGGTGAGGCTGAAGGCGTTCAGGGCCGGTGTACATGTTCATGGAGGTGCCGCGCAGGAATCTGACGAGCGTCAGCCCGCTCTCGGCGGCAAGGTCGACGGCGAGCGAGGACGGAGCGGATACGGCGGCCAGGAATGGGATGCCGGCCATCACTGCCTTCTGCACCAGCTCGAACGAGGCACGGCCGCTCACCATGAGAACCCTTTCGCGCAGCGGCAGCAGGCCGGAGCGCAGCGCGTGTCCGACGACCTTGTCGACGGCGTTGTGCCGGCCGACACTGCGGGTGCCGATAAATCATCCGCGCAGTTCAGGCGGCGTGCTGGTACTGGTTGAGGGTTCCGCCGAGTCGGTCTCGTCTGTGGACGTCCAGGTGGGCGAGTTGGGCTTGTTGGGTGATGGGTGTGGGTAGTGGGCGGCATGGGGCGACTTGTTCCAGGGCTCTGCGTGGGCGGTGTTCGTTGTAGTAGGCCTCGGCAGGTCTGTATCCAGCGCTCGATGAGAGAGTTCATCCGGGGTATCGGGATTCCGGTGGTGATGACCTTGAGACCGGCATCGGTCATCAGGGTGTCGAAGGCGGCTGTGAACTTCGAGGCGCGGTCGCGGATCAGGAACCGTGCCCTGCTGCCCGCGTCTTCGAGGTCCATGAGGAGGTTGCGTCCGAGCTGCACGATCCAGTCCCCGGTCGGATGTGCACTGGCGCCCAGAATCCGGATGCGACGGGTGATGTGCTCGATGACGGCGAAGACGTACAGGCTCGCCCCTGTCAGCGTGCGGACTTCGAAGAGATCGCAGGCGAGAAGGGCCTCGGCCTGGCCGCGGAGGAAGTCGGCCCAGGTGGTGCTCTGCCGTTCGGGTGCGGGTGGGATGCCATGATCGCGGAGGATCACCCAGACAGTGGACGCGGCGACCTTGATCCCCGGTGCGGCGAATTCGCCGTGGATCCGGCGTTATCCCCACGCGGCATTTTCCTTGGCCAGACGCAGGACGAGGGCACGGACCGAGCGGATGGTGCGGGGGCGTCCACGCCGCTTGGGCATGCAGGTCGCGGCATGGCGCCGCCTGAGGAGCTCACTATGCCAGCGCAAGACCGTCTTGGGGCGGACAGGCAGTAGAAGGTGCCGCAGTCTGTCTTTGGGCAGGTGGTGCAGAAGGCCGGCGAGGACAGCGCGATCACTGTCATGGAAGGCGGGCTTGCCGACCTGGCTGCAGGACCAGCAGTTGGTGCCGGAGCACCAGGATCTCGATGTCCTTGTCTCTGTCGCTCATCGGCAGGAGGCGTAGGAGGGCCCGGATGTTGGTAGCGGCGAGGTAGGCCAGGCGTAGCAGCACGAGAGATCATGATGCCGTCGGGGCCTTGTGCTGGTGAAGATCTCCGGGCGAGCGTCGGCCAGAGTTGAAGATCTTTGATCAAGCTCTCACCTGCGTGGATGATTTACCGGCACCCGCAGACCGCAGGCCGAGCCACTGATCGGCGTCCCAGGCCCGGAACCGCTCCACTTCAATGAACCCCAGCTTTGCCGCGAGGCGCATCGAGCCGACGTTGGCGGTCTGGGTGGCGAGCACCACCGGCTCGCCGGGAAGGACGCCTTCGAGCCAGTCCAGTGCCGCCGCGCACGCCTCGGCGGCATACCCGAATCCCCACGCCCGCGGCAGGAACAGGTAGCCGAGATCGACCTTCCCCACGGCAGCCGGGCGACGGTGCTCCGTTGCTCTCCTGAGCAGGATCTGGCCGATCATCACCCCGTTGAGATCAACGACGAAACTCCCGGGCCGCCGCCCGGGCACCTCAGGCATCTCGCGCTCAAGCTCGTCACGCGGCCGGGCGCCGCCGAGATAGGTGTGCACCTCCGGCGAGGCGTGCAGCTCGATGAACGTCGCACGGTCCCGGGCCTCGGGCTCACGCAACACAAGCCTCTCGGTCCTGATCGGTGCAGGCGGCCAGGCAACGGGTCCGAGATCCATCATGTCGGCCAGCCAATCAGTAGGCTCAGCAGCGATCAAGACTCGCGAACCCTCTTGACTTCTTATCCCCCTGAGATGTCATGGATCCTGACGTACCCCCAGGTGGGGTTGTCTCGTGCCAAGCGCTGGATGAGCGCCGCGATCTCCTCTGACAGCGGTGGCCGGCCGGGGCCGGTTGGGGTCTGGTGCCATTTCCAGCGCACCATACGACGGTGCCAGGTCAGCAGCGCGCCCCGGGTGACCAGCCGATGACGACGCAAGGCGGGTGGCAGCTGGCGGGCGAGGGCGGAGGGCACGGCACGATCGGCCCATGAGAGCCTTGGCCGCTTGATCTGCCGTCGAAGCACGGCGACCTCATGGCGAAGCGCGAGGATCTCGGCGCTGTTCGCGGCGGTCGATCGGCCCAGCAGGAGGAGGCAGCCCAGCAGTCGGCAGAAGATCAAGTAGAGCAGTCGCAGACCCACAATCACTGATCATGCCCATACTTGGAGGATCGCAAAGCACCAAGTCAACCACCGTACGCCAATAAAGACACCCTTCAGGTGCAGCAGGCGCGGAATCGCACCGTCGACCTGGGCATACGCATCGAGTCCCTGCGCTTGTTGCTGCGCGACCGCGATGGCAAGTACGGCGAGTCCTTCGACGCCGTCCTTCGGGCCGAGGAGATGGAGATCCTCAAAAGTGCGCCACAGGCTCCCCGTATGAGCGCGCACTGCGAACGCATCATCGGCAGCATCCGACGCGAATCCCCCGACCACGTCCTCATCATGAACGAGGCCCACGCCCGCCACTTCCTCGCGGCCTACGAGCGGCACTACAACGAACACCGACCGCACCAGGCCCGCAACCAGCTACCACCCGACGCTCACAAACAACCCGCCGCTGCGCATCGCCTCAGCACCGGCAAAGTCCTGCGCACCCGGATCCTCGGCGGCCTCATCAACGAGTACAAATATGCGGCATGAAACGCAGCGATGACTTTTCGAGCGGCAAAGGCAGCAAGTTCAGCGCCGCATTCGACGCCGTCTTCGCCAGCAACGGCACAGCCGTCATCCCAACGCCGCCGCAAAGCATCCGTACCAGGCGATGTTGCAGATATAGATGCAGTGGTGGCGTGGTACTGAGAGGAAGCTGATGAAGCCACGTCCGCCGAGAATGTCGAATTCTCGGAGTCCGCCTTCTCGATCGAAGGGTCGACCCACCTTTGCCGCGTCGATTCCCAGCGCGGCGAGTTCGGTCGCCAGCCGTTCGACCTCTGCCACGACGCCCAGGACTTCGGCGTAGTCGCGTGACGCCCGGTTCGTGGTGGCCTGTCGGCTTGATGGGGGCTGGAAGCAGTGCAGGCACGGGCTTCCAAGATCATGGAGTTCTCTACGCCCCCGTGATCCGAGTGGAAGACCGTGCCTGCCGACGCATCTTCGCTGATTCCGCCTGCCCATGACCAGCTCCGGGAGCATCCCGAGGTCGCATCGCAGGAGGTCCCAGGCCTGTTGGGCGCCGTCGCCGACCTGGCCGGAACCGTGGTGACCAGCGATGCAATGCACACACAGCACTTGCCGAGTCCCGAGGTTGATGCGTTGTCGTGTGATCACCTCTGTCCGCGGGGGTATTCCGGCATGGTCAGGGGAAACGTGGTGCCTGTCAGTTCTTCGGAGAGGGTCCAGAGGCGGCGGGCGAGTTCGGGATCCTGGGCAGCCTTGGAGCGGCCGGCGATCTCGGGCAGGCCGCGGGCCTCCAGGAAGCCGCTCGGGGAGATGTAACTGTTGCCCGGGATGTCGGCGGTGGCCGCGTAGAGCGTGGTCTGTGCGCCACCGTCCTCGTCCTGTGACAGGGGACGCAGAAGGGCGTTCATGATGCGGATACGTGCGTTGCCGGCGTGGCTGATCAGGTTCGTGTCGGCCAGGCCCGGGTTGGCGACGGTGGCGATGACATCAGAGTGGGCCGCGGTGAGGCGGCGCTGGAGTTCGGCGGTGAAGAGCATGTTGGCGAGCTTGGACTGCGCATAGCCGGCGAACGGCTTGTACGGCCGGCGCTCCCAGTTGGGGTCGTCCAAGTCCAGCGTTCCGACCCGGTGGCCGCCGGCTGCGACGGTGACGACTCGCCCCCTGATCTGTGGCAGGAGCAGGTTGGTGAGTGCGAAGTGCCCCAGGTGGTTGATGCCGAAATGGAGTTCGAAGCCGTCGGCCGTACGCCCCAGCGGCTGCATCATGACGCCCGCGTTGTTGATCAGCAGATCGACAGGAGCGGTGCACGTTTCGGCGAAGTCTCGCACCGAGGACAGGTCGGCAAGGTCGAGCCGGCGCACCTCGGTCGGACCGTGCATCCGCGCTGCGGCGGCGCGGCCCTTGTCGAGGTCGCGGACCGCGAGGATGATGCGGACGCCCTGTTCGGCGAGGGAACGGGCGCTGGCACGGCCGATTCCACTGTTGGATCCGGTGATGATGGCGGTGCGACCGGTAAGAGGGTTCGTCATACGTCAAGGCTCGTGCGGCCGGAACCGGGTAGCCAGTGCCCGCCGCTACGGTAGGAACGGCGTTACCAGGTAAACCGGCGGTGCCGCGCCCATCATGGGGGCATGTCGTCTGCGGAGAATGATCTGGGTGGCCTGCTGCGCGCCTGGCGTGACCGATGCTCACCCACCGACGTCGGCCTGACCGCACACGGCAGGCGCCGTGCCCGTGGACTGCGTCGTGAGGAACTGGCGGGCCTGGCCGGGGTCAGCGTCGACTATCTCGTGCGCCTGGAGCAGGGCCGGTCCCGGCGTCCCAGTCCGCCGGTCGCGGCCGCGCTGGCCAGGGCCCTGCAACTCGATGAGCAGGAAACCGCCGTCCTCTACCAGGCTGCCGGGCTCCCCGTGCCGTCCGGCCGCGCCGTACCGGTGCATGTCCCCCCTGGTGTCCAGCGCCTCGTCACCCGCATGGCCGACTACCCGGTGGCCGTCTTCGCAGCGGACTGGACCCTCATCACGTGGAACGCGCTCTGGAGCGCCCTGAACGGCGACCCGGCCGGACGGCCGGCGACCGACCTCAACGTGGTCCGGGCCGCCTTCTGCCAGGCACCGGCATGGGCGAACATGCATGGACCCGACGAGGGCAACGAGCGCGCCCTCGTCGCCGACCTGCGCCAGGCCGTGACCGCCTATCCGGAGGATGAGAACCTTCGCTCCCTCATCGCCGAAGTCGGCGACGCCAGTTCGCGGTTTCGTGACCTGTGGAACTCAGGAGTAGCAGGGCGGCACGTCACCTCTCGCAAGGTGATGCACCACCGGCTCGCCGGTGAACTCACCCTGGACTGCGACGTCCTGACCGTTCCCGGCTCCGACTTGAAGATCACCGTGTATACCGCCGCGGCAGGCAGCCCCGACGCCGAACGCCTGGAGTTCCTGCGGGTCAGCGCCGTCCACACGGTTACCCCATGACGTCCGTCACTCGTCGGTGCCGTCCGCGTGAGCGGCGTCGCGCCTGGTAACGCGATTCCTACCGTCGCGAAGGGCACTGGTTCAACGCCGTACGAGGGCCGAGCCTTGATGCATGAACACCCTGACTCTCAACAACGGCGTCACGATGCCCTCGATCGGCTTCAGCGTCTTTCAGAACCTGCCCGAGGAGCAGGGCTTCGGCGTTCGCGTGACGCCCGGTTCGTGATCACCCGAGGCCGAGGAGTGCGAGGGGGCGATGGGGGTCACGGGCGTTGCGGCGGAGGCTGGCCGCGATGTTCTTCGCTCCGGCTGTGCGCAGGGCTCCGATGGCGAGGTTGCGCCAGGTGGCCATCGCGCGGGGCGCGTTACCGGTCCGCAGCTGGGAGGCGTCCTCAGCAAAGGTGGTGTCGCGGACGTGGTGCAGGGCCTCGATCTTCCAGTGATCCCGGACGAGTTGGGCGAGCGGGACCGGGGTGGCCTGCTCGGCGGTCAGGCTGGTGACGGCATAGACCGTCTTGACGGTGGTTCTGCCGGTCTTGCGGTCAGTGCGCCGGCGCTTGATCTGGACGGCCTGGCGGGCTCCGGGGAAGAGAAGGCTGTTCACGGTGGCGACCTTGATCCGCGGATCTCCGAGCGGCCGTGGCCGACGCCCCGGGTGCGGCCCTGAAGCGGGATGTCCTTCCAGGGAAGGGACTTGAGCTGCCTGCGCAGCTTCTTCTGGTTGCCCTTGACGATCACGATGTAGTGGGCCTGGCGGCCGAGGAGGTATGCGGCGTGCTTGTGCTGTGTGTGCATTGCGTCGCTGGTCACCACGGTTTCGGCCAGGTCGGCGACGGCGTCCAACAGGGGCTGGAAGCAGATGATCTCGTTGGTCTTCTCCTGGACGTCCAACTGGGCCAGGACCAGGCCGGTAATGTGGTCGAGAGCGGCAAGCAGGTGGATCTTCCGGCCGTTCGCCCGGGCCGCGCCCCGCAGGCTTTTGCCGTCCACCGCGAGCCCGCGCAGCCCGGCCGGCTGCGGGCATCGGTCGAACCCTCCGCCGAAACCACCCAGGTCAGGCGCCTTCCAGCACCACGAACCACAGTGATCGGGTCATGCAGCTGAAATGCCCGACCTGAACCGAGGCAACCCGCATCGCCGATCACCCGGCTGCCACTTCGCCCGCACCGCTGTCGGACCCGGAACCCAGATATCGGCGGAGAGCTTCCCGCCCTCCCGGAACGAAGCACCATTGATCAACGACTTCGCGCAGTTCGGCAACCGTCAGCCAGTCCAGCCAGTCGATCTCACCCGGGTCCGGGACCAGGGGCTCCGACGACAAGAGGGCCTCATGCACCCCGAACCATATGGGGCTAATCCCTTCCCTGCAGAGGAACTTGAACAGGAAGCGCACCGGCACGCGAACGCCGAGCTCTTCAGCCAGCTCGCGGACCGCCGCCTCCTCATACGGCTCGCCCACGTCCACGGCGCCGCCGACCATCACGTCGTAGTAGCCCGGGAACCGGGACAGCGTCTCGGCCCGTCGCAGCACCAAGATCCGCCCCTCGCGGTCACGGCAGATCGTTGTTGCAATGCGATGCGGCCAGTTCTCGCGCACCGCCTCGTCTCGCTCGACTATCCCCAACACGCGGTCATGCTCATCGACATGCTCAACCAGTTCGCTCACGGAGGCACGATCTCAGCCCCCACTGACAACACGGCCCCACGAGCACCAGCAGCGAGTGATCCGCATCACAGGAAGCCCCGTGGAAAGCAACACGACCGACGATCTGCGTCGCGAATACGGCCTCGACGCTTGGCCTGCTCAATCGCGACACGAGGTCATCCGCACACGGCCTCTGCGGACACAAGACATTCCTATGCGACCTGGCTGCTACGCAAAGGCGCCGGCATGGAGAGCGTGAAGGAACTCCTCGGACACGCCTCGATCACCACCACGATGGACACGTACGGGCACCTCACCGTCGAAGACGCCCGCCGGACGCTGGAAGCGGCGGGCTGGTTCACCGGCCGGGAGGTGCGTCTGTGACCGTCACACCCCTGCCCCACGGGCCCGCTCAGCCGGCCCGGGCTGTTGGAGAAACTGCTGGCTGCCATCCGCCCGGAGTTCCGCGTCGACGTCTTGGTCCCCGACGCCGACGACCCGGTGCTGGGCTGGAAGCGCTGCCCGGTCCCGGGCTGCAACCGCGCCGCGCACGAGCAGGGCCTGTGCACCGGCCATGCCCAGCGCTGGCTCCGGGACGGACGCCCTGACCTCGCGGTGTTCCTCGCCGACCCCGGCCCTCCGCTCCGGGGCCTGGGCGAGCTCACGCACTGCACCGTCCCCGGCTGCCTGACACCCCTGGTAGTTCGGAGAATGCAGGTCACGCGGCATGTCGGTACTCGTGAAGGATCCCGCCGAGTCGATCGCGTCGTCGTATGTCGAGACGGCTGATCTGCTCAGGATCGTCGATCGGCGTGGGTAAGGCGTGCAGCGGTCTGGCGTTCGCGATGCCCTGGTGCGGCCGGTGTGCGTTGTAGAACTGCTCGAACTCTCGTAGGGCGTGGAGCAGGTGCCGGTGGTTCCAGATCAGGGTGCGGTCCAGGAGTTCCCGTCTGCAGGTCTGTACCCACCTTTCCATGATCGAGTTCATTCTCGGCGTCTGAACGCCGCTGAGGACGACCTCGATCCCCGCATCCGCCAGGATGGCATCGAACAGGTCGGAGAACTTTCCGTCCCGGTCCCTGATCATGAATCGTGCCCGGCAGTCGAGGTCCTCAAGATCCATGGCGAGGTTCTTCGCAGCCTGCGCCACCCATGAAGAGGTTGGGTGCGCGGTGGCACCCAGGACCCGGATCCGTCGGCTGGCATGCTCGATGACGGCAAGCACGTACATCCGAGCCCCGGACAGGGTGACCGTTTCGAAGAAGTCGCAGGCCAGCAGGGCATCGGCCTGGGAGCGCAGAAAGTCCGCCCACGTGCTGGAGGACCGCTCGGGTGCTGGATCGATGCCGGCCTCTTGCAGGATCTCCCAGACGGTGGAAGCGGCCACCTTCACGCCCAGGACGAGCAGTTCACCGTGCAGGCGGCGATATCCCCAGCCGGGATTCTCCCGCGCCAGGCGCAATACCAGGGCCCGCACGGAGTGCACGGTCCGAGGCCGTCCCGAGCGCCTGGGCCGGGAGGCGGCAGCATGGCGGCGTGCGAGAAGGTCGCGGTGCCAACGGAGCACCGTGTCCGGACGCACCACTAGCCGCACTCCGCGGAGCACGTCCTTGGGGAGCCGGTGCAGCAGCGCCGCCAGAAATGCCCGATCGCTCGGGGCGAACCGCACCCGCTCCTTGCCGAGTTGGCGCTCCAGCACCATGATCTGGTGCCGCAAGGCGAGTATCTCGACAGTCTTGTCCCGATCGCCCATCGGTAGCAGGCGCGGCATGGCGAACGCATTCATCACGCCCAAGTAGGCCAGTCGCAGCAACATGGTCGATCATGTTGCCGCGGCGAGCACCAGCCTCGCGAGAGCGCCCGTTCAGGCGACTTCTCCGGTCGACCTCCCGCACACGGCGCGCACCGCATCCCACCAGGGCGGATGATATTTTCGGCAAGCGCACACTAGCGCGTTGTCGTAGGCATCCCCCTACTGCTAATCGATGATGCAATTCCATCCAGCGCAGCAGTTTCCGCAATCGCATTCGAGGTGTATTGGCCCGGCATCGCTGTGATGGATCAGCCCGTCACCGACACGGCGTCGGGCGTCATCGCGCCGCCACAGCGCCATCTTCAACGGTTCACGCGCGTGTCCACACTGATTTTTGTCTCACTCCCGTGTTTACTTTCCGGCAGATTGTTGCCCCACGTCATGGTCCCGCTGACTAGTACGGCTGAAGGGGTTGGACTATCCGTTGTGTGCTTCGAGCTCGGTCGCCAGCGTCTGTTGGGTGGCCGCCCACGACGCCAGGAGCGCTAAATTGTCAGCGGTCGGTGTGCCCGCGGGTGCGGTGTAGACGTTGAGGTGCAGGCCGGGTTCGGCGGGCAGTTCCAGGGACTCGACGTCCAAGTCGAGCTGGCCCACGATCGGATGGCGCACACGCTTGCGGCCGGACCGGTGCAGCCGCACGTCCTGAGATGCCCACCGCTGCCGAAATAGCTCACTGAACGTTGACAGTTCGCCGACTAGGGCGATCAGCTCCTCGTCGTGCGGATTGCGGCCGGCTTCCATGCGTAGCTTCGCGGCCGCGGCACCGACAATTTGGTCGTAGTCGACAAAGAAATCTCTGGCCGCCTCGGGGTTTAGATAGACGAACCGCGCTGTGTTCGCGGGCCGTCGCGGGTCGGCCAGCACCGGTGAATACAGCGCGCGAGCGAGTTGATTCATGGCGAGCACGTCATAACGGCCGTTACCGATCCAGGCCGGCGCATCGGAGATCGCGTCGAGCACCTGCTGCAGCGTCGAGCGCACCGTCACGGCAGGCCTACGCCGGCGTGGGCCGCTGGGCGCCCTGGATCGGCGCGCGAGGTGGAACAGGTGGTCGCGCTCGGCCTCGTCGAGTTGCAAGGCAGAGGCCAACGCGTCGAGCACGCCATCGGAGGCACCGGCGAGGCTGCCGCGCTCCATGCGCACGTAGTAGTCGACCGATACCCCCGCCAGTAGCGCTACCTCCTCGCGGCGCAGACCTTTGACCCGACGGTTGCCGCCGTAAGCGGGCAGGCCCGCCTGCTCGGGTGCGATGCGGGCGCGACGCGAGCTGAGAAACTCCCGGATCTCGGTGCGTAGATCCATCGTGGCCATCCCCTCACCGTAAGCCCGTCCCGCAGTCTAAGGGGTACCCGATGCGGTCGTCGCGATGCCGCCGTCTACCGGGATGATGGTGCCCGTGAGGTAGGACCCAGCCCGGCTGGCGAGAAACACGGCGATTCCCGCCATGTCGTCGTCGCGGCCGAGCCGGCGCAGAGGGGCCGCCCCCGCGATCGTGTCGCCGATGGCATCGAGCGTGGACGCCATCATCTGCGACGGGAACACTCCCGGTGCTACCGCGTTCACCGTGACGTGCTGTGGGCCCAGCTCTCTGGCAAGCACTCTGGTGAGTTGATGGAGTGCCGCTTTGCTGCTGGCGTACGAGTAGTTGGGCGACTGGGCGACGTGGATGGCGGCGATACTGCCGATGTTGATGATCCGCGCGGGATCATCGGCGGTGCCCGCCCTGCGAAGTGCGGGGAGCAGCGCCTGCACCAGCCAGAACGGCGACTTGAGGTTGAGGTCGATCACTGCGTCCCAGGCCTCGTCCGGGAACGTCGCTAGCGGCTCGCGCCACATCGCTCCCGCGTTGTTGACAAGGATGTCCAGGCGTTCCGAGTCGACCTTGACAAGATCAGCGAGGCGCTGACACTCGTCGTGCCTGGACAGGTCGGCGGGGATTGCTTGAACGTCGCCGAATTCGGACAGTAGATGCTGTGCCTCCGCGCACGTGTCTGCCTTGCGTGAGCTGATGACGACGCGGGCGCCCGCCTGGAGAAGGCCGCGCGCTATCATCATCCCAATGCCCCTGGTGCCGCCAGTGACAAGGGCGTACTTCCCACTCAGATCGAAAAGTTCTGTGTGAGTGGTGAATTGGTTGTCCGCCATTGGTCTCCGTCCCTTCTGTCGTGGAAGAATGCGCCGACACGGTCGCGCATTCGGGGCAGCTGAATTGAACTGATGGGGGTAAAGCTGCAGTGCGTGTCCATGGAGTGTTGTCGGCGCTTTCGACTCAACCAGGTTGACAGGCGTTTTGGACGTCTGGGAGATCCTGGTGATACAGGTACTGTGAGAGCCCCCCTTGCCTGGTGCGCTGACTCACCCCGGATCCACCGGCTTGATTCCCGGTTGATCGTTTCGGGGTCGTGCAGGCCGTGTTGGGGCTGAGTTGCGGATTCGGGCTGAAGGGTGTCAATATTCCGATCAGGCTGCTGAGCTGGGCGTTTCCTGTGGATGATGAGGCAACCGGGGTGACAGGGTGTGGTACTCGTTGAGCAGTCCGCCAAGTACCTGTCGACGCCTGAGGCGGGCGGCGGGCAGGGGGATGACGTTCGGGTCGTCGTCGGGTGCTCGTAGGCCGAGGCTGCGGTGGGCCCGTCCGGTGTTGGGTTTTCTCTCGCCAGTCGCTGGATGAGCGCGACCGTCTCTTCCGGCAACGGTGGTCGACCGGGTCCGACCGCCGTCTGGCGCCATTTCCAGCGCACCAGACGGCGGTGCCAGTTCAGCAGCGTGCCCGGGGTGACCAGCCGATGGCGGCGTAAGGCGGATGGCAGGTGCCGTGCGAGAGTTGAGAGCACGGCACGATCAGCCCATGAGAGCCGCGGCCGCTCGATCTGCCGTCGACCCACAGCGACCTCATGACGAAGCACGAGGATCTCGGCGTTGTGCGCGGCGGTCGATCGGCCCAGCAAGAGCAAGCAGCCCAGTAGTCGACAGAAGATCAGGTAGAGCAGTCGCAGACCCACAATCATTGATCACGCCCACACCTAGGCGATCACAAAGTCCCAGGTCAACCACCGTACGGCAATAAAGACATCCTTCACGGCCCGCGCCCGCCGCCTCGGGCGGTCGGCTGCGGGACACCGAGCGGGCCGACCCATCGAGGTCTCACTAACCACCACCGACGCACTGGCAGTGATCAAACAGGCCCGCGCCGAGCTGGGCCCCGACGCAACTGTCGGGGCCGGAACCGTGCGCACGGTCGCCGACGCTGCACGCGCCGTGGACGCCGGCGCGTCGTACCTGGTCACCCCGGCACTCGTCGACGACCTGCGGTCAAGCGGCGTCCACGTACCCGTGCTGATGGGCGCCCTGACGCCGGGCGAGATCGAACTCGCCCTCGCCCGGGGCGCCGGCGCCATCAAGCTCTTTCCAGGCTCGCTCGGCGGACCCAGCTACCTGCGGGCGCTGCGCGACCCGTTCCCGGACGTGCCCTTCGGCGGGGGCGCCAGGTCGCGGCTACAGGTTCATCGCCGGGGAGGACGGGGATGTTGGAGAGTCAGTCAGCCAGTGCCTGGCGGCTGCGGGCGCCCCAGTGACTGTGACAACGACCTTTCGAGCGGCACAGGCTGGACGCCGCAGCGTGGGCAGGGGTGGCGCTCGATGTCGTCCGCGTCGGCCGCCGAGGGGTCGTGAGAATCCGTGATGCCCCCGGATTTTCGCATAATGCAAGTCTCAGAAGGGGGTCCGGACCACTTTTGAGTGAGAACGGGTTCTGAGGGCCGATCGGAGATCAGCAGGTGTCCGGCGGCACGTTTTTGATCTTGCTCCGGCAAAGGGTCGTTTATGAGAACCCTTGAGGTGTGGGATGGCCGCGGGCCCGACAGAGGTCGAGGTGACGCCGCCCACCCGGCCGCCCTATGCCGGGTTCCCCGGGGCGGCCGGGTGGGTGCGCGGTGGCCGACTGGACGTCAGGACGTGACGTCCACCAGGACTTTGCCGACCGCGCGGCTCTCGACCGCTCGGTGCGCGTCGGCGGTGCGGTCGAGGGGAAAACGGATCAGCGGCAGGCCGTGCTCCTCGCCGACCGGCAGCGCGCCGTCGCGCACTGCGGCGGCGACGTCCTGGGCGGCCGCGGCGCGTGCCTCCGGACCGGCCGTGTAGAGCACCAGGAACTGGAGGCGTGTGTTCAGCACCATGTTCTGCAACACGTTCAGTTCGACCGGCTTGCCACCGTCGTTGGCGTAGGTCGAGATCGTGCCGCGGGTTCGCAGCACGGCCAGGTCCAGTGCGAGGTTCGTGCCCAGCGCCACCTCTGCGACGATGTCGACGCCATCCGGGGCGATATTGCGGATCTCGGCGGCCGGCTCGCCCTCGCGGTAGTTGATCACGTGGTGGGCTCCGGTGGCGGTGGCCAGCCTGGCTTTCTCCGGGCTGCTGATCGTGCTGATCACGGTAGCGCCGGCCCATCGGGCGAGCTGGATCACCGCGTGCCCGACCGCTCCGGCCCCGCCCGCGGCGAGCACCACCTTCCCGTCGAGTGCCCCGGGCCGCAGCCGACGCGGCCCGTCCTCGGCGACGGTGAGCGCGCGGTGCGCGGTCAACGCGGGGACTCCGAGTGCGGCGCCGACGTCGAAGCCAGCCTCATCGGGCAGCGGCACGGCCTGTTCGGCAGGCACGACGGTGAACTCGGCGGCGGTGCCGGTGGGCCGCCCGGCGGCCGCCATGAACAGCCAGACCCGCTGACCGACCCGGCTCTGGTCGACACCCTCACCGACAGCGTCGATCGTGCCGGCGCCGTCGAGGTGCGGGGTGATCTCGGAGAAGTGCTTGGGATGGCCGGCGCCGGAGCGCGCCTGCCAGTCGGTCGGGTTGACCCCGGACACGGCGACCCGGACGCGAACCTCGCCCGGGCCGGGCGTCGGCAGGTCACGGTCGACGAACTGGAGAACGTCGGGGGCGCCGTTGTCGCGGTAGATGATGGCCTTCATGATGCGTCCTTGGAGCCTGGTAGAGCGGGGTTTCCCGGCGTGGCCTGGCGGTTCGTCAGGGTGTCCGGTGTGGGGTGTGGTCGCGGCCCGGGCCGCGTTGGTTCCGGTCAGCCGATAGGGACTTCGTTGGAGCGGAACTCGACGGCATCGAGGGTGGCGAGGGTCACGGCGTCGAAGGTGATCTCGCCGACCGCCATGTTGGCCTCCAAGTGGGCGGCGTTGGCGGTACCGGGGATGAGCAGGACGTTGGGGGCGTGGTGCAGCAGCCAGGCGAGGCCGATTTGGGAGGGCGTGACGCCCAGGGACTCGGCCACGGCGAGCACCGCCGGCTCGTCGGTGACCTTGGGCAGGCCGGGGATGGCTCCGCCGAGCGGGAAGAACGGCACCCAGGCGATGCCCTCGGACGCGCACAGCTGCAGCATGTCCTCGTCATCGCGGGAGACGAGACTGTACGCGTTCTGCACGCAGACGATGCCCGCCGACAGGGCGCGGCGCAGGACGTCGAGGGTGACGCTGCTCAGACCGATCGCGCCGATCTTGCCCTCGTCGCGCAGGGCGGTCATCACCGCGAGCTGGTCGTCGAGGTCGACGACCTGGTCGCCCTCGGGACGCAGCCCGGGGCCGGAGTCGAGACGCCGCAGGTTGACCACCGGGAGCTGGTCGAGACCGAGGCTGCGCAGGTTGTCCTCGACGCTGGCGCGCAGCTGCTCGGGCCGCTGCGCCAGACGCAACGGCAGATCCCCGCCCGGGTTGGGGTCGGCGCCGACCTTCGTGACGACCAGGACGCCGTCCTCGGAGCGCAGCACCTCGCGGATCACGTCGTTGGCGAAACCGAAGCCGTAGAACTCGGCGGTGTCCACGTGGTCGACGCCCAGCTCGATCGCGCGGCGCAGCAACGCGACGGCCTCGCCGCGGCGGTCGGGCAGACGCTCGAGCTGCAACGCGCCGTAGCCGATCCTGAAAACGGTGCGGGCGGCGAATGAAGCGGTCGCGGTGGTCATGACGCTGTCTCCTCGGTCGGTGTTCGCAAGGCGGTGTACAGCAGTTCGGCCTGGTAGAGCGCCATGACCCGGTGGGCAATCGGGACGGCGCGCTCCCGGGCCTCGGCCGGCTCGTGGTGCTCGACCTTGACCAGCCACGCCGTGACGCAGTCGCGCAGCATCGCGCGCATCCGGTCGGTCATGTCGACGACGATGCCGTGGATGGCCGGGTCGGTGGTCGCCTCACCCCAGGTCTGCACGCCGACCCGGGCCTCGGCGGGGTCGATCGCGGCGATCAGACGGGAGAGCAGTTCGTCGGGGCCGGGTGGGGCGTCGGCCGCGGCGTACTCGCCGAGGACGTCGGCGCGCTTGGCGAGCACCTCGCGGGCGGCGGCCCGGACCAGGTCGGCTTTGTTGCGGTAGTGCGCATAGATCGAGCCGGCCGAGAGGCCGGACTCGGCGGTGATGTCGGCGATCGAGGTCCGCTCCAGCCCGTTGCGGCTGAAACAACGGACGGCGGCCTCGGCGATCTGAGTACGCCGGAGTTCCTTGCGCGCGTCGGTGAGCCGAGGCACCACACCCCCCACAAAAAGAATCTGTACTCTTCTTGCGGAGGACATTAGCAGAATGGCCGTTCTGTATGCGGTAGGTGCATCTCGTAGGAGCAGGCATGGTCGTCACGACCGGGCCTGCTCGTGATGGTGGTTCGCCAGACGGACGGCAGGCGGTCGGTGCATGTCGGCTCGGCCGTCGAACTCTTCTGATCCCGCTCCGCCCCTTGCCTGCCCACCGGCGTTGACTCAGGACAGTCCGCACCTGCGCATCCTGCCCACCGACTGAGCCTCGCTCACACAAAATGGTCCGGCCCGGAGGCGTAGGTGGGGGCTCCGGGCCGGACCGCTGTTCGCCGGTACGGGCCCGCGGCTACCTGTCCTCGCCGTCGTCCGTCTCGTCGTCGCTGTGCGGGTGCCCCAGTTGCCGCAAGCCCGGCGCCGGCGGCCGGGTGAAGGCGTACCGGCCCAGGAAGTTGATGTGGTCGTACTGGAGCGGGGAGAGCCGGGCAAGCAGCTCGCCGGTGACGGGGAAGCCGTCGGCGGCCAGCTGCTTGACGGCGGCGTCGATGTAGAGGCTGTTGGACAGCACCACGGCGTTGAGCGCCGGACCGAGGGCGCCGAGCTGGTCCTCCATGCCCTCGCGGTAGTGCTGGCGCAGTTCGCCGCGCTGCCCGAAGCAGATCTTCCGGGCGAGGCGGTGGCGGGCCTCGGTGACGTTGAGCTGGGCGCCGATCATGCGCCGGTATCCCTCATCGGAGACGAACTGGAGCAGGTGCAGGGTCTTGAAGATCCGCCCGTAGTGGGCGAACGCGTCGCCCAGCCCTGTGGGCTTGCCGTCCGGGGAGAGCATGCGGATCAGGTCGTGGCCGCGGACTTCCCCCCAGGGTGAGCGACCCGGCCACACGGAGCATGTCGCCCCAGTGGGCGCGTATCGGGTCCAGGCGGGTGGTGTGGTTCGAGACCGGCTGGAGCGGACCGTAGTCGGCCGCGGTGTTCGTCCGCCACAGCCGGGCGTCAGAGAGGTCGGCGATCCTCGGTGAGAACTGGTAGCCGCAGATCGCGAACAGGCCGAAGACGATGTCGGAGTACGACGCGGTGTCCGTGATGACGGTCTCCGGCTTCGGGCCGCCGTCGCGGGCGTGGATGGCGTCCAGGATGAACAGCGAGTCGCGCAGCGTGCCCGGCACGACCACCCTGTCCAGCCCCATCACCTGGTCGTTCACCACGTTCAACCAAGTGGCGCCCTTGTGTCGCAGCCCGAAGTACCCGGGATTCGAATCCGCGTACAGGCTCCGCACGGGAACGGTGAAGCGCACTCCGTCGGCGGAGGCGACCAGGCCGCCGCCCCACGCCCGTACGACATCGATCTTCGCCTGAGCCTCGATGAACAGGCTGTTCGCCGCCGAGATGTTCTCCGCCCGGAAGTAGCCCTGATCGACCTGGACCAGGCGGCCCCGGTTCAGCGCCGGGACATCCGGCTTGATGACCGGGGTCATCCCGACGTTGCACGCCTCGCTCAGCAGCACGGCGCACAGGCTGGTGGTGAAGCCCTCCATACCGGAGCCGGCGCCGGAGATGTGCGCGTGAACGCGTCCGCCATGCGGTCAGTTCGGCGACCTCCCGCAGCAGTTCGGGGAAGTCGACCCTGGGCAGCATGCCGTTGACCAGCTGCCGGAACGGCGGCATCAGCTTGGGTTCCTCGGCCTTGCCGAGCTTGGCCAGCTTCAGCTTCCCGCCCACGACCTCCAGCGCGCTGTTGCCCGGCAGCCCGGCGGCGAGCTGGACGTAGGCGGCGTGCAGGGCAGAGACGAGTTCGGCGAGGTGCCCGGCCGGTTCACTCTCCAGCCCGAGCGCGGTGAGCACCGTCGGCCGGCCGGCCGTCCACTTCTCCCCGGCCAGCAACTTGGCACGGGGGTTGCCCCAGCGGTCGCCGTCCTTGGCGAACACGTCCCGCCGGCGCAAGGAACGGTGCAGGTGCTCCAGGACGCAGAACGAGTACGCGGCCTTGTCGACCACGCCGTGCGGCAGGCTGGGGTTGGCGAACACCAGCCGCCGCCAGGAGCCGGTCACCAGGTCGGAGGCAACCTCCTCCGCGCCGACCTTCTTCCGGCCGATCAGGTCCGGCAGCCCCTTGAGCGCCTTCACGACCGGGGCGCCGGCCTCGACCGCGCCGAAGTCGATGACCTCGACCAGGAGGCGGATGAAGCCGCGCACGGTGCCGTAGCGGGCGACCAGTTCGGCCCGCCGTTCCGCGTCGTCGTCCCCGTCGGTGTCCGGGACCACCGCGGCGATGGTGGCGAGCGCCTCGGCCAGCTGCTCGCGCGGCACGACCTGCTCGATCGCCGACCAGGCGTCGACCACGGAGACGAGTTCGCCGGTGTCGGTCGCGGGTGGCGTCGTCATCAGCACGTCGACCGCCGCAGCGACCTTCTTCGCCGCCTTGCGCAACTGGGGCAGGGCCTTGAGCTTGGCGTCGTTGCCCATCCGCTCGGCCCTGGCGAGCAGTTGGCCCTACCCCCTGAGCGGTGGACACCTCTGATCCCGGCCCCGGTCGGAGCCGAAGAGGAGGGACCACTTATGGTCATGAAGGTGTACTCGCCCGAGTTGAAGGTCGATGCTGTGGCCGTGGGCCGACAGCCGTCGCGTCGCCGAGCCACCGCGCGCCCTTTACCGATCAAGCGGAACAGGACGTCAGTCCGAAGACACGTTCGGCGGTGCCGTGGCTGATGTCGGCGCGCTGGCTGTCGGTGATGGGGGCTGTCTTGAGGAACTTGACGGCGGCCGCGGTGTCCTCGTAAGGGCTGTCGACGGCGAACATGATGTTGTCGTCGCCGACTGCGCCCAGAGCGAATTCCAAGGCGTTGGGATCATCGATACCGCTGGTGGTGATGACGAAGTTGCGCTGGAAGTATTCGCTGGGAGTGTGTTCCAGAGTGCGCATCGGAGTGGCGGCGCCTGCGATCTTGGACGCGTATGCGTGCCGGTTGTCGATGCGCATGAGGTAGTACGGGATGCCTTCGCCGAGGTGGCCCAGAACGAAGGTCAGGCGGGGGTAGCGGTCCAGGGTGCCGCTGAGGATGAGGCGCATGGCGTGCAGTCCGGCTTCGGCGGCGTAACCCCAGATGGCGCCGGAGAGGCCGTAGTCGGAGTACTGGGTGAGCATGCTGGGCACGCGGGGGTGGAGGTAGATGGTGGCCCGGTGTGCTTCTGCGGCGGCCAGCAGCGGAGCGAACCGGTCGTCGTCGAGGTATCGCCCCTCGGTGTGCGAGTTGATCATGATGCCATTGAGGCCGAGCGGTCCCATGATGCGCTCGATCTCCTCTGCGGCCTGTTCGGGGGCCTGCGTGGGGACGGCGCCGAGGCCGGCGAACCGGGTGGGGTGCTGCCGCACGATGCCGGCCAGGGAGTCGTTGAACCGGCGGGCGAGGTCGATCGCGCCGGTCGGCTCATAGGGCTGGACACCGGGCGGGTTCAGGCTCAGGACCGCCATGTCCTGCCCGGCCGCATCCATGCCGGCCAGGCGTGCGTCGAGGTCGAGGAGCTGGGAGCGGGTCGGCTCGTTGCGTTCGGCCGTGCGGGTGAGCTCCACCTCGGTCCGGTCACTGGGAAAGTGGTCGAGGCTGTGGGCCGTTTGCACGTACGCGTCGGTGATGAAGTGTTCTTCGACGGCGATGATGCGGTTCTCGGTGGCCATTCGTGGCTCCTCAAGCAATGCTGGTTCGCCGGCAGTCGGGAGTGGTAGGGGAGGGTTTGGCAGCTGGCGGTTGCCCAGCCCTCCCCTTGCGGCAGGTGTCAGGCGCGTCGGCCGCCGTCGACCGACAGGGCGATGCCGGTGACGTAGGACGCCTCGGGGGAGCACAGCCACACGGCCGCAGCCGCTATTTCCTCCGGGGTGGCCAGCCGCCCCAGTGGTGTGGCGGCCGCCTGCTGGCCCGCCATGTCGGCGCCCGCCAGGGCGGCGACGGTGTCGAACGTGGCGGTGCGGGTCAGCCCCGGGCACAGGGCGTTGACACGGATATTGTCCGGCGCGTAGTCGACAGCGGCGGCCTTGGACAGACCGACGACGCCGTGCTTGCTCGCGACGTAGGCCGGGGCGTGCGGAATCGAGTACAGACCGCCGTTGGAGGCGGTGTTGACGACCGCTCCGCCGCTGCGCCGCTTGAGCGCGGGCAGCTCGTACTTCATGCACAGGAACGTGCCGGTCAGGTTGACCCGCAGGACGCGGTCCCAGTCCTCGGCCGACATCTCGGTGAGTTCTCGGTTCGTGGAAGGGATGCCGGCGTTGTTGAGCGCGAAGTCGAGCCCGCCGAACGTCTCCTCGAGGTGTGCGACTGCCCGCTGCACGGACTGCTCGTCACTGATGTCGAGATCGATCGGCTCGGCGGTGCCGCCCTCCTTGGCGATCAGCGTCGCGGTTTCCTCGGCGCTGCGCGCGTCGAGGTCGAGGACGCCGACGGCGGCCCCGCGCCGGGCGAACGCGAGCGCGCCGGCACGCCCGATTCCGCTGCCGGCGCCGGTGACCAGGCCGGCCTTGCCTGTGAGGCTGCTCATGTCAGCGGCTCGTGGTTGACCCATACAACCTTGTACGGGTAGCGGGACTGCCAGCGGCGGATGAGCTCGACCGCCTCGGGCATGGCGAAGGTCGCGTTGAGGGCGTCGATGTCGGTGAGGCCGAGTTGTACGACGGCGGTGGAGATGAACACCGGGGCGTGGTCGTCGCCGGGGACGCGGATGTGGCGCTTGGCCGAGAACGTCTGGACGTGACCGGACCCCATCATGAGGTTCTCGACGTCCTTGAGGTACTCGTTTAGATCGCTGTCAGCAATCGAATCTTCGAACGAAACGATCATCGTGTGGTGAATCATCACTACATTGAACAGGTGATTCTCCGCTGCGTCCAAGGCGGCGCGGCTCTCGTTTGATAGCTGAAAGGAATGAATGGAGTGATAGCCTGAGGCATGGCCGATCTGGAAACGCGGGAGCTTGAGTACTTCGTGACTGTGGCCGAAGAACTACACTTCGGCCGGGCCGCGTCACGTCTGGCGATCGCCCAGCCGACGCTGTCGAAAGCGATCCGGCGGCTCGAGTCGGGGCTGGGGGTCCAGTTGCTGGAGCGCTCCAGTCGTCATGTAACTCTGACGCCGGCCGGAAAGGCGCTGCTGCATCACGGTCGGAACGCCTTGAACGCGGTCAGTGCCGCGGTGGAGAAAACGCGCCGGGCCGGCGATCGGCACGCCCGTCTTCGGCTGGTGGTCAAGCCCAGCGGGGAAGCCGACCTTCTGTTGGGCATTCTGGCCGCCTACTCCCGTCGGCCTGACGCGCGGCAGGTGGACATCGTCTTCGGTGGTGCTACCGATCGCGCCGACTACGTACGCGACGGGCGCGCTGACGTGGCGCTGCTGTACGCGCCGTTCGATGATCTGTCCGGGCTGGATCACGAGACGCTCTCCGTGGAGGGACGCGTGGCGATCCTCCCGCGCAACCACCGCCTTGCGTCGCGGTCGGAGCTGACCGTGGCGGACCTGAGGCACGAGACACTGCCGCGCTGGAAAGGGGTCGACTGGACGGGTACCCCTGAGGGGGCCGACGGGCCGGAGATCACCGATGTCACGCAGATGGTCCAGCTGATCCAACTGGGGCGCACCATCGCTGTACTGCCATACTCGCTCGCCCAGCCCGTGCACCCGGCCCTGGTGTACATCCCGGTGGTCGACGCACCGAGCAGTCGGCTCGTCGTCGCCTGGTCGCAGACCGACCGGCGGCCCCTCGTCGCCGCCTTCATCCAGGCGGCCCTCGAGGCGAGTGGCGCGCCGCTGGACGCGGCAGCCGAGGCGTGAACCGGTGCCGGAGCAGGCACGGACGCAGATGCGGTTCCGGACGACCTTGCCGGCGTGGTCCTGCTCAGCGATGTACGACGAGGTACTCGCGTCTCCTAATCAGCAGTCAGGCCGTTGTGAGACACCGGGCGGCCAGGTTGGCTGAACCATCGCGGGCAACCCTACGAAAGCCATACCCGGCGTCTCTGGGCCTCCAGACCCTACAAGTGGCCTTGATCAACCCGATCAAGAAGGTAGGACCCTACGAATGGCTCGCTCATCCCGATCAACAAGGTAGGGACGACTGACCGGGGGCGCCGCCCGGCAGGGGCAGCGTCGCTTCGGGGCCGGGCCCGGTTACGGGCCCGGCCCCTCGCTGGCAGTTGCCCCGCGGGTCTGTGCCTGTCAGCGCGCCTTGTACGCGGCGGTGACCTCGACCTCCACCATCCAGCCCTTGACGGCCAGCGACGCGACCTCCATCGTGGCGCGCGCGGGACGGGCCTTGTTGGCGACCAGCGGTGCCTTGGGGGCGGAGGTGCCCATCGGGACCGGGACGACCTCCTTCGAGGTGAGGTCGATGTTGGCGAAGTACTGGCGGTACGCGCGGTTCCATCCCGCGTAGTCGGCGGTCTCGACGCCGGGCGGTTTCATCAGGTAGCACTTCATGGTGATGACGTCGGCCAGGGTCAGGCCCGCCGCTTCGAGGTTGGTCTTGATGTTGCGCAGGACGACCAGTGCCTGGGCCTCGGTGACCGTGACTCCCGTGGCGCCCTGAGTGAGGGCCGGGTCGGTGTAGAGCTCGGGTGAGCCGGCTGGCGCGGACGGGTTGAGCGCGGTCGGGCCGAGGCCGCTGCTCTGGTAGATCGCCACCTCACCGCCGGTCGCCACTCCGGTGGCGATGGCCGGGTTGGACTGGCTCTCGGGCAGCATGACGCGGACCTCTTTGGGCCCGGGCCACCAGCCTTTGCCCTCGGCGAGCGCGGTGCCGCCGGTGAGGAGCGAGGCGGTCAGGGCCGTACCGATCACAACCTTCGTACGTCGCTTCATGCGGCCATCACCCTTTCGTGGATGTCGGTCACGACCTTGCGGGCCGAGGTGAACGCGCCGTGCTGCCAGGCGATGACATGGCTGAGCCAGTCGCCAGCGAAGTAGACGTGCCCGGCGGGCTGGTTGAGCAGCTTGTACTCGGGACCGGTCTGCGAGGGCCAGCTCACCCAGCCGGCCTCGATATGAGGCGTGCGGTGCCAGGCCACGCTGAAGGAGTGATCGAGTTCGGTGCGGTACTTGTCGCCGTGGATCTTCACGCCCCGGCTCACCGCCCGCGCAAGGCGCTGGGCGTGCGGCAGATCGCCGTACGCGACGGCGGCGGCACCGAAGTTGTAGTAGCCGATGAGCGTGCCGCGGCGGCCCTGGTAGCCGTAGGAGGGGTACCAGATGGTGGCCAGGTCGGTGTCGGTCGGCGTGATGCCACCGTAGATGTGCTCGTCCGTCTCCCACCATCGGCTGCGGTACTCGAGCCCGATCTTGCCGACGGGGGTCGGGACGGCGTCCTTCAGCGCCGCGGTGATGTCGGTCCCCAGGTTGTGCTTGAGGCGGGCCATGACCATGGGAGGCATGGCCGCGACAACGAAGTCGGCGCGCTGGGTGCGGGTACGGCCGCCGACGTCCTTGTACGTGACCTCGGCACCGTCCGGCAGGTCCTTGACCTCCAGCACCTTGGCGCCATAGGTGATGCGGTTCTGGCCGATCGCCTTGGCCAGGGCGTACGGGATCGCGTCCATGCCGCCCACCGGCTGGAACATCAGCATGGCCTGGTCGTAGCCGAGTTCGAAGGCGAAGCGCTGCCCCACGCCGCTGGCGATGACGTCCGACAGCGTCGGCACCGGGCCAAGGACCGTGCCGTCCTCGAAGGCCGCGCCCGGCTCGACGGAGTAGCCTCGCCGGTCGGTGCCGGTGTAGGCGTAGCCGTCGGCTTTGCCCTTGATAGCGCCGAAGCTCTGCAGAAACGCGATCAGTCGTTCCTTGTCCTGCGCGGTGAGCTGGGCGTCCAGGGCGCCCTGGTCGGTGGCCTTGGCGAGCAGCTCGGAGATGTAGCCGTAGACGTCGGCCTTCGCCGTGCGCCAGCGCATGGGCTTGCCCGCGAGGGCGGCACTGCTCTCGTGGTAGATGTACGCGTTGGCGTTCTGGTTGGTGAACACCTGGAGTTCGACGCCGAGTTCGCGGCAGTACTCGAGAGTGACGTGGGACTGCGGCAGCCGGGCCGGGCCCGCGTTCATGTACTGGCCCTTGGTGAACGACGCCGTCTGCGTACGCCCGTCGAGGTCGGTCAGCATCGTGCCGCCGCGGACGGTCCAGTTGCGGCCCCCGGGGCGGTCCTTCGCCTCCAGGATCCGGCAGTCGTAACCGGCTTTGCCCAGCTCGTACGCCGTCGCCAGGCCGGCTATGCCGCCGCCGAGCACGAGCACCTTCTTACCGCCGCGCCCGGTGAGCGCGAAGTCGCTTCGCTGGGGCGCCCGGTACTCATCCGCCCGCACGTCTGGCACCGGGGCGAGCCCGAGTGCGCCCATCGCCGAGTACAGCACTCCGGCGCCACCCGCGACGCCGACGGATCTCAGGAAGTTACGGCGGGATGCCGGGGACTGCTCTGCAGCCATCAATTCCTCCTCATCCGCACCCCGGGGCGCGCGCCGGCCGGGGAGCGGTCGTTCGGTCAACCCGGTCACGTGGGGGGTGCGAGTTACTGAGGAGACCGGAGGTGCGCCATGAGCCTCCGCCGAGACTGTTACAACGCCATACCACTGACGTAACCGGTTTCGAGCCGTGTGCTACGAACCAGGAGGAAGGAGCGGGTGCGGTCCCGTCTTGGGTCGGGGGCAGCCCTCCCCGCTGGGTAAGGGGGATTAGCCCTTGATCGTGGACACCCTGATCATTGGATCGTGATGATCCATAGGACAGGAGTTCCCGTGGGGGACGTCGAAGTATTCGCCTGAGTTCCGGGCCGATGCCGTCGCGTTGTACCGGGCCACCCCGGGCGAGACGTACGCGTCGGTAGCCAAGGAACTGGGTGTCAACCACGAGACGCTGCGCACATGGGTGCGGGATGCCGAGCAGGCTGCTCGGCCTGGGGCAGGTGAGGCCGGCGCGATGGAGAAGGAGAATCGGCAGCTGCGGGCGCGGGTGAAGGAACTCGAGCTCGAGCGGGAGATCCTGCGGAGGGCCGCGAAGTATTTTGCGGGCGCGATCAGCTGGTGAGGAGCCGTCAATCAACTACTGCGTGAGTTGATGTTGCCTTCGTAGTCGATGATCGCGTTCTCGAGGGCTTCGAGCGTGGGGGGCGGATGGATCCGCCGTGGCCCTGTGGGTGCCGATTACTAGGCTCTTGCAAGATTTTCGTGATGGGGTGACAGTGCGTCATCTTGGTGTCATTGTGCGGAGTGTGTGACGAGCTGCTGGGCATCGTGTTCCCGCACCTGGAGAAGGTGCTGGTGGAGCGGGTGAGCCTTGAGGGTGAGAAGGTAGAGGTTTGGGCGCGTACCCGGGAGGGTGTCGCGTTGCCGTGTCCGGACTGCGGGGTGTTGTCGACGCGGGTGCACAGTCGCTATCGGCGCCGTCTGGCCGATGTGGCGGTCGGTGGTCGCCCCGTCGTGATCCATCTCCGTGTGCGGCGCCTGTTCTGTGACGAGCCGTGCTGCCCGCGGCGGACGTTCGTGGAGCAGGTGGACGGGCTGTCCGTGCGGTACGGGCGCTATACGCCGCTGCTGCTGGCGCTGCTCCAGGCGGTGGGGCTGGCACCGGATCATCAACGTCCACGCGCTGATCGTGGTCGGCGTCAACGCCGACGGGCACCGCGAGATCCTCGGCCTGGACGTGGCCACCGCCGAGGACGGCGCCGGCTGGCTCTGCGGGTGCCGCCTTTGACGCCCTGATGGCCGATGTCGGCGTGAAGGTTGTCACCACCGGCATTCAGTCCCGCGGATGGACTCGCTCATGGAGCGCTGGATACAGACCTGCCGCGCGGAACTGCTGGACCGGACCTTGATCTGGCACCAGAGCCACCTCCTGCACACCCTGCGCGAGTACGAGGCCTTCTACAACGAACACCGCCCGCACAGAGCCCTCGCACAAGCCGCCCACTACCCGCACCCATCACCCAACAAGCCCAACTCACCCATCTGGAAGTCAGCCGACGAGACCGACTCGGCGGAACCCTCCACCAGTACCAGCACGCCGCCTGAGCTGCGCGGATGATGTATCGGAACCCGCAAGTGCGCGGCGGTAAGGATCAGATCCTCGCCGGGGCTGTTCACCACGCTCGCCGTGCAGTGATGCGATCCGCTCAGGTCGCCGCTGTCGGCCACCGCTCCGATCTGTGGAGACAGCGGGGACAGTTGGGACCATCCGGGAGACGCACAGGGGCGCCACGGACGGTGCGTGGGACGCCGTGCAGCGCCCGGAAGGGCCAGTGAGCGGGATGGGCGGTGCGCTCGCCCCGGTGCTCGCGGCGTCCGGCCCGAAGATCCCGGCCGAGGCCACGGTGCCGCCGCCAGGCACGCCACCACGTGTGCCAGGATCAGCGCGGGACTTCCGCACCGGGCGTGTCCCCGGTGACTCCTGCCGCGCCGTTCCCTCTCCCGCGTCGTCATGCCTCGGTCTCGCTGCCCCGACTGTCCGCCACTTGGCCCCTCACGCGTCTCGGCTGCGCATCATGATCATGTCTCCCCGTGATTCCCGAGTGGGCACATGCGAAATTCATGACGGCTCCTTGTGTCCCGCTGCGGCGCGAGGGGCCACCAAGACCCCGGGGCAGACGCGTGGTGCCGCTCCGCGTGGGGTCGCGCCTCGATGCCGGTGACGTCCCGCACCGGGACGAACGCGCTGCTCAGCGTCGAGGGCGAGCGCCGGGGTCGGCGGTGGTGTCCATCATGGTCGACCTTCGTCGGTGGCGTCGGTGAAGGCGGTGCGCAGATGGCCGGCAGCCTGTGCCACGGCCCGGCGGGCCGCGTCGAGTGTGCCGGACATCGTGAAGAAGCCGTGGGCCATCCCCGTGTACCGGGTCGTCTCGGCGGGCACCCCGCTCTTCCGCAGCCGCTGGGCATAGCGCTCGCCCTCGTCGCGCAGCGGGTCGTACTCGGCGGTGATCACCAGCGCGGGCGGCAGGCCCGAGTGGTCGGCGGCGCGCAACGGGGACGCGAGGGTGTGCCTCCCGTCCTCGGAGTCGGCAAGATAGTTGTCCCAGTACCAGTGCACCGACTTGTCGTTGAAGAGCAGCGGGTCGGTGTTCTCCCGGCGGGACGGGGTGTCCGCCAGGTAGTCCGTGTTCGGGTAGACGAGCACTTGGGTCAGGATGTCCGGGCCGCCCGCGTCCCGGGCCATGAGCGTGACGGCCGCGGCGAGGTTTCCGCCAGCGCTGTCGCCGGCGACGGCCAACCGGCTCGCGTCCCCGCCGAACCGCGCGGCGTTCTCGGCCACCCACCGCACCCCCGCGAAGCAGTCCTGCGGGGCGGCGGGGAATTTGTGCTCGGGGGCCAGCCGGTAGCCGACGGCGACGGTGAGGCAGCCGACGGAGTTGGCCAGAGTCCGGCAGAGCGCGTCACTCGTGTCCAGGGAGCCCAGCGTCCAGCCGCCGCCGAAGAAGTAGACGAGTACCGGCAGCGGACCCTCGCCCGCCGGCCGGTAGACGCGGACCGGCAGGGGCCCGTCGGGGCCGGGAAATGTGAGGTCGTGGACCTGGTCCACGGGCTCGGGAGTGCCGGCCGCCGCCTGGATGGCCGCGAGGTCGGCCGCCCTCGCCTCCTCGATCGTCATCGTGTACAGCGGGCGGCCGCCCTCCGCCGCGCGCCGGTCGTAGAGGGTCTGTAGCTGCGGGTCAAGTGGCATGGTGCCTCCGGTCCAGGGCCCGCGGGCCACGCGCTCGCGGGCGGTTCACAGGGCGTCGGGCAGGAGCGACGGGTCCGCCGCCGGTGCCGCGCGGCCGACCGGCGATGCCGTCGGCCGCCTTGCCATGGCAGGTGTGGTTGCCGTGCGGGACGGCTTCGGCGTTCGCCGTCTCCGGCGGGGCGACGGTTCGAAGGCGAGCTGGGCGGTGTCGGCGTCCGTGCGGATCCTCTTCCCCCTGCCTTCTCGGCCTCGTCGATCATCTGCACGAAGAGAGTGAACCAGTTGCGGTGCGCGCTCGCCACGGCGTTTGTGCACCGAGCCCTGGCGGGCGTCGTACGCGGCCGGGATGGAGGAGGAGAAGCACCCGCCCGACGAGGACGGGCTGTGCGGAGCAGACGAGCCGACTGCCGCACGGTCCCAGGCTTCGCCTGCCGCTTCGACTCGTTCGAGGGCAGTGCTTCTATCTGTTCCGTCAAGGTCTGTGGGCTTGGCTAGGCTGTTTGTTCGTGCCTGGGTTGGTAGCGGGTGCGGTGCTTGAGCCTGGCGTGCAGGACGTCGACGCGGCGGCGGGTGAGACAGATGAGGGCTGCGTTGCGGCGCTTGTGCTCGGCGCGCTTCCTGTCGTAGTAGGCCCGCGATTCGGGGCTGCTCAGCGAGGCGAAGGAGGCCAGGAAAGGCCCGCTTGAGCGTCTTGTTGCCGCCGAGGGGCGGTCCTTCACCCCGGATGGAGGTCCCAGAGAGGGGGCAGTCCCGCGTAAGAGGCCAGGTGGGCGGCGGTGGGGAATGCGCGGGTCTGCTGACGCTGCGGCGGGCGAGGACCCAGTGCCGACGGTCCTCGCGGTGCCAGGGGCGGACCTCGACGCGGGCCCAGTCATAGATCCTCCGGCCATGTGCTCCCTCGCCGCACGAGCGGCGCTTCCACTTCTGGCGTGGGAGACCGGAGAACAGGTCATGGACGGGGTGGTCGATGGACCAGCGGGTGACGACGGTGTCGTGCCGGGTGGTTGCCATGACGTGGAAGACGTCGGCCTGCTCGAGTTCGACTTGCGATTTCATGCACGTGGCGACCGTCTTCCTCAGACGTCTCTACGTCTTCTTCGTCATGGAGATCGCCACCCGGCGCGTCCATGTCCTGGGTGTCATCGCCCACCCGACCGGCGCATGGGTCACCCAGCTCGCCCGCAACCTGTTCATGGACCTCGAAGAGAGGGCGGGGTGCTTCGGATTCCTCATCCGTGACCGGGACAGCAAGTTCACCGCCGCGTTCGACGCCGTCTTCGCCGGCAACGGAACAGCCGTCATCCCGACGCCGCCGCAGAGCCCCCGGTCAAACGCGTTCGCCGAACGATGGATACGCACAGCCCGCGCCGAGTGCACCGACCGACTCCTCATCACCGGCGAACGACACCTGTGTACGGTCCTGACCAGGTACGCCGAGCACTACAACGCCGGACGAGCTCACCGCAGCCTCGACCTACGTGCTCCGGACGACGACCCGGACATCATCCCCCTGCCCGCCGCCACGGTCAGGCGCAAGCAGGTACTCGGTGGACTGCTCAACGAGTACCACACCACGCCACCCCGACCGCCTCACCATCCACAGGAAACGCCCAGCTCAGCAGCCTGATCGGAATGCGCGGCAGCCTGCTGGGCGGCGCTGTCCTCCTCGGGCCTGAGTGCGTAGACTCCCTTCTTGTCGAAGCCGAGCGGGTTGACGCAGTCGACCACGATCTTGCCGGCGAGTTCATCGCGGAGCATGGTCAGTAGCTCGGCATGTCCCTCCCAGGGAGTGGCGACGATCACCAGATCGCTCTCCCGCGCGGGCGTGGCGTTGTCAGCGCCGCGGACGTCTCCGCCGATGGCTGCTGGGGTGGAGGCGGCCCGGGCGGCGTTCCGTGAGCCGATGATGACCTGTTGGCCCGCGCCGGCGAGCCGGTAGGCGAGGCCGCGTCCCTGTGGGCCGGTTCCGCCGAGGATGCCGACGACCAGGCCGGACACATCGGGGAGGCGATGGGGATCGTTTCGAGTTGCTTCAGCGGGAGTGGAGGCACGGGCGCCGACGGCTTCGTCGAGAGTCGTCATGCTGTGGTCCTTGGCTCGTTCGGTTCGTTCTTCCGTGGCCCGGTGCCGTTCGTTTCAGCGGGCTGCTCGGGCCGCGATGCGGCACATCGGGCGGCGCCGTCAGGCGGTCAGGGACTCCACGCGGCGCATCACCTCGCGGCAGAACGCGCCTACTGCGTTCGGGTCGTCGGTGAACTGCGAGGGCTTGACGCAGAAGGTGGTGAATCCCTGGGCCATCTGCTCGGGGATGGGCTCGAGAGCCTGTGCGAGGTCGGCGCAGGAGTTGTCGTCGGGGAACACGGCGCGGGTGCTGCCGATCATCTCCAGGTCGGCGATGTCGCGGCCTGCGGCGGCCATCGCGGTCTTCAGCGTCTGCATGTGCTCGAGCTTCACCCTGCCCAGCGGGTTGAAGGCGTGGCCGTACCGGACGATCCTGCGGACCATCGCGTCGTGCATGCCCGCGCCGCCGAAGCACAGTCGGGGGCCGTCCGGGCGGTATGCCTTGGGCTCGAAGTAGACGTCCTGGAAGGTGTAGTACTCGCTCTCGTGAGACACGGGAGAGGGGCCCCACAACTTCGCCCAGATCTCCAGGTGTTCGTCGAGGAGCTTGCCACGCCGGGAGAACGGGACGCCGAGTGCCGCGTACTCGTCCCGGCTCCAGCTGACGTTGGGCAGCACGATCAGCCGGCCCTCGGAGAGAAGGTCGAGGGTGCCGAGCTCGCGGGCCAGGAGCAGGGGATGCCGCAGGGGAGCGATGACCGCCGACGCGGCGAGACGCAGGCGATCGGTGACAGCGGCGATCGCGCTGAGCAGCATGAGCGAGTTGGGCCATGGGGTGTGGGGGTCCTGGTTGCCGGGCAGGGCGTAGTCACGCGGGTTGCCCATCACGCCGTCGGCTCCGGCGTCGGGGCCGAGCACGATGTGTTCGCTGATCATGACGGAGTCGAATCCGGCGTCCTCGGCCTCGCGGGCCCAGCGGATCAGGGTCGGCAGATCCGCGCGGCCTCCGGTCATGGTCCAGTTCTCGCTCAGGACGAGCTGCATGCGGGGAGTGGTCATCGGGGCCGTCCTCAGGACGAGTGCGGTGGAGGTCGGACGTGAGGCGCGGCCGCTCGTTCGGGCCGGGGCGCCCCGGCCGCACTTGCCTGGGCGGCCGGGGCAGGCGGTCAGGCGAGGGTGACCTCGACCGGCAGCTTCTTGATGCCATTGACGAAGTTGGAGCGTACGCGGGGGACTTCGTCGGTCAGACGGATGTCCGCGATCCTCGGGACGAGCTCCTCGAACATGATGCGGATCTCGGTGCGGGCGAGCAGGTTGCCCAGGCACAGGTGGGGGCTGCCCTTGCCGAAGGTGACGTGGTCGTTGTCGGCGCGGGTGACGTCGAAGTCGTACGGGTTGCCGAAGGCCGCCTCGTCGCGGTTGCCGGAGGCGTACCACATGACGACCTTGTCGCCCTCCCTGACCTGCTTGCCGCCCAGTTCGACGTCCCGGGTCGCGGTGCGGCGGAAGTGGTAGACGGGGGACGCCCAGCGCAGGAACTCCTCCACCGCGACGGGAATCAGGGACGGGTCGTCCTGGAGGCGGGCCAGCTGGTCGGGGTGCTGGAGGAGGGCCAGCATGGAGTGGGTGATGGTGTGGCGGGTGGTCTCGTTGCCGGCCACGACGAGGAGCAGGAAGTAGTTGTCGAAGTCCTGCGGCGAGAGGGGCACACCGTCCTTCGGGGTGGTGTTCACCAGCTTCGACACCAGGTCGGTGCCGTCGCCGCCGCGCCGCTGCCGGGCCAGCTCGCGGCCGTATTCGAAGACCTCCAGCGAGGCGGGCGAGCGGAAGGGCAGGTGCCGGTACTGCTCGCTCTCCGCGCTGTTCAGCAGGACGTCGGCGTAGTCGGGGTCGGTGTTGCCGATGATGCGGTTGCCCCAGTCGATGAGCTGCTGGTTGTCCTCCGGCGGAACGCCGAGGAGGCGGGCGAGGACGTTGATGGGGAAGTCGGCGGAGACCTCCTTGACGAAGTCGAAGGTCCCCTTGGCCAGGGCCGCGTCCAGCGTGGTGGCGGTCAGGCCGCGCAGGAAGTCGGTGTAGCTGTTGATGACGCTCGCGCCGAACTGGCGCTGGAGCAGGCTGCGCATGGCGCGGTGGCGTACTCCGTCCAGCTCCAGGATGGAGGCACGCGTCTTGATCTGGTCCTCGTCGACCTCTTCGAGGTTCACGAACTTCATCGAGGTGAAGGTCTCGGCGTCGCGGTCGACACGGGCGATGTCCGCATGCCGGGTCACCGCCCAGAAGCCGGAGTTGGGGGCCTCCTCGGGCTGCCAGTGCACCGGGTCCTGGTGGCGCAGGGTGTGGAACATACGCCACGGGGTGATCCCGTCGGTGAAGTTGTCCAGGTCGGCGAGGTTGACGTCCGCCAGCGGCATCGGTTCGTTCACGGCGGCGGTCGGGGTCTTGGTTGTCATCGCATGGCTCCCAGTCGTCACAGGTGGTAGGCGTACTCGGTGAACTCCCAGTCGGTGACGTGCCGTTGGAAGCGATCGATTTCGTTGCGCTTGTAGGAGAGGAAGGAGGCGGTGAAGCCCTTGCCGAGGACGTCGGTCAGTTCCGTGTCCGCTTCCAGGGCGTCCAGCGCGGCCGGCAGACTCATGGGCAGCACGGCTGCCCTCGCGGTGTCGTAGCCGTACCCCTCCAGCGGGGCGGGGGGCTCCTCGCCGGCCAGTACCCCGAGCAGCGCGGCGGCGAGCGTGCCCGCGATCAGCAGGTGCGGGTTGGCGCTGGCGTCACCGAGGCGCAGTTCGAACCGTGCGCCGGAGCCGCGCTCGGGGGGGATGCGGACCATGGCACTGCGGTTGTCCAGGCCCCAGTCGATCAGCCAGGGGGCGAGGGTGTCCGGGCCGAAACGCTTGTAGGAGTTCACGGTCGGGTTGGCCAGCGCGGTCAGGGCCGGGCCGTGGGCGAGGATGCCGGCGACGGCGTGGCGGGCGGTGGCGGACAGCCCGTACGGCCCGGCGGGATCGTCGAAGGCGTTGCCGCCGTCGTCGTTGCCGCAGGACAGGTGGAGGTGGAAGCCGGAGCCTCCGGCGTCGTTGAACGGCTTGGCCATGAAGGTGGCGAGTTTCCCCTCCTTCCGGGCCAGCTCCTTGATCGCGGACTTGAAGCGGAAGGCGCGGTCCGCGGCGGACAGGGCGTCGGAGTGGGTGAGGTTGATCTCGAACTGCCCGCCGTCGAACTCGTGGTTTCCGCTGGTCACGCCGATGTTCATGTCCCGCAGCAGGCGCAGTGTGCGCAGCAGGTGGTTGTCGCCGTCGGCGCGCAGACCGGCGGTGTAGACGACGCCGGTGGTGCCCGAGTAACGCTTCCAGCCGCTCGGGGCGGCAGGGTCCTCGTCGCAGAGGAAGTACTCGAGTTCGGGGCCGACCACCGGACGCAGGCCGTGTTCGGTACACCGGTCGAGGACGGTGCGCAGCAGGTCACGGGGTGACTCGGATGCGGGCAGGCCGGTGGCCGGGTCGGTGACGTCGGCGAGGCAGGAGGCGACGCCGGGTTCCCAGGGGAGGGGGATCACGGTGTCCAGGTCCGGGCGCACGGTGATGTCGGGCAGGCCGGCGTCGAGACCGCCGGAGACGGGGATCACGTCGCCCTGGGGGCTGGTGTGGTAGACGGCCCGGCAGAAGGCCAGGCCGTGGTCGCAGGCCGACGGCAGGTGGTCCAGCAGGATGTCGCGTGCGCGGTCGGTGCCGATGAGATCGGGATAGCTCACGCGCACCACGTCGATGCCCTCGGCGGCGAGCCGCTGCATGTGCTGACGGAGGCTGGGGGTTGGGGCTGCGCTCACCGATGTCTCCTCGGGCGCTTGGGGTGTGGATGGCGAGGTGAGTCAGAGGTCCGAGTCAGAGGTCCGGTGCGGAGGGGGCCCAGGACCGGCTTGTTTGAGGCCAAACGGTATGAGGACTCCGGGTGGCCCGCAAGGGGTGTGGGAAAAAAATTATCCGCATGGATAGGTATTGACCAGGGGTGGGTGGCTTCCTATGTTGTTTGAAGCCAAATGAGTAAGGGTCCGGTCGGTTGCCGGGCCCTTGGCCGGGGCCCGGCCGACAGCGGTCGGGCCCCTCTTCCTCCCCTTGTCCCCGCCCGACGCCCCCACTTTCAGGAGGACCGGCCATGAAGGTCGTCGTCGACATGAACAAGTGCCAGGACCACGGCCAGTGCGTCTTCGCCGCCCCCGATGTCTTCTCCCTGGACGACAGCGGCCACTTGGTCTACGTCTCCGACCCCGACGACGCGCTGCGCGACGAGGCCGAGGAAGCCGCAGACGTGTGTCCGCTCCAGGCCATCCGTATCGAGGGCTGACCATGAACGCACGCATCGTCGTGGCCGGCGCCTCCATGGCCGGCCTGCGCGCGGCCGAGCAACTGCGGGCCGCCGGCTGGACCGGAGCCATCACACTCGTCGGTGACGAGCCGCACATGCCCTACAACCGGCCGCCCCTGTCCAAGGAGGTCCTGGCCGGCAGGGCGCCCTTCGAGTCACTCGCCTTCCGCCCGCGGGCGAGCGTGGCCGACGCGGAGTGGCGGCTGGGCACCAAGGTCGTCGCCGCGCGGCTCTCGGAGAACGTCGTCGAGTTCGACGACGGCGAGGCGCTCTCGTACGACGGTCTGGTCGTCGCCACCGGAATGCGGCCCCGGCGCCTGCGCTGCGCCGGCCCGCTCGCCGGCCGGTACACGGTCCGCACCATCGACGACGCGCAGGGCCTGCGGCAGGCCCTCACCAGGCCCGGAGCCCGCGTGGTCGTCGTCGGAGGCGGCTTCATCGGCTGCGAGGTCGCCGCCACCGCCGTCGCTCTGGGGGCCCTGGAGGTGACCGTCGTCGACCCGCTGCCCCTGCCGATGGTCGGCCCCCTGGGCGAACTCCTCGCCAAGGCCCTGCTGAAGCGCCACGAAGAACGCGGTGTGCGCTTTGCCCTCGGCATGGGCGTGACCGGATTCACCGGCGACGACCACGTCACCGGCGTCGCCCTCGGCGACGGCACCGTCCTGCCCGCCGACGTGGTGGTCGAGTCGGTCGGATCGGTCGCCAACACGGAGTGGCTGGACGGCAACGGCCTCGACCTGAGCGACGGCGTGCCCACCGACGAGCACCTGCGCGTCGGCGGACGGTCCGACGTGGTGGCCGTCGGTGACGTCGCCCGCTTCCCCAACGCCCGCTATGACGGCGTACCGCGCCGTGTGGAGCACTGGTGCATCCCCACGGACACCGCCAAGCACGCCGCGAAGACCCTCGTCGCCCAGCTGACCGGCACCGGCCACGACCTGTCCCCGTTCGCGCCGCTGCCCACCTTCTGGAGCGATCAGCACGACTTCCGCCTGCAGTCCTTCGGGGCGCCGGTACTCGGCAAGGAGGACGTGCGCGTACTGGAAGGCGACCTCGACGGTGACGTCGTCGTCGGCTACCACGCCGGTGGCCGGCTGGCCGGTGTCGTCGCCCTCGGCGGTCAGGCCGCGGCGGCCGCCGCCTCCCGATACCGCGCCGAACTGCTCAAGCAGCCCGCCCTCACCGCCTAAGGACTTTGCTGATCATGACCACCGTCCGTGGATTCTTCTTCCCCAAGACGGCGAGCGGAGCCTCGTCGCTGATCCCCCCACCGCCCTACCGGTACTCCGGTGACCTGCTCACCGTCGAGTACCGCACCGAACCGGCACGCGTGCGTGAACTGCTTCCCGAGCCACTGGAGCTCGCCGACGAGGACCCCGGCGCGGTGGCGCTGATCTGGGCCGACTGGCAGTCATGCTCGGCATCCGGCGAGGAACTGCTCGATCCCGTGCTCTCCCAGTACAAGGAGGCCTTCGCGGTCGTGCGCTGCAAGTACCGGGGACAGACCTACTCGCGATGCGTCTACATCTGGGTCGACAAGGACTTCGCCATCGCGCGCGGGCTGCACCAGGGCTACCCGAAGAAGCTCGGCTCGATCCACCAGACCCGCCCGCACCCGTACGGCCCCGCGCCGCGCATCGAGGCCGGGGCCCGCTTCGGCGCCACGCTCGCCGCCGCCGACCGGCGCCTCGCCCACACCGTGGTCACCCTGCGTGAGCCGTCGGATACGAACGGCTTCGTCAACGCCCACCCGATGGCCCACCACCGCTGGCTGCCCTCCATCGAGAAGGGCAAGGGCCTCGCCCTCGACGAGCTGATCGAGTCGGGCGCCGCGTCCTTCGAGGCGGGACCGGCCTGGCGCGGCGACGCCGAGCTGGAGCTGTTCGAGGCGCCCACCGAGGAACTGGCCCGCCTGGAGATCCGCGAGCCGATCGCCGCCTACTACCGCCAGGTCGGCGTCGTCTGGGACGGCGGCCGACTGCTGGAATCCGGCACCTCCGGCGCCGAGTAGACCCCGCCACCCCCTGAGACCGGAGGAGCAGAACATGAGCGAACACACCATCACCGTGGCAGGGGTCGCCGTCGACACCCGGCACTGGATCGGCGGCGAGCGCGTCGCCTCGACCCGGACGTTCCCGGACGTCTCGCCCATCGACGGCGGCACGATCGGCGACATCTCCCGGGGCACGGCCATCGAGGCGGCCGCCGCCGTGGCCGCCGCGAAGGCCGCTTTCCCCGCCTGGGCTGCCACGTCCCGGGCGGAACGCGCCCGTGTCCTGCACGCGATCGCCGACGGGGTCGAGAAGCGGATCGAAGAGCTCGCCATCGTCGAGACCACCGACAACGGGGCCCTTCTGCGCTCCCACCGCCGCGGAGTGATGCCGCGCGTGGCACACAACTTCCGCTTCTTCGCCGACTGGCTGCAGAGCCTGGACCACGAGGACTTCGAGACGCGGGGGCACACGAACCACGTGTCGTGGGACCCGGCCGGCCCCTGTGTGCTGATCACCCCGTGGAACGCCCCGCTCATGCTGGCCACCTGGAAGGTCGCACCGGCCCTCGCCGCCGGCGACACGGTCGTCCTCAAGCCCGCCGAGTGGTCGCCGCTGACCGCCTCCCTGTTGGCCGACATCGCCGCCGAGGCCGGGCTCCCGGCAGGTGTCCTCAACGTCGTCCAGGGCTACGGCTCCGAGATCGGCGACGCGCTCACCTCGCATCCCGACGTGCGCCGGATCAGCTTCACCGGCTCGGTGCCCACGGCCAGGCGGATATCCGCGTCGGCTGCCGCGCACCTCACGCCCCTGAGTCTCGAACTGGGGGGCAAGTCGCCACTGCTGGTGTTCGCCGACGCGGACCTGGACCTCGCCGTCGGCCTGGCGGTGGAGCAGTACGACAACGCCGGCCAGGTGTGCCTGGCGGGCACCCGGCTGCTGGTCGAGGAGCCGGTCGCGGAGGAGTTCACGCGCCGGTTCGTGGAGAAGGCGAGCGCGCTGAAGCAGGGTGATCCGCGCGACGAGGCCACCGACATCGGGCCCAACATCCACCCCCGCCAGCTGGAGAAGATCGACGGGTTCGTGCAGCGGGCCGTGGCGGCCGGGGCCCGTGCCGTCATCGGCGGCCACCGGGGTGACGGCCAGTACTACGCGCCGACCCTGCTCACCGATGTCGCCCAGGACTCCGAGATCGTGCAGGAGGAGGTCTTCGGCCCCGTCCTGACGCTGCAGACCTTCACGGACGAGGAGGAGGCCGTCCGGCTCGCCAACGGCACCCGCTTCGGCCTGGCCGCCACCGTCATCACCGGCGACCCCGAGCGCGCCGAACGCGTCACCGCACGGCTCGTCGCGGGCACGGTGTGGGTGAACTGCTTCTTCGTCCGCGATCTGCAGGCCCCCTTCGGCGGCTCCCGGCTCTCCGGCGTCGGCCGCGAGGGCGGCACCTGGAGCTTTGACTTCTACTGCGACGTCAAGAACACCGTGACCGCACCGAACGGATGGAGGAACCATGGGTGAGATCGTCGGGGCCGGCCTCCTGGCCCACGTCCCCACCATCGTGCTCCCCGAGCAGGACCGGCTCGAGCTCAACGGGGGCAAGGAGATCACCCTCGTCACCGGCCTGAACCAGCTCCGCGAGGACGTCTTCGCGCGCGATGCCGCCGACGACTACGACACGGTCGTCGTCCTGGACTCCCACTGGGCCACCACCGTCGAGTTCGTCGTCACCGCGCAAGCGCGCCGCGCCGGTCTGTTCACCTCGGAGGAGCTGCCGCGCGGGATGTGCAGGATGCCGTACGACTTCCCCGGTGATCCCGAACTGGCCGGGAACATCGCGAAGTTCGCCGACAAGCACGGCACCTGGATCACCGCGATCGACGACGACTACCTGCCGATCTACTACGCCACCGTCAACCTCTGGAAGTTCCTCGGCGAGGGCCTGCCCGACAAGCGGTGGGTGACCATCGGCGTCTGCCAGACCGGCGACATGGAGGACCACCTCCGGCTCGGCCGCGCCCTGGCGGACGGTATCGCCGCCACCCCGGGGCGGCGCGTGCTGCTGATCGCCTCCGGAGCCCTGTCGCACACGTTCTGGCCGTTGCGCGAGCTGCGCGACCACGAGGCCAGCGACCCGGTGCACATCTTCACGCCCGAGGCCCGCGCGGCGGACTTCGAGCGCATCGCCTGGTTCAAGGAGGGCCGTCACGACAAGGTCCTCGACACGATGGACGAGTTCTGGAAGTACAAGCCGGAGGCGAAGTTCTTCCACTACCTGATGATGGCCGGCGCCCTGGGCGAGCGCGCCTGCGTCGCCAAGGCCCGCCAGTACGGCGAGTACGAGAACTCCATCGGCACCGGCCAGGTGCACCTCTGGTTCGACCGCCCGGCCGACGGCTGGACCGGCACCGGCCTGCCCGCCCCGCGCCACCCTCACAGCCGTATCTAGGAGTCCCACCATGCCCGAGTACCGCCGTATCCTCCTCGACGGCGCCGCCGTCCAGGTCACCGTCGACGGGGACGAGCTCGTCGCCGGGGACGGCCGCCGCGTCAGGACCGAGGACGCGCAGCACCTGCCCCCGGTCGTCCCCTCCAAGGTGATCGCGGTCCACCTCAACCACCGCAGCCGCGTCGACGAGTTCCGGATCGACCTGCCGGACACCCCCACCTACTTCCACAAGCCGACCTCCTCCCTCAACTCCCACAAGGGAGCCGTCGTCCGCCCCGAGGGCTGCACATGGCTCAACTACGAGGGCGAGGTGGCCATCGTCATCGGGAAGACCGCGCGCAACGTCTCCCCGGCCGAGGCGGGCGAGTACATCGCCGGCTACACGATCGCCAACGACTACGGCCTGCACGACTTCCGCGACACCGACGCCGGCTCCATGCTCCGGGTCAAGGGCTCCGACACCCTCTGCCCCCTCGGCCCCGGCCTGGTCACCGACTGGGACTTCCACGGCAAGAGCCTGCGCACCTACGTCAACGGAAAGGTCGTCCAGGACGGCTCGACCGACGAGATGAAGTGGGACATGCACTACCTCGTCGCCGACATCGCCCGCACCATCACCCTCTACCCGGGCGATGTCCTGCTGTCCGGCACTCCCGCCAACTCCCGCCCCGTCCAGCCCGGTGACGTCGTCGAGGTCGAGGTCCAGGGCCTCGGCCGGCTCACCAACCACATCGTCACCGGCCCCACCCCCGTCCGCACCGACGTCGGCGCCCAGCCCACCGAGTCGGAGGAGGTGCTGTCCACCGCCCTCGGCGGCGACTGGGAGTTCCGCGGCATCCGCCCGCCGAAGCGGTGACACCCTGCGGCGGTGTGCGGTCCCGGCGTACCGGTAGGGTCGCGCTCATGAGCGATTCCTCCGAGAAGCCCCCTGCCAGGCCCCGCAAGCGGGTGGACTACGGGACCGGCCGTGAGGCCCTGCTCAACGCGGCCGTGCGCGTGGTGGCCCGGGGCGGGCTGCGCAGGCTGACCTATCGCGCCGTCGCCGAGGAGGCGGGTGTCACGCACGGGCTCGTGGTGCACCACTTCGGTTCGCGGGACGCGCTGATCGAGGCAGCCCTCGAACACGCGGTGCGCACCAGCGCGAGTACGAGCTCCCTGGAACCCGGCACGGGCGACATCGCGGACTTCGCGGCGGGACTGGCGGAGATGGTCACCCGCCAGCCGGCCATGCAGACGTTCCAGTACGAGCTGATGCTCGAAGCCCGCCGCAGGCCCGAGCTGCTGCCGCAGATCCGCGCGCTCTACGACGAGTACTTCCAGGCCACGGAGAGGGAGCTGTCCCGCAGCCTGCCCGAAGGCACCAGCCCTGCCCTGACCCGGCTCGTCTTCGCCGCCCTGGAGGGGCTCGTGCTGCACCAGCTGATCCTCGACGAGCCGGACGTCACGGAGGCCGCGCTGAAGGAGCTGCGGTCACTGCTGACCCGGCAGCGTGGAGACGCAGAGTAGTCGCCCATGCAGTAGTCCCTGCATAACGGCAGGTCAGGATGGATCCCCGTCGCACTGCGACGGGGACTCATCTGTTTCCGGCGGCGTAAAGAGTTGATTACATGCGCGCGAAGTATTGACGAAACTATCCGAGTGGATAATTCTCGGCGATGTAGGGCAGCTGATCGCCCCTCCCTCTCCTGCTCCCCAGCTCCCCCTCCGCCTCGCGCCCGAGGAGTGCCACGACATGACCGTCACCACCGCCGGACCTGCGTCCGCCGCCGAGGATCTGCTGCCCTTCCGTGACCCCGGCTTCCGTGCGGACCCGTACCCGTACTACGCGCGGCTGCGGCAGGAGCACCCTGTCTACAGGCATCCGGTCGGCCTGTATGTCGTCTCCCGCTACGAGGACGTCGCCCGGCTGATCCGCAACCCCACCCTGAGCGTGCAGCAGCTCGACTTCGGGCCGGCCGCCCCGATCCACCACACCATGCTCGGCAAGGACGCCCCCGACCACACGCGGCTGCGGCGGATCACCAACCGCTGGTTCACGCCCAAGGCCGTCGAGGAGTGGGCCAAGGTGATGCGCGCCTCCGTGGAGGCCGTGCTCGACGAGGTCGAGAAGGGCGACGGCACCCTGGACGCGGCCGGCGGCCTCTCCCTGAAGTGCACCTTCGAGACGACCTGCCACATCTTCGGCATCGAGCCGACCGAGATGGACACCATCCAGCGCAGGACCTACGAGATCGGGCTGAGCCTCGGCCCCGGCGGCAACGACGAGGAGGCCCGCGCCACCACGGAGGCGTTCGCCTGGTTCGCCGAGTACATCCGCCGGCTCGTCGCCGACAAGCGAGCCCGCACCGGCGAGGGCCTGATCGACGCCTTCATCGCCGCGCAGGACGAGGGCAGGATGACCGAGGAAGAAGTCGTCTACACCATCTTCCTGTTCTTCGCCGTGGGCCATCTCGACGTCAAGCACCTGATCAACCACGGCATCTGGCTGATGACGCAACATCCCGAACTGTTCGCCGCCTACCGGGACGAGCCGGAGGCCCAGCCGGGCATCGTCAACGAGATCCTGCGGATCGACACGCCCGAGTCGATGGTGGTGCGCCTGACCACACAGGACACGGTCATCGGCGACATCACCGTGCCGGCCGGAGAGGCGCTGGCCCTGCTCATCGCCTCCGCCAACCGCGACCCCGAGGTCTTCGCCGACCCCGACACCTTCGACCACACCCGCCCGCTCGCCGCCAGCCAGCACCTGGCCTTCGGCTCCGGCATGCACGGCTGCGCCGGCCAGGTCCTGGCCCGCGCCGAGGCCGACATCGTCTTCAGCTCGATCGTCGACCGGTACTCCGGTGTCGAGCTCGCGGGCGCGCCCGGCTATGCGCACACCGAGTTCCTGCGCACCATCACCCACCTCCCCGTTCGTTTTCTTTGATCCCCCGACCCCTCCGAGAGACAGGAGCCGTCATGAAGGTCGAAGTCGACCTCAACAAGTGCCAGGACCAGGGCCAGTGCGTGTACGCGGCCCCCGACCTGTTCGCGCTGGACGACGAGGGACGCCTGTCCCTGCGGTCGCGTGCGACCGACGTCTACGCGGCCGACGTGGACGAGGACAGCGCCGAGGAGCTGTACGAGGCCGCCGAGGTCTGTCCGCTGCAGGCCATCACGGTGCACGAGTAGACGGGAACGCGGCATGTCACCGATGGCGTCCGGGCCACCGGAGAACGACCCCGGCGACAGCGGTCTGACCGTGGGTCCGCCCAAGGAGTACGCGGCAGGCATCCCGGCCGTCGTCTCAGTCGCTGCGACACGGCGGCCGCCAGATGGGCGCCAGGCGGACCCTGCTGACCCTGCTGAGCGTCAACCCAGAAGACCGGGTTCGACTGCCCCGGCTGCGCATGGCCGGAGGGCGATCACCGGCATGCCGCCGAGTTCTGCGACATGTACCTCGCACCCGGAGCCCGGCACTACACGCCGGTGAGCTGGGAACAGGCGTACACATCGTGGCCGAGGAGCTTGCCGCGCTGGACTCGCCGGACGAGGCGTCCTTCTACACATCGGGGCGCACCAGCAACGAGGCGGCGTTCGTCTACCGGCTGTTCGTCCGCGCCCTGGGCACCAACAACCTGCCGGACTGCTCGAACAAGTGCCACGAGTCCTGCGGCGTGGCTCTGTCCGAGACCATCGGGATCGGCAAGGGCAGCGTCTCGCTCGACGACCTGCACCAGGCGGACCTGGTCCTCGTCGTGGGCCAGAACCCCGGTACGAACCATCCCCGCATGCTCTCCGCCCTGGAGCGGACGAAGCGGGGCGGCGGCCACGTCGTGGCGGTGAACCCGCTGCCCGAAGCCGGCCTGCTGCGCTTCAGGAATCCGCAGCGGCCCTCAGGGATGCTCGGCCGGGGCACCGCGCTGGCGGACGAGTTCGCGCAGATCCGCCTCGGCGGTGACCTGGCCCTGTTCCGGGCCCTGAACCGGCTTCTGCTGGAGGCCGAGGACCGCGCCCCGGGCACGGTGGTGGACCGTGCGTTCGCCGAGGAACACACCGACGGGTACGAGGAGTTCACGGCCGACGTACGCGCCACGCCATGGGCGGACGTCCTGGAGGCCACGGGCCCGGAGCGCGAACAGATCGAGCGGATCCACCAGCGGGTGCTGAAGGCCCGAAAGACCGCGGTGTGCTGGGCGGTGGGCCTGACCCAGCACAAGCACTCCGTACCGACCATCCGCGAGGTGGTCAACTTCCTCCTCCTGCGCGGCAACATCGGACGCCCCGGCGCCGGGGTCTGCCCGGTGCGCGGCCACTCCAACGTCCAGGGCGACCGCACCATGGGCATCTACGAGAAGCCCGCGGACGACTTCCTGGACGCGCTGGAGAAGGAGTTCGGCCTGCCCGTACCGCGCCACCACGGGCTTGACGTGGTCGACACCATCCGCGCCATGCGGGACGGCAGGGTGAAGGTCTTCTTCGCCATGGGCGGCAACTTCGTCTCGGCCACCCCGGACACCGCCGTCACCGAGCAGGCCCTGCGCCGTACGGCCCTGACGGTGCAGGTCTCCACCAAGCTCAACCGCTCCCACCTGGTCACGGGCCGGCGGGCGCTGATCCTTCCCACGCTCGGCCGCACCGAGACCGATATGCGCGGCGGCGGACCGCAGTTCGTCACCGTCGAGGACTCGATGAGCTCGGTGCACGCCTCCCGGGGCACACTGGCGCCCGCCTCGCCTGATCTGCGCTCGGAGACGGCGATCGTCTGCGAACTGGCCGAGCGGGTGCTCGCCGCTCGCGGTGAGCCGCCACGCGTCCCCTGGCGGGCCATGGCAGAGGACTACGACCTGATCCGCGACCGCATCGCGCGGGTCGTCCCCGGCTTCGAGGATGTCAACCGGCGCGTACGCCATCCCAAGGGGTTCGTCCTGCCGCACGGGCCACGGGACGACCGGCACTTCCCGACCACCACCGGCAAGGCCCGCTTCACCGTCAATCCGATGACCGTACTGCGTGTGCCCGAGGGACGGCTCCTCCTGCGGACGATCCGCTCCCACGACCAGTACAACACCACGCTCCACGGTCTCGACGACCGCTACCGCGGCATCCACGGAGGACACCGGGTGGTCTTCGTCCACCCCGACGACCTGGCCACTCTCCAGCTGGCCGACGCCGACCGGGTCGACCTGGTCGGCGAGTACCCCGACGGTGCCGAACGCGTGGCACCCGACTTCCGGGGCGTGTCCTACTCGACCTCGCGCGGCTGCTGCGCCGCGTACTTCCCCGGGACAAACGTCCTGGTACCCCTGGACAGCACCGCCGACCACAGCAACACCCCCACGTCGAAGTCGGTCGTCGTACGACTCGTACGCCGGGGCACGGCCGGCCGGGCCGCCGCCCGAGTCACGGTCCCGCAAAGACCTCCGAGGCCGCAGAAGGATCTCCCCGAAATCCCTTGCCAAACGGATAGTTCCAGCCCACCATGAGGAAACTCGTTTGGCCTAAAACAAAACCTTCGCCCCTCCCCCTCCCCGGCAGGTGATTCGAGTGGACAGTCAGACCGAGGTTTCCACGCAAACCGGTCATGATGAATCCATGGCAGGCAGGCTCAAGCCCGATTCTCTCGGTGTTCTGGGCATTCTCTTCTTCGTTCTCTCCGCCCAGGCGCCGCTGACGGGCATCGCGGGGGCCGTGCCCATCGCCATCGCCATCGGCAATGGTGCCGGTGCTCCTGCCGCCTACCTCGCGGCCGGCGTCATCATCCTGCTGTTCTCCGTCGGCTTCGTCGCCATGGGGCGCCATGTCGTGGAGGCCGGAGCCTTCTACACCTACATCGGCAAGGGGCTCGGCCGCCCGACCGGTTCCGGCAGCGCCGGGGTCGCCCTCTTCGCCTACTGCGCCGTCCAGGCCGCCATGTACGGGCTGTACGGCGCCACGGTGAGCGGCCTGGTCGAGCACTATTCGGGCGCCCATGTGGCGTGGTGGGTCTGGGTGCTGGTCACCATGGTGATCGTGCAGGTCCTCGGCGCCTCGGGCGTCGAGATGGGCGCCAAGATCCTCGCCGTGTTCGTCCTGGCGGAGTTCAGCATCCTGATCGTCTTCGCCTTCGTGACCCTGTTCAAGGGCGGCGGGCCCGAGGGCCTCGGCTTCACCGACAGCTTCTCGCCGTCCGCCGCGCTGCAGGGTGCTCCCGGTGTGGCGCTGATGTTCGCCGTGGCGTCGATGTTCGGCTTCGAGGCCACCGCCATCTACGGCGAGGAAGCCCGCGAACCCCGTAAGACCGTCCCACGGGCCACCTACCTGTCGGTCGCGGTGATCACGGGCTTCTTCGCCTTCACCTCGTGGATGCTGGTCTCGGCGCACGGCGCGTCCCGGGTGACGGGCGATGCCGGCAAGGCGCTGCAGAGCGGCGACGCGACAAGCTTCGTCTTCGCCCCGATCGCCGCCCTGTTCGGCGGCTGGGCGGGCGACGTGCTGCCGATCCTGCTGGCCACCTCCCTCTTCGCGGGCATCCTGGCCTTCCACAACTCCGCCAACCGCTACCTGTTCTCCCTCGGCCGGGAGGGCCTGCTGCCCCACGGGCTGACCGCCATCAACCGGCGCCACTCGCCCTGGGTCGCGGGCACGGTGCAGACCGTGCTCTCCGTGCTGCTGGTGATGCCCTTCGCGATCCTCGGCAAGGACCCGGTGCTGACCCTCTTCTCCTGGTTCAGCGGGGTCGCCGTCCTCGGCGTCATGCTGCTGTACTTCCTGACCTCGGCCTCGGTCGTCGCGTTCTTCCGCCGCTCGCGCGCCGACACCCGCCCCTGGAACACCCTGATCGCCCCCGTACTGGGCGCGCTCGGCATCGCCGGGGCCATCTGGCTCATCATCGCCAACTTCACGACGCTCATCGGCGGTGACCGGACGACGGCCATATGGCTCCAGCTCACCGTTCCGATGGTGCTCGTCCTCGGTGTCGTCGCCGCCCGGGTGACGCGGTCCCGGGCGGAGACCACCGACTGATCACCGTGATGCCTCACCGATATGGCCGGAGCCTGCGCCCCGGCCGTATCGGGCCTTCTGTCGAACGGCGTGAGTCGTTTGGCGTCGAATGAAATGATGGAATGGAGAGGGAGAGCGCGTGCTGAACGCCACCCATGAGGAACTGCTGCGCCGTGCCAAGGCACTCGACCTGCCCACGCAGCACCACATCGACGGCAGGAGCGAAGCCGGTGACGGTGGATCGTTCGCCGTGATCTCCCCGCGTGACGGGCAGCGCCTGGTCCAGGTCGCCGATGCGGGGGAGGCGGAGGTCGATCTCGCCGTCGCGGCGGCGCGCCGCGCCTTCGACACCGGGCCGTGGCCGCATCTGGCGCCCGCCGAACGCGGCCGGGTCCTGCTGCGGATCGCCGATCTGTTGGAGGAACGGCGCGAGGAACTGGCGTTGACCGTGAGCCTGGAAATGGGCAAACCGATCACGGACGCGTACGCCATCGAGCTGCGCGCCGCGATCAACACCTTCCGCTGGTACGGGCAGCTCGCCGACAAACTCACGGACGAGTCGCCCCACACCGCACCGGATTCCCTCGCCCTGATCACCCGGGAGCCGACAGGCGTCGTCGGCGCCGTCGTGCCCTGGAACTTCCCGCTCACGTTGGCGAGCTGGAAAGTCGCTCCCGCCCTCGCCGCAGGCTGCACGGTCGTCCTGAAGCCGTCGGAGTCCTCTCCGCTGTCCGCCCTCCTGCTCGGTCGCGTCGCCACCGACGCCGGACTGCCGCCGGGCGTCCTCAACGTCGTGACCGGTGACGGACCGGTGGCCGGCCGGGCGCTCGGCCTCCACCCCGGCGTCGATGTCCTGGCCTTCACCGGATCCACCGCCATCGGTCGTCACTTCCTGCGCTACGCCGCGGACTCCAACCTCAAGCGCGTCTGGCTGGAGCTCGGCGGCAAGTCACCGAACATCGTGCTGCCCGACGCCCCCGATCTGGAGAAGGCCGCGGCGACCGCGGCCTGGGGCATCTTCTTCAACCAGGGTGAGATGTGCACGGCGCCCTCCCGGCTGCTGGTCCACTCCTCCATCGCCGAACAGGTCACGGAGGCCGTCGTGGCACGGGCGCGCGAACTGCGGATGGGTGACCCACTCGATCCGGCCACCGAGATGGGCGCGCTGGTCGGCGACAGCCACCTCGGCAGGGTCCTGGAGCATGTCGCCTCCGGCCTGGACGAGGGCGCCCGGCTGCGCGTGGGCGGGGGCCGGGCCCTGGCCGAGACCGGCGGCAGCTACCTGCGGCCCACCGTGTTCGACCGGGTCGACCCCGGCATGCGGCTGGCCCGCGAGGAGATCTTCGGACCCGTCCTGTCCGTCCTTGCCTTCGACGACCTCGACGAGGCGGTACGTCTCGCCAACGCCACCGAGTACGGCCTCGCCGCCGGCCTGTGGACGTCCGACCTGTCCACCGCCCACAAGGTCTCCCGCGCGCTCAAGGCCGGGACGGTCTGGGTCAACTGCTACGAGGAGGGCGACCTGACCGTCCCCTTCGGCGGCATGAAGCAGTCGGGCAACGGCCGCGACAAGTCCGTCCACGCCATCGAGAAGTACACCGAACTGAAGACCACCTGGATCCAGCTGTGACCCGTACGCACCCGCGACCCCTGATCGCGATTCCGGCCCGGTTCGCCGCCACCACGTCCGCGCTCCGCTACACCGCCGAGGTGAACGCCCGCGCGCTGGTCGAGGCCGTGTGGCGGGCCGGCGGCGAGCCGGTGAGCATCCACCCCGCAGAACCGGCCGGAGCCGACGTGGCCGAGCGGCTCGCCCGCTTCGACGGCGTACTGCTCCCGGGCGGCGGAGACCTGGCCCCGCACCGCTACGGAGCCACCGACACCCATGACAGCGTCTATGACGTCGACGACCTCCAGGACGTGTTCGACCTCGAGGTCGCCCGGCGGGCCCTGGACTCGGGCCTGCCCCTGCTGGCGATCTGCCGGGGGCTGCAGGTGGTGAACGTCGCCCTCGGCGGCAGCCTGGAACAGGACATGGGCGGCACGGAACGCGAACACCGGCACATCGTGCACCCGGTCGCGATCCAGCGCGGCACCCTGCTCGAACAGGCCACCGGCGCCGAGAAGACGGAGGCCTCCTGCTACCACCATCAGCGAGTCGACCGCGTCGGTGTCGGGCTCGAGCCCACCGCGCGGGCCGCCGACGGCACGGTGGAGGGGCTCGAACTGCCCGGACACCCCGGGTGGTTCACGGCGGTGCAGTGGCACCCCGAAGACACCGCGGACCAGGACCCGGCCCAGCAGGCCCTGTTCGACGCACTGGTGCGCGCCGCCCACAACGGACACTGAAAAGGACATGGTCTTCTTCGGCCACAAGCGATATGCGCCCCGCCTGGCTCCCGAACTCGACGACGTTCCGCTGGGCCGGGTGCTGAGGAGCATCGCCGCCGCCCGGGGACCGGGGCCGCAGGACCTGGCCATCGCCCAGGTGGAGCGGCTGCTGCGGGAGACCGGTGACGACTGGGACCGCCGCTGTCACCGGGTCAGCGTCCTCGCGCAGGCCGCGCCCGCGCTGGCCCGGGGCTGGCACGGGCGCCGGCCCCGCGACCCGGATGCCCTGGCGCTGGCCACCTGGTCCGAGCTGGCGAGCGATCCGCGGGGTGCCCTGGCGATCTGCCGCGCCGCCGCCGATGCCCGCCCGGCTGATCCGACCCCGTGGGTGGGTGCGCTGGCGGCGCTGCGGCTTCTGGGGCGGCCGAGCTCTGAGCTTGCTCTCGTCTGGCAGGAGATACGCGCACGTGATCCATGGCACCGCGAGGCGCACCTGCAGATCCTGGGCTACCTCTCCCCGGAGGAGCAGGGCAGCCAGGCCGCGCTGCGGGACTTCCTCGACGATGCCGTCGCGGTCATGCCGTGGGACGCGCCGACGGCATGCCTGCCACTGACGGCGGCTGTGCGGCAGTACCACCGCGAAAGGAGCAGCGGGGGAATCCAGGCGCTGGGGGTGAGCCGGTACTGGTCGCAGCCGCACACCGCACGGCTGCTGGACCAGGGCACGGCCGACTGGCTGCAACCCGGTCACCCGCGTCACGCGGCCGCCGTCGCGGACCTGGGAACGCTCGCCTACGCTCTGGTCCGGGCGGGCCGCAGCGGCGATGCAGGCCCGGTCTTCTCCCTGGTGGGCGGACTGGTGACGCCTTGGCCGTGGAACTACGAGGGCGACCCGGAGGAGTGCTACACCGACTACTCCGGTCGCGGGTAGGCGTGCGTGCGACTCTTTGGCCCCACGCCGCGTGCGTCGCCGTCAGCCGCGCTCCGCCGCCTCGACGATGTTGGTCAGCAGCATGGCGCGGGTCATCGGCCCCACTCCGCCGACCGGCGGTGCGAGGGAGCCCGCGACCCGGTCGACGTCCGGGTGGACGTCTCCGAGGATGCCCTCGACGGTCCGGGTGATGCCCACGGACAGGACGGTGGCGCCCGGCTTGATCCAGTCGGGCTTGACCAGATGGGCCACGCCGGCCGCGGCCACGACCACGTCGGCGACGCGAGCGTGGGCTGCGGTGTCCTGGGTGGCCTCGTGGCACAGGGTCACGGTGGCGTGCTCGGTGCTGCGGGTCAGCATCAGGCCGAGCGGGCGGCCCACGGTGATCCCGCAGCCGATGACGCAGAACTGCTGTCCGGTGATGGCCACGTGGTTGCGCCGCAGCAGGTCGATGATGCCGCGCGGGGTGCAGGGCAGCGGCCCTGGCATGCCCAGCACGAGTCGGCCCAGGTTGGCGGGGTGGAGCCCGTCGGCGTCCTTGGCCGGTTCGATGAGCTCCAGCACGGCGTGGGTGTCGACGTGGGGCGGCAGCGGCAGCTGGACGATGAAACCGGTGCAGGCCGGGTCGGCGTTGAGCTTGAGCACGGCGGCCTCGACATCGTCCTGGGTCGACGTGCCGGGCAGCTCCACCCGGATTGACGCGATGCCGACCTGGGCGCAGTCGCGGTGCTTGCCGCCGACGTAGGAGTGGCTGGCGGGGTCGTCGCCGACGAGGATGGTGCCTAGCCCGGGAGCGATGCCCCGGCTTCTGAGCAGCTTCACCCGCTCGGCGAGTTCACGCTTGATCCCGGCTGCCGCGGCCTTCCCGTCGAGCAGTGTCGCGGTGGTCATGTCGTACGAGCCTCTCGGTGCGGTCGTCAGGAGAAGACGACGGTGCGGGAGCCGGTGAGAACGACGCGGTCCTCCGCGTGCAGCCGGACCGCCCGGGCCAGCACGACCCGCTCGACGTCCCGGCCGATCGCGACCAGTTCTGGCGCGGTGTGGCGATGACCGACGCGGACGACGTCCTGCTCGATGATCGGGCCCTCGTCCAGGTCGGCGGTGACGAAGTGCGCGGTGGCGCCGATGAGTTTGACGCCCCGGTCGTGGGCCTGGTGGTAGGGCTTGGCGCCCTTGAAGCCCGGCAGGAACGAGTGGTGGATGTTGATGATCCGGCCGGACAGCTTGCCGCACAGGTCGTCGGACAGGACCTGCATGTAGCGGGCGAGCACCACGAAGTCGACCTGGTGCTCGGCCACCAGCCGCAACAGCTCGGCCTCCGCCTCGGGCTTGGTGTCGCGGGTGACGGGGAGGTGGACGAAGGGAATGCCGTACCGCTCGGCCAGAGGCGCCAGGTCGGGGTGGTTGGAGACGATCAGCGGGATGTCCACGGGCAGTTCGCCCAGGTCCCAGCGGTAGAGCAGGTCGACCAGGCAGTGGTCGAACTTCGACACCATCAGCAGCACCCGGCGGCGCTGCTCCTCGGGCCGGACGGTCAGAACCGGGTCGAAGCGGGCCAGCCGCAGCGTGAGTTCGTCCCGCAGGTTCTCGGTGTCGGCCTCGGGTGTCTCCAGGCACATACGGATGGTGAAGATGCCGGTGCCGGGATCGGAGAACTGGGCGCTCTCCAGGATGTTGCCCTTGGCCTGCGCGACGCCCGCGGTGAGTGCGTGGACGATGCCCGGCTGGTCCGGGCAGCGGAGCGTGAGAATGTAGCGTTGCACGTCAGGATCTCCGTCGGGTCAGGCCCGCACGCGGGCGCGCTCGGGGTCGTACACGGGTGTGGGCCGGACCGTGGCGTCGGCCTTGGAGCCGTCGGAGGTGACGGCGGTGAGCGCGGTGCCGGACTTCACGGCGTCGCGGTGGACCCGGGCCAGACCGAGGGTGGCGCCGTCGAGGACGGGGGAGGGCAGCGCCATCGTCACGTAGCCGATGTCACGTCCGTCCAGCTCCAGCCGGGCGCCCTCGGCGGCCTCCGGCGCGGCGTCCACGACGACGCTGACGACGCGGCCGGTCGCGCTGTCCTTCTTGGCCAGCAGCGAGTCCCGGCCCTGGAAGGGGCCCTTGTCGAAGTCCAGCGCCCAGCCCATCCGGCACTCGAACGGTGTGACCGTCCGGTCGTACTCCAGCTCACCCATGATCATCCCGGCCTCGGTGCGGCAGGTCAGCAGGGCGATCGCCCCGAAGGCCTTGATCCCCAGGCCGGTGCCGGCCTCGAAGGCCGCGTCCCACAGCTCCAGCGCGCGCTCCCGCGGGACCTGGATCTCGTAGCCGAGCTCGGCGGTGAACCCGAGCCGGCTGACCTGTGCGGGTATGCCCGCGACGAGGGTGTCGCGCAGGAAGGTGTAGTAGGGGAACGCGGTGTTGGAGACGTCGACGTGGGTGAGGCGCTGGAGGACGTCGCGGCTGCGCGGGCCCTGCAGGGTGAGGACGGCGGACTCGTCGCGGCGCTCGGTGACCGTGGTGCCGGCGGGGGCGTGGGCGGTCAGCGACTGCTGGGTGGCCGGGTTGCCGCCGGTGACGACGACGTGGTCGGGCGCGAGGACGGCCACGGTCACGTCGTCCAGCATCATCCCGTCGGCGTCGACCACGACCCCGTAGGCGATGCGTCCAGCGCCCAGCCCCTTCACACTGCGCGAGAAGACCGCGTCGGCGGTGGCGACGGCGTCCTCACCCTCGACATGCCACTTGTAGAGCATCGAGTACTCGGAGGCGCCGACGGCGGTGCGGATGGCCGCGTACTCCTCGGCCGGATCACCGATGGCCAGCGGTACGGCGTTGCCGTAGATGTCGATCCACTCCTCGACTCGGTCCGCGTAACGGGGAGCGAACGGGGCGGGGCTCAGTCCTTCGGGGATGGCCATGAGGACTCCAGCGGATAGAGGGGATGTGCGCTGCAGCGAGAATCTATCCATATGGATAACTTGTCAATAGGATAGATTGGGCTTCGGGGGACGGGTGGAGAGAGGGCGAGTGACTGCCGAGGTGGAGACGGACGGCGGTCCATCGCGCGCAGGCGTCACCACGGGCGACCGGCGCGGTAGATTGAACGAGCCGAAGCTCTCCTGCACCAACCTCAGGAGCGGCGATGACGAACCCTTTCGAGGGACATGACCAGGGAGTCCGGCCGCACGGTACGTCCTCCTCGGACATGCCGGCACCCGTCGGCGCGACGGCGGTGCTGGACCAGCACCTGCGGTTCACCGGGATGGAGCCGGCAAGCCGAGGAGCTGTTCGGTCTGGCGTCCGAAGACGCCCCCGGCCGCTCCGCCGAAGCCGTCCTGGCCCGACGCCGTCCTGGCCGATGCCGAGACGGACGCCGGCGTCTCGGCCGCTGGTGACCGTGGTACGGCGTGGTGGCTCGGGCCTCGGCCGGTCCGCCGTGGTGACGGCCGCCCGCTGTCCGTGTCCTATTCCCTCACCCCGCTCGCCCTGGGGGCGGGCGCGACCGGGTGGCTGCTGACGGCCATGGAATCCGAGCTGGTGCACCGGGAGGCCATCGGCCGGGCCATGCTTGCCGGACTCGACCGGGAAGCGCCCGTCCAGTTGGTCAGTCGGCGGCGCTCCGGTGTGTCTACGGCTCATTCGGGAACGTGGCCTCATCGTCGAGGTCTCCAACGGCGGCCATGCCTCGCCTCACCTTCGGCGGGCCGCGATGGAGGACGAGGGCGGCCGTGGCCTGTACCTGGTCGCGCAACTCACACAGCGGTGGGGGACCCGGTACACGTCAACAGGCAAGACCATCTGGACCGAGGTGTCGTCGGCGCCGGCCTAGCTGCCTGGTGCCTTCGCAGCCGAGCAATTCGAGCTGTAGCGATTCGGGCGCCCTCGTCCGGGGGCCGCCGCGGCTCAGGCCTTACGGCGGCCGCTGCGGCGTGGAGCGGGGGCGGCACCGCCCAACAGATCCCGGCGGCGCTCCTCGCCCTTCTCCTCCACCTGCAGCACCACCCGGCGCAGTCCGGCGGCGACGGTCCGGCAGTCCGCGTCGCTGAGCTGCCCGGTGACGAAGGCTTCCTCCTCGTTGAACGCCGGAAAGACGCGCTGCATCAGCTCCTCCCCTTCGTCGGTCAGGCTCAGGAGCACCAGCCTGCCGTCGGTGGGATGGTCTGCTCGCCGCACAAGCCCTCGTCTTTCCAACGTCCGGGCGACCCCCGTGAGCGTGCCCTTGGAAATCCCGGCCTCTTCGGCCACGTGCCGCGTCTCCGACTCGCCCCAGATCCAGACGACCCAGAGCACCACGAAGGCGGTCCAGGTCAGGTCGACGCCGCGCAGCACGGAGTTCTCCAGGTGCTGCCGCACCGCAGAGGCGGCGCGGTAGATGTTGGCGACGACGGCCATCTGGTCATGCCGGACGCCGCTGCCGCCGAGCTTGGCCTCTGCCAGCTTCTCGGCTTCGGTGATGGATCGTTGGCCGGGCACGAGCACGCTCCTTCGGGCCGACTGAGAAGCCATGAGACATTAGAATGTTCGGGTCCAAATTATACGGTGCCTCGTTGCCCTCGGCCTCATGAGGGTCGACCCCTCCGGGCTCGGGGCGCTGCATGCTCGCAGCCCACGCGCACAGCTTCCTCTGGCCTCGGACCTGCTGCGGACCTACCGCAACCTGGCCCACCCCTTGCCGAGAAGCGAGTCAAACACAGTGCGGACATCGGTACCGCCGACCTTTGTTGGGCTACCGTCAACGCTGTCCTCAACGATCTGTCGGCGAGCAGCCTAAAAGACCGGGAGGCGATCTTGCTGGGCTTTCTTGGCACCGCCCCCGAGGGCGCGACTGGCGCGGCGGGCCGGGGGCTTCACTTGGGAAGCTTGGCGGTGCGTTCGGGGTGGGCGGCGCCGATGTAGCGCATGGCCGTCTGCTCGGTGATGCCGAACAGCCGCATCAGCTTGAGGGGGTCGACGCTCTCGAACGCCTCGTTGAGGATTCGGTCCTGGCGCAGGCCGTCCAGGGTCAGGCCCTTGGGGAGTGCTGCGCGCAGGGGGGAACCGTCGACGTGGACTGGTTCGCCTACGAGGGGCGTGACGCGGAGCGCTGAGCCACAGGCGCCGCGGGCGGTGGGCCTGCGCGGCGCCGCTGCCTTCCCGGGCCGGCGATCGGGTGGTGCCCTCCCGTATCACTGGACCAGGTCGGCCACCCCCACCTCCAGCCGATCGGTGTGCGCGTCACGCACACCGATCGGCTG